>CAZEOD010000037.1:13919-25012 GCA_964513675.1 uncultured Caulobacterales bacterium | reverse complement strand
TATTTTTGGAGCGCCATTATAATGGCGCCTCTGCTTGAAGAAACTTTCTTTCGATCTTGGCTTGGTCATGTCCGCGGGATTTTAATGATTATGCCGACTGTCCTCACGATCGGGGCCATTCTAGCTATAATCTTAAAGGGAGCCGCCATCATGCATCTGGCTTTGCCGGCCTGTGTTTTGGTGCTTGGCGCGTTTATTATATATATGCGGCGCTATGACAAAACCCAAAATATCGAGGGGCGACATGAATCCGCCGCGCAGAATATTTTCCCGTTTTTATTTTGGGGAATCGCGATTGTTTTTGCCCTTGTCCATCTTTTAAATTACGCCGAAGCTAGATTTCAATTCCATATGATCTTGCTAGTGACCCCGCAATTTATCGCCGGGGTTATTTTAGGCTTTGTCCGTATGCGCTATGGCTTTTGGGCGGCGGTTGTGCTTCACAGCGCTCATAACGGCCTTGCTATGGCGTGGTATTTTTTTGCGTAATCTGACTCTCGGCGTTTTAAGGCTTGTAGTTTTGACGGAGAGATTTATTAGCAGGCTATGTCAAAAATACTCATCACATCTGCCCTGCCCTATATTAACGGCGTTAAACATCTTGGAAATTTAGCGGGTTCCATGTTGCCCGCCGATGTTTATGCCCGGGCCATGCGCCTGATCGGGCATGAGGTCCTTTATATTTGCGCAACGGATGAGCACGGCACGCCGGCAGAGCTGGCCGCAGCAGACGCCGGTATGGAGGTCGCAGATTATTGCGCCAAAATGCACGCCGCCCAAAAAGAGGCCGGTGATAAATTTCGCCTGACCTATGATTATTTTGGCCGCTCCAGCGCCCCGTCAAATCATGCCTTGACGCAGCATTTTGCCCATGCCCTCGAGGCCAATGGTTTAATCGAAGAGCGGACAAGCCAGCAGGTTTATTCCAACGCAGATGGCCGGTTTTTGCCTGACCGCTATGTCGAAGGTACATGCCCGGATTGCGGATATGAAAAAGCGCGCGGCGATCAATGTGATAATTGCGGGCGGCTGCTTGACCCTATTGATTTGGTCGATCCTTACTCGGCCGTATCAGGGTCTAAAGATGTCGAGATTCGCGATACAACCCATTTATTTTTAAAACAATCCCATATGACCGATAAACTGCGGGCTTGGATTGATGCGGCCAAAGGCTGGCCGCATCTCGCAAGCTCCATTGCCTATAAATGGCTGGACGAAGGCCTGCGCGATAGGTCGATTACGCGCGATCTATCATGGGGCATTCCTGTCACCCAGGCCGACGGCACAATCCGCGAGGGCTTTGACGGCAAGGTGTTTTATGTTTGGTTTGATGCCCCCATAGAATATATTGCGGCAACACAAGATTGGGCTGCGCAAACAAATAGCGATTGGGAGCGCTGGTGGCGCACCGATAAAGGCGCAGATGATGTGACCTATGTGCAATTTATGGGCAAAGATAATGTCGCCTTTCATACATTGTCTTTTCCGGCAACGATACTTGGCTCTGGTGAGCCTTGGAAATTAGTCGACCAATTGAAAGCCTTTAATTGGGTGACCTGGTATGGCGGCAAATTTTCAACGTCCCAAAAACGCGGCGTATTTATGGATCAAGCCCTTGATATCGCTCCGTCTGATTACTGGCGGTGGTATCTTATGAGCAATGCCCCTGAAAGCACGGATGCTAGCTTTACATGGGAAGGCTTCCAAGCCGCGATTAATTCTGATCTCGCTAATGTGCTGGGTAATTTTATCAACCGTATTACAAAATATACAGCCTCTAAATTTGATGGCCATGTCCCATCTGGCGGTGAAGCCGGTGACGCCGAGGCATGGATTACCCAAGAGCAGCAAACCCGTATTCCGCAACTGCTCGCCTATTATGACGCAAAAGAGTTTCGCAAGGCCATGGCCGAAACCCGTGCCATTTGGGCGGCGGGGAACGAATATTTAACCCAAGCCGCCCCGTGGACGCATTATAAAACCGATATTGACCAAGCCGCAATCGGCACGCGCGTTGGCCTGAATTTGGCCGCGCTTTTCGGCGTCATTGCCCAGCCGATCATCCCCGACTCGGCCAAGACCATTCTTGATGCGCTTAATATTCCGAAGCAAAACCGCACATGGGTCTTTGGTGATGCCGAGCGTATTGCGGGCTCGATTGACGCCCTGCCGCATGGCCATAAAATTTCCACGCCCGATGTCTTATTTACGAAAATTGAAGACGAAGATATCGCGGCGTGGAGCGAAAGATTTGGCGGCGGAGATACGCCATGAGCCAAGCGCGCGAAATAACCATCCCGACCATTAGCAATGACGGACGCGGCCCCTCTTATTTTGGGCAGCGCCATGAGACCTTAAGCGGTGACATCACCCGACAGCTATCCGAGCAAATTGACGCTGTGAATTTTCGCTTGCGCCATAGTGAATATTATTCATCAGATTATCATGTTGCAGGCGATCCGACGCTTCTGATTGTTCTGAGCGGCAGCATACGCATAGATTTGCAAAATGGCGACTCCAAGACATTCACCCAAGGGGATCTTTATATTGCAGAAGATTATCTGGAATCAGGCGTCACATTTAATCCCACTCTACATGGTCACCGCGCAGTTATGACCGAGAATATGCCCTATAAGGCCGTGCATATTAAACTCTCAAAGCGAAGCTGAAGCCGTCATTAAGGCTGTCTTTAAACCCGCCTTATAAAGCTGGGCGGGGACATGGCCTTATCAAAAAATGAGCGCCTAAAAATCATAACTCCGTTAAAGCCCTGTTTTTCCGTCTCATTCATAGCATCACCGCCCTTGACGCTTGCGCTCATCATGTCCACATAACCGCAATGGCAAAGACGCCCGACATATCTGGCCCCCCCGACATATCCGGCCCCAAAACGCCCCAAGTTATCACGCTGGGCTGCCGGCTTAATGCCTATGAAAGCAGCATTATGGCGTCCCATGCCCGCGATAATGATTTGGGCGATAGCGTCATTATCAATAGCTGCGCTGTGACCAATGAAGCCGTGCGCCAATCCCGCCGTGCGGTTCGGCGCGCCAAGAAAGACAATCCCGACGCCCGCATTATTGTCACAGGCTGCGCGGCGCAGCTCAACCCGCAAGGCTTTGCCGATATGGCCGAGGTCGATCATGTTCTCGGCAATGCCGAAAAAATGCTGAGCCCAAGCTTTGATCCAGAGCTATTATTGCGCGGGCCAAAAATTCGCGTCAATGACATTATGTCAATTACAGAAACAGCGCCGCAATTCGTCAGTGGCGGCAACCGCGTTTTAGAGAAAAGCCAAAGCCGAACCCGCGCTTTCTTGCAAGTTCAAAATGGCTGCGATCACCGCTGCACTTTTTGTATTATCCCCTTTGGGCGCGGCCCTGCGCGCTCTGTGCCGGCCGGCGAAGTTGTTAGCCATATTCGCGGCCTCGTTCGGGAGGGCTTTAAGGAAGTTGTCCTCACGGGCGTTGATTTATCCTCTTGGGGGGGCGATCTGCCCGCCGCGCCGCCGCTCGGTGATTTAGTGCGCCGCATTTTAAAACTTGTCCCAGAACTTCCCCGCCTGCGCCTGTCCTCTATCGACCCCGCAGAGGTGGATGACAGCCTGATGGATGCGCTCATAAACAACCCGCGCATGATGCCCTATTTACATTTATCCCTCCAGCATGGTGATAATATGATTCTAAAGCGCATGAAGCGCCGTCATAGCCGCGAAGATGCGATCACCCTCTGCGAGACCCTGATGGCGGCGCGGCCGGGCTTTAGCTTCGGGGCCGATATCATCGCCGGCTTCCCGACCGAGGACGAGGCCATGTTCGTCCAAAGCCTTGAGATCATCCACCGCCTGCCTTTGCCGTGGCTGCATGTCTTTCCTTATTCCGCCCGCGAAGGCACGCCGGCGGCCAAAATGCCGCCGATTAAAGGCGATATTATAAAGGCCCGCGCTAAGGCGCTACGGCAAGCCGGCGCAGAGGTGAAAGCGGCGCATTTATCACAGCGTATCGGCCAAACGGATATGGCCTTGTTCGAAGAGACGGGCCTTGGGCGCTTACCGGACTTCTCTTTAATTAAACTAGACAATCCACCTGCGGCGAGTAGTCTACGCGCGGTAAAAATAACAGGGTCAGATGGCGACTATCTGTTAGGGGACCTTCAGCCATGAGTGACGAGACAAAGAAAAAAGGGTTTTTTGCCCGCACTTTTGGCCGCAAATCCAAAGAGGATAAACAGGCCGAAGAGGCCGCAGAACGCGCCGCTGCGCAAAAACGTGTCAATGAAGACATGGCCGCGCGAATGGCCGCGATTAATGCCGCTGCCCTTAAATCTGCTCGCCAGCAAGATCTAAAAGATAGCGGCATTGATCTCGCCGAAGACGACGCGGCCCGCCTTGAGGCAGAAGACAAAGCCAAGGCCGAAGACCAAGCCCGCAAAGATGTTGAAGCCGCGCAAAAACTCGCGGCGGAAAAACGCGCCAAAGAGCTTGAAGCCCAGCGCCTTGCCGAAGCTGAAGCCGCTTTTGAAAAATCCGAAACAGAACGCAAAGCCCGCGAGGCCAAAATCCGCGCCGAAGCCGAAGCGCTTGCCGCTCAGGAAAAAGCCAAGGCCGAGGCCCGGCGAAAAGCCGAAGAGGCGGCCCAATTAAAAGCCGCAAAAGACGCCGAAGCTGCGGCTACCGTAAAAGCTAAAATTGAGGCCGAAGAGGCCGCGCGCCGCCGCGCCGAAGAGGCTGCCGCGCAGGCTGCCAAGCAAGAGGCGGCCCGCCGCGCCGCCGAAGACGAAGCCGCCCGCCGCGCCGCCCTTGAGCGCCGCAAAGAAGAGGCCGCTGCAAAGGCCGCCAAAGACGCCGCCGCCGCAGAAGCCCTCCGCGAAGCCCAAGCCCAAGACGACGCCCGTATCGCAGAGGCGCTTGCCGTGCGCCGCGCCGCCGAACAAGCCGAGCGCGAATCCCGCGAAGGCGGCTTTCTAACCCGCATTTCAAAAGGCCTATCAAAATCGACATCGCAAATGTCGGAGAATATGGCGGCGCTATTTAAGACGCGAAAGCTGGATGACGAGGCGATACAAGACCTTGAAGATTTGCTTATTGGCGCTGACCTTGGGGTCGGCCCATCGATGAAAGTGGCCGAGCGCCTCGCGAAAGACCGCTTTGATAAAGAAGTTACAGATACAGAAGTTAAAATCGCCCTCGCCGATGTCATTTCTGATATTTTAACGCCGCTGGAAAAACCGCTCATCCTCAGCGGGGCAAAACCTGAAATCATCTTATTTACCGGCGTTAACGGATCGGGCAAAACCACGACGCTTGGTAAGCTCGCGAAACGTTATCGCGATCAAGGCAAAAAAGTCCTGCTCTGCGCAGGGGACACATTTCGCGCCGCCGCCGTTGAGCAGCTTAAAGTCTGGGGCGAACGCGCCGATGCGCTTGTTGTCTCTGGTAAGCTTGGATCTGATGCGGCCAGCCTTGTTTATGATGCCATCCATAAAGCCAATGAGGAGCATTATGATGTGCTCATGATCGACACGGCCGGCCGCCTGCAAAACCGAACCGAACTTATGGATGAGCTGGCCAAAGTTGTGCGCGTCATTCAAAAACATGACGCCAGCGCGCCGCATCACTCGATCCTTGTGCTGGATGCCACGGTGGGGCAAAATGCGCTTCTGCAAACCGAAGCCTTCCAAAAAACAGCGGGCGTAACCGGCCTGATTATGACCAAGCTTGATGGTACAGCCAAAGGCGGCGTTTTGGTTGCGCTATCTGATAAATTCGGCCTGCCTATACATGCCATCGGTATTGGTGAGCGTATTGAAGACCTCGAAAACTTCTCCGCCCCCGTCTTCGCCGCCGCCCTGTCTGGCCTCGCGCAGGAATTAGACACGCCAGATAGCAATAATTAAAGCGCCAAGTGGTTAAATAGCTACCCGCTTTAAAAATTTGCGCGAGTAAATTAATAGATATGTAAAATTAAATACATGTGGATTTATCGGCTTAAAAATTATCTCCCCTTTGGCTTTATTTATGCTATCAGGCCAAATGGATTTATCGCTTATTTTTACCCTCGTTAACCTGTCTGTCTTGCCGGCATGGGCTTTACTTATTTTAGCTCCGCGCTGGAGCGGAACGCGGGTCGTGGTTCATTCCATGTTCTACCCGCTTATGCTCGGCGGGGTTTATTTTATCTGTATGATATTAGCCATGGGCTTTGGCATTACTGGCCATGTCGCATTTGACGGCCCAGTCAGTTTTTCAACACTGGAAGGTGTGCGCAATATTTTTGGCTCTGATATCGGGATTTTAATTGGCTGGTCACATTATCTGGTCTTTGATTTATTCATAGGGGCCTGGGAAGCGCGCGATGCGCAAAAGCGCGGGTTTTCACATTGGCTTTTAATTCCTTGCCTGCTGCTGACATTTATTTACGGCCCCATTGGCTTAATGGCCTATCTGGGTTTACGCCTCATTCTGAAAAAAGGCGGCTGGGCCCTTCATCAAGACTAAATAAATCCTTTCACACCGACAGCCCCAGCCCTAAGTCTCCCTGCCCATTCATTATGGCGGCCCTTTGCGCAAATCTCTTGCTTATCCGGCTTATATTACGGCATAAGGTCTGTGATAATTAACGCAGAGCAGCAAAGACTGCCGCTAACGTCACAAAGCGAGCAAGATAGATATGTTTTCAATCAAAAAAATAGCGCGGGCCAGTTTACTCTCAACAAGCCTGTTGGCGCTCGCCGCCTGTACGGGCAATAAGGCCCCGTCAAACTCCGATGATAAAACGCCGCTAGATACAGCCGTTGAGGCCAGCCAGCCAAAAGCTGAAAGCTATATTACGCGAAACCCCGCCGCCGGTATTTTAACGCCGGAGCGGATTAATTCTGCGCCGAGCCTGAGCGGGCGGGCGGGGCTGCGCAATGCAGTGATATCGCCCGATGGGACAATGGTGACATTTCTGCGCGGGCGGGCTGATAATCCCGGACAGCTTGATTTATGGGCCTATGACATTGAAAGCGGCGTCGATAGCCTATTGGTGAGTTCAACAGATCTGATTGATCGGCCAGAGGTCTTATCCGAAGAAGAGAAAAACCGCCGTGAACGCGCGCGTGAATATGGCTCGGGTATTATCTCTTATCAATTTGTCTCTGATAGCCTTTTGATGTTCCCGCTTGGCGGCGATGTTTATCTTTATGATTTAAAGGCCAAGGAAAGCCGCCAAGTCACAGCGACTTTGGGCTTTGAATCCGATCCTAAAGTCGCAAGCGGCGGGCAATATGTTGCCTATGTTCGGGAGAACGAGCTTTATGTCACCGATATCGACAGCGGCCTTGAACGCCAATTAACCAATAGCGCGAGCGGCACCATTCGTAACGCCACCGCGAGCTTTGTTGTTCAAGAAGAACTCGCGCGCTCCACGGGCTATTGGTGGTCACCCGATGCCAGCCGCCTCGCCTATACACAAATTGATGAAAGCCCGATTGCGATTGAAAGCCGGATTGACTTTGGGCCTGACGGCATTTCAACCGTCAATCAACGCTATCCTTTTGCAGGCACAGATAATGCCGCCGTTAAGCTTGGTATTGTCGCGCGGCTCGGGGGGAGCACAACATGGGTTGATATTGGCGATGACGCGGATGTTTATCTAACGCGGGTATCATGGAGCGCTGATGGTCAAAAGCTTTATGCAGGCGTTTTAAAGCGCGATCACAAGACGCATATTATCTATGAAATAAATCCAAAAACCGGCGCGTCTAAGATTTTAAACACCGAGACCTCTCCGACATGGCTGAATATTCGCTCTAGCTACCGCGCGCTAGGCAATGGAAATCTTATCTACACCGCAGAGCGGAATGATAAACGGCAAGTCTTTACCCTCGCGCCAGATGGCACAGAGACGGCGATAAGCCCGGAGGGATTATTGGTTAATTCTTTGAATTGCCTGAATGAAGACACTGGCGAAATTTATGTCTCTGGCTGGCAAGATACGCCGCTTGAGCGCCATATCTTTAAGCTCAATATGGACGGGACGGGCCTGACGCAAATCTCGGATGGCGCAGGACGTCACACTGCCAGTTTTGCGGCGAATTGTTCGCGCTATATTGGCGGATTTAGCAATCCTTCAACACCGCCGCAAAGCCGCGTTTTTGATAATCAGGGCGAGCCGTTATTATGGCTGCGTGAGAATAATTTATCGGCCGAGAGCGATCATCCTTACGCTGAGTTTCTGGGGGCGCATGTTGCGCCTGAATTTGGCCAAATTCCAGCCGATGACGGCACAATGATGGATTATGTTCTGTATAAACCCAAAGACCTTGCGCCTGGGGAAAAACGTCCTGCTGTCACGCTAATTTACGGCGGGCCAGGTGTACAGCGCGTCAGCCGGTCTTGGGGCAATATGATGGCGCAAATGCTGGTGGGTCATGGATTTGTGGTTTTTCAACTTGATAATCGCGGCGCGGCCAATCGAGGGAAAGCCTTTGAAGATGTGCTTTACCGTAGCATGGGCAAAGCCGAAGTGGTCGATCAATCGACCGGCGCTGAGTGGCTGAAAGCGCAACCCTTTATTGATCCTGAAAAAATAGGTATTTATGGCTGGTCTTATGGCGGCTATATGAGCCTGCATATGTTGGCGCAAACCAATCATTATGCCTCAGGTGTGTCCGGCGCGCCCGTCACAGATTGGGCGCTATATGATACGGCTTATACCGAACGTTATCTGGGTGACCCGCGCCCAGACCATCCGAATTATACCCAAGGCGCTTATGAGACAAGTTCTGTCTTTTCCCATCTCGGCGGCTTAACAGAAGACATGCTGCTGATACACGGCATGGCCGATGATAATGTGGTCTTTCGTCATAGCGTGAAATTAATAGACGCGATGCAAAAATCAGGGCGGCAGAACATGCGCTTGATGACCTATCCCGGCGAAAAACACGGCTTTCGCGGACAGGCGAACCGAATTCATCGCGACCGCCAAATCTTGGATTTCTTTTTGGAAACCCTTGGGCCAACGCAAGAAGAGTTAAATCCGTAGATTTAATGAATTAACCTGCCTAGTTCTTTTCAGGGCTCGGCGGGCGGTCATCGACAAAAGGCGGCACAACTAAATCCCCAGCGGCGTCATTTTCTGGCCGTTTGAGCGGAGGAAGATTAAGGCCGGCTTCAATCTCTTGCCGCTCTGCTTTTCGCATGGCTTCGCGAATATCTCCGCGCAAAAGCGCCGTTTCAATTTGCGTGTCATCAAGAGATAATGATTTTTCAATATCCCGCATAGCGGCGTCATAATCATCTTGTTTTAAATGTAAATCTGCGCGGTAACGATAAGCGTCGGCGCGGTGCGGAGCCAAGACGAGCGTTTGGTTTAAATCTTTTTCGGCGGCTTTATAATTTTTTAGCCCCGCCAAAGATCGGGCGCGGGCGATCAGCAAATCAATATGGTCTGGCCGTAGCTCTAACCCTGCATTTGCGGCGGCGCGGGCTTTCTTATAATCTTCGGCTAATATCCAAAAGCCGACGGCCTCAAAATAATAATCCGCTTTTTGCCTATCCGTCACGCTATGCGGGGCGCGGGCAATCCGCTCGAGCCGGTGCGCGGCAAGCTCTGTACGTCCCAGCCCAAAAAGCGCCATGGCAATACAATGCTGCGCCCGAAACCCGCCCCCTTCATTTTGCCATGTCAACGCGGCTTCATAAGCCGCTTCGGGGGTGTCACTAATGGCATCCAAACAGGCTTCGTGGCGCAAATCAAAATCGGTTGGCGGCGGCGCGGCGACCTCTTGCGCGCGCGTTATCGGCGCAAAAAATAAAGATAGGCCCGCCCCCATTATGCAAGCGGAGCGTAGACAGCCAGAGGGAAAGCGCGTTAAGATCATGCTGTCCTGTAAACAGAGAGCTTCGTTTTGACAATCACGCAACGCATTAAAACTCAGTTAGGCACGGTCAAGCCGCCTCTTAAAAATTGGGTGTTTTTAGGCCTTGGCTATACGGCAAAAGCTCTGATTACCCATTTGCCGGCTGATATAAAATTAACGGGGACAAGCCGGACACCCGATAAATGGCCTGATGATTTAAAAGCCCGCGTTCAGGGCGTGAAATTTGACGGCCATATATCCAGCGCGCTGCGCCGCGCCCTCAGCGAGGCTGATGTTGTGATTATGTCCCAGCCGCCCTCTGCCGCAGGAGATCCTTTTTTATCGGCGATTGACGGCGCTATCACGGCCCTCGCGCCGCGCGTTAAATGGGCGGGCTATTTATCTGCCACAAGTGTCTATGGCGACCGCAACGGCGACTGGGCCTTTGAGCATGAGCCGCCCTCCCCCGGACTAGCGCGCGGCACATATCGCGCGGATGCAGAAATAGCCTGGCTTGAAAGCGGCCTTCCTATTCATGTTTTCCGTCTTGCCGGCATTTACGGCGGCAGCTATTTCGGGCAAAGCCGTGATCCGTTTCGCCGCCTTGAATCAGGCGATGCCCGCGCAGTGATTAAACAAGACCATATCGTCAACCGTATTCACGCCGAAGATATCGCGCAGGCCATCACCGCGTCAATTGCCGCCCCTAATCCTGTTTCGGTTTATAATGTTGCTGATAACTGTCCCGCCGCCCCGCAAGATGTGCTGCGGTTTGCTGCGCGGCTCTGCGGAGCGCCGCTGCCGCCCGAGGTCTCAGTCGACAGCCCAGAGATATCAGATATGGCGCGCAGCTTTTATGCCGAGACAAAACGGGTGTCTAATACGCGCCTGAGCCAAGAGCTAGGCTGGGAGCCTCTATTTCCAAATTATCAAAAGGGGTTAATGTCGATTTATAAATCCAGCCTTAATAACCCAAAATCCGTTATATTAGCGGGCCATATGGATGTACCGCCCGCCCGCCGCCGCATTATAGCCGAGGCCTTGCCGCGCCATATTCGCTTAAGCCGCGCGGAAGCGGGCTGCCAACGCTTTGATATCGCCGAGGATTCCAAAATTGCGGGCCGCTATCATCTTACTGAAATTTTTAAATCCGAAGCCGCCTTCGCCGCCCATCAAAAGCGCAGCGCCGCCAGTGATTGGGCCGCAGCCAGCCAAGGCGTCTCTAGGCATTACTATAAGTTATGATCGGG
>CAZEOD010000037.1:0-13819 GCA_964513675.1 uncultured Caulobacterales bacterium | reverse complement strand
CTATAAGTTATGATCGGGCCATATGATGTTACGCTGTAAGATATCACCGCGCAAATTTGTGAACGGGTGTGACGTGACATATAGCTCCGCACGCGGCATAGCTGCCTTATGACCCTCATAGCTGCTGATACCCCGCCGCAGATTAATGTGGTTATCCCTATTTTTAAAGATGATGCCGCCTTAGCGCGCCTGCTCACCCAGCTTGCGAGATTGGATGTTGCGCTTATTTACATCATCGACGGCGAGGGACGGCCCAACGCCCCAAAGAATATCGCCCCAAAACCTCTAAGCTTAGCGGATAAAATCACATGGTTGCCCGCCCCGCGTGGACGCGGGGTGCAAATTGCGCAGGGTTTAGATATGGCCATAAATAATCCAAATTGTCAGGCGATTTGGGTCTTACATGCCGATTCAAGCCCCGATGCAAAGGCGCCAAATGACATCCGCCAGATTTTATCAACACCCGATACGGCCTTGGGTATGTTTCGCCTCAATTTTGGTGCGCCCCGCACGGGTTATCGCCTTTTTGAATATTTTGCCCGCTTTGATAGCGCCCTAACAAGTTTTGGCGATCAAGGGTTTTTCTTTCGCCGTGATGATCTGGCCGCGCTCTGGCCGCAGCTAAAACAGGCGCTGATACAGGCCCCCATATTAGAAGATATGGTCATACGCCGCGCCCTGAAATCGCGGGGCCGCGTTAAAAAATCTCGCCTTAAAATCGGAAGCTCGCCGCGCCGCTTTGAGCGCTATGGCTTATGGCGCACGCAATATAGAAATATCATGATTTTATGGCGCGCGCATTTGGGCGCCTCACCCGCGCAGCTATATCAAAGCTATTATAATCCGCCTCTTACACAGCGCGCGCCCCGTACGCCTGCACTTGGCGAGAGTTTAGACGCAGCGCATATAACGTCAATCCGCACATGATGCGCGGTTTAAGGGCGCTGTGGATATGTCTTATGACGGCTTTAATATCATCCTATAGCTTTGCCGCAGAGCCCCGCATTTTATCGGCGCAAGAGCATGAGACCCTAAAAAACGGCGGTGTTATATCACAGATTTGGCGTGATAAATCCCGCCGCGACAATGCTCTTGAAGCCTATGCCGCCGTCGATATTAAAGCCAGCCCCGAGCAGATTTGGCAGATCATGACAAATTGCGCCGCATCAGTTGAGATTGTCAAAGATATGACCTCCTGCCGCATATTAGAAGCTGCTGCTGATGGCGCGTGGGATATAAGAGAACAGCGCTTTGATGCGCCATTTCCGCTGGGTCATTTTAAAACGATTTTCAAGACACAGTATAAGCCGTTTCACCGCATGGATATTCAGCGGCGCGGCGGCGATATGAAAATTCAAGACGCAGTTTGGACAATAAAACCGCTCGGCTCTGGCTATAGCCGCGTAACCTATCAGGCCCGTCTTGCGCTTAAAATTCCCGTGCCGCGCTTTATCATGCGGCGGGCGCTGCGCAAGGATACGCCGAAATTGATGGAAAATTTACGCCGCGCGTCGGAAAAAACAGCAGACGCTCCCAATAAGAGCAAACTTTAGACAGATAGCTGCACCTGTAACAGGCGAAGCGGCTTAAACTGTTTTTTTTCAAAAAATGGCTTGGCCTGAATGGCGATGGGCCTATAGTTACAGGCTAAGACAAGCTGTAAATTCAGGGTAATCATCATGACTAAACGCGAAGAAATTGCAGCAGCGGCCCGTATTTACGGCGAACGCAGTTTTGACAATTATGCGCAGACCCGCTCGATTGCTGAAAATATTCGGGATGGCCTATGCGCCTATTTGGACCCCGCTGGCCCCTGTGTTTTCCTCGTTCCCCCGCAAGGCCCTTTTGCAGCGCAAAATTACCGGTCGGCGGCCTTTTCCGTTTCAGGAAAAGGGTTTTTACCGCTAGAGCCGATTAGTTTCGGCCTCGCCGTTCGTATTTCCGGTGAAGGTGATTATATGCGCCTTGTTCTGACATGCCGCAAAGAAGGCGAGCGCATGTATATCAGCATTGAAAATAGCCAAAAGTATGAAATTGACCTCCCGGCCTCTGATAAAGATTTAGACGGTCTTTTTGAGAGCATTTATATGCATCTTTTGAAATGGTTTGAAGACCGCGTCGAAACCTATGACAATGGCGATTATGGGTCAAATGAGATTGGGTTCAATATCTATAGGGTTGAAGAAGATTAGAACTCGCTCTTATCTCAACTGCTTTGGGCGCCGCATAACTGATATAACAGGATATAGACGCAAATTATGATTTTAGCTTCAGCCGTTGACGGCGCGCATCACATATCAAACGCGCTTCCTTTTAAAATAGCCCTGATCGGGGCGCTTGGCATTGGCGCGCAATGGCTCGCCTGGCGATTGCAAAAACCCGCCATTGTTTTAATGGCCATTGCCGGATTAATTTTTGGCCCGCTTATCGGCGCGCTCTTAGGTATTTCGAGCCTCGCCCCGATTCATTCAATGCTAGAGACCTTGCGGCTGAACCCCCAAGAAGATTTTGGTAATCTTTACCGTCCGATGATTGGAATTGCCGTGGCGATTATTCTGTTTGAAGGCGGGCTGAATCTACGGTTTAAAGATTTGGGCGATTCCGCCAAAGCGGTTGGGCGCATGGTGTTTCTTGCCGCGCCCATCGCCTGGATTTTAGGCGCAGGGCTGACGCATTATGTCGTTGGTTTATCATGGGATATATCGGCCATGGTCGGCGGTCTTTTTGTTGTCACAGGCCCGACCGTCATTATGCCGCTCTTGCGTCAAGCCCATCTTAAGAGCCGTCCAGCCAATGTTCTGAAATGGGAAGGTATCGTCAATGACCCTGTCGGCGCACTTTTTGCTGTGGGCGGTTATGAATTTATTCGCTTCTCGCAAATGGGCGCGTCTATTCCGCTCGCTATGGCCAAACTGGTTGGCGCGGCTGTCTTTGGCGGCATTATCGGCGTTGTCTCGGGGTATGGCCTAGCCTGGGCGTTTCGCCGCGGACATATTCCGGAATACCTAAAAGCGCCGATTGTTCTGGCGTGGGTGCTCTTAATTTATGTGCTGGCCAATACACTCGCAGAAGAAACAGGCCTCTTGGCTGTGACGGCCTTAGGGATGACCATGGCCAATACGAAATATGCCTCAATGGTAGAGATGCGCCGCTTTAAAGAAAACATCGCGATTATTCTTGTCTCGGGTATTTTCGTGATTTTAACAGCCACCCTCACGCCAGAAATTCTCACGGCTTTTGTCACCGATTGGAAAGTCATTGCCTTTGTTTTAGGGATGATGCTGTTTGTTCGCCCTGTGGCTGTTATGGTCTCAACGCTATGGTCGGGCCTGAATTGGCGCGAAAGCCTGCTCATTAGTTTCATCGCTCCGCGCGGCGTTGTCGCTGTGGCCGTTGCTGGCCTCTTTGCGGCAGAGCTGCAAGTTTTAGGGCGCGGTGATGAAGGCGCTTATTTCATCCCGCTTGCTTTTGCGCTGGTTTTCGCAACAGTTGGTTTCGCAGGATTTTTTATCGCGCCTCTCTCCAAAGCTTTGGGATTGGCCTCCGGTAGCGGCAATGGCGTTTTAATCGTCGGCGCGAACCCGTGGTCATTGGGCCTTGCTCGCGCCCTGAAAGATATGGATATTAATGTCCTTGTTGCCGATACAAATTGGCGGCGTTTGCGCGCGGCGCGGCTGGAAGGCCATACAACGTTTTACGGCGAGGTCTTATCTGAAAATGCCGATTATAGCCTCGATCATTCGGCCTTTAATCATCTTATCGCAGCCACGCCAAATGACGCCTATAACGCTTTAGTCTGTGTCGAGTTCGCGCCGGAGCTGGGCCGCCATAGAGTTTTCCAAGTCTCGGGCCAAGAGGGCGCGGATGAAAATGAAGACAGTATTGCCTTTACCTCTCGGGGACGGATGTTATCAACACGCGGGCGTAGCTTTGATGCGTTAACGCGCGATTGGTGGAGCGGCTGGCGCTTCCGTGTGACGCGCCTTACCGAGGACTATAAACTCTCTGATCTTTATGAGGCCCGCGGGGATGATACGGATATTATCTTATCTGTCCGCCCCGATGGGTCGCTCGACTTCCTCCAGCCGGGCCAAGAAAGCCGCGCGGAAGGAACCACTGTTTTAACCTATTGCGCCAGTAGTGACCGCCCTGAAGGCCGGGGACTGGGGGCAAAAACAGCTGACGGACTAGCTGGGCCAGCCGCGCCTTTGCCGTCATAACGGCTGCTGATAAATTTAATCACCTCTTAATCAAACCTTTAGGGTTTGTTCACCATAATCATCGCCCTAAGGCTGCCTTTGGGCAGCGATGATTAAAGAGGTATCGGTGGAGCCATCTCGCCCAGATCACGCGGACATTCTCGTCCCTATTGCCGCCGCGCCGCCGTCTTTAGCACGGGCCCATGCGGCGCGGGCTCATGCGGGCCGTTCGCCGCGCGGCCCAAAATGGCTGGCCCCGATGATAAAGCTTGGATGTCTCTCCGGCTATTTTGCCGCTATGGGGGTCTTAAGCTGGGTATTCATCATGGCCCGCGAGCTTCCAGACACGGATCGGCTTTGGGACCGCACCCGCCCGATTAGCGTTCAATTTGTCGACCGCAATGGCCGCGATTTACTGACGCGCGGCGCCAAAGAGGCCAGCCCCGTTTCGATTGACACCCTGCCGCCCGATTTAGTCCATGCTGTTCTCGCGATTGAAGATCGGCGCTTTTATAATCATATTGGGATCGACCCCTATTCGATCATTCGCGCGATTGTTAAAAATCTGCAAAACCGCGGCTATAGCGAGGGCGCATCAACGATCACGCAGCAGCTCGCCAAAAATGTCTTTTTGTCAAAGAAGAAAACAATCTCGCGCAAAACTAAAGAAGCCATTTTAGCGCTTTGGCTAGAGCGAGACTTCACCAAAAACGAATTGCTGGAAATGTATCTAGAGCGCGTTTATTTCGGCGCAGGCACATGGGGCGTTGACGCGGCGGCGCAGAGTTATTTCGGCAAGCCCGTCACAGAGCTAAACTTGCCTGAGGCCGCTATGCTCGCAGGATTGTTAAAAGCGCCCTCACGTTATAATCCGCGCGCCAATGCGCAGGCGTCTGGCCGCCGCACAGCCCGTGTGCTCAGCGCGATGAAAGCAGCGGGATATCTTGACCGCTGGCAACATTACACAGCGCTCGGCACAAAACTGCGTTACCGGCCTTATGAATCGCGCGAAATTGGTGAATATTTTGCCGCATGGATTTGGCCGCAAATTCAAGCCCAAATCGGCACGCCGACAACAGATATAGTCGTCACAACGACCTTGGATGCGCGCGCCCAAGCTTTGGCCGATAACGCGCTGGCAGCTTATCTCGATTCTGAAACGGCTAAGACTAAAAACGTCACACAAGGCGCGGTTGTCACGCTTGACGGGGCGGGCGGCGTATTGGCGATGACGGGCGGACGCTCTTTTGAAGCCAGCCCGTTTAACCGCGCCGTACAGGCCCGCCGTCAACCCGGATCGGCTTTTAAACCCTTTGTTTATTTAACCGCCTTTGAAGCCGGCATTCAGCCGTGGGATATGCGCATTGATGCCCCGATTACGGTTAAAATTTCGGGCGGCACATGGAGCCCGCGTAATTTCACCCAGCGCTATGACGGCCCTATGACATTGGAAACGGCTTTGGCAAATTCCATTAACACCATCGCAGCCGCTTTAGGCCAAGATATTGGCATGAGCCGTGTTAGTCAGCGCGCGGCGGAGCTTGGCCTTGACGGGTTAGCCCCGCATCCTAGCTTGGCCCTCGGCGCGCAAGAAGTGACGCCGCTCGCGCTCACGCAAAGCTATCAGCCCTTTGCCAGTTACGGCTATCAAGCGCCGGCTTTTGGACTGAAAACAATTTCCACAGCGCAGGGGCGCGTGCTTTATGACCGAAGCCTATCCGGTGAGCTAACCGCGCCGATTAAAAAAATTGACCAAAATAGCTTGGGGTTAATTAACCGCGCGATGAAGCAGGTTGTTGATAACGGAACAGGCCGCGCGGCGCGGCTTCCGGGCCGCGATGTGGCCGGCAAAACCGGCACAACCAATGATTACCGCGATGCGTGGTTTATTGGCTATGTGCCGGATTTAGTGACAACGGTTTGGCTTGGGAATGATGATAATTCTGCGATGAAAAAAATAACTGGTGGCGGCGCGCCGGCCCGTATCTGGAAAGATTACATGGCGGGCCTGCTTGGCGGAACGCCATCAGCAAAATTATCCATTGCGCAAAAACCAATTTTACAAACAAAAGAAGACAGGCTCGATATTTTATTGTCAGATATTGAAATTGCCCTGCCCTAGGGCCTTCATCAGCCTCGGCGTTCTACAGCTTTAAACATCTGCACCGACAGCATGAAGCTGCGCGCCATTGACTTTCAGCCACGCTTTCGCGGCTTTGGTTTCGGGGAATATCTCTTGCGTTAAGTCCCAAAAATTAGCGCTATGATCGGGGTGAACCATATGGGCACATTCATGGGCGCAGACATAATCCAGCACAAAAGGCGGCGCGCAAATCAGCCGCCATGAATAGGATATATAGCCCTGTCCGCTACGGGAGATACACGAGCCCCAACGTGTGCGGCTATCGCGAATAGAGATTTTCGCCACTGACTTGCCAAGCTTATCAGCATAGATTTCTGTGGAGGCCGCAAGTGCGGCGCGCGCTTCACGCTTTAACAGGCGGTGCCCGCGCCCCGATAATGTCTCTTCGCTCGCAGGGATAATCATTTTCCGGTTATCGCGGTCAATCTTCGCCCGCCCTCTAGGGCTCGGCATGACGACATCATAAAGTTCCCCTTCAAATAATATCGGATGGCCATTGGAAAAAGGTTGGGGTTGGGGCAGGCCTTCGAGCTGCACATTAATCCAGTCCATTTTCTCGCGGACAAATTTTTGCGCCTTAGGCAAGGCCCGCTCAGACGGAACAATCACAGTCACCTGACGATCAGCCGGATGAACCCGCAAAGAAATACGCCGCGCCCGCAGGGAAAACTTATAAAAAATGCGCGGATCATCCGGATCAAAAAAATCTACAGCCACTTGCCTTAATCTGGCCGATTTTTCATTGGACTGTGCGCGGCCAGTCTTTAAAGATGACGCCTGACGCCAAAAGGGGAGAAGACCTGTCATGTCCTATATCCAAATTCCATCGCCTAAAAACCTATCGATTCGGAATGCCGTTTCATTACTTGCTCTTAGCTCTATCATGATTATGGGCGGGTGCAACTCCAAGACGGGTGATACAGCCTCTGTTGGGGATGCTAAAGCCATTATTAGCAGTGCTGATTACGGCGATATTGGGGATGTCTTAAAAATGGCGCCGCGTAAGGTAGAGGCCGCCGATTCAGACGCGGCCCTGAAAGCCGTCGGTCTTTGGGAGGCCAGCGAGCGCCTGTCTTGGGATGAGCGCAAAGGTGAGGCCGGATATTATAGCTTTAAAAATGTTCAAATCACGGCCAAAGACGGGAAAAATATTACGGCGAAAACGGTCAATTTTGGCGGGCTTCACCTGGACGGCGAAACGCCCAAGGCTGATGTTATCGACTTTGGCGGTCTGTCGATTAATCACGATGATACATCGCTTGAAATCGAGCATTTAGGCTTAACAAAATTAAGCTTGTCACAAAATCTTGGCGCTATCAGTGACATTGACGACTTGCTGGATGTTGCAAGATTAGACCTCAAGACTAATACAGGCCCCCAAGGGCCAGAATCCGTCGTGTTCAAAGGCATTAGCGGCACAGCGGATAAGACCTTATTTGACGTTGACACGCTGGGATGGGGACAAGATCCCAAAGATCAGCATTTGCGCTTTGCTGCCAAAGACATCGTGATTAAAACGGATGATAAAACACCCATGACGATACGGCTAAGCGCGGCGAAACTTCGCGGTCTTGAGCCTATCAACCCCGCCGCAGAAAAGGCTCTGGGGCAGGTTCAATCGCGGAATGGATTTTTAAATCTACTGACGCAAAACAGCCAAATCGGCAATATTTCGGTCAAGGATTTCGGCATTGAGTCTCAAATATTCACCCTTGATCTTCCGTCCCTAGAGCAAAGCGCAAAGACAAAAAACGGCGTCACCGTGATGAATGCCGATATGCCTAAACTGGCACTTAATTTCACAGCGGCTGATAATTTACCCGCGCAAGGCCAGCAGGCTATGCAGATCATTAAAAGCCTTGGGTTTAACGAAATGATATTTTCGGCCAAGAGCATCACGGAAATG
Organism: uncultured Caulobacterales bacterium; assembly: GCA_964513675.1. Lineage (GTDB taxonomy): Bacteria > Pseudomonadota > Alphaproteobacteria > Caulobacterales > Maricaulaceae > CALFVT01. Next base: position 5,571 of record CAZEOD010000037.1, on the reverse strand, counting down.
AATGAAGCCACAGACCGCGTCAATGTCAAAGCCGCCAGTTTTGATCTTAAAGAGGGGTTTGATTTAAATTATAAAGGTGAATTTTCCGGTTTTGGCGCGCTTCGCAAATTAACTCCGGATTCAAGCCCCGCCGATTTACAGGCGGCGCAGGATAATTTCAAAATCCATGACTTCGCGCTCAGCCTAGAGGATAAATCCATTGTTGAGCGCGGGTTTAAACTCGCAGGAGAAATGATGGGACAAACGCCAAAATCTCTGCGCCGTCAAGCCAATGGCATGTTAGCCATCGGTAGCCTTGCCGCCCTGACACAAGAGGACGGGTCAATCTATAGCGAGTTTACGCAAGCGCTTGGGACATTTTTACAAGACGGCGGAACCATGACGATCCAGCTCGCGCCGGATGAGCCGATTACGCTTAAAGAATTAGACGGGCTGCAAAGAGGTAAAAAGCCCGACCTAAAACGGCTCGGGTTTTCTGCCGCAACAGAGCCCTAAGCTTAAAGCGGGTTTTGGCGTTTATAAGCGTCCAAAGCCTGCATTAGCTCGCTAACCGGCGTGCCATGGGTAAACACATCGACAAACCCGCCGTCTTTATCAAAGAGATAAATCAGGCTGACATGATCGACGAGATAATCACTCGCGCCCTCCTCGCCGGCTTTAACAGCGTAGATTTTATAAGCCTTTTTCGCCGCTTCAACCTGTTCAGCCGTGCCCGTAAATCCTTGCAATCCTTTTGGGAAAATCGGCGCGGATATATATTGCTTTAACGCGGCCGGCGTATCACGCTCGGGGTCAACGGAAAATAAAACCGTTTGGAAATACTCACCTTTAGGATCGACGCTGGCCAGGGCGACGCCAACTGACTGCAAAGCTGTTGGGCAAATATCCGGACAATAGGTAAACCCGAAATAAGTAATAACAGGGCGGCCCAATAGGCTCTTTTCTGTGACCGTTTCACCGTCTTGATTAACCAATGTAAACGGGCCGCCAATATCGGCTGTGCCGCTGACAACGACAGGCGATCCGCTACGGGCGACAGGCGGCTCGCCGGAACAGGCGGTCAAAACTGCGGCGGATAAGATGGCAAGGGCGAAAGATTTAAATGTCATGATCGGTCCTTTTATAACTTGGGCTTGTTTAGCGTCAAAATAGCCGGATTGAAAGACATCTATTGTCACAGCCCTATGCGTATATTAGGGCCATATTATGCCAAACCGCCTTGAATTTCCGCTAAAGATAAAAGCGCGCATCTCTGCTCTTTTCGAGACTTTGCCAACAGGCACATCGTCTGCGGCAGAAAAAACGCATTTATTTAGGATTTCGCCCCACACATCTGGGCGGCTGAGGCGGTCAACCCTTATTACCCTGCGGTGGACAGCTGTGATCGGGCAGGTTCTTGCCTTTATTATCATCAAATGGGGGCTTGGGTTTGAGCTTCCAATTTGGCTCGGCTTAGCGGTTATTAGCCTGAGCGTTATCCTCAATATAGCGCTTATATTAAGCTTGCCGCTTGACCGCCGCGTAAGCGATATGGAGGCTGTTTTCCAGCTAGGGTATGATATTATTCATCTTTCGGTTTTGCTCTGGATGACAGGGGGGATGGTCAATCCATTTGCCCTCCTGTTCCTCGCCCCTGTGGTCACGGCCGCGACTACACTTAACCGCAAAGTCTTCATCACGCTGTCTGGGTTGACGATTATAACCTCTCTTGGCCTTTTATTTTATCACCGCCCTTTACCGTGGAATCCGGCAGGGGCGTTTGACCTGCCAGAGATTTATACCTTTGGCGGATGGATTGCTTTGATGGTCGGTATTGGATTTAGCTCACTTTATACATGGGGCGCAGCCCTTGAAACGCGGCGCATGTCAGAAGCGCTTGCCTCGACCCAAGCCGTTCTTTCAGATGAGCAAAAACTGGCGGCCCTTGGCAGTCTCGCCGCCGCCGCCGCCCATGAACTCGGCACGCCCCTCGCTACGATTCAAATTACGGCCAAAGAAATGCAGCGCGAAATTCCGCCCGGTAGCCCGCTGGCAGAAGACGCTGCGCTTTTGCGCTCCCAAGCGGAAAGATGCCGCGATATCTTGCACCAACTCACTTTGCGCGGTGATGAAAAAGATCCCGTCCATAATAGCCTGTCCCTAGAAGATTTGATTAGCGAAGCTGCCATGCCTTATTTTGACCCCTCCGGCCCTGTTAAAATTGAGATGAATATTGACGGCGATACACCCGCCCCGCGTATTACCCGTCAAGCCGAGCTTATTTTTGGGCTTAAAAATTTCATCGAAAATGCAATGGGCTTTGCCCAGTCCGTCGTTAAGATCGAAACGCATTGGGATGACAAAAACATCAAGATTATGATTTCCGATGACGGCCCCGGATTTAATCCGCGCATTCGTGACCGCTTAGGCGAGCCTTACGTCTCGGGGCGGCAAAAAGATAGCAAAGCGGGGGGACTGGGCCTTGGGGTTTTCATTGCAAAAACATTGATAGAGCGCACGGGGGGCCATATCGCCTTTGGCAATGATAAAACCCGCGGCGGCGCAGTTGTCATGATAAACTGGCCCCGCCGCACAATAGATATCACCCCAAGCCCCGAAAGCCGCTGAAAATTATTCTTACAAATAATCACAAAAAGCGCGGCATTCTGTCCTGTGTATTGAACTTCTTATGAGCCCTCTTACGTAGACACTAGGGAAAGGCAGGATAATATGACATCTGTAAACTCTGACTATGATCTCCCCGATGACTGCACGCTTATGATTCTTGATGATGATGGCCCGCTGCGCACGCGGCTTGGCCGCGCCCTCACGCACCGCGGCTTTGAAGTCACGACCGTCGAAAGCGTCACGGAAGCGCGTCTTATTGCCCGCAATAATGCGCCGGCGTTTGCGGTTTTAGATATGCGACTTGAAGACGGAAACGGCCTTGATGTCGTCGAGCCTTTGCTCGCGGCGCGCAGCGACTGTAAGGTTGTTATGCTAACGGGTTACGGTAATCTCGCCACCGCTGTCTCCGCGATTAAGCGCGGCGCGGTTGATTATCTGGCAAAACCTGCGGATGCGGATGATGTCTGCAAAGCCCTGCTCGCCCCGCGTAACGCTGCGCCCGAGCCGCCTGAAAACCCGATGTCAGCCGACCGTGTGCGCTGGGAACATATTCAGCGCGTTTATGAGCTCTGCGGGAAAAATGTGTCAGAAACCGCGCGCCGCCTTAATATGCACCGCCGGACTTTACAGCGGATTTTAGCGAAACGCGCCCCGCGGTAATCAGGCTTAGCTGCTTGCCATTAATTAATTTTCTTTTTGACAAGACAATAGCGCGCCTTTAAGGCGCGTTTATCTTTTAATGATGAAATTTCCCAAGGAGGGAAAAATGAATACGCGATCACTCGGACATTGCCTTTAACGCTGCATTGCCTGCCACGCCGTATTTGGGCTTTAACGCCCGCCATCATTACAAAGATTTTCCATGACTGATATAACTGAAACCTCCTTTGGACAAAAACCGCCCGGCGCGATCCCGCATTTTCAAGGGGAGCTATGGGCTATGTTTAAACTGGGCTGGCCCATGGCCCTGGCGCAACTCGCGCAAATGTCAATCCTGACCATAGATGTGATTATGATTGGCCGGCTTGGCCCCGAAGACCTCGCCGCATCGTCACTGGGATTAGTGATTTATTTTGCCCTTTGGATGCTCGGCTTTGGCCCCGCTATGGCGGTTTCGCCCATGGTCAGCCAAGCGCTGGGCGCGAATAAAAATAATCGCAGCGATGCCCGCCGCTCTGTCCGTGCGGCGCTGTGGTTGATTATATTTTTCACGCCCGTTGTTTTCCTATTCACATGGCAGGCCGATCATTTACTTGTCGCTTTAGGGCAAGACCCTGTTCTGGCTGAAAAGGCCGGCAGCTATGTTAAAATGATTATGTTCGGCTGGCCTTTTGCCCTCGCCATTATGATTTTGCGTAATTATTTAGCCGTCCTTGGCAAAACAGCCATTCCGCTTTGGATTGTTCTCATGACGATTGGCCTGAATGCATTTTTAAACTGGCTTTTAATTTTTGGCGCATTAGGCGCACCTCGGCTTGAGCTTGTTGGGGCCGGAATCGCCTCAGCTATCGCGGCGGCGCTCTCATTTTTAATGTTTATCGCTTATGTTTATTGGGATCGGGAATCGCGCAAGTTCGACCTGTTTCGCAATTTCCACAAGCTCGACCCCGCCCGCCTAAAAGAGGTGTTTCAGCTCGGCTGGCCTATCAGCATCACTACTTTTTTCGAAGGCATGTTATTTAATGCCTGTATCTTGATTATGGGACGGATTGGCACGCTTGAGGTCGCGGCTTATCAAATCGCGCTTAATATCGCCTCCCTTGCTTATATGTTGCCATGGGGCTTTGCCATGGCCGGTGCGGCGCGCGTGGGGCTCGCGATTGGGTCTGGCTCTAAACCTGCGGTGAACCGTGTGATTTGGGCAACCGTAATGTGGTCAATAGCCTCCATTAGCCTGATTGGGATTCCGGTTTGGATATGGCCAGAAAGCGTTGCCGCAATATATATGGACGCCGAGGCCGAGAATACAGCCGGCATGCTCACTATGGTCATCAGCTTTTTACCGGTCGCCGTTGGCTTTATGTTATTTGACGCCACACAAGTTGCGGCCAATCAGATTTTACGCGGCATGAAAGATGTCCGCTGGCCGATGGTTCTCACCTGTATTAGCTATTGGGCCGTTGGGTTTGGCGTCGCCTATACTCTCGGTCTACATAGTGATATTGGCGCAAAAGGCGTTTGGTACGGCCTGTTGGCGGGCTTATTATGTGCCTCTATCTTGCTCAGCTGGCGATTATGGCTATTATTTAAGCGGCTCTAGGCCAGCCGCTTTTCTATCGCATCCCATGACAGGGCAGCCGCATCAATACCAGAGAACCGTTTAAGCTCCTGCACGCCTGTGGGGGAGGTAATATTAATCTCGGTCATCTTATCGCCAATCACATCAATTCCGACAAGGATTTGCCCGCGCGCTTTCAGCATCGGGCCAATCGCGTCACAAATTCGCATGTCATCTTCGGTGAGCTCTGTTGGAACGGCCTTGCCGCCAACATGCATATTAGAGCGCGTTTCGCCCTTTTGCGGCACGCGGTTAATTGCGCCCACAGCGATACCGTCAATAATTATAATCCGCTTATCTCCCTTGACCACATCTTTAAGGAAAGCTTGGGCAATAATCGGCTCACGGGAGCTTTCGAAAAACATCTCTAATATAGAGGAATAATTACTATCATCTGGCTTCACGCGAAACACACCCGCGCCGCCATTACCAAAAAGCGGCTTTAAAATAATATCTTTATATTCGGCGCGAAAGGCATCAACCGCGCCTTTATCGCGGGTAATTAATGTCTCCGGCATCAGCTCTGGATAATCCAGCGGCAAGATTTTTTCAGGACAAGAGCGCACCCATTCCGGATCATTGACCACTAATGTCCTCCCCTTGAGGCGCTCTAATATATGCGCGGCCGTAATATAGGCCATATCAAAAGGCGGGTCTTGGCGCATCCAGACCACATCAATATCTGT
>CAZEOD010000036.1:0-26411 GCA_964513675.1 uncultured Caulobacterales bacterium | reverse complement strand
GTATAAACCATCGAAAATGTGATAATTAAACTTAGCTCAAACGTTTGTCCGGAGCAAATCTCCCTGATCTTGCGAAGCCGCGCGGGGCCATTCGTCCGGCTTGTGCGCGCTTACCGTCAAGGAGTTGCCAGTCATTGACAGACTGTGTTCGGTTTGAACTATCCGTAAAAGTAAGTCCGTCATCGGCTTTAAATGTGGTGATATCAGCCAATCCGCCGTCTTTATATTTTTGCAGGCGAACGCCCTTCCCGCGTCCCATAACAGGGATTTCATCAGTGTTATAAATCAAGATTTTACGGTTCTCGCCGATCACAGCGATTTTCTCGCCTCTAATTTCAATACAGCGAATAGCCTCAACATCACCCTTCACATTGAGTACTTGCTTGCCGCCGCGTTTCAGGGCGGTTACATCGCTTTCGTTTACAGCAAATCCATAGCCCTCTGAAGAGGCGACGAGTAAGCGGCGCTCTGGATTATGAACAAAGAGTCCTATTGGCACATGGTCATCCGGCAAATCAAGGAGCAGCCTAACGGGTTCACCATTGCCGCGCCCGCCCGGAAGTTTATCCCCCGCTAGCGTGTAGAACTTTCCGTTAGAGGCAAATAAAATGATTTTATCTGTTGTCTCAGCCGGCACCATATAGGCAAGCTTATCGCCCTCTTTAAACTTAAGCCCGTCAGCCTTATCGAGCTTTCCTTTCATCGCGCGAATCCAGCCTTTTTCTGACAAGACAACCGTAATGGGCTCTTTGGTAATCATGGCCTGTTCAATATCAACATCAATGTCGGGTTGATCTTCAAAGCGTGTTCGGCGCGCGCCAACCTCGGTTTTTAGGCTATAGGTTTCGCGCAAAGCTCGCACCTGATCGGCGATAACTGACCATTGGCGAGATTCCGAACTCAGGAGGTCTTCGATATCGGCTTTCTCGGCTGATAATTCATCATGCTCAGATTGCAGCTCGACTTCCTTAAGTTTATTCAAGGCCCGCAGGCGCATGTTCAAAATGGCTTCGGCTTGACGTTCGGTTAATTTGAACGCTTTAATTAATTGAGCTTTCGGATGGTCTTCAAAACGGACAATGCGGATAACTTCGTCAATATTCAGATGCGCAACTAACAGGCCGCTTAATATTTCAAGCCGATCTTCAATCTTGCTCAGGCGGAAATTAGAGCGGCGAAGCAGCACGACTCGCCTATGATCGAGGAAGGCCTGAATAACTTCGCGTAAGTTCATAACGCGCGGCGTACGGCTTGCATCCAGCACATTTAAATTCATAGAAAAGCGGTTCTCAAGATCTGTTAGTTTAAACAGACTTTCCATGAAAAGCTTGGGCTCTAGGTTTTTAGATTTTGGCTCTAAAACAATCCGCACATCTTCGGCGGACTCGTCGCGCACATCAGCGAGCCAAGGCGCTTTTTTATTTTCAATCACATCCGCAAGTTTCTCAATCAATCGGGATTTTTGCACCTGATAAGGTATCTCGGTCACGATCACCTGCCACTGACCGCGTGGTAGCTCTTCGACGTTCCATTTAGCGCGCGTTTTGAAACTGCCTTTACCTGTTTTATAGGCGTTCAGCATAGACTCGCGCGGCTCAATAATAATCCCGCCTGTGGGATAATCAGGCCCTTTGATGTGATCCATTAATGTTTCAATACGGGCATTGGGGGTTTTAATTAAATGTAAGGCTGCGCCGCAAATCTCGGCGACATTATGCGGCGGGATAGAGGTCGCCATGCCAACAGCGATCCCCGTCGCTCCGTTCGCTAAAAGATTTGGGAAACCCGCAGGAAGGACAGCCGGTTCTTCATCTTCTTCATTATAGGTCGGAATGAAATCAACGGAATCTTCGTCAATACCCGCTAGAAGTAACACGCCCGCAGGCGTCATCTTAGCTTCGGTATAGCGCATGGCCGCCGCGCTATCGCCGTCAATATTGCCGAAGTTCCCCTGCCCGTCGACAAGCGGATATCGCGCTGAAAAACTTTGCGAGAGTTTGACGAGGGCGTCATATATAGATTGATCGCCATGCGGGTGATATTGCCCCATGACATCGCCAACAATACGCGCGCATTTCTTATGGGCTGTCTCAGGATTTAATTTAAGCTGCCGCATTGCATAGAGGATACGGCGGTGAACAGGCTTAAGCCCATCGCGAACATCGGGTAAGGCCCGCATCGTAATGGTCGAGAGCGCATAGGCGAGATAACGCGAGCTCAGCGCATCATCAATATGTTCCTCAATCACTGCATTGCCAGGCAAACCGTTTGTTGTCGTATCACTCATGAATTTTCCGCATTTGATTCGATTTCATAGTAACAACTCGCCGCAAAATTACTGCGTAAAAATCATATTAATTATGCGCTCGATGCGGTTAGAATACGCTCTACCATCGCGGCCCGCGCATCTGGCAAGGTCTGGTTAATGCCCCATTGCACGCGAGTTTCTAGAAAATAACCTGTGAGTTGCAGCCCGTTTTCTATATCACCGCGTGAAAGCTCCCGCCCGCCCTGCATAAAGGCCGGAAGCGGTAAGAGTTTATCTAAATAAGGCTGCGCCGCGGCTGCGCTTACGGCGCGGCCAGACCGCGGCGAGACGTGGGTTAAATTTTTCGTCTTACCTGTTGCTGCGCAGGCCGATAAATCAAGCCCATATCCTAAGGCGGCCAAGACGCCCATTTCCCAGCGAATATAAAGCGCAGGCCATATGTCAACATCTTGAAAATTTTGCATCAAGATATCAAAGGCGGCATAAACTTGCGGGAACGCCTGACGTTCCGGCAAGACTGTTTTTGCCATGGCGCAAACGGCGTTTAACCCCGCGAGTGATGTCCGGTCTTGCATTAATGTTGCGGCATGGGTCTCTAAAGGCTCGATTGTAAAATTACCCAAATGTTCTGATAAGCGTGCGCGCCATTGAAGTTGAATCTTATTGCCAATTTCAACCACAGGCCGATTTCGCCGCCCCCGTGCGCCGCGAACCAGTCCCGCGTGACGGCCTTTGTCCGGTGTTAAAACATCAATGATTGCAGAGCTTTCGCCGTGGCTTCGAACAGAAATTATATAGCCTTCAGACTGCCAATCCATAGCTAAACATCAAATTCAAGACCGGATTGAATATAGCGCTCTGGGTTGTCGACCCATTTCTCCCTTACTTTCACAAATAGAAATAAATGTATCCGACATCCGAGCCAGTCTTCCATCTCGCGGCGCGCTTGTGCGCCAATCGCCTTTATCGTTTGGCCGCCTTTGCCCAGAACAATCGGTTTTTGTGAGGCCCGACGAACATAGACAACTTGGTCAATCCGAACGGATCCATCTTTGTAATCTGTCCATTTCTCTGTCTCTACTGTGGAGGCATAGGGAAGTTCGTCATGTAGGCGAAGGTAAAGTTTCTCGCGCGTAATTTCTGCGGCCATTAGGCGAATTGGGATATCTGCGGCTTGGTCAGCTGGATATAGATATGGGCCAAACTTCATCACATCACAGAGCCGTTTGGACATATCTTTAACGCCGTCTTTATTAAGCGCCGAGATCAAGAATATGTCTTTGTAAAGATCAGGTTTTTGATAGTGAGCAATCAGGGCCAAGAGATGCTCGCGCTCTATTTCGTCGATTTTGTTAAGGGCTAAATAACTCTCGGGATGTCGGCGAAGTTTAAGCCCTTCCATGACGCGCTTTGTGTCTTCAAGGGCTAATTTATCTTGCGCCGTCGGAGCGCCGTAAAGGGCACGCCATGCCGCAGGGGCATCAACAACATGCACAATCGCATCCGCGTCATCGACGCCCGTCCAAGCCGCATGAACCATGGAGCGCGCCAGACGGTTTTTCGGGGCGAAAATACCCGGCGTGTCAACAAGCACAAGCTGGGTGTCATCAATCATGGCAATGCCGCGTATCTGAAATCGTGTGGTTTGAACCTTATGCGTTACAATCGAGACTTTTTCGCCGACAAGCGCATTAACGAGTGTTGACTTTCCGGCATTGGGCGCGCCGATAATGGCGACAAAGCCAGCTTTTGTTTTGGGTAGGCTCATGATGCTGTGGCCATATTAACGAGTTCCGTAATTAATAATTTCGCCGCATTGCGCTCAGCATCTTTTTTGCTATGGCCTTGCCCCGTGGCGGTTGTCCCCGTTTCCAAATAGGCCTCTATATGAAAATGTGGATTATGGTCAGGGCCTTCTCGCTTGACCGTACGATAACGCGGTGTTCCCATTCCGCGCATAACAGATAATTCCTGTAACGCCGTTTTCGGATCTTTTAGGGATTGGGATAAAGTTTCAATAACGCGGGCGCTCCAAAATTTATCGTAAAAATTCTGCGCGGCTTCCATGCCGCCGTCAATATATAGGGCCGCTATTAGTGCTTCACACGCATCGCCCAAAATTGATGTTTTATCTCGCCCGCCTTGCTTGTCTTCGGCTCTTGATAAAAACAAAGCTCCGCCCAAATCAATATGGCGTGCAATATCCGCACAGGCGTCTTTACGGACGAGTGAATTTAACTTGCGTGCCATTTGGCCTTCATCGAGCTGCTCGGCGGTAAAAAGGGCTTTGGCCGTCATCAAATTGAGGACACGATCCCCAAGAAATTCAAGACGTTCAAAATGCGCAAAAACACGCTGCCCGTCACCATATGATGAGTGCGTTAAAGCCCGAATAAGGAGCGATTTATCTTTAAAGACATAGGCAATTCTGTCTTCTAGCTTCGCTAGTTTTTGCGTGTATTCAACCATTAGATCTTTCGCATTTCAATCACGACAAAAGCCATGGCGTATGGATAATCATCCGTCAATGTCAGATGTATATGCGGCGTATAGCCGCCGGGTGTAAACGCCTCAAGCCGTTGTATTGCGCTGCCAGTTAAATTCAAAATGGGACGGCCTGACGGATCATTTTTAACGCCAACATCTGTCCATGATAATGCCCCCGTGGTTTCATCTGATAACGCCTTTGCCAAAGCCTCTTTGGCGGCAAAGCGTTTCGCATAATAACTGCCAGAGCCAGAGCGCGCCTCGCAATAAGCTATTTCAGCGGCCGTAAAAATTTTCTCTTTAAAGCGGCGGCCATAACGTTTGAGACTTTTTTCAATACGGCGAATATCGCATAAATCTGTGCCAATGCCGCTTATCATGCGCGGGCAGCATCCATAAGACGGCGCATCTCTGCTATCGCCCCATCAAGCCCCATAAAGACAGATTCGCCGATAAGGAAATGCCCGATATTAAGCTCTTTGACCTCGGGGATGGCGGCAATCGGCGCTACATTTTCAAAGGTAAGGCCGTGGCCCATATGAACCTCAAGCCCTAAATCTGCGGCTTGCTTTGCCCCCGTTTTTAATTGCTTTAAAATTACGGCTGCCTTGTCATCATCTCCGCCGTCAAGTGCATGCGCATAAGCGCCCGTATGTAATTCCACGACCGGCGCGCCCGACTTAGCCGCCATTTCAATTTGCTGCGGGACAGCTTCGATAAAGAGGGATAATCGGCATCCCTTCTCTGACAGAGCCGATATGAGGGATGTTACGCGGTTGTGATTGCCAGCCACATCAAGCCCGCCTTCGGTTGTCCGTTCTTCACGCCGTTCGGGGACAAGGCAGACGGCATGGGGTAATAAACCGCCTGCGATAGACTGCATCTCATCCGTAACTGCCATTTCCATATTCAGCGGAATTTGACTGTCAGTACATAAAAGCTGCAAACGTTCCATATCCGTATCGCGCATATGGCGGCGATCTTCACGTAAATGCGCTGTAATTCCGTCGGCCCCAGCTTGTATCGCCGTCCATGCGCCGGCTATAGGGTCGGGATGTGTGCCGCCGCGTGCATTTCGCAAGGTCGCAATATGATCTATATTTACGCCAAGGCGAAGACGATTTGGATTGGACTTATCCATAGTTACGACAAGCCGCGGCTACCGGGCTTAATCGCTGGAAGCTTTGCCAGCTCATCTGGTAGCTGATCTGCCGCATAAGCCGGAAAGGCTTTGGCTGCGAGGCTAACCAAAGGCACGCCGATATCAGCGTCGCCGCCGGAGCGGTCAAATATACAGGCGCCCGCAACAACTTTTGCGCCAGTTTTTTCAATGCTTTTGATACATTCGCGCGATGAAAGACCCGTGGTTACAATATCTTCAACCATTAAAACCGTCTGTCCTGCGTTTAAGGTAAAGCCGCGCCGTAATGTAAATTCACCGTCAACACGTTCTGTGAAAATAGACTCGCGGTTTAAATGGCGGGCCGTTTCATAACCCGGAATAACGCCGCCCATAGCGGGAGCAACAATGATATCAGGGACAGTTCCTAAGTCAGCCTGCACTTTTTCAGCCAATGCTTTGCAGAGTATTTCAGTGAGGCGCGGATTTTTGAAAATAAAAGCCTTTTGCAGGAAAACAGGACTACGTAGTCCTGATGATAAAATGAAATGCCCCTCAAGCAAGGCTCCCGCTTCACGGAAAACATCTAACACATCATCAGTCGTCATCATAAGTCTAGTCCTTTAAAGCGGCGTCCATATGAATCGCATCCGCTCGCGCTGTGTTGACCACATAAGTGCTTGTTCGCAAAGCCGCAATGATTTGTGAAAGATGACGCTTATCTTTAACCTCAAGATCTAAAATCAGGTCAAAAAACGTCGGAGACCTGTTGAGGGTAGCAATATTAATTAAATTACCGCCGGCCTCGCTGATGATTTTTGTAACACCCGCTAATGCGCCCGGAACATGACCAACAGTCGCCATTATGCGGGCGGTGGCAATAGAATGACTTGCCGCGCGCCGCCAAGCGAGGTTAACCCAGCGGTCCATGTCATCTTCAAAATCAACAAGGTTTTCACAATCAATCGTGTGAATATGAAGCCCCTTTCCGTCCATCATAACACCGACAATACGGTCACCGGGTATAGGTGAGCAGCAGGTTGATAAATGCATTGATGCCCCGGCCGAGAGGCCATCACCGCGTACATAGAGTTTGATCGTGTCATCTTTAATCAAATCACGCGATACATAAGTTTCGTTATCATTTTCATCACGCCCCGGAAAGACAGCATTCATGAAGCTGCGCATAGATATATGCCCGCCGCCTAGCGCCTTATATAAGTCATCAGTCGTTGCAAGGTTCAACCGCTTGAGCGCATCTTGTATCGTGTTTTCTGCGTAGTCTTTACCCTCCCGCGCAAAAGCATGCTGCACAAGCATTTTGCCAGTTTCTCGCAACTCTATCGCTTCTTGCTCGCGCGTTAGGCGCCGTAAAGACGAGCGCGCTTTGCCGGTGACGACAAAGCTTTCCCAATTCGGGCGCGCCTCAGCTTTACCGCCCCTTATAATACGGACAACATCACCGTTTTTAAGGGGTCTGTGCAAAGGCCACTCACGGCCATTTACATTCGCCCCGATACAAGTATTGCCAATATTGGTATGAACAGCATAAGCAAAATCGAGGGCTGTCGCGCCGACTGGCAGGGGAATTAATTCCCCGCCGGGCGTAAATGTAAAGACCTGATCCGTGAACATTTCTAATTTCGCATGTTCAAGAAACTCATCGGCATCGCCGCTATTTTCCATCAACTCGACTAAGGGCCGAATAGATCTTAAGGGGTCACGCCCAATCGCTGTTGCGCGCTCTGGATCATAGGAATAAGCTTCGTTTTTATAAGCCCAATGCGCGGCGACACCGCGTTCGGCGACGTCTTCCATGCGTTCGGTTCGGATTTGAATTTCAACTCGCCGATTCTCTGGCCCGATAATCGTTGTATGCAGCGATTGATAGCCATTTGGTTTCGGAACAGAAATAAAGTCACGAAAGCGAGACGGGGCAATTCGAAAATTCATATGAAAATGCCCTAAAATGGCATAACAATCCGCTTTTTCAGGGACAATAACGCGAAAGGCATAAATATCGGCCACGTCTTCAAACGCGATCCCCTGTTTTTCAAGCTTACGCCAAATCGCATAAGCCCGCTTTTCGCGGCCATAAATTCTGTAGGTTATGCCCGACATATCCAGACAGTCTTTAAGCGCGATAGAAATTTGTGATATAGCGCCCGCCTGATTGGCCCGCCATTGCGTAAGGCGGTTTATAATGCTTTCGAACATCGCTGGATTGAGGTGCTGAAAAGATAAATCCTCAAGCTCGGAACAAATACGGTCGACACCGACGCGGCGCGCAAGCGGTGCAAAAATTTCGAGGGTTTCGCGCGCAATACGCTCGCGTGAGCTTTGCTTTGGATGATATTGCAAAGTGCGCATATTATGTAGGCGATCACAGAGCTTTACCAACAGCACGCGGACATCTTTGCTCATGGCTAAGACAAATTTTTGAAAGTTTTCCGCCTGTTTTCGCTCACGCGATAAATCTGGTCGGGATAATTCAAGCTGGCTTAATTTCGTGACCCCGTCGACAAGTTCGGCGATTTCCTCGGTAAACATCTCCGCCAAATCTTCGCGCGTTGTATCTGTGTCTTCGATCACATCATGGAGCAAGGCCGTGCAAATGCTGGCCACATCCATATTTAAAGAGGCGAGAATACCTGCGACTTCAATCGGGTGGGCATAATAAGGATCGCCAGAATGGCGTTTTTGATCGCCATGTGCTTTTACAGAAAAAACATAGGCCTTATTCAGGAGGGCCTCATTCACAGATGGGTCATAGGCCCTGACCATATCAATAAGTTCATATTGCCGAAGAAAGGCTTTCTTCGGGGCCGGCGCTATGGGTTTTACCGGAGCCCCTTCGCGGGGGGCGTTTATATCAACCAAACGGCTCATGGATTTTAATATAAGGTGCGTTGGTATGAGGGGCAATCAATAAGGCATAAAAAAAGCGGCACAAATTGCCGCTTTTCGAATACGAGGTAATCAGCCCTAAAATCGGCTTGAATTATCATTGTCACGGTCGCCTTGCAGCGCGCGCATAAGATCAGCTTCGGACATCTCTTTCGGCTGCGCTGGCCCTTGCTCAAGCGCTAAGATCGGCGCGGATTCTTCTTCGTCCGGCATATCATCATCTGTAATAACGCGCTGAAGCCCGTTCACGAGGCTCTCTCTTAAATCATCAAGATCAAGTGTTTCCTCGGCGAGTTCACGTAAGGACACAACCGGGGTTTTATCATTATCACGATCAATCGTTAGGCTTGATCCAGCCGAAATATTTCGTGACCGATGCGCAGCTAAAAGTACCAAATCAAAACGGTTCGGAATCTTTTCGACGCAATCTTCAACAGTAACGCGGGCCATATTTGCTCCAAATTCTCAAATAAAAACGCGCAGAGCCATTATCTGCGCAAATATTACATTGCCGCATACAGATTCTCTTACAAAAAAACAAGCTTAATCGGCAGAGCTTATGTGGGTTTCAAAGCTCATGGCCTCCATATCAGAGAGCGAAAGCTGCGCTAAGGTCTCAATCGCCGTGATATGCGTTAGAGGATGACGCCAATTTGGCGCAATTTCAGCTAAGGGCAGCATAACAAAGGCGCGGTCATTCATACGCGGATGCGGAAGCTGTAAATCAAGGCTCTCCCTCACCTCACCGCGAAAATCTAGGATATCAAGGTCTAAAGGGCGCGGCGCATTACGTATAGATCGCCGCCGCCCTGCCGCGTTTTCTAGCGCATGTAACATTGTTAAAAGATCATCGGCCGAGGCCGTAAACTCGACTTCGAAAACGCCGTTCAGGTAATCTGGATATCCAAGCCCTGCTGGCCATGCGGGATTGCGCCATAAACTCGATGTTTTTTTCACAAAAACACCGCGCGCATTTAATTGGCTTGGGAGACGGATAAGGGCCTCTTTTGGGTTGGACATATTCGCCCCGACTGCGATATATATAGGTTTCATATTTTAAGACATAATTTGGATATTATTAACATGGCATTTTACCCCGACGAGCGTATTGCAATTTTCATTGATGGGTCAAACCTTCATTCTACAGGAAAATCTCTCGATTATGATATTGATTACAGAAAGCTTTTAGACCTTTTTCGCGGAAAAGGACGGCTTATTCGCGCGAATTATTATACGGCCTTACTCGAAAAAGACGATTATTCTCCGATACGTCCTCTCATGGATTGGCTCGATTATAATGGGTATCATGTCATTACAAAACGCGCACGTGAATATACTGACCGCGATGGCCGCCGCCGTATTAAAGGCAATATGGATATAGAGATTGCAGTTGATATGATGACCCTTGCGGGCGTCGTCGACCATATGCTTTTGTTTTCAGGAGATGGTGATTTCCGAGCGGCGATTAAGGCTGTTCAGGCCAAAGGCACACGTGTTTCCGTAGTCTCAACGCTTAAATCAAAACCGCCTATGCTCTCAGATGAGCTTCGCCGTCAAGCGGATGCGATTATTGAGCTCACAGATATGGGGCCGCTAATTGGGCGTCCTAAGCGTAAAAATGATTATGATGATGAAGATGAGTAAGGCTGTTTTTAAAGAGCCGAGCTATGACTGTGATCGCTGTCCCCGTCTTTCAAGCCTCCTTAAAGAACTCCGCCTTTCCCACCCTGATTATTATAATGGGCCTGTTCCGAGTTTTGGCGACCCGGAGCCGGAGCTTTTAATCATTGGCCTTGCGCCCGGTATGCATGGGGCTAACCGAACGGCCCGCCCCTTTACAGGCGATTGGGCCGGAGATCTTTTATATTCAAGCTTGGCTAAATTCGGCTTCTCAGAAGGGAATTACGGCGCAACAGCCGATGACGGCCTTGTCTTGAAGGGGGTTCAAATTACAAATGCTGTGCGTTGTCTCCCGCCGCAAAATAAGCCTATTGGCGCGGAATGCGCAGCTTGCCGCCCGTTTTTAACCGATCAAATTAATGCGCTTTTAAGCTTGAAAGCCATTATGACTCTTGGGAAAATTTCTCATGATAATACAATTCGGGCTTTGGGGTTAAAACTCAAAGACTACCCGTTTGGGCATCATAAAAAATATCATTTGGAGAGAGGCGTGACGCTAATTTCTAGCTATCATTGCTCGCGTTATAACACGAATACAAAACGCCTCACAGAGGCGATGTTCCATGACGTCTTCAAAAGCCTCAAAGACGTCATGGATAAGGAATAATTAGAAATTAACGCGCGTTCCAACGGTCAATGTGAATCCATCCGGATCATCGTCAACATCTGCGCTAAAGCCATTATTTGTGCCGGCAATAAAACGGCGTTCTGCATCAACGCCATATGTTTTCAGGTAACGACCTTCGGCGTATATATCAAAACGATCTGTGGCTTTAAATGTTGCCCCCAAAGTCGAGACAGTTGCAAAACCAGAGCCGCTGTTTTGAACGGCAAATGTCGGCGCTGTTGCGATGCCATTATTCGGGAAATATTGAATATTTGTATCAAAATCACCAATGCCAATACCGCCGCCGAAATATGGAACGATTTTTTGATTTTCACGCCAGATAATATCTGATGAATTATTAATCAGGTAATATGTAACAGATTGATCGCCGCTAAAATTTTGATTGCCGCCGTTGAAATTGCCTGCTGAAACATCTGATTCTGAGCGGCTGATTTCAAGTTCAATACGGGGCTGGAAATATTTCCAATATTTAAATGGAAGGCGGACACCTACTGCGCCGCCATAATAGACATCACTGTCGAGATCAGCCTGAATATTTGCGGGTGCGCCCGCTAGGCCCGGAACGCCGGCTGCGGGGGCTTGAGTGCCTTCAAAATCAGCATCACTCGGGAATGAAATTCCAACAAAACCTGATGCATAAGCGCCGCCTGGGGCAGGATCAAAATCAAATAGCCCAGCATGAGCGGTTGAAGACAGGCCCAATGCCGTTGTTACCGCTAAAACCGCAGTTTTAAATATTTTTGTCATTGTGACAAACTCCTCTTTAAGTCGTGATCGCTTCACTAGAGGGATAATTTTATAAAATCATCAAACATTGTTATCACAGTCATGTGAACTCAAAAGAGAGTCGGGCGGGTGAATAACGGCTTATCCGCGCTCTCGCATGATGCGGGCTTTTTGTTTGTTCCAATCGCGTTTCTTTTGCGTTTCGCGCTTGTCGATTGACTTTTTACCCACACCAACGCCGATGAGGAGCTTTAAGCGGCCCTCATTATTGAAATACATCTTGAGCGGAATAAGCGTGCGGCCTTTGCGCTGTGTCTCGCCCATAAGTTTGTTAATCTCGCGGCGTTTAAGTAAAAGCTTACGGTGACGTTTTGGATCATGGTTAAACTGGCTGGCCGGTTCATATATTGGAATATTGGCATTAATCAGATAAATCTCATCGCCTTCTATAGAGGCATAGCTCTCTGCGATATTGGCTTGGCCGAGGCGCAGGGCTTTAACTTCGGTTCCGACGAGCATGACGCCCGTTTCAAATGTTTCTTCTATGGCATAATCAAATCGTGCGCGGCGGTTTTCTGCGACAAGTTTATTGTTATCTGTGAGTTTAGATTTGGCCATTATTTCATCTGCTAGGCGCGAATCCCAGCCCGGCTCATGGCCGCCTGAACAGCCTCTTTTGTGGCCTTACTACAGGGCGTAATCGGAAGCCTCACATCCGTGCTCATCATTCCCATCAAGGAGAGGGCATATTTTGCGGGCGCAGGGCTCGGGTCAAGAAATAAGTCTTTGTGAAGGCGATCAAGCACCCTATTTAGCTCCCGTGCTTTGACAAAATCATTGCTGAGGCATGCGTTTTGGAAATCAGCATAAAGACGCGGCGCAATATTAGATCCAACAGAGATGGCCCCTCGCCCGCCGTGAACGCCATGCCCTAATGTGGTCGCATCATCACCGGAAAGCTGGATGAAATCATCGCCGCAAAGGTCATTAATTTCGACAACGCGGGAAATATCGCCAGTTGCATCTTTACACGCGATGACAGTTGGCAGTTTGGCGAGCCGTCCCATGGTTTCATTTGTAATATCAACAACGCTACGGCCCGGAATATTATAAACGACAATCGGAATATCCACGGCATCTGCAATGGCTTTGAAATGTTGGTAAATACCCTCTTGATTAGGCTTGTTATAATAAGGCGTAACAACAAGGGCGGCGTCCGCGCCTAATTCCTTGGCATGACGCGCATAAGAGATTGAAACAACAGTTTCATTCGATCCAGCACCCGCCACGACAGGTATTCGGCCATTGGCGGCTTCAACACAGAGGGAGATCACGCGGCGATGCTCGACATCGCTTAATGTGGCCGACTCACCTGTTGTTCCGCAGGGCACAAGACCGTGGGTGCCGTTCTTAATTTGCCATTCGACAAAGTCCTGAAAGGCCTTTTCATCAATGGCGCCATCTTTAAAGGGCGTAACAAGCGCGGTAAGAGAGCCTTTTATCATGATTATATCCCTGAACACCGTGAAGTCTTACTCGATTACACGGGAGTTTGATGTCAATGCGTTCGCCTTCTAGCGGTTGTGCCTTGCCCTATGCAATAGAGGCTTTATTCTATTTTCTCTTAAACTGCTAAAATATGGCATTTTTTCGATCTATTAACTATAAAGTTACGCAACAAAAGAATAACTGAGCACTATGGCTGCACGAATCAAAACTTTTATCCGCAAAACAAGCATGACGCTTGCGCTCTCGCTCTTGTTTTGCGGTGTTAGCGCTGCGGCGAATGTTCCCTACCCGCGCGTTAAACCCCAAGCCCCGAATATATCGCAAGTCTTAAGCAAATCCGATGCAATCATTTTTAAAAAAGGGATCGCCGCCGCTGAACGCCGCTATTGGCGAGATGTTGACGGCTATATTAAAAAAATATCAGACCCTGCCGCCAAAGATACGCTTCGCTGGCTGAAGGCGTGGCGCGATAGAAATACTGATTTTGATGATCTGACATATGTAACGCAAAACCTTGGGAATTGGCCGCGCATGACGGGGATTCGGGCCAAAGCAGAACGTAAGTTATGGGATAAGTCATGGCCCGCACAGCGCGTTATAAGCTGGTTTCAAGGCGTAGACCCTGTATCGGGTGAAGGGCGACTGGCTTTGGCCCGCGCAAATTTTGAACTTGGCCGGCAAGAAGACGGGCAGCGCTGGTTGCAATATGCATGGCGAGAAGCGCGGCTATCGCGTGATCTTCAAAGAACTATCTATAAAAAATATAAAACCAAGCTTACCCCAGCGGATCATGCTGCGCGGGCCGATTTTTTAATCTGGCTAGGGAGTGCGCATTTTTCAAAAGTTGACGGCCTTTTATCATTAATGCCGCGCGGGGAGCGCGCTCTTGCGGTTGCCCGTATGCGTGTGGCGCGTAATGGCTCTGGCATGGATGCTGCCATTAAGGCGGTGCCGGCCGATTTGAAAGATCATCCCGGCCTGATATTTGAGCGTGCGCGCTGGCGTCGCCGTAAGAAGACAAAAGACTATGCCCTGCCCGTTTATTTCCAAACGCAAATAGCCCCCGCAACCGATGAGGGTAAAAAGCGCCTATGGACGGAGCGCAAAATAATGGCTTATTGGGCGATTAAAGAAGGAAAGTTTAAAGATGCCTACCGCCTAAGCCTTAATCACGGTATGACGGGCGGCGTTGGTTTTGCCGATGCTGAATTTCTTGCGGGATGGTTAGCGCTTGTCAAACTTAATGAGCCGGCAAAGGCGATACGTCATTTTGAAACCTTGCGCGGCGGCGTTAATTACCCTGTCTCAAAGTCCCGCGCGAGCTATTGGCTGGGCCGTGCTCATAAGGCGGCGCGCCTTCCCGATGCCAATCTTCACTTTGCCCATGCAGCCGAGCATATCCAAACTTTTTACGGTCAGTTAGCCGCGTCGGAACTTGGGAATGGAAATTATATCTTCCTCCCGCCTGAAACTGATGGGTTTGTTTACAAGGCCGATTTTGAACAAGATGCCCGCGTGAAGGCGCTACGATTATTAGGCGAAACGCGGAGCGAGTATTACTTTAACACAATGGCCTTTCACCTTGATGATGAAGTGGAAACTGCGGCCAAGCTAACGCTTTTATCACAGTTATCGCGTGATTATGGCTATATGAAGCCGTCTGTTCGGGCGGCCAAGCAAGCCTCGCGTTTTGGAACGTTTTTGCCCGAATCTGGATATCCTAAGCCTGAGGTTTTCCTCGCACTTGAATCAAAATTCGACAAAGCTTTTTCGATGGCATTGTCACGGCAGGAGAGCGAATTTAATCCTGCGGCTGTCAGTTCCGCAAAGGCTTATGGCCTTATGCAAATGATCCACGGAACAGCCCGCGAAACGGCGCGGCGGCACCGCGTCCCCTATAGCCGCAACCGCTTAACAAGCGATCCGGAATATAGCGCCAAGCTTGGCTCTCTACATGTTAATGATTTGCTGAAACGTTATGATGGCTCATATATCATGACGGCTGCGGCTTATAATGCAGGGCCGCACCGCGTTAGCCAATGGGTCAAATCTTATGGAGACCCTCGAACGGGTGATATTGACCCTATTGATTGGATCGAAAGCGTGCCCTTTTCCGAAACGCGCAATTATATTCACCGCGTCTTGGAAAATCTGAACATTTACCGTGCGCGGCTTAATAACGGACAGGCTGAAAACCGCCTCCCGCGTGATATAAGCCAAGGTGCTTTCGCGCCTTAAGTGCCGCCTAATAAGGCATCCGCTCTGGCGGCTACCGCAGGGTCGACATTGCCGCCTGATAAGATCACGCAGATCGTCTCAAGGCTGTCTTGCGCCTCAAACGCGCCCTGAAAAACAGCCGCAGCAGCGGCGGCTCCGCCCGGTTCAATCTGAGCAGATAATTCGCGTTTAATCAGCGCCATTGCCATCAGGCAGTCCATGTCAGAAACGCCGTAAACATCTGTCAGTGATAGCTTATTGATCGCAAAGGTCATCTCGCCGGGTATGGGGGTCATAAGGGCATCACATAATGTCGGCGGCGGACTGTCTAGCGCGACGCGGCGGCCAGCCTTTAGGGACATTTGGTGGTCATTGTAAAACTCTGGCTCGGCTCCAAAAATTTTCGTTTTTGGAGATAATTCGGTCATAGCAAGGCTAATGCCGGCGCATAAACCGCCGCCGCCAATACATGTCATCAAGGCGTCAAACTCTATGCCGCGCATTTTGGCCTCATGGGCAATTTCAAGCCCAACGGTGCCCTGCCCTGCAATGATATAAGGATCGTCGAAAGATGGCACGATAATGCGGTTATCGCGGGCCGCTATATCGGCGGCTATCTGCTCGCGGCTTTCGGCGATGCGGTCATAAAACTCTATGCTCGCGTCGTCGGCTTTAACGCCGGCCACTTTAATTTGCGGCGCATCTTCGGGCATAACAATAATCGCATCTATACCCAGCTCTTTGGCTGCGCGAGAGACGCCTTGCGCGTGATTACCCGATGAAAAGGCAACCACGCCTTTTGCTTTTTCCGTATTCGTCATAGCCGCAAGACGATTATAGGCGCCGCGATATTTGAACGCGCCTACTTTTTGTAAACACTCAGCTTTAAACCATAGCCGCTTTCCCGTTATCAAATCGAGAACATCACTGCGTAATAGCGGCGTCGGAATGGCGTGGCCTTTAATGCGGGATTCAGCCATTTTAACATCAGAAAATGTCGGGATTTTCATATTATTTGTCCGAACCCTCTTAAAAATTTAATGCAACTAAGTGCATATAGCCTTTATACAGCAACGCACACTTGCGTCCTCAATAAAGTGTCACTAAGTCTTATCAAGATATAAATAAAGAACAGGGGAGACCTCCATGCAAGGTTTAATGATGAAACAGGAGCTCATGATTAGTGATCTGATTGAGCATGCAGGAAAAGTCCATCGTAACAGAGAGATATTCTCTCGCGAAACCAATGGAGCCGATTATACATATACATGGAGTGACTGTGCGGCCCGCGTCCGAAAATTAGCGAATACTCTAAAACAGGCGGGCATTAAAAAAGGTGACCGCATTGCAACAATCGCGTGGAATAATCATCGCCATATTGAGATTTACTATGCTGTTTCAAGTATTGGCGCGATCGTTCATACGATTAATCCGCGTCTTGACCCTAAACAAATCGCATGGATGATCGGCCATGCCGAAGATACATGGCTTATGTTTGATACGACATTCGGCCCGATTGTCGACGGCATTTCGGGTTTTTGTCCGACGGTTAAAAAATGGGTCGCGCTTTGCGATAAAGCCGACATGCCGAATTATAAAACGGATGTTGAGTGTTATGAAGACCTCATCGCGCCAGCGAGTGACGTTATAGAGTGGGAACGGTTTGACGAAAATACAGCCTGTACGCTTTGCTATACATCAGGCACGACCGGAAATCCAAAAGGCGTTTTATACTCGCATCGTTCGACCATTCTTCACGCGATGGCAGGCTCTTTTAGCGATGTCATTGGCGGCGGGTCATGCGACGCTATTTTAGGTGTCGTGCCAATGTTCCATGTCAGTGCATGGGGGCTTGTTTATTCGGCGGCTATGGTCGGCGCGAAGCTTGTTATGCCGGGGCCGAATCTTGATGGCGCCTCCCTTGTAAAAATGATTCAGAGTGAAGGTGTTACGTTGATGGCGGGTGTGCCAACAATTTGGCTGAGTATTCTTAATCACCTTCGCGAGACGGGCCAGAGCTTAACCGGCGTTAAAAAAGCCCTTGTTGGCGGCTCTGCCCTCCCCGAGTCGCTTTTGCGCGCTTATGAGCTTGAGCTTGGTATTCCCATGCAGCAAGGGTGGGGTATGACAGAAACTAGCCCGCTTGGCACAACATATGCGCCTTACCCGGGGACTGAAAATGATGACTATGAAAGTCTTGTGAAACATAAGCTTTATGCTGGCCGCCGTATATTTGGCGTTGATATGCGTATTGTTGATGATGAAGGCAATTTGCTTCCGGAAAACGGCGAGGTTTCCGGTCACCTTCATGTCAGAGGGCCGTGGATTTCATCCGGATATTTCAAAGGCGAAGGTAAAGAGGCCTTTACTGAAGATGGGTGGTTCCGCACTGGCGACGTAGCGGCACTGCATCCCGAAGGTTATATGGAAATCACTGACCGCTCTAAAGACGTTATCAAATCTGGCGGCGAATGGATTAGCTCTATCGAAGTTGAAAATGCGGCGATGAACCATCCTGATGTTGCTATGGCGGCCTGTATCGGCGTTCGGCATGAAAAATGGCAAGAGCGTCCTTTGCTTATAATCCAATCGGTTCCCGGAAAGTCTCCTAATCTTGAAGAGGTTAAATCAGAGATTGCGTCTAAATGCGCAAAATGGTGGGTGCCGAGTCATTTCGAATTTGAGGATGCGCTCCCGCTGGGGGCAACGGGTAAAATTCTTAAGCGAAAGCTGAAAGAAAAATATAAAGACTATGTGATTGACTAATAGATTAAGCCCCGCGCGGGGCTTTTTTTATGCGTGTAAAGCCATGTTCCGCTCGTTCATGCGCTGATTGCCCCTGAATTTATAGGGTTTAACCCTCATATTATTACGGCATCCTTCATTATAAATTTTCCGGCTGATAGTTCATAAAATGTATCAGGCGGGCCGAGACATATCAAAATGAGTGTAGTTTGAAGGCATTAAAACGAAATTTCACTTTTTGTTAACCTCATCTCTAAACGGCCTTTCAACACACCCCCATTAAGAAAGAGATCAAGCCGAGAAACTCGGTAAACTTGAAAATGGGAAAAAATATGTCTTTACGTAAACTTGCTATTGCAGGCACAGCGTTGACGGCCATGATGGCGTCTACGGCTTATGCCTCTGTTATTGATCGTCCGTTCTTCCAGGTCCTGGGTGTTGTTGTTGTTTGGGGTGCTGACGGATTCGATGATGGATCTGGAACACAAGCTCCAATCGTTTCAGATTTCGTTGTTGGTCTTGGTGCTGCTGGCGGTACTGATTTGATCGCTGGTGATGTCACAACTGTCCTCACTGGGTCTTTAACGCCAATTGGCGCGAACGGTAACGGCGTTGATGCGGCGTCATTCGACCCTGTCACAGGCCAAGTAAATGGCGGCGTCTTCACAGATGACGGCACAGTCACAGGCCTTCTTGACGTTGGTGATTCACTATCAGCTTTCGAAATTGACCAAGACACAGACGTTGACGCTGTGGGTAACACAAGCCACGCTTCATCTTTCTATGTTGCATCAAACACAGATTTTGAAATCCGCGCTTCACGCACAGACGCGAATGTTACTGGCGCCCTAACAGGTGTTGACGCATCTGGTGCAACAGTTGCTTTGGATACAACCAATATCTCATGGGAAATGAGCATCACAACAAGCGGTGACGATGGTCTACGCTTTGGTACAGATGCTGGCGGCGCAGCTGTTTCGCAAGATCCAACAGGCGCAGCGGCTGGTGTATCAACACTCGCTTCACTTGACGCGATTTCTAATGATGTCGCAGCTCCGACAACTGTATTTGTTGGCGGTCAGCGCACAGCAGCAGAACGCGGTAGCCTTGCTGAACAGTCTGTTCGTTTCGACGTTGAATATAACCTCGACACAGACCTCTCTACAGCCGGTGAGCAAGGATTTGATCTATCAACAGGCGTTGGTACCATCTCATCTGACGTTACTTACACGATTTTCGTACCGTAAGCTGACGATAGACTGACTTTAAGGCCGTCAAAGCTTAGCTTTGGCGGCCTTTTTCATGTCCAGATGAATGGTAAATATACGAAAAAACATTCCTGCCGCCTATTAACCCTAAAGCAACGCTTATTTGGCTAAACTCACGTAAATATTCATTAACTACGGGGATGATTGTGTCACGTTACTCTTTACTAAAATCGTCAATTATAAAACTTAGCCTTGCTACATTGCTGGCCTCAACAATGCTCGCCGCTCCAGCGCAGGCTTTTGGTGTGGGCGTTCAGCCAGCAACAGTCGAAATGACGATTAAGCCGGGTGAAAATAACCGCCAAACCATTACAATCGGTAATGTTCATAAAGAAAAAACGATCAGCATGACCATCAGCCTCGCTGATTGGACACTAGATGCAGACGGACAGCTTGTGCTCGCTGCGCCCGGGGAAACTGACCGCTCGGCCGCTGATTGGGTTCGCTTTAGTCCCGCCGTAGTCACATTAAAGCCTGAAACAAAACAAGAGGTTACGGTTGAAATTACAGCCCCCTTCAAAATTCAGCAGAACGGCGATCACCGCTTTGCCCTTTTGGCGACAACACGTTTGCCGGATGACCGCGGCGATGCCTCTGGTGTTTGGAATAAATATCAACTCGCGTCACTCTTTTACCTCACCACACTGCCCTCCAAAAGCTTGCCCGTTATTCAAACGCAATTGGTTTCCAGTGGCGATCAAAATATTGTTGAAATGAAAATAGCCAATAGCGGCGACGCTCATGCGCGCCTCAAAGGTAATGCGATCATCAAGACTATGTCGGGTAAAACGGTCGATAAGGTTCCGTTTAATACCGTCGTATTAGATCAACAAAACCGCACGGTTGATGTTAATTTATCAGCCTCAGATAAAATTATATCTGGCGAAACATATAATGTTGATTTTGATTTGAAAAACTCTTTTGCGCCTCAGAACAAGTTTAAAACAACAGATGTTCCGGCTAAAAGCGTTACCTTTACGGCTAAATAGGCCGCTTTGCGTTATCCAAACCGCATATCACCCCTCAAGCGCGGCCTACGGTCCGGGCTTGCTTTGTTTTTTGCGAGTATAGCCTTTGAAGCCTCCGCTCAAACAAGCTTTCTCGACACTGATTTCTTTTGTCAAAACTTTGGCTGCGTTGTTATACATGACGGGCAAGACTTTGATATTTATGATAATTTTCGTTTTGCGAGTAATTCCTGCTGCATCCCTTTTGGCGCTCAGATGATCTCATTTTTCACCCGCGCGGGAGAAACTAATCAAACAGGGACAACGCAGCGGGCGGTTAATTTTCGCCCTGACCCTAATCAAAGCTTTCGCCTTGGTATTTTGCAAGCGGCGAATGGAAACCCGACGCTGTCTACATTTGATGATGGCGATGGGTTTTTGGATGCCGGAGATACGTTGAGCCGCTTTTCAATCTCGACGAATACAGATGTTGGCCTTGATTCGGATGAGCGAAGCTATTCGCATAGTATTTTTATCTCATCACGAAATACGCGGTTCTCTGTTCGCGCGCAGGCTGAAATAGATAATGTCACAGGTGACTTTGAGCAAACATTAGGCCTGGATGATATTGCTGTTGATGTTGGCGTTACAAGACGCGGAAATGATGATGGTTTTGATTTCGGCGCGAGAGGCAGTACCGCAAATTCTACGTTTAGTAGCACAGTCAATACGCTTGATGACCTCACGAGCGGCCAAATAGAGATCGCTGAGTTTCGGCGCTTTGCGGGTATTCGTACTCGTACCGGCAGTATTAACCAGCAGCTTATACGTCTCGACCTCGAATATACGATGCCGGATTATGACCTCTCTATGGGGCTTGGCTCTTTGGATGCAACTGTTACGATTGACTTCTTCCGCGAGCCTTAAAGACGGATAGGGCATGCCGCCCGCTTCATATTCATAAATAAAGACAAAAAAAATGGGACAGCCGAAGCTGCCCCAGTGATGGTGCCCGCTCGGCCTTACGGCGTTGCAGACGTGGTAAATTTTTGAGTGGGGGGCGGAGGTGGTGGCGGCGCGAGACTATTGGAATCTGTGCCCGCATCTTCTGTTTCCGCCGATAGCGTTTTGATTTTAGCTTTTGGCTTTAAGGGTATCTGTATTTTTTTCAGGTCAAACGAACGGTCAGCCTCTAGTGTAACTGTCAAGTGCGTGCCGCCTTCATATCCCGGCCCGCCTTTATCAGAGGTGCGAATTTCATACTCATCTGGACGCAAGTCATCAAAGGCAAATTGCCCAAAGGAGGTTGAGACCGCAGATGTATCAATGGCCTGCGCACGGTTTACAAGCGACAAGCGAACGCCTTCAACCCGTTTCTCGCCCTTTGTGTAATTGCCGTCTTCATTACTATCTATGAACGTAAAGCCGCGTAATTGCCCGCGCTGTATAATCGGAATATCCAGCGTTGAAATATGTCCATCCCGAATGGTAGCTTTAAAGTCATTATCATCGGATAGACCAAAACCAAGCGGTAAGGTTCGGGCATCAACGGCAAGGCTATGTAGGCCTTCTTTGATGTTTTGGATCGTATAATAGCCCTGACCATCACTACGAAGCGCAATACCAGACCTTTGAATACGCAGGATAACGCCGCCAGCCCCCGGCTCATCCGGCTGACGAATCCCGTCATAGTTCTTATCAAGGAAAGCCTGCCCTTTAAGCACGCCGCGCCCGTCTTGCGTTTTCGTGTAGCGCCGCGGTGCATTAAACCGATATCCGCCTCGCAATTCTATTCCAAGCCTCTGATTTCCTTGAAGATTATTTCGATATGCTAATCCAAGGCTCAGGTTTTTTCCGAAGTTAATTTGACGTGCCGCTGAAAGGGTCAGGAATTTATTCGTCTCCCCGCCATTAAAGTTATTTATTGATTGTAACAGACCAAATGACGCGCTGACTTCATTCTTCTTGCCGAATATCTCGCCAGACTTCAAATTTGCAACCACGCCGCCTCTTATGCGGTTTGAGCCGTTAAATTGCCCTGCGCTGATAGATGGAGACACTGAAACTCGCCCGCCTTTTGGCAGCGGTAGATTAAAGTTCCGGTCAAGATTGAAGTTGGCTGTGACAACAAGCTGTTCTGTATCCGGTGCATTATCCGAGCGTGTGCTTTTTAAATATTGGCCGCGTAAATCGACCCAATCGAAGGATTTACTTGCCAGAACACTATATTGGCGAGTGGAAACACTGTCACGGTCATCTTTAAAACTAACGCGGTTGTCGATAACGCTGCCGCCAATATTGACACCTGTTTGAGCAATCGACGTTCCAAGCGAAACGCTTTTCGTTTCGACAACAGATCCCGTTTCTTGTCCGGCCCAGACGCCGTTATCTGTCCGTGCATAGCGAAGTGAGAGAGACGGATCGCCAATAATCTTACTATTCAGGGTCGGCGTAATATTCAGCCCTACTCTTTGGCCGAATGTGTCTTGGCCTTCGAGTTGATTATCTTCGGCCGGATTTTCAACAATTTGGCTTGTATCAACCCCGTCCAACTCTGCCTCAATGCGGTTTTGCTCACGGCGCTGTAATGTATTGCGCTGAAACTCAACGCCTTGATAATCGGTACTGAGGTCAACAGAAAATGTGTCGTTAAATTCATATCGTCCAGAGACAGACGCGCGGGCATCAACATTACGTTGGCGCTGTGCACCGCTAAACGTACCAAGATCACCGCGGGCGCTCCATTGTAGGCGCTTCGTTCCGTTTCGGCCAAGTGATCCACTAATCGCACTTAAAACTGCGCGTTGGTCATTATTTAAGCTATCATGGTGAAGCGCGAGCCCCGCTTCCCATCCATCTTTACTGGCAAAGCGCACACCGGCTGCCGCGCCTGAAAAGCTTGACCGGCTTTGTCGCTCCGTGATTTGGCGGCGGCCATCTTCTGGCACGCCTGCCGCTAGCGCCCAGCGGTTTCCTTTTTGGGTCTCTTTAACGACAGAAACACCGCGGATGCGGCGTAGGTTAAGTCCATCAAATTCTCTGAGGTCACCGGAGTAATCCCCGACCGAGCCATAAACGCCGCTCGTATGCCTGAAATCCAGCGAAAGCCAACTCGGCTCTAATTCCGCAACTTCATTGGGCAGGTCTTGGACTTCATATCTAACCCGTCCGTTATATCGGCCTTTATGAAAGGCGAAGTTGACACTATTCACACGGTCTGGCGATAAGGCGAAAGTTAAAGTCTCGGGCGTGAACGGAGTGTCTTTGAGCAAATCATCGACCCGCTGATCGGGCACCGCGCCGCCGCGTAGCTCATCATCAAGTAATATATCAATCCGGTTAGACCCCGTCGCCACAGTTACATGTGTTCCCGTTAAGGCTTCAATTGCATTTGTCGGCAATAAAAGATTGGTTCGGTCAATCAAAGCCACGTCTTTAACCAGACCAAAGGGGCGCTCGCGTAGGCTGACTAAACCTGTGTCTAAATTCAATGATAGCTCCGCGCTATCTTGCGCGCGCTTAATCCGCACGCTCGTCCCGCCGTCAATAACCGTCACGTCATGCCCTAAGGCTTCGGCGATAGGTAGGAGCGGCAAAATCAGAACAGACCCAACAGAGCGCGGTTCTGGATTAAGGTTCTGTAGCGGCACGTCTTCGACAAAGATATCAAATCCCGTTGCGATCTTAAGGCGCGGATCTAATCTGAAATCAAAAGTGCGGCTGTCTTTATCATATTTCGCGCTTGTCCCTGTCAGGAAGGCGACGGTGTTCGCCGTTAGCAAAATGCGATCTTCGGAGATTTGACCGAAATGCGGAAGCTTACCAACAGGCTTGCCATTCGCTACAACAAGGCCGTCTTTCGTTCGAATGGTCAGCTCCGCATTATCTTGGCTCCGCATGAGGGTAAACAAACCCACATCATGGCGATATTTGGTTGTGCTTCCTAAGGCTTCGAAAAAGGGCGCAGGATCAAAATATAAGCCGTCTTTATCCGAGCGGTGAACGATACCATGCGGAAGCGGCTTGCCGTCTAACTCGACTTTAACGCTATGCTCAATCACTGTGTTGAGCGTCACATTGGCTATCTTTTCGATCGTTTCAACGGGTGTTTCCGCAGCTATGTTCGGCTGTTGAGCCTTAGTCGGCGGGGCGGCCCGTTTCGTAATAACCTCTTCTTTGACAGGTTGTTGATCCGCCTCTGACCCCGCTGCGGGCTGCGTAGTAGAGATGTTTTCAGGCACATTCGCCTTGCTTGATGTTTCGGCCAGCGCCGATGGTGTGAAAACCAGCGTTACGGCATAAAACATAGCTGCGGCGATAAATGCGCAAAGAAATGATTTCAGGTTATTGTTTTTATTTGTTTTTTCTAATCCGAGCACAGAGGTAACTCCATGCGTAGGCGACAGGTGAGATCACTGCTGCACGTATCATTGATACGGACAGGAATCTCAGACCAGCCACCGCGCGCAGAGTTAAATACCTGTAGCGTAGGAACGTGGCTCACCATGTCAAAACGGAACTGTTGTTCCAGTGTAAAACGATGTGAGCCAATCTGAACATTTTTAGTAAATTTGTCAGAAGAGACGATATCTATATGTTTTTTAAGCTTTTTTTGGTTTTTGGAGATCGGTATTTCATACCGGCACTCTTCTTTAATCCACCAAATTTTACCTTTGTCTTTATCAATAAAAAAGGACGTATCGCCTTCTTGAATTTCGACATACACAGCATCGGCCATAGCAGGGGTGCCCGCTATGAAAAATACACTTATTGCTGCCGTTATTGACGTCAGACATATGCGGGCTATTTTTATAGCTACGCTCATTTTTACCATTCACACCATTTTTGCGGTCTATATTGCCGCTTGATATGACCCTAGCAAAATGAAGTTTAAGCCGTGTTAAAGCGAGCCTTTATTGCGTTAAGATATATTGGGAAAAACAAGGATAAACCTGCTCAAGAGGTTAACGATCTGTATTTTAATGTTATTTTCTTATAAAAAATAGCGCTCTAAAAGTGGTTGTTTTGGGGAAATTCTGCATGAAATAAGGGGGTTTTTCCTTTGCAGAACACCTATATTGCGGAGCAATTATGGCTAATGAAAATTTAAACTTAAAGTGAGCTCATGTACTTTAAATGACTTTATTAAAGCCGGTGTAAGGCCCTGTTTTTGCTCGGTTAATTCCAGACGTTTAAAGCCTTAAAATTGAGTTTATTTTGACGAAAAACACAATCAATACAGCCGCTTACGCCCAGTCGATGATGCATAAAAATTGTATTAACGCCTTAACCGTAATGATTTTACCAGACCTTGCCCGCAAGCCTGCTATGATAGCAGAGAGGCAATCAAATCGGGCTTTAGGCCAAGCTCATGCAATATCTCTGATGTGTGCTCGCCTTTTTTTATGGCTTCTAACTTGGCATCATGGCCCGCATGTTCAAACCGAGGCGCAATATTTGGATGTTGAAATAGGCCGGACTTTATATGTGATTGCCGCGCTTGGTTCTGCGGATGGGACATTGCCTCTTGATAGTCCAGCACGGGCGTCACGCAAGCATCCGTCCCGTCAAATATTTTTGTCCAATGTGCCCTGTCCTCGCCCGCAAATATGGCTGCCAGTCTCTCATGCTGCTTTGCTCGGGAAGACGGATCATTTTGCCCGCCAAATTCATCGGGGTTAATCTTAAGCTGCTCTAACATGACAGCAAAAAACTGCGGTTCAATACAGGCGACGGCCATGAACTTATTATCCGATGTTCGGTAGCATCTGTAATAAGCCATGCCTCCGTCCAGCAAATTATCCGCACGCTTTGGTGACCACATTCCAAATGCGGATAGGCTATGGATAATCCCCATCATGGCGTGAGTGCCGTCAATAATCGCCGCATCAATAATATCGCCCTCACC
>CAZEOD010000035.1:535-27324 GCA_964513675.1 uncultured Caulobacterales bacterium | reverse complement strand
GGCAAAGCCCACATTGCACAGCAAGCAGGACGATTGATTGAAGGCACAGTTGCGCAAAAGTACGAACTCCCCCACGGCCCCCACGCAATGATTGAGACGCAGCGAGCGTTCTACCTCGTGCCGTGGGAAAACCATCACGCACAGAAATGGGGCCAACGCATCAAAGGCCGCGTGCTTAGCGGCGGCGGCATTGATTGGGACACTGGGCGCAGTCGCGGTATTGGGCGGTGACTATCGTTATGAATGGTGGCGCGCATTAGTGATCGGTGAAATCGTTCAAACTTAATATGATGCTAAAAGATACTGAAATTCTTATAATAATATAAAAAATAGCATCATTAATACCATTATGATACTAGTATAGTTTCTGATTTGGCATATTGTTCTCTTATAGAAACGGAGATCAAGATGAAAATTAACCCAGAAATTCTGAAAAGTCAGCGCAACGAATTGGGACTCTCACAACAAAGTTTATCTGAGAAGTCGAAAGTAGGAATAGCTACCATAAAAAGACTTGAGAGTGGCGATGTACCTGAGAATATGAGGGAGCTAACAATAAAGAAACTTGCAAGCACGTTGGAAATTTCGCCAGAAGATCTTTGTAGCCTTGAGTATAAAAAGTCATCTACTCGCGCGGAGAAGCTTAGAGGGCCTCAATACATTCAAAAAATAAATGCATCGAAAGATTTTGTCCTAAGGGCTGACTTACTC
Source organism: uncultured Caulobacterales bacterium (assembly GCA_964513675.1). Classification (GTDB taxonomy): domain Bacteria; phylum Pseudomonadota; class Alphaproteobacteria; order Caulobacterales; family Maricaulaceae; genus CALFVT01. The sequence goes on along the minus strand of CAZEOD010000035.1, from coordinate 26,613 downwards.
GCCAGGCGATATCACTTATCCCGCATGGATATAATGAATATGATGCCAATAGCTTTTTTGTTTTTGGCGGAAGAAGTTCAACGTAAGAGGCGAAATAAACTGAAGGCCGTAAATAGTGCGTTGAATGAGGCTGGAAATTCTCGACATTACAGGTCGTTTACATCGGCACTCAGCACTGTCGATTTTATGAATCTTGAGCACAGGTCAATTCTAAACAACGAACTTTTTGCTGAATCCTTTCAAGATGAAGAAGATCATTGGTTTGCCCCATACTACGGCAATCCTATTTCAGACCATATCGTCGAGAAGGTCGGAGAAGTATTTTCTGATTTATCGGAAGAAAAAGCCGCTAACATTATTCTCATCCACAGCAAAGAAGGTCCCAACAATCTTCCAGATGATGACTTTCTTGATGCCGAGCTTGAAAAAGTTTCTTGCGGCAATGCTCTGTGCAAGACTGCTTTACGCGTAGGTGAGATTACCATTGATGAAATCCCCTCGAATGCGTCAAAAGAACCTGAAAAATTTCAAGAATGGTTGGAAGGAATGGCTCCTTATAGCGTTGATCAAATACAACGACTAGAAGAATTTATGGCTGGTGTGGAGATATAATCATGCATTTATCAAAATCAGATCATGCAACCGTTCGTATGGCGCAACGTTCAGTTACTAATCAGCAGGTCAATTATATCATGACCCATGGAAGCAATATAGACGACAACATAGTCATGATAACAAATAAAGATTTTGTTAGACATGAGGCCGCTTTGAAAGCGGAATTGAAAGTTTTGCAAAAACTAAAAAATAAAAAACTGGTTGTTGCTGGTGATGTGATTATTACTACATATCACTCATCAAAGTCTGACCAAAAAAAGGCGATGAAACGCAGGCGTGATAGCTTTTAAATGCCCGTGTATATTTTTAGGCTATGGCTTAAAACCTGCTTTATAGTGAGAAATCTATCAATTCAGAGCGAATTGCCTCACTAATACCCTGACTCTTTGCCTCACAAATGACTTGCGCGAGTTTATAACTCGTTGTATTTATTGTTTAAATGGGAAGTTCTGGGCCTTTTCACCCGCCCCATTCCTCAAAAGACTTCAAATTTGAAGTCCTTGAAATATTCATTAAATATACAAAACTAAGTGCTGCACGGCACAGCGCCGTTCATTTTGTCTGGGTTGATTTTGTCTTACAAGGACAGGAGGGCCGCGAAAGCCCTCCCCCTCATCACTTATCTATTGCAGGCGTGATGCGATAGCTGTCAGAGTATCAGCGAGGCGGGTCTGCTGAAGTGCAATGGCATCATTACCTCTAGGCCCCAAGCCCTTTGCTATCTTTGAAAGCTCATCGGCAAGGCTTGCGTCCCCGTCTCCTGATTTTATCTGAACAGCGGCAAGATCAAGCAGACGAGTCAGCTCAGTGACACTCGCGTCCGGCAGAGCCTCCGCGCGGGCGAGTTGATCCACATGAGCCTTCGCAACAATGGGGTCTGACGGCCACGTCACAGAGAATTGCTGCTGCGGGTTAAAGACATCGCCTTGATCGGCTAAAGACGCGGCCGCAATCTCATTAGCAGTCAAATACTCACTGGGAAGAAGGGATAAGACATCAAGTCCGCGCGCAATTTCTGTGCCGTAAATTTTCCCGTCATACCAATAGGAAGACCAGTAACCTCCCAGCACAAGTTTCGTTTCGTGGATGGGCCCTCTGTCAAAATAGGCAATTTCAACAGGATTTTCCGAATCCGTGAAATCCATAATAGACAGTCCGCCCTGATACCAAGCTTGGACAAAAATATCGCGGCCGGGCACGGGAATCACAGACCCATTATGGGCGACGCAATTTTCCGAATCCGTTTGCGGGGCCGGCATTTTATAATAACCTTTAAAGACAAGCTTGCGGTCAACAATATCGTAAATCGCGTTCGCGCCCCAATCCTTCTTGTCATAAACACGGCATCGCGGGCGGCTACCTCCGCCCCATTCATCCGTGAAAATAACCTTCGTGCCGTCATTATTAAATGTCGCAGAATGCCAATAGGCAAAGCCTGTATCAATAACTTCATCAATCCTAACGGGTTTAAGAGGGTTCGAAATATCAAAAATAATTCCATTTCCAGAGCAAGCCCCCGCTGCAATCTTGGCTTCTGGGAACACTGTAATATCATGGCATTGATTAGTTTGCCGCGACGTTTGCGTATCATCCCCATGATCGCCGCCTTGCCATAACCCTGCTAGGCGCCCTGTTTTTTCGTCCGCAAAGACGGCGGGGCTGTCTATTATGCGTGATTTTGAAGGATCAGAAACCGGAATTTCTATAACGTCAATACGAAACAAAGCCGTTCTGTTATCGCCCGGAATATCGCCAATACAGCCCGCTAATTCTTTTTCGTCTCGAACTGATGATGTGCCTGAATTATAAACGATGATCTTATTATCATCGCTAGTGACAATAGAATGTGTATGAGAGCCGCGGCAGGTTTGAACCTGCCCAACTTGGATTGGAGCCGCTAAATCACTAATATCAAAAATACGTAGGCCGCGAAATCTATCTTCGCTAACATCTTCATTAATGCCTTGCAAACCGCAGTCGACCCGCCCGCGTGTCTGCTCAACGGACATAATCAATAGATTATCCACGATTGACACATCGCCCTGCCCGCCGGGACAAACAACGGAGCTATAGAGTTTTGGCAATCCGTCATCTTGAAGCTTATAGATATTAAATCCATGATAGCTCCCTGTGACCAAAATATCATTTGCAAAAGCCATGTCTGTATTAGAGAAACTCAGAAGGGGTGAACGCTCCCCCCATTCTGTATCATCAAGACTTTGCTCGTCATCACTACGGGTCTCATCCCCCTCATCCTCTTTTTTGATAATCGGCGGCAGGCCCGATGGGTTTTGGGGATCAAAAAAACCAGCCGGATTGTCTAACGCCGCCAATAATTTGACATTCATAGCCGCTTCACCCGCATCTTTATAACCTGGCTTAAGACCGGCGCGCGGATCGAGTGATAAAGACCCCAAAAGCCCGCTCATGCGTTCAATTTCATCTGTTTGGTCATTCACAATATCATTGGTAAACTCAAAAAGAACAGGATCATAAGCCGACCCCGGCTGATCGGTTAGATCTGACACCATGGTCAAAGCGCCTTCATGATGCGTAATCATCAGTGTCAAAAATAATTGATCGAATTTAATGCGCTCAAGGCCGGCTAATTGCTCCATTTGTGCGGGCGTTGCCATGCCGTCCATTTGGTGGTGGGCGCTGTGACCATTATGCCCACTGCCATAATTATTCGCCTGCGTCGGAACCGTTTCGCCGCGCGCCTCTAACCAATCCTGCATGAATTTAATCTCATCTGCTTGAGACGCATCAATCCGTCCTGCGATATCAACAAGCTCTTGGCTGTTTGTGCGGGTTTCGACCAAGGCCGCCAATTCAAGAGCCTGCGCGTGATGAGGGATCATATTTTGCATAAATAAGACATCATCAGGCGAGTAGCTATTATCGGCTATGTCAATGGCTTCTTCTGCGCTTAATATGCGCGCGGATTGACCCGGTGCACCGGGCAAAACAATCGGCGTTGTGCTGACAATTTTCTCAGCGCTAGCTGTCTGCGCTCCCACATCTTGAGTGTCTACTGTTTCGGTTTTCGTATTTTGCTGGCAACCAGATAAAACCAGACCGCTTAGGGCCGAGGCTAAAAGTAGATGTTTGATGCGCATAATTATCTCCCGTTTATTTAGTCAATATGTAGCATAGACAGTCAGAATGTCTATAATCATAGAACTCAGCGTAAATCCGTCATTGCAATCTCATTTAGCCAGCAACCAACGAAGAACGGCGGCGATCATACCCGCGGCGCGCTACGCCGCTGAATTACACATGTGAAATTTTGATGTCATTGACAGCCGCGCTTGATTTGCTATCCCGCCAACGAAGTTTCGGTTGGAGCGGTTAAATGGTGCAAACAAAAACGACTTACAGGTCAAAGCTGATGACAACACTTGTTGAGCGCGGCTATCTTTATCAGTGCACGGACGAGGCTGGCTTGGATAAGGCCGCAGCGCAGGGTGTGGTCACGGGTTACATAGGGTTTGATTGCACCGCCCCCAGCTTACATGTTGGATCGCTTGTTCAAATTATGATGCTGCGCCATCTACAGCGCGCAGGCGGGCGGCCGATTGTTCTGCTTGGCGGCGGCACAACAAAAATTGGGGACCCAACAGATAAAGATAAATCACGGCCCATTCTGACCGATGAGCTGATTGAACGAAACAAAAATGGTATCAAACAGGTGTTCTCAAAACTCCTCGATTTTGATGGCCCAAATGCTGCGATTATGGCGGATAATGCCGATTGGCTTGACGGCTTAGGCTATATTGAATTTTTACGTGATGTCGGCAAACTCTTCACAGTCAACCGTATGTTGACAATGGAAACAGTCAAAAGACGTCTGGATAATGAACTGCCAATGACATTCTTGGAGTTTAATTACCCACTTCTTCAAAGCTATGATTTCGTTGAGCTGTACCGCAGATATGGCTGTAGTTTACAGCTTGGCGGTTCCGACCAATGGGGTAATATAACGACGGGCGTTGACCTCTCCCGCCGCATGGAAGACGCCGCCTGTTACGGCTTCACAACGCCGCTTATTACGACGGCATCCGGCGGAAAAATGGGCAAAACTGCCGACGGGGCCGTTTGGCTTAATTCTGACCCTTCTTTAGGCGAAGATTACGCACGAAGCCCTTATGATTATTGGCAATTTTGGAGAAATACGGATGATGCTGATGTCGGCAAATTCCTCAAGCTTTTTACCGATATGCCCTTAGGCGAGATTGCAAAACTTGAAGCCCTTGAAGGCGCGCAGATTAACGATGCAAAGATTGCATTAGCCAATGCGGCGACAGCCCTTTTGCACGGCGCGGAGGCCGCAGCGCGAGCAGAAAACACGGCAAAAGAAACCTTTGCAGGCGGGGGCGCATCAACGGGATTACCGACCTTTGACGTGGCTGACTTAGCCGGACTTACGGCCATAGATGCAGCGCTTCTTTGCGGGCTTGCCGCATCCAAAGGCGAAGCCAGACGCCATGTTAAAGGCGGAGCCTTAAAGATCAATGATGTTAAGGTCACAGACGCGATGGCGGCGCTAGCTCAATCGGATGTAAATGAAGACGGCGTCATTAAAATCTCAGTCGGGAAAAAGAAACACGCTCTTATTAAGCCCGCCTAAGCCGCGGCGTTTAAGCCGTCCTGACTAAGGTAAAACGGTTAAGGCGCATCAGCCGGAAGCGTTTCCGCTGTATCGGACGGAATGTCTATCCGCTTTTTCTCTCGCTCCGGCTTGAAAATTCGCCTTAATATACCGGGCGTTAACGCCGATAATGGATTAATAGCAACCTGAGCTTCCCCGAATGACCCCTTGACCCCATAGGTTAATCCCAGCGTGGCGTTATCTGCATTGCCGCCGAATAAATCACCTAATAGCGGAATTGAGCCTAGAATCGAATTGGCTGAATAAGCTGGAATGAGTGTCCCGTCGACGTCAATCAACTTGGCCCGTACATCAATTTGACCATCTCCCGTCAAGCCCAGAGCAGGCCCCACTGCCCGTGCGCCCTCTAGTCCCAAAACACCGTTTCCCCATGTAAAAGGAAGGTCTACGGTTTTAAAATTAAGCCCCTCGCCCGTTAACACATCACCAAGGCCGTCCAGCGACGCTAAAGATAGAATTTGAGCCAAGAACGGAGCCTTCACAAGCGTAAAGTCATCAATATTCAGCGTGCCTGACCATATCAGGCTATCTCCCTCTCTTGGCCGAACCGCCTCGCCGTAAAGACGCCCGCCCGTAATATTATCCAAATCAAAAAAAGCTGTTGCAACATCCGACGCATTGGCAACATCAAATATCAGACGGCTCGAAAAAGGCCCGTCCCCTAACGTCCGCAAATCGAGCTTAACAAGGCCAGATTCGGTTCCGCCCAAAAACCGAAATTGTTCAATAGATGACCCTGAGTTATTATAGACAAGATTGGCTTTACTAATCTGATAGCTTGGCGCCAAGCGTAAGGAGTTTAAATTAGCCGATACCGTTAATGGAAACGCTGCGTCGCCGCCGGATTGCCACAGCGCAGGCCCAATAAAACCGTCCAAGTTTAGATAATCCCCGCTTAATGTCGCCTGCAACGGACTCTCAGTTGTCTCTCGGCTTAATGTTACGCGCGCATCAACAAAGTCTTCAACTGAGACCTGACCGAGGCTGGCCTCTAAAAGGCGCATATTTTTATCGAGGCGCAAAGCGCCGCTAATATCCAAGCCCGGCGCAGATGCTTTAAAGTCATCAACCATAATAGCGCCGCCGGGGCTTCGCGTTAAGAGCAAATCTAGAGATCCAGCTGCGCCAATCCTCTTAGACCACACATCGCCAATCACCCACTCGCTTTCGCTAAGATTCGCGCTAATTTTGGCGTTATCAAAGTCAATTCCTTGGCCCGTTGCATTCAGCGTAAAAGGAATGACGCCGCCGAAATATTCCCGAAGACTTATCCCGAATTTGTCAAACGCAGCGCTATCAAGTCGGCCCGATAAGGTCAGTTCTGCGGGCGTCGCACCAAAATCAAACGTTTCATGCCAATTAATATCGACCGCCAAGGGGCCAATTTGTGCTGGCCCTTTAATCGTCATACCCGTTTTATCTGCGCTTAAAAAAAGCGCGCCATTTGTCATGTTATAATCACCAACCCCAAAAGGTGCATTTACATTCGTGGCCGTTACGTCGACTTCATATTGAATACGGCTCTGATCAAAATTCTCCCGCAGAGGGCGCGTAATTTTGAGTTTAGCGTGGGCTTGCCCCGAAAAGCTTTGAGGGCTTAAATTATACAGACTCGCATATTCAAACGGTTTTTGATCTATAAGTTCAACCATATAATCAACAGGCCCGCGGCCTTCAAACTCTATTGTGAAATCATTCCCATAGGGAAAAAACTGCGGAATCTCGACGCGGCCTTTATCCAATATTATTTTCCCAACGCGCCCGCGCGTCAGAGTCATATCAATCCCATTTGCCCGCAGCTGCCCGAACCCACTGGCCCTATCTAGGGGCGTCATTGTCCGAATATATTGCACAACGCCATCATTCACCTGAAAATCAAGTTTGACAGCATCATCGGGAAGCCCGCCTTCGAGCTTGGAAAAATCTGAAATATCAACATCAAATTTCATGTCAGAAAGGGTTGCGGCGACGATAGATGACTTCACCCAATTTCGCCCCCCCAGAATAAATGACTTTGGCCAAAGGGCCAAAAGGTCACTTTCTTCCAATGTACCCTCAAAACCGCCTGTTAATTTTAGTGATGGCGATTTTCCTGCCTTACCTAGCCAATTCTTAAGCTCACCTTGCGCTTTGAAAGCATAATTATTGATCGGTAAATAAGCGTTTGATAGATTCAACCGCCCCGTGCCCATGTCATAATCGCCGGTTACTCGCCCTTTTTTAATAGCGAGCGGACGCACTAAAATATCATCAAAAATCCCGTTGAAAGCCTCAATATTAACATCAAAACTTACAGGGTTTGAGACATTACCCTTTTCGCGCTGTGCAATCAGGCCTGATATATCGCCCTGCGCTTTAAACTGGACATCGCGCGTTACAAGATTAACGGCCTCAAGCGATAGATTATCGCTCATTACGTCCATAGTGCCAACAAGAGAGACATCACGAAGGCCGCCCAAAGCCGGTAAAACCGAAGATATATCCTTGCCATATTTTGCGATATTAAATTTAGCCTGCCGCGTTTGATCTTTTACCTCTCGCCAATTCAACATGAGGTTCAGCGGTATATCAGCCTGATTTAATTGATGAAATACACCGTCTTTAAGCCGCAGATGAGCAGGATTAAATCCGGTCACCTCAATATCAACATCAAGCGCCTTATTGCCTATGCGCTCTCGCCGAACGGTCACTTTTATTCGCGGCGAAACACCTGATTCAGCGGCAGCATCCGGCATATTAGCCAAAATAAGCTCGGCGGCTCCATTCGCAAGAATCTCTTGATCCGAAATATTCGTTTCGAAATTGACCTTGTTTAAATCCAATTCCAGCCCAAACAGCTCATCGCGTATAAACACGTCAGTTCCGTTTAGTGCCACAGCGTCGATAAAATCCCCCCCGTTTGAGCCGCCCGCCCCCGAGGCAATCGGGATAATGGGCCCTAATCGGCCATAAGCATCTGGGCCGCCAATAGCGCCAAAGATCGCCCCCTTTTCATCCCGTTTTATGGTAAATTGCCCCCCGTTTAAATCAAGGCGGCGCGCTTCAAATCCTTTATTAATCAAGGCGCTTATAGGCGTTTCCGTGTAAAGTGATCCAACAGACAGCAACGTCGTTCCAAGGTCATCTTTTACGGAAATATTGCTCGCTAATAAGCCGATCGATTCTCGCTCTGGGTTCCATTTCACTTTGAAGTTTTCAATATCTGCGTCCTGCCCCTCATAGGCTTGCGCGAACCATAAGCTGAAATTATGCTTTAAAAAGCTGACATCAGCTTCACCCTTGGCCATGATGGATGTTAACAGGCCTAGCCATATAATACCGGCTCCAAGCCCAACGGCTACGAGTTCCGCTGCGGCTCTGAACATCCTGTTCATGACCCAGCGAAGTGACCTCTGCGCCCACGCCAAAGCGCCTCTTACGCGGTGCCTTTGCAATGTCTGTTGCGACGCGGCATCCGTATTTTCAGTTATGACCGCCGAATCAGAATTCATAAAAAATATCTATAGGTCCTTTGACACATCGCCTATCTGTCCTATTCCGTAGGTCAGTGAAACCTCTTATTACACTGTTACGTAACTAAAGTGCAGTTAAGAAAGGATAACATTTATGAGCGCAGTTAATATAGGCGATAAAGCGCCGGATTTCACCCTCCCAAAGAGCGGCGGCGGAGATGCCGCTCTCTCAGATTATAATGGCAAATATCTTGTCTTATATTTCTACCCCAAAGACGATACGCCCGGATGCACCAAAGAAGCCATTAGCTTCACAGCCCACAAAGACGCTTTTTCAGCCCTTGGCGCAGAGATATTAGGCGTATCTAAAGACACACCCGCGAAACATGATAAGTTTATTGCTAAACATGATCTTGATATTCCTCTCGGGTCTGATGAAACGGGCGAGATGATCGAATCCTATGGCTCATGGGTCGAGAAAAACATGTATGGTAAAAAATATATGGGTATTGACCGATCAACCTTTCTGATCTCTCCAGAGGGCAATATCCTTGAAATTTGGCGAAAGGTTCGCGTCAAAGTTCATGTCGAAACTGTTTTAGAGGCTTTAAAAGCTCATACGGCTTCATAATAGCTCATGACAGTCCTAAATCTTGCTCATAACGTCTTAAAAAGCGCCGACCCAACTGATAAAGTTGAGGCCGCCTTTGCTCTTGGCCGTATGTGTGAGCAAGATTTTACGCCCCGCCCCTTAACGGCAAAACTTGACGATCATCCCGCGAGGCCCGGCGCGCCTATTTTAGTTCCGCCGCATAAAGTCAAACGGCGGCGGCTTGGGTCAGAAAACGGGCGAAAAGCCCTCCTACATGCGGTGGCTCATATCGAATTAAACGCTATCGACCTCGCCGCAGATATGATTGCACGCTTTAGCTTTGATCCGCGTATTACGCAAAAACACCGCAAACGCTTCATTCGGGACTGGGTAAAAGTTTGCCAAGAGGAAGCTAAGCATTTTTCGATGGTGCGTCAGCACCTACAGAGCCTCGGCAGCGATTATGGTGAATTTCCAGCTCATGGCGGATTGTGGTCTGCGGCTATTCATACACAACATGACATTGCCGCTCGCCTTGCTATCGCTCCTATGGTGCTCGAAGCTCGCGGGCTTGATGTAACGCCGAGCATGATCGAAAAACTCATACAGGTGGGTGATAATGACAGCGCCGCCATTTTGCAGGTCATTTATGATGAAGAAATCGGCCATGTTAAAATTGGAACAGATTGGTTTCATTATGTGGCGGCCCAAGACAAACAGCCGCCCAAAGACTATTTTCGCGCACTTGTTACGGAATTTTTCAAAGGCCGCGTAAAACCGCCATTTAATATTCCCGCACGCGACCTCGCGGGGCTGGAAAAAGACTATTACATGGGGCTTGAAAAAGTTGACATCACATAAAATCATGGCTGAGCGGGATGAATATCTCTACCTCTAGGCGTAATTCAGCGGAAATTTAACAAATAATGGCTTAATCATTGAATGATTTGCAAAATTTAATGGAAATAATGAAAAAACCTCTTGAATGTTTTTACGAGATTTTGTCGTATGACGATGCAAGAAACAAATTATAACAATCAATTGAACGGGGATGCATGTTTAGTGATTTTAAAGAAGAGTGCCGCACGCGCCTTCTGCAATACTTCCCTGAGCGGCAGATTTATCTGCGCACGCAAAGTGAAGTCAAATATTACCACTTATCAACACGGCTTCAAGCTGGCATAGCGTCTGCTTTGGGCCTAATGGCCATTTGGTGTGTCTTTACCATTGGTAACGTCATATGGGGTTATAACCCCTTCTCATCCTCTTCTAAACAGCTCAGAGTTCAAGAAGCCAATTTCGAACGCGCTATGGCAGAAGAACGCGCCAAACTTCAAAACACACAGCTTATGCTCTCGCAACAAAAAGAAAGTTTTGAGAAAATTGCCCGTAGTTTTGAGCAAAAACATGCGGCAATCTCGCAAATACTCGTTGCGCCGCAGACCAGTAATGACAAGACAGCCGATGTCTCACCTATAAAATACGCCGAATCGCGCATTTTGATGAATCCGCGTATTCGTGATCCTTTTCCCCGTGATTCCTTACGTGAATTTGAACCATCGCCGCAGTCTGGCGATACGCAAGTTGACCGTTTCATGGTCAACCTTGGTGAAAGCCAAGACACAGTTTTAAAAGCCGCTGAACTTGAAATGCTTGACGATATTGAAAGAAAGCGCGCGATCATCAGATCGACAAACATCGAGCTGACCGAAATTTTAGAATCAAGTCCCTATGGTAAGGGCGGCCCGTCAACACAGACAGAAGACAGCGCGCGCTTAACGACAGCTCAATTTATTCCGCGCATGGATACAGTCACGGCCCGCACATCTGAATCTGATATATTAACAGCCGCGCTTGCATCAATGCCGCTTGGTCACCCCATCGATGATGAAAATTATGCGACTAGCCGCTACGGTATGCGCCCAGATCCCTTTACAAAGCGCCCGACATTTCATGCTGGCCTTGATTATGGATCGTTCAAAAATGCCCGTATCGTTGCCGCATCAGGCGGTGTTGTAACGCGCGCAGGACGAAATGGCGGTATGGGGCGTATGGTTGAAATCGACCACGGATTCGGCTTTAAAACGCGCTATGGCCACCTTAATAAATTAAACGTAAAACGCGGGCAGCGCGTATCGAAAGGCCAGCTTATCGGGGGCATGGGCTCTACGGGACGCAGTACGTCAACGCATTTACATTATGAAGTTTATTTCCAAGGCCGCACCGTCGACCCGTCTCATTTGATTAAAGCAGGACAATATGTTCAATAAAACAAATTCTCCCTCTGCAAGTAACACATCAGAGCTATCAAAAAAATCTTCCGCACCACGCGGAACAAACACAAGCGCTGTGCCCTCAATTTTTGGCTTGGATATTGTTGTCACGGGCGATATTAAAACTGATGGCGATGTTCAAATTGACGGACAATTAGACGGCAATGTTATCGCCAATCATGTTATGATCGGTGAACAAGGAGCCGTGAACGGAAAAATATCTGCTGGAAAAGCAACGATTCGCGGTAAAGTAACGGGTAAAATTGACGCCTCATCTGTAGAGCTTTCTGAAACAGCAAACGTCCAAGCCGACATCATACAAGATCATCTTATTATCGCAAATGGTGCCTTTTTTGACGGTAAATGTTCGCGCAAATCAGGCGGCAATGTAACCAAGCCTAAAGCCTAAATTTAAGCTTCACTTAGTCGTTAATAAGGCAATCTGACTATCGCTTTGAATATCGGCGCCGTCAGATAACTCCGGCGGATATTTTATTCATCCGTCGGCTGCACAGCAAGTTTAGCCGATAAAGACGCTGATAAAAACATATCAATCTTGCCGTCTAAAACGCCGCGCGTATCAGATGTCTCTGCCCCTGTCCGCAAGTCCTTCACAAGCTGATAGGGCTGTAAAACATAGGAGCGAATCTGGTGACCCCACCCAATATCCGCTTTATTATCAGCCTCGGCCTGCGCCGCCTCTTCGCGTATTTGTAGCTCACGCTCATAAAGGCGGGCGCGCAACATATCCCATGCCTGAGATCTATTTTTATGCTGAGAGCGGTCATTTTGGCACTGCACCACAATGCCCGTCGGTTCATGTGTGATGCGCACTGCGCTGTCAGTTTTATTGACATGCTGACCGCCTGCGCCCGATGCGCGGTAAGTATCGACACGGCAATCAGATTCATTAATATCAATGTCAATAGTGTCATCAATCTCAGGGTAAATCCAAATACTTGAAAAACTTGTATGGCGCTTCGCATTCGAATCAAACGGAGAAATTCGGACAAGCCGATGAACGCCGGATTCAGTTTTCAACCACCCATAAGCGTTCTCGCCTTTGATTTTGATTGTCGCAGATTTAATACCCGCGCCGTCACCTGCTTCAACCTCGAGAACATCCACTTTCATGCCCTGAGATTGCGCCCACCGCGTATACATACGCAGCAGCATTTCCGCCCAATCTTGCGCTTCTGTTCCGCCTGCCCCGGGGTGAATTTCGACAAAGCAGTCATTCCCATCAGCCTCACCCGATAGCAAGGCCTCAAGTTCAGCCTGACCCGCCTTTTCAGACAGGGCCGTTAGAGCCTGTGCCGCCTCCTCTATCAGACTGTCCTCGCCTTCCATTTCAGCGAGTTCTGCATATTCAAGCGCATCAGACAGTTGATCGGTTATCGTCTTGATATTCTCAAAGGCGCTTTCAAGTTTACTCCGCTCACGCATGAGTTTTTGCGCCGCTTGAGGGTCGTCCCAGAAACCAGACTGCTCCGAAAGGTTATTCAGCTCCGCAAGACGGTGCTCTGCGGTATCCCAGTCAAAGACGCCTCCTTAACAGTTCTACAGACTGTTTAATCGAGGCTTCAAGCTGTTCAATATCAGCGCGCATAATGACTCATTCCTATGATAATATATCACCGCCCGATCATGCGGCCCCGAAAGCGGATTAATAAAGACCGTCTTCGAGTTTTTCTTCATCTTCGTCTTCATCCGGCTTTGGCGGCGTCAGTTTCTTTTTCTTCTTTTTAAGCTCATCCGCCGCTTTTTTCTTAAGTTTTTCAGCTTCGCTTAACACAGCACCGCCTGCTGCAGGAAGAGCCGGTGCCGCGTTTTCACCAGTGATGGTTGCGCCGTCAGAAGCCCCTGCAGCAGCACCATTGGCCGGAATATCACCGGCTTGCTGCTTAAGATTTGCCTCCGTATTTGCGACAGAAACATCCTCGCCGTCTACGCCGTCATCAGCAAGCTCTGCATCATCATCAAAACCATAGTCTAAGTCATAAAAATCAGCATTATCATCGCTTGCTCCGCCGCTATCATCCAAAGAATAACTGCCGCCGCCGACACGAATAGACGGCCCGAATTGGCTAAGCCCCGGTTCTGTCCCTGAGCGGTACGCCTCAAGAATATAATTTGGCGCACCAATAAAAGACGGCTCGCCAGTATCGCGGTTGACGGGGGCCAGCGTGATACCTTCAGGAATACGGAACGGAACTTTGGGTTTACCTTTTAACACCTCACCCATAAAATCACGGAAAATCGGCGCTGCAACTTTGCCGCCTGATTCTAATGCGAGAGGGCGCGGAGTATCATAACCGACGTAAATTCCTGCAACTAAATCCGGAGAAAAACCCATGAACCAACCATCTTTAAAATCATTCGTTGTGCCCGTTTTTCCGCCAAGCGGGCGGCCCAAAACAGAAATAGACCGGCCTGTTCCATTATCGACAACACCTTTAAGCATATAGGTCACTTGATAGGCTGTAATAGGGTCCATCGCCTGATCGCGGTCATCATTAAGTACGGGCGCGGATTGGCCCGTCCATTCGTCTTGGGCGCAAATTTCACAGGCCGTTTCACCGTGAAGATAAACCGTCTCGCCCGAGCGGTTTTGCACACGATCAATAATACGCGGCGTCACATTTTTCCCGCCGTTAACAAGAACGGAATAGCCTTTTGCCAATCGGAGTAAAGTTGTTTCCCCAGCCCCCAAAGACCATGCAAGCTCTGGCTTTACGTCATCATATATCCCAACACCTTCACCAATTTTTTTAACGGGCGTCATCCCAATATCACTGGCGAGGCGTACTGTCATCGCATTGCGGGACTTTTCAAGCCCAAGCCGCAAAGTCGAGAGACCGTACCAGCGGCCCTCCGAGAAATTGCTCGGCTTATAAAACCGTTCACACTCTTCCACCTCGCTCGCCGCTTCAGCATCGTCAATATCGGCATTACGAAGCCCCGCTTCGGCCGCCTCTTGCAGCGCCAGATCGGCTTCGTCGCATTTATCTGCATCATTACGCGCAATCACAAAAGGCGCATCAAGGACTTGGCTGGAGGGTGTAAATTCATTTTCTAGCGCCGCCGCATAAACAAAGGGCTTGAAAGCAGAGCCGGGTTGCCGCTGGGCTTGAGTCACGCGGTTATATTGACTTTGGTTAAAGCTATAGCCGCCAATAAGGGCCAAGACGCGGCCAGTATGCGGATCCATAGCGATTAATCCGCCGTTGACTTGCGGCACTTGCCGAAGCCCGTAAATCTGCACGCCATCTTTCGTTTGGCCGCTCTTCCCAGACACCGCTTCGACCAGAATAATATCACCGGCGGTTAAGACATCAGAGACGGCCTCCGGCGTCTTGCCTTTTTTGTCATTAGGTAAAACTTTTGCGGCCCATTCCAGCCCCTCTAAGGTCGCTACCCCCTCTTTGTCTTGAGGCGCTTCTGATGACACAGCCGCCGCATCGGCAAAGGAGAGTTTTGCGCTTGTTTTATTGACAGAGCGCACCAGAGCGACGCGCCACGGCGCAATATCAGCCGGCGGTTTAAATTCTGCGAGGCGCGTTTTCCAATCTGAGAAATCCTCAAAACGGCCGATCGGGCCGCGATAGCCGCGGCGGCGATCAAAATTTTCCAGACCACGTCGCAAAGCTTTCCGGCCCGCGAGTTGCATCTGTGTGTCCAGTGTTGTGCGAATAGATAAGCCGCCAGAATAGAGCTCATCCTCGCCGTAAAGATCAAAAATCTCTTTACGCGCTTCTTCGACAAAATAATCCGCCGCAAGATATTCTTGCCCATCAAAGCGCGTAATCCATTCTAAATCTTCTTGTTTCGCCGCATCGGATTGACCTTGAGTAATATAGCCGTCCTCAACCATGCGTCCCAAAATATAAGACTGACGTGTTGCTGCGCGCTCCCGCCCCCGCTCTTGATCGAGGCGGTAGTTGTTCGGCCCCTTTGGCAAGGCCCCCAAATAGGTCATTTCCGCGAGGCTTAACTCACCAAGCGGCTTGCCAAAATAATTCAAAGACGCCGCTGCGACACCGTAGGAACGCCGCCCAAAATAAATTTCATTTAGATAAAGCTCAATAATCTGATCTTTATCCAAGGCTTTTTCCATACGCCGCGCAATGGCGATCTCGCGAATTTTTCGGCGTATCGAATAATCATCGCCAACAATAAAATTCTTGGCGACTTGCTGCGTGATGGTGGAGGTGCCGCCAATACGCTTCCCCTTAATTTTACGAAGAGGCGCTTGTAGGGCCGCACGGGTCAACCCCACAGGGTCCCAGCCCGCATGGGTATAAAACCGTTGATCTTCAGCGGCGATAAAGGCGTGTTTTAATTGATCGGGTATTTTATCACCCGAGATAAAAACGCGCTGTTCTTCGGCAAACTCTTCAATCAGTTTCCCGTCACCCGCATGTACCCGCGTCATGATTTGAGGCTTATAATTGGATAAAGTTTCCAGCGAGGGTAAATCGCGCGTCGAACGCATTATAAAAATAAAGATAAAAAGCGCCGCGCATATGCTAATGAATAGCCCCGCGATAAACCCCCATTTAAAAATGCTGAACACTCGAGTTTTCGACATAATCCGGTCAGGCCTTTATGTTAACTTATCGCAATATTTCTATCTTCTCTTCTGCCAAGAATTTGCGGTCAGAATAAGGCAAAGATGTCATCAAACGAATCAAGTCATGTATAAGATCGGAAATGCAGAGGGTCACGGCTTTTTGGCATTAAAATAGCCATTAATCGCCTTTATTGTCGCTTTCATGATCTTATTTTGCTCTGAAACTTTATTCAGCCGCTTTTCATCCGCTATATTGGACAAAAACCCAAGCTCCAAGAGAACCGCAGGGACATCAGGCGCGAGCAAAACATAATATCCCGCACGGCGATGGCTATTGCGAACAAGCGGCACTGTTTTCTCAAGCTCTGTAACAAGTTGATCGGCAAAATCCGCACTATGAGACTTTGTTTTACGCTGCGCTAGATCGACAAGAATATCACCCACAGAGGCCGTTTGCTCGGATAAGTCGACATCGACAATCCAGTTTTGCGTATGGGTAATCTTTTTAGAGCGGTTTTTTGCGCGGTCAGCTAATGTATAGACCGACGCACCAGAGGCTTTGCCATTTTCTGTTGAATCCGCATGAATGGAAATGAATAGATCGGCTCCCCGCTCCCGTGCAAGACGCAAACGGTCATCATGATCGACATAAACATCCTTGGTTCGCGTCATCACAATATCATATTGCCCTGTTCTCCGCAGCTCATCAGCTAGGCGCTTTGAGAACGCCGATGTTATTAGCTTTTCTTTCGTTCCCTTTGCGCCAATCGCGCCGGGATCATATCCGCCATGTCCCGGATCAATAACAATGACCGGCTTTTGCGGGGCAGGAGCAAGCTCTGTTGGCGCTTGACGAAGAGGTGCAAGCTGTTGCCCGGCTCCGATATGCGGAGCCGTACGCGGATAAGGCGTCTCATCTGGCTTAAACAGGCGTTTTACAGGCGTATAAAGATCGAGAGCGGCAGCCTTAACGGCCGCAGAGGTTTCAAGCCCGCCCGCTGGGCCCTGAATCGGTTTCAACTGCGGAATGGGAACATTATATAAAAAAGCATTATGTACGGCTATATTTTGCACCGGCTGCGGCGGCGTTAATCGGTCTACGAGCTGAACAGGTGGATTTGCTTTAGGCTCAATGCCCCCTCTTGGTTTTAAGCGCGGAATTGGCACCTTATAGGCAAAAGCGTCAAATGTTTCGGCTTGAGGCCTAGCTTGAGGCGCAGCTATCGCAGTCCCGCCTGCGCTAATAATATCAGTCTTATATGAAAACTTGACCATAAGACGATTGCCAAGGGCCTGCGTTCCGGCAAATTCGGCATTATCCGAAAGCTCCATAACGAGACGCAAGCCTTCTACGCCGCGCGGGGCATAGCGAAATCGCCGTACAGGCCCTTGTCCTGCAATCGCTTTTTGCCCTTGCCCAATGTCTGAACCGTTTAGAGCCGCGTTCATCTTTGTCCAATCTAGGACCAGGCGCGGCGCGTCAGCCTCTAAATGCAATAGTTTCGGCGACGGCGTATCTTCAGAAAATGACAGCTCAATGATTTCATCTTGGCCGGACACAAGATAATCCGCGCCCACCCAATCTTGGGCGAACACATGCGGTGCAAAAAAGCTCGCAATCAAAGCCAGGCTTAGCGTTTTAACAAAGGTCATCATCACCACATTTAACAGTTTATACATCTACATGGCCAAAGAGATTTAAGAATCCGTTTACCATAGTAAGAAAGCGCTGGGCTTCGCCTGTTTTAACAGAATGTGGTTTTTTAATCTGAATGTAACAAAAGTCTTTGCCTTTTACGCGGAATAAGGCCAATAGGAGAAGAGTTGGGCGAGAGGTGAGATAAAATATTATCTTATTACCGCGATCACGCGGCCTCAACACAGATTAAACGAAACACCGTATGGTAAATAATTTCGTTTAAAAACAAAGGATTATATGCACGTCTTGCGATCATACAGGTTAGTTTTACCCCTAGGATTTTATCCTATCGCGCACGTGTTTTCAAACGTAAATTCTAAATTTGAGTCCCTACAGACAGCGGTTGCCGCGCTTATCAGCGCCAGGCGAGATCACGCATATGCCGGACTCCTCGGAGATAATAATGACAAAAAGAATGCTAATAGATGCCTCCCACCCGGAGGAAACACGAGTTGTCGTCGCAGATGGCACCCGAATCGAAGAACTTGATTTTGAAAGTAGCGCGAAACGTCAGCTTCGCGGCAATGTCTATCTAGCCCGCGTCACGCGCGTTGAGCCGTCCCTTCAAGCCGCCTTTGTCGAATATGGCGGGAATCGTCACGGCTTTTTAGCTTTCAGTGAAATTCATCCCGATTATTACCAAATCCCTTATGAAGACCGTATGGCACTTCTTGAGGCTGAAGAGGCTGATGCTTTGGCCGATGCCAAGGATGAAGATGAAGAAGCTGAGAAGACAGCACAAGCGTCAAGTAATGACGACGCAGCCACATCTGATGACATGGATGATGATACGGATACAGATGACGAAGACGATGCCGCTGCGGAACAGGCTGAGCCTGCTAAAAAGCGCCGCCGAAGCTCTTCGCGTCGCCGCTATAAAATTCAAGAGGTCATTAAGCGGGGCCAAATCCTATTAATACAAGTTGTCAAAGAGGAGCGCGGAAATAAAGGCGCGGCCATGACAACTTATTTGTCCCTTGCGGGCCGATATTGTGTGCTAATGCCCAATACACCCCGCGGCGGCGGCATTTCGCGTAAAATTGCCAATGGCCCAGATCGCAAACGCCTTAAAACTATCGTCGCTGACCTTAAGGTTCCGTCCGGCATTGGCGTTATTGTCCGCACTGCCGGAGCAAAACGTACAAAACCCGAGATTAAACGTGACTATGAATATCTGAGCCGCCTCTGGGAAACGATCCGCGACAAGACCTTAAAATCTATTGCACCATCGCTGATTCATGAAGAAGGCGACCTCGTTAAGCGCTCCATTCGAGATCTTTATGACAAAGATATTAGCGAGATTCTCGTCCAAGGCGATGAAGCTTATAAAGACGCTAAATCCTTTATTAAAATGCTGATGCCGAGCCATGCTAAAAATGTGAAGGCTTATAAAGAAACCATCCCGTTATTCTTACGTTATAATATCGAAAGCCAACTAGAAGACAGCTTGTCTTCGCTTGTCCAGCTTAAATCTGGCGGATATCTTGTTATTCATCCGACAGAGGCCCTCGTCTCTATTGATGTTAATTCCGGCCGATCAACGAAAGAGCGGAATGTAGAGCGCACAGCGCTTAAAACTAATCTTGAGGCTGTTGACGAAGTTGCACGGCAAATGCGCCTACGTGACCTGGCCGGATTGGTTGTTATTGATTTCATTGACATGGATGAGAATAAAAACAACCGCGCCGTTGAACGCCGCATGAAAGAGGCCCTCTCACGTGACCGCGCCCGTGTTCAAACGGGCCGTATCTCGCAATTCGGGCTTATGGAAATATCGCGGCAACGTCGCCGCCGTAGTTTGCTTGACGCCTCAACGATCTCCTGCCCGCATTGTAGCGGCGTAGGCCGTCAACGCAGCACAGAATCTACGGCTTTACGCGCCCTTCGCGCCGTAGCTGAAACGGGTGTGCGCGGTAAAGCGGCTCGCATCCGCTTACGTATTACGCCAGATGTTGCGCTTTACATGATTAATGAGAAGCGTAATCGCCTGCAAGAAATCGAACAGACGTATAATATGTTTGTCGAGCTATATGCCGATGGCGAGTTATTAAAGCCTGATTTCACTATCGACGTCTTAGAGAGCCGCACATCGGAGACTGGCGACCCGATGACCGAGATTGAAAAAGAGCATAAGCGTGAACGTCAAGAATCTGACCGCGAAGCCGCAAAAGCCAAGAAAAAGAAAACATCTGATGATAAGGATAAAAAAGATAGCGAAGCCGAACGCTCTGAATCTGTAAGCGAAGACGACGAGGATCAACCGCGCCGCCGCCGCCGTAGAGGTCGCCGTGGTGGCCGGCGCCGCAGAGGTGAAGGCGGCGAAGGCGCTGAAGGTGCAGAAGCTCAAACCCCGGCGGAAGCAGTTCAATCCGCAACTGAGCCGAGCGGCTTAGAGGTTATCGAAACCGGCGGTGAAACATCTGGCGATACAGAACAGGCTAAGCCAAAACGCAGAGGCCGCCGCAAGGCGCCAAGCGGAAAAGCAAAAACGGATGACGCCGCATCGACTGATGATACAGCGTCACCTGATGAACAGACTGCGCCTAAAGCGAAACGGTCTGGACGCCGCAAAGCCCCAAGCCGTAATGCCGCGGCTGAAGCGGATGCAAAAGAGGAAACGCGCGTTAATAAACGAACGTCTCGCAAAGCGCCCGAAGCAGCGCCTTCAGACGACAAAGCTGCAAGCAAACCCTCGCCGCGATCAACCAGCCGCCGTGCTGCGCCAACGCGCAAAGCTGCTGACATCAGCGACGCTCCTGCGAAAAAAGCAAAAGCTGCACCCAAACGGAAAGTGCCGGCAAAAGCCGCGCGGCCTGATACGGCCAAAGCGCCCGCCTCAACGGCGCGCCGCAAAGCGCCTGCGCGGAAACACGTGGCCGAGACCAATGAAACGGATGTGAAAGCCGCAAAGCCCGCGCGCCGAAAGGCGGCCCCAAAGCCAAAAACGGCGGAGGTGAGCGAAACAGCCAAGGATGACGCCAAGCCGAAGCGAACACGCAAAGCCCCTGCTAAAAAGGCTGCGCCAAAGGCGCAAGCTGCAAAAGCAACTGCGAGCGGTACGGCTAAACCAGCGAGTCGCCGCAAGGCTCCTGCAAAACCAGCCGCCCCCAAAGCGGCAACGTCAAAAGCCGCAACAAGCGACACGCCTAAACCTAAGCGGACACGTAAAGCGCCCGTAAAGGCAGCGGCGGCCAAAGCTAAGGCTGCGCCAAAGGCTAAAGCGGCAAAAACAGAGCCTTTGGCTGATAAAACAGCCAAAGCGGACGCTGTGGACACCCCTCGCACGCGCAAAGCGCCAACACGGCAATCCGCCAAAGTTGAAACGCCTGCGAGCCTAAGCTCCGACGTTAGCCCAGCGCCAGAGACAGCGCAGCCTGTGAGTAGCGGCGACACAACTGCGAAAAAAGGTAAGAAGCGGAACTGGCTACAGCGCTTAACCGGACTTGATAAAGAGTAGCGAGACAACTCAAAGCGCTCAAAGCTTTATAACACCGATGACAAGGCCCGCTTAACATTAAGCGGGCCTTTTTTATCACAGCAATATTACATGCCCGTCACTTGACCTCACACCCATGAGGCCCCAGTTTGTTTACAAATATAGCAAAGTGATCCGTGAATGATTATCAAATCTAAACCCTATGCCCTAAAAGCCATAATGACGCTTATAACGGCCATGACCTTAACGGCCTTCGCGCAGGCACAATCGCTTATTCGCGATGCGGAAATTGAAGAAATGCTGGTTGATTTCTCCACGCCTATTATACGCGCGGCAGGGTTGAACCCTGACAATGTTGATATTTATCTTGTCAATGACCAAAGCCTCAACGCTTTTGTTACGCGGGGCCAAAATATGTTTTTCCACACGGGCCTCATCAACGAATCGGAAACTCCAAATCAGCTTAAAGGCGTGATTGCCCATGAGGTTGGCCATATCGCCGGCGGACATATCGTTCGTAGTGACTACGGGCAGCGCAGCGCCTATGCCGCCGCTTTGATTGCAGCCGGCATTGGTTTAGCGGCCATCCTAGCGGGTGAAGGCGCTGCAGGCGGCCTTATTCTCGCCGGCGCGCCGCAGCAATATGGGACGTTTGAAGCTTTAGCCTATTCACGGGTTAATGAAGCCGCTGCCGATCAATATGCCGCGCAATATTTAGAGCGCACACAGCAATCAAGCGAAGGCCTTATTCAGTTTTTCGAAAAATTCCGTTACCAAGAAGTCCTATCTCAAGCCCGCCGTTTTCCATATTTCCGCGGGCATCCTTTATCCAGTGATCGTATCGATAATTTACGAGACGTCACGGCTGAAAGCCCCCATTATGGACGCCCAGATGATGATGCTTCTGTTTATCGCCTCGAAATGGCGCAAGCAAAACTTCGAGGATTTCTTGACGCCCCTCAAATTGTCTTTACGCAATATCCGCCCGACGACATGTCGGACTTTGCTCTATATGCGCGCTCCGTGGCGCATTTTCGCGCAGCTGATCTTAAAAATGCGATTAAAGAAATCGACATTTTAATTGAGCGCCAGAGTGACAACCCCTATTTCCATGAACTGAAAGCCCAAATTCTTTTTGAAAGCGGCAAAGGACGCGAATCGCTTCCGTCATCAGAAAGAGCTTTAGAGCTTAAGAAAGACTCAGCTTTGCTTGAAACAGCCTTAGCACGCACATTAACCGATTCGACGCAGACAGAAGATTTAGAGCGCGCTGTAGACTTATTTAAATCAGCCCTGCGCCGCGAGCCCAATAATGGCTATGCGTGGTATAGCTTATCTCAAGCCTATGGCCGCCTCAATAAAGAGGCTTATGCAAAATATGCAATCGCCGAACAAGCCTATCATACGGGTGATGTTTTGCGCGCCCGCGCCTTTGCCTCCCGCGCTCAAAAAGACCTCCCGCGTAGCTCACCACAATGGCGACGCGCGAGTGATATTATCGTCATCGCAGATTCCGAACTCGCTAAAAGCCGTAGCAAACGCCGCCGTCCAAAATTATAGAAATTTAAAGTTATTTACCTGTAAGATAAACAGGATATAAAGCTGCAAAATATTGCGTATGGAGTTCAAAATGAGAGCATTAATGACGGGCATTGCCGCCCTTTCGCTGGTTGGATTTTCAGGATGCGCCCAAGCCGCTTCTAGCGGAAAGCTTGACCGCGCAGAGGTCGAACTTATCGTCAAAGACTATTTGCTGGCTAACCCAGAAATCCTTCGCGATGCCTTTGCAGCTCTTGAAGTCAAAGAAGAAAAAGCGGCCCTTGATTCCGTCAGAGATGCCGTTTTTAAAGACCCGCGCGATATTTCGATTGGCCCCAAAGATGCCAAAGTGACGATTGTTGAATTTTTTGATTATAATTGCGGCTATTGCAAACGCTCGACCGATTGGGTCAAAGACATCATGGAAAAACACGGCGATGATATCCGCGTTGTTTTCAAAGAGCTTCCTTTACTTGATGGACGCACAAAAACCTCCCGCAACGCGGCTAAAGTCGCACTGGCGGCGGCGCGCCAAGGCAAATATTCCACGATACATTTTTCACTTATGAATGAACGTAGCTTAACCTCTGACCGCGTCATGAAAATTGCTGAAAAAGCAGGTCTAGATATGGATAAGCTTGAAAAAGACATGAAAGACCCAGCATTAGAACGTCAAATTAATGATACGATTGTTCTGGCTCAGCGTATTCCGTCCCTTACAGGCACGCCCTATTTCCTAATTAATGACCAATCTGTTTCGGGCGCGAATATTCCGGAGCTAACACGTCTTTTAGAGGAAGCTTTAGGTAGCTAAAGCCTTACCGACAGCCTTTGAACTGAAAACCTTTTAAATCAATCCTGCTAGAGGGCTACTTGGGTCCGCATATTTCTTACGCGGCATACGCCCTGCTAAATAAGCTTGGCGGCCTGCGATAACAGCATGTTTCATCGCGCGGGCCATTTGGATCGGGTCTTTTGCCCCGGCAATCGCTGTATTCATTAAAACGCCATCGCAGCCAAGCTCCATTGCGATGGCCGCATCAGACGCCGTACCAACGCCCGCATCAACAATCACAGGCACCGAGGACTGCTCGACAATCAGGCGAATATTGACAGGGTTTTGTATGCCTAAGCCAGAGCCAATTGGCGCGCCCAAAGGCATGATCGCCGCAGCGCCCATATCTTCGAGTTTACGCGCGAAAACGGGATCATCAGAACAATAAACCATCACATCAAAACCGTCTTCGATGAGCAATTTCGTTGCACGCATTGTTTCTTCCATATCGGGATATAGATGTTTGGGGTCAGACAAAACTTCGAGCTTTACTAAAGACCACCCGCCAGCTTCACGCGCTAATCGTAGCGTGCGAACGGCATCTTCGCCGGTGAAACATCCCGCTGTATTGGGCAGGAAAACCGTCTGGTTGGGGTCAATAAAATCAACCAGCATCGGCTCATCCGGATTACTGATATTGACGCGCCGTATAGCGACAGTCACCATATCCGCACCCGAGGCCTCAAGCGCCGCTGCATTTTCAGCATAATCTTTATATTTACCCGTGCCGATAATCAGCCGCGAGGTAAATTCGCGCCCAGCAACTTTTAGCGTATCATCAGCCATATCAGCCGCCCCCTATGAAATGTATGATTTCTAATCGGTCTTGATTAGAAAGCGCCGTATCGGCATAGGCCGATTTAGAGACAACCGCACGGTTAAGCTCTATGGCCAGTTTTTTCTCGGGCAAGCCCAAATGGGCGATCAGCCCTGCGACCGTTAAATTATCGGGCAGGTCATCATAATCTTTGCCATTGATGATTAAAAACATTTTCTTTCCCAAGTTCACTTTTCCCTATATAGGATCAGCCAAGAAAATCACTAGCTGCCTGCATAAAATTTATTGCAAAGCCAATGATAAAAGAGAGCCGCCGCGTGACCAAACCGATTTACATTTTAAATGGCCCTAATTTAAATTTATTAGGCCAGCGCGAGCCAGAGATTTACGGGCACCAAACTTTATCTGATATAGAATCCCTCTGCCGAGAGGCCGCTAAATTTGCGGGCTATGATATCATATTTAAACAGTCCAATATTGAAGGCGAAATCGTCAATCATATCCAAGAGGCACGCCGCGAATCTGCCGCTCTCTTAATAAATCCTGCGGCCTATACGCATACATCGGTCGCTATTTATGACGCACTTAAAACCTTAGGTGTACCTATTGTTGAAATACACCTATCACAGCCCGCCGCACGCGAAAGTTTTCGCGCTAGATCCTATGTTGCCCAAGCGGCCACAGGTACAATTAGCGGATTTGGCGCAGATTCTTATAAATTAGGGCTGCAAGCTGCAATAAATCTGCTAAAGAACAACAGCTAAATGAAAAATAGTCAATCTGGAGAGAGACTCATGGCGACATCCAAACCTTCGTCAAAAGCGGGAGCGAGCGAAACCAAACTTATTCGCGAACTGGCCGGTATATTAAACGACACGAATCTCGCCGAAATCGAGATGGAAAAGGGTGACCTTAAAATCCGTGTGTCCAAACATAGCGGCGTTTCGCCCGCGCCTATCCAGCACATCAGCGCTCCGCCTGCCGCTGCCGCCCTTGCGGCGCCAGCACCGGAAACGCCCGCGCCTGTTCAAAAATCAGACGCAGCCTCTCACCCCGGCGCTGTAAAATCGCCCATGGTCGGAACGGCTTATGTCCGCTCCTCTCCCGATGCTGACCCCTTTGTTAAAATTGGCGATAATGTCAAAAAAGGCGACACGGTTATGCTGATTGAGGCGATGAAAACATTTAACCCGATTGCCGCGCCAAAAAGCGGTAAAATCTCGGAAATTCTAGTCGAAGACGCTCAGCCGGTCGAATTTGGCGAAGCTTTGTTTATCATCACTTAGGGCCACCTTATGTTCAAAAAAGTCCTGATTGCGAATCGCGGCGAGATTGCCCTGCGCGTCCACCGTGCCTGTAAGGAAATGGGGATCGCAACCGTTGCCATTCATTCCGAAGCCGATAAAGACGCAATGCATGTTCGCCTCGCTGATGAAAGTGTCTGTGTTGGCCCCAATAGCGCAACAGATAGCTATCTGAATATTCCGGCTATTATTTCGGCCTGCGAAATTACAAATGCAGATGCGGTTCATCCGGGCTATGGGTTTTTATCGGAAAACGCCCGCTTTGCCGAAATCGTTGAAGCGCATGGCATGGCCTTCATTGGCCCCACAG
>CAZEOD010000035.1:0-525 GCA_964513675.1 uncultured Caulobacterales bacterium | reverse complement strand
CATTATGGGCGATAAAATCACCGCAAAAGAGACGGTTATGGAAGCCGGCATCCCTGTTGTTCCGGGATCAGACGGCGGCGTAGAAGACCTCGCCGAAGCCCGCAAAGTCGCTAAAGACGTTGGCTTCCCGCTTCTTGTAAAAGCCGCAGCCGGCGGCGGCGGACGCGGTATGCGCCTTGCGGAAACACCAGATAAGCTTGATGAAGCCTTAGCTGCTGCACAGCAAGAGGCACTGGCGGCTTTTGGGAATGGTGAAGTTTACCTTGAGCGTTACCTGACAGGTGGACGCCATATCGAAATACAAATCCTTGCTGACACCCATGGTAATGTTGTCCATTTAGGCGAGCGCGATTGCTCGTTACAGCGGCGCAATCAGAAAGTCCTCGAAGAAGCGCCCTCACCGGCTCTCACATCAGAGCAGCGGAATGAAATTGGTGATATTGTGGCTAAGGCCATTCAAAAAATCGGCTATCGCGGCGCAGGGACAATCGAGTTTCTATATGAGAACGGCGAGTTTTTCTTCAT
>CAZEOD010000034.1:24772-27620 GCA_964513675.1 uncultured Caulobacterales bacterium | reverse complement strand
TTTAAGCTCATAGTTCTGACTCAACGGCTGGCGTTAATATTATGCTTAACACTTTCTGTGCATTCGGTTAACGCCGCGTTAACTCTGCGATTAATTTAGTGCTTTAAGGTTAAAAATTATCACGCAGCCAGCGTAATGAGAGCCCTAAGCCGCCGCCGGCATAGCGGCGCGTTCTAAATTGCCGGCCAGATAAATCCGGCGGGCCGGATATCGTCTCATTACGGGTCATAAAATCGAGCTTCATAAGGCCGCAAGCCGTCGCAAAGTCAGCTTGGCTTTGGTGATCTTCAAGCCCAATAACACTATGCACGCGGCCAATACGAACAGGCACGTTAAATATCGTTGTGACAAACTCGGTGATCCCGTTTAGCAAAGCCCCGCCGCCCGTTAAAACAATGCGGCGGCCGATGTAAGGCTCCAGCCCCTTTTCCTCAAGCTGCGCTTTCATCTTCGCAAAAATAACTTCAAGCTGCGCGCGGATAATCTCGATAACAAAGGCTTTGGGATGACCGGCAAGTTGATCGAGCGCGCCGACAGGCGGGCACGGAACAAGCTGCTGATCGTCAAATCCATAAAGCGCCGAGCCATAAATGCGTTTAATACGCTCTGCGGCTTCCGGCGGCGTTGAAAGACCCACAGCCAAATCTTGCGTGATATTTTTCCCGCCGCGCCCTACAGCGCCGACGTGTATCAGCTCATTATGACGATAAATAGCATAAGAGCTAACACCTGCGCCGAGGTCGATAACTGTCGCGCCGAGGTCTTTTTCATCATCGGTCAAGACCGCTTCTGCCGCTGCCAATGGCGCCGCATGTGCCGCGCCGATTTGAATATGGCTACGCTCTATACAATGAGCTAAATTACGGAGCGGGCCAATATCGGCTTTGACAAAATGCATATGCACACTGAGGCGCGAGCCATACATGCCCGTCGGGTCTTTGATCCCCCGCTCTTGGTCAACACGCCAATCAAGCGGCATGGCGTGCAAAATAACTGTTTCGGGCTGGGCCTGTTTCACCAGCGATTCCCGCTTAAGGCGGCGCAAGTCCCGCGCCGCAACGGCGCCGCTGGCAAAGGCCGTTTCAACTTCCATGCGGTGAGAGGTTAAAGAGCGCGTTGAAACATTCACCCCGACAGAGCGCACAGCCACGCCGGATTTTTTCTCGGCGCGCCGAACCGCTTCGCGAATACCTGTTTCAGCTTTGACAAGGTCAATCACCGCCCCCGCCTTAAGACCTTCGACCTGCGCTTGGCCAGAGCCGATAATGCGCATACCAAGACCGGGTTCTTCATGGCCGATTAAACACACCGCTTTAGACGTGCCAATATCCAGCACGGCGCGAATGTCTTTTTCATCATTAGAAGCCCCGAAAATTGGAAACATAGCCGTTAGCTCTGCCCAAATTCATGCGGGCGAATAGATATACGTCCCGCAACGCGCAAATCAATCATATCAATCTTACGATCAAGCCATTGCGTTTGATGGTGATACGCCATGACTTTTTTCAGCGCCGCATCAATATTCGTCTCTGGGAGTTTAATCGTCATATCCGCCGACATATCAATAATATCCCAGCGGCGATCTCCAAGGCGGCGCAGCGTTGTAAAACGGCGAGATAATTCAGGATATTGCGCCAAAGCCGCGAGAATATCAGGGCCGTTACCAGCGATATTTTCGCCGATAAAATGCGGAAGCCGGCTATAATCTTGTGCCGCGGCGGATTCAATAATAACGCCGCTTGGGTCAATAACTGCCAATTTCCCTTGATGCTGCCAGAGCGCAAAAACATCGCGCTCGATAATTTCAACAACAATACGGTTCGGCCATAAACGGCGAACGACAACATTTTCAACCCAGTTTAAATTTTCAACGCGGCTTTGCGCCGCGGCAAGGTCAGCCCCAAAGAAATATTGCCCTTCGTAAATGCCCAGCGCCGTGCGTACATCGCGCTCACGCAAGCGGCCTTCCCCGACAATATCAATATCTTTGACAACAAATCCGGCCGCCATAAGGCGCGATTGATTGAAATTATGAATATTAGTTTTAACGGCCGGCAGTAATCCGCCCATCCATAAGGCCACATAGATAAGAACGGCCATTGTCACCAGAATAGAGCCAACCAAACGCAACATGGCTTTGCGCGAATAGCTCGCCGCGCGAAATTGCGCCCGCGTCCAGTTTCCTGCGCCGCGCAAATTCGGTTTAATCGGGCTTACGCGCTGATAATTTCCGCGCTCATTCTCGGCCATGTAGCATCCTCAACAATCCAGCGACATAACGCGCCAAACCCGATAGCGCGGTAGGCAGCTTGTTCGGGCACGAGCGACGTTGGAGTCATTCCCGGTTGAGTATTCACCTCAAGCATTACGATTTTATTTACAATATCTGTTAAATCTTCAGTAATATCATCATATCTGTAATCTGCGCGTGTCACGCCGCGGCATCCTAGCGCTTGATGGGCCTTTAGCGCCCAATCCAGACAGAGCTGCGTTACATCATCAGGAATCACCGCCGGCACAACATGCCGCGAGCCTCCATCCGAATATTTCGCGTCAAAATCATACCAGTCCACATCAGGAATAATTTCAGTCACCGCTAAGGCGCGGTCTCCCATAACGGCAACGGTTAACTCTCGCCCCGGCACATATTTTTCGGCGATCACATAATCGCCCATATCCGCCTGATCTGCGAGCATAGCCAAGGGCGGCTCCCCCGCTTTGATGATATAAACACCGACACTTGAGCCTTGGCCATTTGGCTTGACAACATAGGGCGGCGCAAAAGGATGAGCTTTGGCAACATCAACGCGGCGCATCAAGCCCCCTTCGGGCACGGTAATGCCAACAT
>CAZEOD010000034.1:0-24762 GCA_964513675.1 uncultured Caulobacterales bacterium | reverse complement strand
CGCAACACAGATTTCGCGCGGTGCTTATCCATGGCTAAAGCAGAGGCCATAACCCCGCTATGGCTATATGGTTTTCCGTACATATCCAGCACGCCCTGCACGCGGCCATCCTCGCCCCAATCCCCATGTAGGGCATTAAATATAATATCCGGTGATAGCGCTTGCAACTGCTCCCAGAGATTATAGCTCACATCAATTTCAGAGACGCGGTAGCCCTCCCCGCGCAGCGCTTTCGCGCAGGCCGCGCCAGACACCAACGACACATCACGCTCCGATGACATCCCGCCTTTTAAAACAGCAATATGCGCAAGTTTCGTCATAAAGGCCGCCCGATACGTTTCACTTCCCAATGGAGGTCAACGCCTTCTTTATCTTTGACCATCTCTTTGATCGTCTCGCCAAGTGTTTCAAGATCAGCCGCGCTTGCCGCACCTGTATTAATCATGAAGTTACAATGTTTCTCGCTCATTTGCGCGCCGCCAACGCAAAACCCGCGCCCCCCAGCGGCGTCAATCACCTGCCACGCCCCCCGTCCGCCCGATTGCGCAGCGTCAGGGTTTTTAAAGGTCGAGCCGCCGGTTTTCTCCCGAATAGGCTGGCTTTCCTCGCGGCGATTTGTGATGCTGGCCATGCGGGACGTCACAGCGGATGGCTCGTCAATATAGCCTTCAAATTCTGCCGCGACAAAAATAAGATCAGAGGCCGCGCCGCAATGGCGGTAAGCATAATCCATCTCTGCGACATCCATAATCTGCAGCCGCCCTGTGCGGTCTAGGGCCTGTATCGTTTTCACCACATCTTTGGTCTCGCCGCCGTAACAGCCTGCATTCATCCGCAGCGCCCCGCCAATCGTTCCGGGAATACCCGCGAAAAACTCCAGCCCGCCAATCCCGTGAGCCGCCGCCTTTTGAGCCAGTTTTTTATCCGGTACAGCCGCCCCAGCCCTCAGCCGTGATGGGCTTAATTTTTCAACCTTACCAAAGGCCGGCCCAAGACGAATAACCACGCCCTCGACACCGCCGTCGCGAATAAGCGTATTTGATGCTGCGCCGAGAATATGAACGGGAATATCATCTGGAACCGCGCTTAAAAAATGCGCAAGATCAGCCTGATCGGCAGGCATGAAAAGCACATCCGCTGCCCCGCCAACCCGCAGCCACGTATAAGGCCCAAGCGGCACATTTTCACTTATACGGCCACGGACACTGGGGAGGTCTTGGAGCGTTATTGGCACCGGGCTAAAGGGCCTTCAGCCCAGTTGCCAAATCTGCGGCCCAATAGGTAATATCACCGGCGCCGAGGCAGACGATAAGGTCATCGGCTTGCAGCTCGGCTTTCAAATCAGCGGCAAGGCTGTCTTTAGATGTCAGGCTGACTTGGCGATGACCATGGGCGCGAATACCGCCGCATAAAGCCGAACTGTCAATGCCCTCTATTGGCGTTTCACCGGCGGCATAAACATCTGCGACATAGACATAATCAGCATCATTGAAACATTTGCAAAAAGCTTCGAATAAATCTTCGAGACGGCTATAGCGATGCGGCTGCACGACGGCATGGACGCGGCCTTTCGCAACTTGCCGTGCGGCTTGGAGGACAGCCGCGATTTCAACAGGATGATGGCCGTAATCGTCAATGATATCGACACCTTCCCAATGGCCAACATGGGTAAAGCGGCGCTTTACACCCTCAAAGCCTTTCAGGCTCGCGCGGACATTATCCTCGGTAAGGCCAAGCTCACGCGCGACTGCAATGGCCGAAAGGACATTTTGCGTGTTATGCCGCCCCGCCATAGGCAGGAACATATCGGGCCAAAGCTCTTCGCCGTCCCCCGTACGAAATGCGACATCAAACCGCGAGCCTGTTGGCTCCAAACGAATATTTTTCGCGCAAATATCTGCCTGCGGATTAAAGCCGTAAGTTATAATGCGGCGATCCGTGACGCGGCTAACAAGCGCTTGAACTTCGGGGTGGTCAATACACAGTACAGCAAAGCCGTAAAAAGGAAGATTTTCGACAAAGCTATCAAAAGCAGCGCGGAGGCTATCGAAATCTCCGTAATGTTCCATATGTTCGGGGTCGATATTTGTGACAACGGCGACCGTTGGGAACAGCTTTAGGAATGTTCCATCGCTCTCATCCGCTTCGACGACCATCCAGTCCCCCAGACCGAGCTTGGCATTCGAGCCATAGGCATTGATAATACCGCCGTTAATAACAGTTGGGTCAAGATTTCCGCCTTCAAGCAAAGCCGAAATCATTGTCGTTGTGGTTGTTTTACCGTGGGTGCCCGCCACACCAATCGCCCATTTCAAGCGCATCAATTCTGCGAGCATTTCCGCGCGGCGCACAATCGGAATTTGCAGGCTCCGAGCCGCAGCTAACTCGACATTATCCATCGGTATTGCCGTTGACATAACAATCGCGCCCGCGCCTTCGACTTGCTCCGCTTTTTGCCCAATAAAGACCTGCGCCCCCGCTTTGCGCAAACGTAAAACATTCGGGTTTTCACGCAGATCAGAGCCTTGAACATCATAGCCAAGATTAAGCAGAACTTCGGCAATGCCGCTCATGCCAATGCCGCCAATCCCAACAAAATGGATCGGGCCTATATCAAAGGGAACCTTCGTAGCAAGCGCCGAAGCGGAGGAGTTATTACGGGTCATAAATGACGCCTTATTATGTTTGCACCAAACCTTTGACAAGTTGGGCGAGATGGGGGGCGGCATCCAGTTTTGCGGTTTTTCGCGCGGCGGCTGCGGCCTGTTTAAGCCAGTGAGAATCATTGAGCCTCTTTTCTAAACTATGGGCGAGAGCCTCTGGCGTAAACTGTGATTCTGGCAAAATATCGGCGGCATCAAGGTCTTTCAAAGATTGGGCATTAACGCTCTGGTGGTCATCCATGGCAATCCCAAGCGGAACGAACAAAGACGGCTTGCCCATAGCGGCAATTTCCGACACAGATGACGCGCCGGCGCGGGCAATGATAAAATGCGCAGCGGCCAGTTCATCTTCGATATTATGAAAAAAGCTCTCGCATCGCGCCTGAATACCCGCCGCCGCGAAAACAGCCTTGGCCGCCTCCATAGACTCTGTGCGGGTTTGCTGCACAACATTCAGACGGCTGCGCATATTTTCAGGCAAGCGCGCGAGGGCAAGCGGCACAGTCTCGCTTATCAACCGCGCCCCAAGGGAGCCGCCGATAATCAGCAGATTAATCTTATCTTTTGGGACGGAATAATGTTTCGGAATAGCGTTTGAGATTTGCACCCGCAGCGGATTACCTGTGACAATAACCTTTTCAGGCACGCTGCATCTCTCCAGCACATCAAAGCCGCAGGCCAAAATATCAGCCCGTTTTGATAGCGCTCTATTCACGCGGCCCAGCACCGCATTTTGCTCATGGAGCAAACTCGGCAGGCCCATAGATTGCGCAGCCTTAACCGCCGGATAGGCCGGATAACCGCCGAAACCTGCAACAACATCTGGCTGCCAGTTTGTAATAAAGGCTTTCGCTTGTTTCATCCCCTTTAAGATCGTCAACACGCCTTTAACTGCCGCGAGTGGACGGCGCGGGTTAAGGCTGGCCGCGTCAATCGTCAGCCGTGTTTCGCTTGGGAAGTTTCCGGCTAGTTTTGCCCCGCGCGCATCGGTTATTAAGGCGGCCTCCCAGCCCTGCGCCATCATCTCTTCGGCCAGCGCTTGTGCAGGGAACATATGGCCGCCCGTCCCGCCAGCCGCAAGCAGCAGCCGCTTTGCTTTAAACGCCATATGCATAAGCTCCCGGTCGGCGGCGGGTAAATGCAAGAATAAGCCCGACCGTAAAACAGAGCGCCAACATAGAGGAGCCGCCATTTGATATAAACGGCAAAGTCATACCTTTGGGCGGCGCCATGTTCAAATTAACAGCCAAATTAATGAGCATTTGCACGCCAATCATTGTCGCAAGTCCTGCGACGGCTAATTGGCAAAAGGCATCATTAAGCCGAAGCGCTTGGCGAAAGGCACGGTAGATCAGCGCCCCAAGCGTAAGCACAATAACGGCAGAAATAAGAAAGCCAAACTCTTCAACCACAGCGGCAAAAACAAAATCCGTATTCACGTCTGGAACGCGGTGAAGAAACACCCCTTCCCCCGGCCCTTGCCCAAGGAAGCCGCCATTGCTAATGGCCTCAAGGCTTCGGTCTGTTTGGTATGTATCGCCGCTATCGTTACTACTAAACCGCTTGATGCGATCTCTGAAATGCGGGACGGAGAAATAAGCACCCAAACCGCCAATCGTTGTAAAGGCGAAGAAAAATAACATCCACCCCAGCGGTAATCCTGCAAAGAAAAACACAGCCGCAAAACATACGGTCAAAAGAAAGGACTGCCCCATATCAGGCTGCCTAATCAGAAAGAATAAAATCAAGCCATATACAGCAAAAACAATTAATTTTCCTGCGATACGCGGATCACGGCGTGTCGCCGTAAACATCCATGCGGCAAAGACGATAAAAGCAGGCTTGATAATTTCAGAGGGCTGCAACCCAATCGGGCCAATCCGAAGCCAGCGCGTCGCCCCTTTAACGGTGAACCCATGTGTCGAGACAAGAAACAAAGCCAAGATACTGCCCAGCAAAGCTAACACACCAATGCGGCGGGCGTTTTGCGGAGACAGGCATGAGACAAATAGCGCACCGCCCAGCCCCATAAAAACAAAAATCAAATGTCGAATAAAGAAATAAAACGGCGCATCGCGGTCAATTCTGGCCGCCGCAACAGGTGATGTTGCCATCGACAAAATCATACCAATCGCCAGTAAGGCCAAGAAAAGCCCTAGGGCAAGGCGGTCAATACTCTGCCACCATTCGAGCAAAAAAGATGGTTTTTGCGGCAAAAGAATATCATCTTCAAACTCATCGGTATCAAAGTCGATATCGAGGGAGCTATCACTCACGCAGCCTGCCCGTGTTTGGCGCGGATTTTCTCCGCTTCAAAAAGGGCGATAAGCTCTTCAACTTGTGTGCGGAAGGCCTCACCTCTGACTTCGAAATTTTTGAATTGATCGAAACTGGCGCAGGCCGGAGATAGTAAAACCACCGGATTCGGCTTTCGTGACCCAAGCGCGTCTTTCACAGCGCAAAGCACGGCTTGTTTCAAATTACCGGCGCATTTATGAGATATTTTCTCGCGTCCCAATGTCTGTGCAAAACTCTCAGAGGCCTCTCCGATTAAATAGGCGCGGCTGAGGCCTTTCATATCCGCTGTTAGCGCTTCAAGCCCGCCCTCTTTGGCAACGCCGCCGGCGATCCAATAAATATTATCATAGGCCTTAAGAGCTTGGCGCGTGGCATCCGCATTTGTGCCTTTGCTGTCATTAACAAATCTGATCGCTCCGATTTGGCCAATCGTTTCCATGCGGTGCTCAAGCCCTGGGAAATTAAGTAGCGCTGCGCCAATATCTTTGACGGATAAACCCACAGATTTCGTAGCTGCATAAGCTGCGGCGGCATTTTGCCAATTATGCGCGCCTTCGAGGGATGCCGCATGGGTCAAATCTGTAATTTCTTCGACCTGCCGCCCCATGACGCAGTAAAGCTTGCGTTTAATCGTGCAGGCTCCGCGCCCGAGTGAGCGCTGGCCTGACACAGGAATAATACTGCGGCCATTGCGCGCCATAAGCTCTGTGCAAATGCGTTTACCATTCGGATCATCCACGCCAATTACAATCGTATCGGCACTGGATTGATTATGAAAAATCCGCCGCTTAGCCGTTTCATATCCGGCCATATCGCCGTGGCGTTCAAGATGGTCAGGCGAAAGATTAAGTAAAATAGCGACATCGGCTTTTAAGCTAAAGGTTCGCTCAAGCTGATAGGAGGATAATTCCAAAACATAATATCCGCCGCGGTGAATAGAATCCAAATCAAGCACGCCGCGCCCAATATTACCGCCAATTTGTGCGTCTTTCCCAGCTTCTTTTAGAATATGGCCAATCAGCGACGTTGTCGTCGACTTCCCATTTGTCCCCGTAATAGCAATGATTTTTGGGCGCTGTTCAGCTGCGCGGGCCGCAACTTCTTGCGCAAAAATTTCAATATCACATATAATCCGAACATCAGCCGCCTTAGCCTTTTGCGCTGACCAATGCGGCGCGGGTTTATCATGCGGAACGCCGGGCGAGAGCAATAAAGCGTCAATGCTGTCCCAATCTGCCGTTTTAAGATTTGTCACGGGAATACCCGCAGCTTCAGCGCCGGCCCTTGCCGCTTTGCTATCATCCCATGCCAAAACATGTGCGCCGCCGCGCATTAAACTTTTTGCAGCACTGAGTCCGGTTCTCCCCAACCCAAAGATCGCGACTGTTTGCCCCTTAAAGCTATGCGCAATAATCATCTGCTTACCTTAGTTTTAGCGTTGAAAGTCCGATCAATGCGAGGATAATCGCAATGATCCAAAACCGAATAACAATAGTTGGCTCAGCCCAGCCTTTTTTCTCAAAGTGATGGTGGATAGGCGCCATACGGAAAACCCGCTTGCCCGTCAGTTTAAATGACACGACCTGCACAATGACGGAGACCGCTTCGAGGACAAATAATCCGCCAATAACAGCGAGAACAATTTCATGTTTTATGGCAACCGCCGTACTGCCCAGTGCGCCGCCCAAAGCCAATGACCCTGTATCGCCCATAAAGACCATGGCGGGCGGGGCGTTATACCACAGAAACCCAAGGCTCGCGCCGATAATCGCACCGAGGAAAATAGTCACCTCCGCACTGCCCGGCACATAAGGCACGCCGAGATAATCAGAGAAAACCGAATTACCGACAATATAAGCGATAAGCGCTAAGCTCATACAGGCGATCATCACAGGAACAATCGCGAGGCCGTCCAAACCATCCGTTAAATTAACCGCATTAGACGTTCCGACAATGACAAGGCAGCCAAAAGGAATAAAGAAAATACCTAGATTAATCGTGAAGTTTTTAAGAAACGGAATCGCCAGACCCGTCGCAAAGCCATCCGGTGTTTGCGGAAAGGCTGTGGTGAGAATGAAAACAGCAAAGGCTGCAATCCCAAATTCCAAGATGAGCTTTATTTTACCGCTAAACCCCTTTGGATTCTGCCGCGAAACTTTGAGGTAATCATCATAAAATCCGATCAACCCATAACCCAGCGTGACAAGAAAAACTGTCCAAAGGAAAGGGCTTTTTAAATCTCCCCATAATAAAACAGAAATAACAACCGAGACTAAAATAAGAATACCGCCCATTGTCGGCGTTCCCGCTTTTTTGATGATATGTCCCTCTGGGCCATCCTCACGAATAGGCTGGCCCTTGCCTTGGCGCGAGCGAAGAAGATTAATTAATCGCGGGCCGAGGATAAAGGCGATAACCATAGAGGTCATAAGCGCGGCCCCCACGCGAAAACTTATATAATTCAGCAGATTAAAGGGCTGAAAATCGTCTGAATATTGGGTGAGCCATTCATATAACATTAGGAAGCGTCCTTGTCTTTATGTGCGCGGATCATTGTCACCAATTCCCCCAAACCAGACGCATTTGATCCTTTGATTAAAACCGTATCTCCAGATTCGATTTCATCTTGCAAGGCCTCAAAAGCAAGCTGCGCATCGCGCACCCAAAGTCCGCGCCGCTCCCGCGCAAGGGCTCCGCGTAAAGCGCGCATACATTCACCTGTAAAAATCACCCGCGAAATTTGAGCCGCTTCAATATCCGTAGCTAAGCCCGCGTGAAGCGCAATTTCATCTTTACCAAGCTCAAACATATCCCCTAAAACAGCCAGTAATCGCCCCTTGGATTGCTGCGCCGCCGACGCAAAAGCCGCCCGCATAGAGACAGGATTTGCGTTATAGCTCTCGTCCAATATTTGCAGGATCTTGCCGTTAATCACAGCCTCAAAAGCCGCCCCGCGTCCGGCTGGAATCACATATGTCGCCAAAGAGGCTATCGCCGCCTCTATCTCTATATCGGCGTGAATAGCAACGGCTAAAGCGGCGGCGGCGTTCATCACCCAATGCCGGCCAATCGCGGGCAAAACAAGCGGATAAGCGACGCCTTGATAATGGACAACCGCGCGGCTGCTATCAGATGATAAAACAATATCAGAAACACGAATATCAGCCGCCTCATGCGTGCCAAATGTGCAAATCTGCGCCTGCCGCGTCTGGGCCGCCTGCTCTAAACGCTCGAAATATACATCATCGCGGTTAAGCACAGCCGTCCCGCCAATAATCAGCCCGTCAAAGACTTCCGCCTTAGCCGCAGCAATCGCGTCAACATTATCAAAATGCGCTAAATGCGCGGGAGCAATCAGCGATATTACGGCAATATCTGGCTGAAGACTGGCGGATAGCGCAGAGAGCTCTCCTGCATGGTTCATGCCCATTTCAAAAACGGCGCGCTGCGTTCGCCTTGGCATACGCGCCATCGTGAGGGGAACGCCCCAATGATTATTAAAAGAGCGAACCGATTTATGCGCTAATCCCGCACCCGCAAATATACCGGCAATCATATCCTTGATGGAGGTTTTGCCGACACTGCCCGTTACGCCAACGCGAATAGCTTTAGAGCGGCGGCGCGCAGCACTCGCCATATCTTGCAAAGCTTTAAAGCTATCCCTAACGCGAACATGAGGAAGCGCGCCCAGATCAATTTCAGATAGCGCCGCCGAAGCTCCGTTTTTAAACGCGGCGTCAATAAAATCATGGCCATCGCGCTTGTCTTTTAGCGGGACGAATAAATCGCCAATAGCGGCCTCGCGGCTATCAATCACGACGCCCGTAATTTGCGCCTGTCCAGCCGCAGTGCCGCCTGTCACCATAGCAATTTCTTCGAGCGTCCAAAGCGGAAGATTAAGCATCACAGGCCTCCTTTAATACGCGCCGCGCAACATCGGCGTCATTAAAGGGAAGCACTTCACCTTTAATAATTTGTCCGTTTTCATGTCCCTTACCCGCGATAACAAGGCAGTCTTTCGCCTTAAGGCGCGCAATTCCCTGCGCAATCGCAGCGGCGCGGTCACCGATTTCATCCGCGCTGGGGCAGCCCGTCATTACAGACGCCCGAATAGAGCCCGCGTCCTCACTGCGCGGATTATCATCGGTCACAATCACCTCATCCGCGAGCTTGGCGGCGACGGCGCCCATTTTTGGCCGCTTATCAGGGTCACGATCACCCCCGCAGCCGAAGACAATAATAATACGTCCGGAAATATGCGGGCGAATACCGCGTAGTAATTTCTCAAGCCCATCTTCTGTATGAGCAAAATCAACAAAGACGGGCGCGCCCTGCGGCGTCATGCCCACGCGCTCCATACGGCCCGCCACGCCTGAAAGTGACGGTAAAGCCGCAATGGCGGTTTTAGGATCAACCCCCGTAACAATCGCGAGGCCAAGAGCCTGCACAACATTAAGCACTTGAAACTCACCCGCCAAAGGCACGGTTAAACTCACGCGCTCCCCAAGAAGATTTAGCTCTATTTTCTGGCCACTCGCCTTGGGCATAATCTCATTGATATGAATATCTGCCCCCGTCCAGCCAACGCTTAAAACAGGCTGCCCGCGCTCTTTACACAGCGCCAAAATACGCTGGCCATAGATATCATTGACATTAATGACAGCCGGCGTTTCAGGGCCGGCAAGCTCTGTAAATAAACGCGCTTTGGCCGTAAAATAATCATCCATATCGGGGTGATAGTCAAAATGGTCTTGCGTTAAATTAGTAAAGCCAACAGCGGTTATATCGACGCTGTCAAGACGGTGTTGCTTTAAGCCGTGACTTGACGCCTCCATACCCAAATGCGTCACGCCCTCGGCTGCAAGGGCTGCGAGATTTTGATGTAAAGCCGCCGCATCTGGCGTCGTATGACTGAGCGGGCTATATCCGCGCGGTGATGTCACCCCCAAAGTTCCCAAAGACGCGCCAGCCTCTCCGGCTGAGGCCCATATTTGCCGTAAAAACTCAACGGTTGAGCTTTTCCCATTCGTGCCCGTCACAGCGGCCAAACAGGCAGGCTGTTGCGGATAGAGCTTTTTCGCGAGCTGACTATAAGCCAAACGGACATTATCATGGGCAATCACAGGCACAGACAAGGCCGGTAAACCGGGCTGGGAGAGCACCGCACTGGCTCCATTTGCAAGCGCTTGAGGAATATAATCACGGCCATCAAATTGCGTGCCCGGAATGGCGGCAAAAATCATACCGGGGGTCACATTGCGGCTATCACTGGTTAGGCCCGTCACGGCCTCACTACCCGCACCGCTGATAATATCAGAAAGCTTCATTGTAGCGCCTCCTGACTGGCGACCATTTGCGCCGCAGCCCGCACAGGCTTTGCAGGAATATCGAGCATTGGCGCAATCCGCGCCATAACGCGGCCGGCTGTCGGCGCAGCATTCCAGCCCGCCGTGGCAAAGCCGCGCGTACTCTCGATAGCTTTAGGTTCATCAAGTGTTACCATCACAACATATTTAGGGTCCCAAACCGGAAAAGCCGCAACAAAAGAGGTGACAAGACGGCGCGTATCATAGCCGCCACTGGAGGGCTTATCGGCTGTCCCCGTTTTCCCCATAACGCCCAAACCCGGAACATCTGCATTACCCCCTGTTCCGTCCGTGACGACAAAACGCATAAGTTCCGCCATATCACGCGACGTTTCAGGTGATATCACGCGGCGCCTTAGCGGTTTATGCGCGCTATCGACCTTTGATAAAGTCGGCGCAATATAGGTTCCGCCATTTAAAACACTCCCAATCGCCGAGGCCAAATGTAGCGGCGTGACAGAAATACCATGCCCATACGATGTCGTAACGATTGAAATATCCTGCCAATCACTATGATATTGTGGGCGCGCACGCCCGCGAAGTTCTATTGGGGATTTATCAAATAACCCAAGATCTTTGAAAAAAGCCTGCTGCATATCGCCGCCCGCCCGAAGCGCCATCAAAGCCGTCCCGCGATTAGAGCTTTCAGATAATATATGCGCCGCATCCAGCGCAACAGGGCTAGGGTGATCGTCCTTGATGAGTTTCTTTTGAATGGTAAAGGGCTTTTGCACGGGAAATTCCTCATCAACTGTGGTGACCCCGCGGTCCAGCGCCATAGCGACTGTGAGGGGCTTGAAAACTGAGCCCAAGTCATAAGTTGCATTTACGGCCGTATTTTTTTCATGATGCGGCGAAATTGTGGCGCGTATATTTGGATTATACTCTGGCACTGACGCCATGGCCAAAACCTCACCCGTTTTGATATTCAGAACAATACCCGCGCCCGTATTTGCCGAAAACTTAGCGGTTGATTTTGCCAACTCATCTTCCAGCGCCATTTGAACCGTTAAATCGAGTGACAATGTTTTGGGCGGCGCGCCTTCGGCGGTAATGTCATTATTAAAGCTATATTCCGCGCCGCTCATAGGCGTTAGGTCAACATTGACAAATCCAATGACGTGGGACGCCACGGCCCCATTGGGATAGCTCCGCATCGGCTCTGTTTTGGTGAACAACCCCGGCAAGCCGCTTTCCGTAATCTGGCGGCGCTGCGCTGGCACAAGCCCGCGCGTCAAACGCACTTCGTCTCGCGATGAACTTATGCGGCGGCGTGTGTCATCTTCATTTAAATCCGGAAACATAGCGAGCAGACCCGCAACAGCTTCTTCTTTATCAAGGATTTTTTCCGGCACGGCATAAAGCGCATAATTATCAATGGTCGTCGCCAAGAGCTTACCATTCCGGTCTTCAATATCCGCTCTATGGATAAATGTTTTGTCATCATTCACCCCCAAATGAGGCGGCTGCGTTAAAAGCGCAACCTCGGCCAGACGCAAGACGATCAATAAGAGAGAGAACATGAAAACGACCAAGCCAATCCAAATGCGTATCCGGCCTTCGGCCACCATTTGGTACTCGGTATCTATAATTTCGTGGTGAGTGGAAACGGGCGTAGACATTATGGCCTCACCTGCCCGCTCGCCTGCGCTGCTGATTGCGGCAACTTAGCTTCACTGCGCAGCTGAATAGCCTTAATCGCCGCCGCCGCATCATCTTGATTATAAACAACCGGCTCAAGCGCCAAAAAGTCATCGGCAAGCTCTGCCACACGGTCAGGGCGCTCTAAATAAACAATCTCAGCGCGAAGCAGCTTTATTGCTGTCTCTTCGGTTTGAATTTGCGCTTCAAGGCGGCGCACATCTGCACGAGCTGACTGCGCCATTGTTTTAAAGCTATAGAGAAGCGCTAAAAGCGCCAATCCAATTAAAATCATAATTGTCCAAATAACGCGCTTCGCAATGACAGCACGGCGATGATAGACAACGCCGCTCATGACGCGGCCTCTAGCGCGGCAAGCTGTGTGACCTGCGGCAACGCCCCATCGAACACATCGCGTTTTTCGGGCGCATCACCCCGAATAGCATAGCGAAGCTTTGCCGAACGAGAGCGCGGGTTTTCAGCAATTTCTTCGGCGCTCGGCTTAATCACGCCGCGTTTGGGCGATGTAAATTGCGCCGGCTTTGCGCTCACATCCGTTTGCGGCATATAACGCGAGCCGCCCGTCACTTCACCAGAGCGGTCCCGTAAAAACTGCTTAACCATTCGGTCTTCTAGCGAGTGAAATGTCACAACAACCAAGCGCCCACCGGGACGCAGGATTTTTTCTGACGCGCGCAACGCCCGGTAAAGCTCGCCAAGCTCATCATTAACATAAATCCGTAGCGCTTGGAAAACGCGGGTCGCAGGGTGAATTTTCCCGCGCCGCCCAACCGTTTGCTCAACCAGCTCCGCCAGGCGGTCCGTTGTTACGATCGCCTCATCTTCGCGAATTTTAACAATCGCCCGCGCAATCCGCGCCGCATGGCGTTCTTCGCCGTAAATTTTAAAAATCATTATCAGGTCTTCAAGCGGCAAGGCGCGAATAGCATCCGCGGCACTGACGCCCTCTTGCGACATCCGCATATCAAGCGGGCCAG
Source organism: uncultured Caulobacterales bacterium (assembly GCA_964513675.1). Classification (GTDB taxonomy): domain Bacteria; phylum Pseudomonadota; class Alphaproteobacteria; order Caulobacterales; family Maricaulaceae; genus CALFVT01. The sequence goes on along the minus strand of CAZEOD010000034.1, from coordinate 11,796 downwards.
AGCGCATGAATGAAAAGCCGCGCTCGGCTTGGTCAAGCTGCATACTCGAAACGCCGATATCAAAAATAATAGCGTCAATCGGCGGCAGCTCCGTCAGCTCATCTAATTTTGAAAACGGCGTTTGAATAAGCGCGATGCGGCCATCATAACGCGCCGCAAGTTCAGCCGCGCGGGGCGCAACATTTGGATCCCTATCCAGCCCGATGACATGGCAATCAGCCGCTTGCAATAAGCCTTCCGAATATCCGCCATTGCCAAAAGTAGCGTCAATATAAGTCTCGCCCGCCCTCGGCGCTGTAGCCGCTAGAACTTCGGGCAACATGACGGGATAATGCGGGCGGCTCATAACGGCCCCTCTTGCGGGTTCGCCGCAGAAGGGCTGGCGCCCAAATGATGAAGATGCTGCATAGCTTCAGATTGAATATTCTTAGCCAGCTCCCGCCGTGCCTGCGCGCTCCAGATTTGAAAACTATCGCCCTGCCCGACAAAGGCAATTTCGCCGTCAACACCAAGGCGGTCTAAAACATCCCGCGGCATGGTCACGCGGCCATTACTATCAAAACTTAATTTTCGCGCTTCGCCAAAAAAAGCATTTTGCAGCGTATCCCGCTCTTTGGAATAAAGCGGCAAGGCGCGCACGGCATTTTGCATTTGCAGCACATAATCATATCCCGCCGCCTCAAAAAACGCGCCGCCATTTAGAGCCGGCCAAATAATAATTCCATTAAAAGCATCATGAGAGGCAGCCGCACGAAAGTCAGCAGGCACAGAGACCCGACCTTTCGCATCAAGATTATTAACGACTGTCGCTAAAAACATTCTATTTCCCTAAGACCCTCCCTACGGGTCTATGATGGGATAGCATGGGAATAAGTGGGTTTCAATAGAATTTACATTTTATAAAGCATATATTTTAACCCCGGCTTAAGACGTAAACCCTAGCGAAATGGCGCTAAATCAAACAATAAGACATCGGCCTCCTCAGCCTCGCTCAAGGTGATATCGCCTTGGAATTTTATGGCATCACCAGCCTCAAGACGCGCCCCATTTACATCAAGCGAGCCTTGCGCAACATGCAGATAGCCAAACCGGTCATGCGGCAGTGTTTGGCTAAGAACCGCCCCAGCCGTTAAATGTGCGTTGTAGATATTGGCATCTTGGCCAATACGGATAGACCCGTCTCGGCCATCTTGTGACAAGATCAGCTTCCACGCGCCCGAAACCATTTGCGGGTCAATTTGGAGCGTTTCATATCGCGGGGCATAGCCTGAACGATCCGGCATCAACCAGACTTGCAGGAAGTGGAGAGGATCGCGGGATGACGGGTTAAATTCGCTATGGCGCACGCCGGCTCCCGCGCTCATAAACTGCACGCCGCCCAGCCCTACTTCCGAGCCATTTCCTAATGTATCTTTATGCGCAATCCTGCCGCTCAGAACATAAGAGAATATCTCGGCATCGCGATGCGCATGCATAGCAAAGCCGCGCCCTGCCGCTACATGGTCTTCGTTAATAACGCGCAGGCTATGATAATGCATATGGTCGCGGTCATGATAATCCGCAAAACTAAAGCTATGCGCCGATTGCAGCCATCCATGATCCGCATGGCCGCGGTCTTTTGCCCGCCGTATTTCAGAATTAATCACGCCTTAAAATTCCTTTATTATTGTTTATTTTCAATATCTTACCGCCGTAAAATAAAGTATAAAATACAGCCTAATGGTTGAATATCACAAATCCCCATAGGTGACACATCACCATCAAGTTACATCCTGCTAAATATATAATAATTAAATCCAAACGGCTTTGGCACGTAGTGACCATAATCGCTCCAGTGGAGCGATTATAATGAAGCGCCGACGCTGCAAAGCGTCGGGCGGTACGATTAACCCGAAGCATGAGATATAAAGTCGTCAGAGGGCCTGTAAGCCGGGTTCTGTCCCAATCACGACTAATGCCGAAATTAGGGGCAATCATTCATCTAGGGCCATAGTTACCTATGGCCTCGCGCGACCGACCCGGATGACCGCGTTAAAGCCCGCGATATGTCATCCCTATTTGGTCTTGCTCCGGATGGGGTTTACCTTGCCGCTCCGGTTGCCCATCGCGCGGTGCGCTCTTACCGCACCCTTTCACCCTGACCTTATATATAAGGCGGTTTGCTTTCTGTGGCACTTTCCCTCAGCTTGCGCTGGCCGGACGTTATCCGGCATCCTGCTGTAATGGAGCCCGGACTTTCCTCGAATATTGCTACTCGCGATTGCCCAGCCCTCTGACGAGATATCTTTATAGCGCCTGTCTTTGATAATGTCACCTCTCGCAATCCTCCCGAACGCGTGAAAATTTACTCCCATAAATCTCCAAAAGCTGTGAAATCTCGTCACTGGCATAACGCAAATTCTTTTGCAAAAGTCACCCTACAAACAAAAAGGACATAAAATGATTTTATCAAAACTTATAAGTTATAAAGAGTGCGTTGCTAAAGACATCACCATCAAACATCTAACGCGAAAGCTTGAGCGCCTCGAAATTCGCACACAACAGCTTGACGCACGGCCCTCTGATTACACGAATTTAAGCCGTGTGCGCACACAATTAATGGATGCGCAAAATTACTTATGCCTCTAGCGCATCATTAAATAGAGTCAGCTTAATTTTTCGCCTCGACCCACCATTTCACAAGGCTCATGGTTTCAATATCGACAATGCCGTCAATACGGGCGGGGCGAAAGCGTCTTTGCAGCGCGCTTATAATCTCTTGGGTCGGGGCATCATATTCACCCGTCACCCGCGCGCCATAACCGATTTGAGCAAGGCCGGATTGTAAAATAGCCACGCCGCGATCTCGGTCGCCCGGCTCAAATAGGATACGCATATCTTCATCGCGCCGATGGGGCCAAAGGCCTACTCCCGCCGCCGCGAGGCCCGCCCATGGAAAATGCTCGCCGGGATCAATTTTACGGGCGGGCGCAATATCAGAATGACCGAGAATGTTTTGCGGCGAGACCGCACGGCGCGCCATAATATCTTTACATAGCGCAATTACCGCGTTGATTTGCACATCGGGATAAGGCGGCAGTGCGCCGCCAACTAGGGGCCAATCATGGCCGCCATTGACGATTTCAATGCCGATTGAGGCCGAGTTAATATTGCGCTCTCCCGCCCATTCGGACACACCTGCATGCCACGCGCGCTTGTCTTCGCTCACAAGTCGGTAGATACGCCCATCCTCCTCGACCATGTAATGCGCGCTAACTTTGGCCGCCGCATCGCACATGCGCGAGAGGGCCGCCGCGCCGCTTTCCATGCCCGTATAGTGCAAGATAATATAAGAAATCGGCAGAGTGCGTTCATCGAAATTAGGCGATGGCTGCTCTATGATATCAAGTTTGGTGGTTCTCATTGCGGGTATTTTTCATCCATCACGGCAAGGCCTTTAGCAATAATCTCTTCGAGCACATCTATGTCGATATCTGATAGGCGCTTGATGTAAAGACAGGCTTTTCCGGTTTTATGTTTTCCAAGGCGGGAGAGCTCACTCTCTAAATCTTGATAACCTGGCATGATATAAACCGAGATATTTTGCGCCCGAGAACTAAAACCCGTCCGCAGCGCACCCCCTTCCCGTCCGCTCTCATATTTATAGTGATAGCGGCCAAATCCGACAATGCCGCTTTGCAGCTTTGTGCCCCATATTTTCGGCGGATGCCCCGATAAGCGGGCCATCATGTCTAGGATGATTTGGCAATCGGCACGGCGCTCATCTGCTTGAATTTGCGCCATATAATCATCAACAGATAGCGCTGTCTCAACCGTTTTTTGACTCGCCTTTGCCATCGTTTTTAAACTTCCTGCACTTCTTAATCTTCTTGCACTTTTTAATCTTCTTGTACTGGCGTAACAGCCATCCCGCGCGTGCTGATGATATAAACACAAGGCAAGATGAGGGCCGCCCCGACCACGTAACGCATATAAAGTGCATCTTTCAAAAAGATAACACCGAGGACCGTTGCAAACACAGGCACCATTAAGGTGAGCGGAACAACGACGGAGACATCATAGCGTTTTATCATATCGAAATATTGTCCATGCGCTAAAACCGTTACGCCAATCGCCGCATAAATGGCCGCAATCAACAGCGGCTTGCGCGCCGTTTCCCAAACTTGCGCCTGACCCGTTTCGAAGAAAAATGAGGCGACGGCCATGGTGATTAAAACAACCACCGCCATCCAGACAACATATTGCTGCCACGCGATATCACCGACAAATTTCATAATGATAGACGCTGCGGCCAAGGCCAAATAGGCGAGGAGTATATAGACCAAGCCCATCTCAAGATTAAAGCTTGCGGGATCATAGACCATGATAATCACGCCGATAAAAGCGCCAATAATGGCCCCGCCGCGCACCCTGCCAATTTTCTCCTTAAGAAATATAATAGATAAAATTGTACTCATGGGGATCAAAAACTGCGAGACAATCGAGCTTCCCGTCGCAGATGATGTCTGTAATCCCGTATAAAGAAACCCTAAATGCACAGGCCCAACTAATGCGCAAACAATCAGGAGTAACCCGAATTTTTTCGGAAGCGGCTTAAACAGAAAATAACCCATGACCGCAATAACGACCATGGCCCGTGTTGCTGCCAACATAAAGGGCGGCACAGGGTTGCTGCCCAGCGCCCAAGCAGAGACAACGAAGTTCCCCCCCCACGCGACGCAGCAAATCATTAAAACGATAAAATCTCGGCGTCTCATATGCTAGCCCTAAACAAGCTAGCGGGGATTTGTAAGCTTTAAATCTAAATCTTTTCTAATTCGCAGGCGCAGCCGCCATGGGCGCAATATCTCCGCTGCCTGAAAATTAAGGCCGTGGCCGCTTAATCATCAACACTCCAGCCTTCAGGCGTCTTATGCGCATCAATGATTGGGCCATGTTTGGACTGTTTTTCTGGAGAGTTTTTGGGCGATGAAGAGCGTTGCTGCATTTGCGCAGCTGCATCGAGGTCAAAGCCTTTTTCAAGATCAAACCCCTGCGCTTTGAAATAAGCTTTCGGGCCAAAGGGCTTGCCCGTTAATTTTGCTTTTCCCCATAGAAAGGCGACAATAAGAGACACTAAAATAACAAGGCCCAAGATCAGGAAGAACGCCACAGCCGCTGACGCTGCCATTAAAAATAATCCTCCGATAACCGCAGCCGCTGCGATTACGGTTTTAAATAGGCTTTTTAAAGGGCTAGAAGAGCCGCCGATATTATATGTTTGAGTCATCATTCACCTCTCCATCTAAGATTGGACGTAATCTGCGCCGCGTCAAGAGGGCCAATATGACAATTCGTTTACTAAGCTGTGCAAAACGGGCTTAAGCGGCGCGGTTTAAGGCGTGTTTTTGCCCCGCCGCCGCTCTTCACATATTTCGCTATAGGCGCGGTTAATCATCGCCATTTTATGATTAGCCAGCCCCATTAGTTCTGGTGGGACGCCTTTAGCCATCATTTTATCCGGATGATTCGCGCCCGCAATGCGGCGATAAGCGCGCTTGAGATCTTGATCTGAAATATTTTCATCAACCCCCAGAATTAAATAAGGATCATCTGATGCCAAGCCTAAATGCGCATTTTTAAGCCGCTTAAATTCACGCTCAGACAGACCAAAAATATCTGAAACACGCTCAAGATAGGCCGCTTCATCATCCGTGATAACGCGGTCAGCCAGTGCAATATGAAAAAGACCATCAAGAATATCTTCAAGCGCCGATGGCCGCGCGCGAAAATGTTTAGCAACAATCATGGCATAACGCTCAAAGCCAAGTGTTGTTTGACGCGCTAAATCAAAAAAACGGCCAATAATCGCTTCATTTTCAGCGCTCGCCCTAAACACACGTTTAAAAGCGGCCACCTCTTCGGGGCTGACTTGGCCATCCGCTTTGGCCATTTTAGCCCCCAAAGCAACAAGGGCGGCGACTACACTTGCTTGGTCAATATCGCCCGCTTGGCCGCGCCCATCCCCCAGCGGCGGCGGCCCGAAAAGACGCGCCCCTGCGCCGAGTATGCGTTGCCATAGGCTCATGAAAACCCCATGCCGCACCCACGGCTAAAAGGCAATGGCTCCACACTAAATTTATAAAGACTATATTTATAGAGGCTATATTGATAATACCATTAAGCCGTTACTGAGCGCTGGAGGTATGGTCGGAGACAATCACCCATGCCCCGTCAATTTGCTTGAAATGCAATGTGAAAAGCCCGCGGGGACGGTCGGCCTCACGCTGCAAGGCCCAATGGCCAAAAACCAAGGCGTCATCGGCGTCGATCACCTCGACTTCAATATTCGTAAAGGCGAGTTGCCCCATCGCTGCGCGGCTTGGATAGCGCGATAAATAACGCTCTAACGTGGGCTGCCACCCCCGTTCAATCGAGCCGCCAGAGGCAAAGCGTAGATCAGATGATCGCCAATATGACGCCATGAAAGATTCGATATCGCCGTCATTCCACGCCGCATCTTGCCGCTTTAAAATGCGGCGAATATCATCTTCAATCGCGGCCTTATCCAAATCCTTATTCAGGGCCGAATTAGAATCAGTCGCGGCGTCAGGCCCCTGACAGGCAATCATCCCTAGAGCCAGCACACTCAGCGCAAAATATTTCATATCCCCTCCTCTCATGAGGCCGAGCTTATCTTAAATATCCATCTGCGGACACATCAGGAATTTCTGGCCTGTTGATTTCGCATTATATTTCGCGGCCACTTGCGCATCCAGCGCCTCAGACAATGAAACCTCGTCTGTGTAATGGCTGGCAAATGTCGTCTTAAGCTCTTTAGCGACCCGCATGCGCAAACGCGCGCCCAGTTCTGGCCCCGCTTTGGCGAGAAAATTCGGGAGAAGCCAGCCGCCAACGCCCCATGCCATGCCGTAACCGCGAGAGAGCAGAGTGGGCGAGCTATCAAGTGCGCCGTAAAGATAGACTTGTTTATGGTGAATTGACCCGTAAATCGAATAGGCCCCCGGCGTGCGCGCCGCCGCGCCCTCCATCGCGGTGAGAATATCAGACGCAAGCTTCCCGCCGCCCGTTGCATCAAAGGCCAATGTCGCGCCCGTTTCATGCACAGCGTCAATCAGCTTCGCCATAAAGTCATCATCGCTGCTATTGACGACATATTTTGCGCCCATGCCCAAAAGCAAATCCGCTTGATCTTGGCGGCGAACAATATTGACCACATCGACGCCGTCTGCTTGGCATATCCGGTTGAGCATTTGCCCTAAATTCGAGGCCGCTGCTGTGTGCACCAAGGCCGAATGGCCTTCCATTTTCATGGTTTCAACCATAGAGAGCGCCGTCAGAGGATTGACAAAACTTGACGCCCCATCTTTGGCCGTATGGCCGTCCATCAAAGGCAAACACATGGCCGCCGGCAAACAGCGATATTGACCATACATGCCGCCGCCCATAACCGCGACGACTTTCCCCAACAGGGCCTGAGCCGCCTCGCTCTCGCCCGCTGCGACGACTGTTCCCGCGCCTTCATTTCCGACAGGCAAAGCTTGGCCGATACGCGCCTTCATTATCCGCATCCCAGCCGGCGGAACCGGCGCTGTTAAGACCCGCGCTGCGCCAGCGCCATCTGAGCGCGCTTGGCTCACATCTGCCCAGCCAAACATGACCCCGTGATCGGACGGGTTAATCGGCGCCGCATCTATGCGAACAATAATTTGATCCGGCTTGGGTGTTGGCATGGGCTGCTCCTGCAAGCGCATTTCCAACTGCCCTGCCTCAGTCAAAATAGAGACCATCTGTAAATATGTTGTCGGTAACGTCATGTCGCTCTCCAAGCTGCGTTCAATATCTGGCTATTTTGTTACAAGATTAGAGCCTAGCTGTCTGCATCCATTTGCGCATGCGGCCTATAAACCCTAGAAGGCAAATATGATGAAAAATCTTAGCATTTGCAGAGATGAGACATGCGGAGTTTAACCTTATGACAGGCTTAATACATGTAATAACAAGCTGCGATACGGCGCAGGCGGCGGAAAAATTAGCGGCCCATATCATTGATGCACGCCTTGCGGCTTGCGCGCAAATAGAGCCGATTACCTCTTATTACATGTGGGACGGCGCGCGCCAAATATCAGAAGAATTTCGCATTGTGTTTAAAACGCTCGCCCATTTACGGCCCGATATTGAAACCGCGATTAAAGCCGCCCATAGCTATGACCTGCCGCAAATTATATTTGCAGAGATAGAGGCGTCGGCTGACTATTCAAACTGGGTTAAATCCAACGTTAAAGCTAGGCTCAGGCCCTAGGCCATAGCCCCGCCAGAGGCCGCCGCCCACACATCGGAAAGCGCGGTAAAGTCGCAGCTTTCATCGGGATCTTGGTCACGGTCAAGATCAGCCGGAGAATTGCGGGTAATAATAATACCCAGCGTTTCGCCGGTTTCAAGAGAGCGAACGCGGCCGCCGCTCATGCCTGTTACAACGGGCTCATCTGGGCTGTCGATATGCATAATCCAGACACCGGGCGCGCGCTGGAAATAAACTTTGCCGCGCCGCTGTTCGAGATGACGGGAGCCCGCCGGATAGCCTTCGGCGATCACCGATTCCCCTTCACGCGGCGCGCGCGGGGCTTGCGCCGGAAGACGGCACCCAATCAGAGCCGCATCAAGGCCGTCCGGCCACTTCAGTACAGCGCCTTGCGCAAAAGGCGGAATATGGTCTTGAGCGTCGGTCATGCAATGCCCCGCCGTAATCCACCCGCCCCAATGCGGGAAAAAGCTCGCATAGCACTGAAACCGGCCGCCATTATAAAAATGACGGGTTACCTGCCCTTTGGTGCGCAAAGCAAGCGGCACAGGATTATGCGCAAGAGGGGTAGGCCTTGCCAATATATCCGAAGATTCTGGCCTGTCCGCTGATGTTAGCGCTCTATCCACAGGCGGAGTAGCTGGCCGCTTGGTAACAACAGGCTTGGCAATAACAGGCGCAGATTTACGGCGGCGAAATATACGTGACCACATAAAGGCCTCCTCGGGCATTATGCGCAGGCCGCTTAGGACGGCTTGACATTAAACTCATCATCCGACAGCTAGGCTGGGTGTGTCAATTCTTGACTGTAAAGATGGACTGAAAATGCGTAAATTAATATGCCAAGCTGTGATTTTAACCCTCGCCTCCGTCGCCATGGCCTGCTCAACGACTTATGCCGCCTCTAATCAGGCTGCGTTTCAATCCCCCTTGAGCAAAACACGCGCGATTCCGCGTCATGTCTCGGGCGAGCCGATGCCGTTTTTTGCCAGCGATAATGCGCAATATGATTTGCAAACCGCTTTAACGGCAGCAAAGGAAGCGGGAAAAAAGCCGCTTATAATTATGGGCGCAAATTGGTGCCATGATAGCCGCGCGCTCGCCGCCCATTTTGAAACCCCTCGCTTTGTTCGGCTTTTGGAAAATAACTACCAGCCCGTCTATATTGATGTCGGCCAAAAAGACCGAAATATTGATATTGCCCAGCGCTATGGATATAACGCGATTGAAGGCACACCCACCGTGATTATATTATCTAGTAACGGCGATATTTTAAACCAGAGCACCGCCCCGACATGGCGCGATGCTGCGAGCCGCAGCCGCAATGATATTTATGATTATTTCAAACGCTTTGCACAGGATGACGCCCCCATTGAGGACTAGCATGTCCAGCTATGCCCTGTGACAGCATCATATCAAACGCCAGCTTTAAATATTTTGCCTTAAAGTTTTGCCGCAGTCAGCTTTCATTTTATTGGCGCTGAATGACTGACCTGCCGCCTTTCAGGCTTGCGTTCTAATCTCCACGCCTTATGGAGCGTGCATGTTAACAATTACTGATCTCGATTATGCGGTTCAAGGCCGCGCTTTGTTTAAAAACGCCAATGCGCGCATTGCTGCCGGCTGGAAAGTTGGCCTTATTGGACGTAACGGAACGGGCAAATCGACCCTGCTGCGCCTTATCCGTGAAGACTTCCAAAGCAATATGCGCGATGTCAGCATTCGCCTTGGCAAAAACGCACGGCTCGGCTGGGTCGCGCAAGAAGTCGACGCCACAGATGACACAATTATGGATGTTGTCCTCGCGGCAGACCAAGAGCGCTCGCGCCTGATGAAACAATCCGAAACTGAAACCGATGCGGATAAATTAGGCGAGATCTATGAGCGCCTAACAGATATGGATGCATGGAACGCCGATACGCGCGCCGCGATTGTCTTGATGGGGCTTGGCTTCAAAACAGAGGATTTTTACCGCGCAACAAAAGAGTTTTCGGGCGGCTGGAGAATGCGCGCCGCCATTGCCGGCGTTCTCGTCGCGGAGCCGGATGTGCTTTTACTCGATGAGCCGACCAATTACCTCGACCTTGAGGGGGCCGCATGGCTGGAAGGCTATATTCGGAAATATCCGCATACCGTCATTATGGTCAGCCATGACCGTGAACTGCTCAACCGCTCTGTCACGCACACCTTAGCGTTGGAGCATCAACAGCTCTCCATTACGCCCGGGGGCTATGATGACTGGATGAAGCTACGCGCGATTAAAGTCGCGCAATTAACCGCGCAAAAAGCCAAGCAAGATGCCGATAAAGCGCATCTTCAAGCGTTTGTTGACCGCTTCAAAGCGAAAGCCTCCAAAGCCCGCCAAGCGCAGTCGCGCGTGAAAATGCTAGAAAAAATGCAAGAGATTGCCATTCCAATCGCCGAGCGTACAACGCCCTTTAGCTTCCCCGCCCCCAAGGGAAAGCTCGCGCCGCCCATGTTGGAACTAGAAGACGCCGATTTAGGCTATGGCGACGCCGCGAAAATTTTATCCAGCGTCAATCTGCGGCTCGACCCTGATGACCGCATCGCGATTATTGGCGCGAATGGCCAAGGGAAAACCACTTTGGTTAAATCTATCGCGGAACGCCTGCCCCTCATGACAGGTCAGCGCAAAGCCTCCCCGAGCCTGCGGATTGGTTATTTTTCCCAAGACCAATTAGATGAGTTGACCTTTGGCGAAACCGTGCTCGACCATGTCACCCAAAAACTGCCCAAAGGCACGCCGCAAAGTAAAGCGCGCGGCGCTGCGGCGCAAATGGGGTTTTCCTATGAGAAAGTCGAAACCCGCGTTGAGAAATTATCAGGCGGAGAGAAAGTGCGGCTGCTCCTCGGCTTGATGTCGATTGATAAACCCCATGTGCTGATCCTCGATGAGCCAACCTCACATTTGGATATTGATAGCCGCGAGGCCTTGATCTATGCGCTGAATGATTTCCCGGGCGCTGTCTTGCTGATTACCCATGATGTTTATTTGGCCGAAGCGACAGCCGATCAATTATGGCTCGTGAATAATGGCCGCGCAAAACGCTATGATGGTGACTTGCGGGACTATAAAAAACTCATTATGCAGGCCGACCGCGCTTAAAGGATTGAATAGCCCCGCATTAAGCCCTAATAAGCGCAGATAAGGCATAAGAATCATATTGACTTTGGTTTTTCCCTGCCTATGTTGCGCGCTTCGAATTTGAATGCGAGCAAAGCCCTGAAGGATTTGTAAAATGGCTAAACCAACCACAGTTAAAATCCGCCTGAACTCTACGGCTGGAACCGGTTACTTCTATGTGACCAAGAAAAATGCACGGACGATGACAGAGAAAATGGTCAAGCGTAAATATGACCCCGTTGCCCGCAAGCATGTTGAATTTAAAGAAGGTAAGATCAAATAACGCTATTTGACCCTTTTTTAACGTGACCAAGCCGCAGCAATGCGGCTTTTTCTTTGCGCGCGATAA
>CAZEOD010000033.1:0-29038 GCA_964513675.1 uncultured Caulobacterales bacterium | reverse complement strand
TTATAAAGATGCTCGGCCTGTTCTAACGCGCGGGCAAACTTCTGGCGCTTACGCAATATCTTTATATGATCGAGCCGAAGCTGGATGTTATCAGGCTCAAATTCTATGGCCGATTCCAATAAAAAATCAGCGTCTGAATAGATATTCAGACGCGACGCAATCTCGGCCAATAAACGCATGGCCTCTATGTTATGCGGATTTTTTTGTAAAAAGTGACGGCAAATTTTTTCGGCTTTTAACACTTTACCTTCATGGATGAAATTAAGCGCAGCCTGTAGCTTTTTTGGTAAAGCGCCGACATGTTTAGCGTTTTGACGGGCTTGGTTTGCCGCCGTTTTCTCGCCCGCTTTATCTAAAATTTTAGCTTGGTTTATCCAACTGGCGCGCAAGGCGGGGTTCGCGCGGGTCGCCAATTTATAAAATTGCAAAGCCTGTTGAGGCGCGCCCATATCGCGGCATAAATGCCCGTCTTCTTGAAGCGCGCGCCCAAAATCAGGTTTTATATCTCGCAATTTTTCAAGCGTAGTTTTCGCAATTTCATATTGCTTTTGATAACGTGCAGCAACCGCTTTCAGGTAAAGTAGTTCAATATGCTCGGGCTGCGCGGCGAGATATGAATTGACCTGCGTAGAAACAGCCGAAAATTGGCCTTTGGCTAACTGGTTTTGTAAATCTCTAATCTCAACATCTGTGATCGCCATAAGCTAAAAAACCGTGCCTACAAACAATAGGCACGGTAGAGATTTAAAGCGGAATATCGCCCTAATTAAAATCATATGAGACGCGCGCCCCAATCGTCAGCGGCCGCGCCAAGGTGACACGCTCACGGTCATTGATAAAATTACGCGAAATTTCATTAGCGCCATTGGTGAGGTTATCACCATAAACCTCAAACAACCATTTATCCGCTGTTACGCCCGCTGATAAGCCTAAGCTTGTCCAGCCCGATATTTCATCGCGATTAATATTAATGATGTCGCTGAATGAAGATGTTGTGTGAATGATCTGCGGCATAATATGTCCGGTGAGGCCATCGCCAAAACTCTCAATATCCCACTCATAACGCGCACGTAAATTGCCTTGAAAACTCGGCGCAAAGGCGAGGCTGTCGCCAACATCAACGTCATTCGTCGGCAAAAGAACCTCTGTGATTTCCGTATCCAGCAAAGAAAATGCGCCGGATAACGTCAGTCCCTCTATGCCCTGCGGGACATAGGTAATATCGCCTTCAAGGCCTAAAATTTCAGCATTCGCCGCATTGGCAGAGAAGAAAAGATTGACAATGCTCGGATCAAAAATTGTTGTTTGAAGATTTGTTACATCAACATAAAATACATTCCCATTAAAGCGCAGTTGATTATCTAGCAGGTCAGCTTTCCAGCCAAATTCAAAATTATCAACATCATCCGTATCAACAGCAAATGGCACAGTAAATGTACCGGCTGAGTTTTGACGCCCGCCCGGACGATTAAGCAAACCGGGACGGAAGCCTTGTGAATATGTCGCATAGAATAGCATGTCGGAATTAGGCTGATATGTGCCCGTTACTTTAAAAATTACGCCGTCCGTTTGGGCTGTATCCGGCGCTCCAAAGTTATTATTTTCAGCAAATTGAGCCGATATATTCGTCCCAAAGGCTTGGGCATCGACAGTAGCTCCAAGATTATTAAATGAGGAATTGGCAGAGCCTTCAAGGTCAACCTCTATATCATACCAGCGAGCGCCTAACGTTAGGGCAAATTGCTCTGTGACATCAAATGTCGCTTCACCAAAAGCGCCGATTTGCTGATCCGTTCGGCGGATGTCATTTCGGAAAATCACACCGGCAGGAAAAGGGCCGGGATCAGTAAAGAAGCCGGGCGCCGCATTGCCGACCTCGCCCGTAACGGCTGTATTTGTTAGCGGGAAGTTCGGCCCAAACCCTCTTGTTACGCCGTCAAATGCAAGAACATTAACCGAGCCCGGATAGGTAAAGTCATTAAGCTCTAAAAGCTCAAGATCGCTATAGAACCCCCCGAATGTCGCACGCAGTCGGTTTTCTTGCGGGGTGTTAAACCGTAATTCATGTGTTTGTATGTCAGTCTCAGTTGAGGAATCGACAAATAGGTTCGGGGCCTGACATGTCCCTGACGGGGCCGCCGCGCCCGGATAGCTAACAGAGCCATCACAAATATAATAAGGCAAATATTGACCGACAAAAAGATAGTCCGAATAATCAACCCGCTGCTCTGTCGAGCGATTGGTAAAGGCCCCCGTATAAAGGGCTTCTAAGGCGCCAAGCCGGCCTTCAACCGTCCAGCTTACATTGTCAAATTCATCTTCAATACGACTATCTTCAAAGAGCTGAACATCAAAATCATCATCAAGTGTTGGATCAGAGAAAAACACGCCATCAGAGTCGATTTCCTGATGTGCGGCGCTGAGTGTGACTTTCCAATCATCATTCACTTCCCACAGGCCCGACAGGCGAAAGCCCAGATACTCTGTGTCATTGATATTATTAGCGACAATATCTGAATTATCAGCGGCAATAAAATTGACAGCGCTTAAATCGGCGCCTGCTTGAAAGCCGGTGCGGTTTGCCGATACAGGCACGCCATTGGCTCTGACGGTGCCCTGCTCGCGAAAACGGGCCGATTCCAGCGCCGTGCGAGTCCCCGGGACATTATCAATATATCCGCCCGCGCGGTCATAATAGGCAACAGCGCGCAAAGCGGCATCATCATTCACGGGAATATTATAAACCGCTTCAAAACTATAGCTCTCCTCACCGCCCGCCGTGAATGACAGATCAGATTTGATACGGGCCTCTTCAACGCCTATTTTCGGCTTATTCGTAATGAGGCGAACCGTGCCCGCCTGAGAACTCGCGCCAAACAACGTGCCCTGCGGCCCAGATAAGACTTCTACGCGCTCCAAATCAGCCGCAAAAACATCCAGATTTCGTCCGGGTTGAGCCAAAGGTTGCTCATCGAGATAAAAAGCCACATTGGGCGCAAGACCCGCCACACCGGCTGTCGTCAAATTAGGCGTCGTAGACGCAAGGCCGCGAATATAAATCGTGCTTTGCCCGGGGCCAGAGCCGCCCGCCGTCACGCCCGGAAGCTGAACCAAGTAATCAGTAAACACATCCACACGTAGCTCATCTAATGTTTGTTCGCCAAGGGCTGAAACGGCGACAGGAATATCTTGCGCACTGGCCGAGCGCTTGGTGGCCGTGACAATGATCTCATCGAGCCCAGAGTTTTGAGCCTGCGCCAGCGCTGGCATGGCCATTATCAAAGCCAATGTAGAAGAAGCAGCTATAAAGCGTTGCATAAAAAATCCGTTTGTTGTGGTGAAAACCCGCCCTGCCCATCATGGATGCAGCAAATTTAATTATATCGGGGTCAATCTCATAGGCCCTCATAACAGAATATTTTGATTATTAAAGGACTTTAATGAATAAATAACATAATCGCTGTAATTAACATTAATTTTCAAACCTTATGAAGGACTGGCCCAAGCCCTCGGCACGGCATAACGCTTATTCCAAGGCGGCCATAGTCTTTAGGCATGTTTGAAAGCGGCGCATCGTCGCGACTGACGCTATTTATAAAAGCAATCAGGGTTAGCAGGCAATTTTCAAACTTATTCGTTTAGACGCACCATTGCACGGTGGCTTCGGAAAAAGAGTGTTCCTGCTTGGGAGGTGTCTGCGCAAGTTGGACATAAGCCCCCCAATATTCGGCAACAGAGATATATGCTCAGTTTCATCCCGCCGACCTAAAGAACTCCGTAGAGGCTATTGATGACTTTCTGGTTCAGCTTGCGTGCCAATTGCGTGCCAAAACGATGTCTGAGTATTTGCTGAAATTATGAGAGTATTGATTTTAAAGCGAAAAACTGGTGCCGCGAGGGAGAATTGAACTCCCGACCTCATCATTACCAATGATGCGCTCTACCACTGAGCTACCGCGGCGTTTCAATGTCGTAACATTGAGTGTTTATTTCATGTGTCATCTAGCAAAGATACGAAATTTTTGTGATCTAGAAATTTAAAAGCAGTAGCTACAATATTTCGGCCCAATTTTACAAGATGAAATATAGCGCCCCGTCAAAAATATATTTTTATATTTAAAACGTTCACGCCGAACTCAAAACAACAAATATTATACAGTAGGGCTTCATCGCGCGAGTACAGTGGCGCCCTATGTGCGGATAGCTCCTTGGGGTCTATGGCCAATGTTCATCGTCGGTACGCTGGCGTGGTTTTACATCATCTATGAAATCTTTGCCGGTGAAGCCAGCAAGATTAGTCATGAATTTGGGACCGAAGCCCCCAAAAAAATGTTTCAATGCGTTGCGTTGGATCGTGCCAATCGGCTGGCCGATTTACCCAATTGGATATAACCTAGGCTCAGGACCTATTAATAATAGCGGCCCCATTTTCGTGGCCGCTTCATTTAAAGGCGGCATCATCGACAGAGCTTATGAATATCCGTTAGATTTCAGTCGTAACTTACTCTTGCGCCTCAAGCCGCGCTTCATCTGGGCCGTATGGTCGGGCTTTGTGCCCGTTTATCTTGCGACAGGTTTGGGCGTTGCTTTTATTGTTCCTCACATGCTTCCGGTAGAGAAATTACTAGAGGTCGATAGAGCCGGTGAGGCTAAGTGACCGCACCATGCTTTAAGCGTGTTTGACCCGAACGTCCTTAAGCCGGATTATAACGCGCGGCATGGCGGCAAATCCTTGCTGGCTTTAGCTTTATCCTTATCGCGATCCGGCCTTAATCATTAAGGCGCTCACGCTTCCAATGATGAGCGCGAGGGCTGCTATTGCCAAGCGCCCATCTGCGGGATTTGGAATTATTAGCATTAAGGCGATAAAAACTGCGATTGCTCCGCCAAATCGTCCGATGATTTTTAATTGTGCCAAATCATTCCCCGCGCCGACCTCAGCGTCAAAGTCGATGGGGGTTTTCATCGTCGTAATAAAACTATCCACCATATTGCGGTGGGCAGACCCAATTGCGGGGGCAAACGGAATGGAGATTAAAAAGCCTAAAGACCCTGCGGCAAGAACACCGAAAAATTTACTCTGAAACGTCCAGCCCATATCTGGCGGAAAGCCAAATACGGATAAAGGCACATTCAAGAAAGCCATAAGAGACACAGCGAAGGCACAGCCAATGGATAATAGCGCCGCCCATGATGGTGTTCTTTTAATAAAAAGCCCCCACATCAAAGGAATTTGAATGGGCGTCATTAATAGCGCGCCGATATCGAGCATTATTTCAAAAATGCCTTTCCCTTTTTGCTGGGCCAAATAAAGCGCCAGAAAAATGACAAGAACCCCCATGAACCACGTCATCAAACGCCCATAGCGTAAAAGCCGGCGTTCTGATTTTGGGCTCCATTGAAAACGGCGCGATAATTTGGGATAAATATCTTTGATGATAATGGCGACATTTGTATTAAGCCCTGTATCCATAGAACTCATTGTCGCGGTTAAGATGGCAACAACGATAAGACCTATTAACCCGACCGGCAATAACTGGATACTGGCAATGGCATAGGCGGCTTCCGCCGGCTTGCTAATCCCTAGCGCCATGACCTCCTCGGCGTATAAAAGACGCGCGGTTATGGGCGGCAAGAACCAGACAAGGCCGCCGAGAAGAAAAAGAACCGAGGCTAATATCGCGGCTTTGCGGGCCTCGCGCCCGTCCTTGACCGAGAAATATCGCGGCCCCGCATACATGGAGTTGAAAACTAAAAACCCCTTTGTCACCATAGCGCTGGCCCAGCCCCATGTATAAGCTCCGCCAAATAATGTCGCCGAATTTATCATATTAAATTCTTCGGATAAGCCTTGGGCTTCAATCTGATCGAACATATTTGCAATGCCGCCAAGCTCGCTCAGGCACAGCCACGCGATTAAAACGGTCAGCGGGATCAAAATAAGGCCTTGTAGAAAATCTGTCGCCATCACCGCCCAGCGCCCGCCCGTGGCAGAATAGAA
Organism: uncultured Caulobacterales bacterium; assembly: GCA_964513675.1. Taxonomy (GTDB): domain Bacteria; phylum Pseudomonadota; class Alphaproteobacteria; order Caulobacterales; family Maricaulaceae; genus CALFVT01. The sequence goes on along the minus strand of CAZEOD010000033.1, from coordinate 23,037 downwards.
AAGGACAACAATGCCGCAAACAATTATGACGTGATAAATATTATATCCAAAAACGGCAGAGCAAAAAATACCTAACCCATATAGCGCCATAGCCGAATATAATATCCGTATTGGAACCTCAAAAAGCGCATAGAAATTACGGGTCGTCTCTCCAAAGCGTTTTGCGATGGCCTCTGGGAATGTCGTGACCCGCATTTGCCGGAGCCACGGCCCTAAAAACAAAAAGTTAAGGAAAAATCCAAAGGCATTACCAAGAAAGATAATCATCACGGAAAAGCCGGATTCAAATGCAACTCCGGCCGCGCCTGTAAATGTCCACGCGCTGAACGCGCTCATAAAGGCGCTGCTACCGACCAGCCACCACGTCCCTTTAGAGCCGCCCTTAAAATAATCATCCGTATCCGATGAGAAGCTTTTAAAGACAAAACCAACCGCGACAATCAGAGCCAAATAGCCAATAATGACCAAATATTCGATGTTGGATATTTCGATTTGCGACATAAATTAGCTATCCGCAAAGAGATGACGCACATCCACCCAATTATCAGTCTTGCGAATAATGTCGATGATCTGCTGATATTGCGCGCCCTGTTTAAAGCTTTGATAGGGCTCTACGGCTTCGCCTTTTATATCTTTGACAAATTCACGAATAAGATAGCGCCAATTGCGTTCTGTGTCGCCCTCCACATCAGGAATATCGGCTGCGATATCCATTGGCAATTTGACCTCCTCCCATGTTTTAGTCTCGCCGTATAAATAGAGCGGCCCGCTGCCGTAATGGCCTTTAATATAGATCGCGCCCCGGCTTCCGTAAAAGGCGATATAATCTTCGTTAAATCGGGGATGTAAACCGCCATGTTTAAACAACGCAGACACCGGTTTTTTCGCAAAAGGGCTCTGTAATTTTGCTGTGACATTATAGGACCATTCCACATTGGACGTCCCCCATTCAAGCGCGGGATCATTAAGATCATCAGGAATATGCTCGCGCCGTGTTTTGAAATTATGAACCCCCTTAACAATCGGCGCTTTGCCCAAATCATCGCGCAGCTCCCCCATGACGGAGAGAATATCTTCACCCACCACGGATGTGACAATCGACAATTTATGGGTGAAATTATTATTAAGCCGTCCGCCGCCATCTTCGCGGCGATGCGACCACCCAAAAGGTATATCACGCTCTAAATTAAAATGAGAGATACACTCGACTTCTAGCGGTTCGCCAATCGCCCCATTCGCGACAAGACGTTTGGCATGTAAAACTTCGGGCATATATCTGAAACTGGCCGCAAAAGCGGTTTTGACGCCCTTGCCTTGCGCGAGGCGGTAAAGCTCTTGTGCCGTCTCGCCATCCGCTGTCAGAGGCTTGTCGCAAAATATGTGGCAGCCTGCGGCAATGGCCGCTTTAATCGGCTCAAAATGCGCGCCGCCCGGTGTGGCAATGGACACAACATCGGGCCGGCATTCTATAAGCGCCTGTTGCCAATCCGTACAGAAGTAAGGAATGTTCATATCTTTAGCGACGGTTTCTACAACAGAGGGGGTGCGGCCGACAATGCCGACAATCTTTGCGCCTGCATCCCTAAAGGCTTCGGCATGGCCTTGTCCGGCAAAGCCCGTACCGTGAACTAATATTTTTAAAGCCTGATCCATTTTAAACTCCCCATCCAATTATTAGCGTTTCTACGCTTGAATATTGGTAGAATCTATTGGTATGTAATATTGGTATATCTTGGAGCCAAATCATGAAAATTACAAGTGCAGAGGTTTTTGTGGGTGGCCCGGGGAAAAATTACGTCACACTTAAAATTATGACTGATGCGGGCATTTACGGCCTTGGCGATGCGACGCTTAATACCCGCGAGACACTGCCCGCTGAATATTTGAAAACCTATCTTATCCCCTGCCTCATTGGTATGGACCCGCGTAATAGCGAAGACATCTGGCAATATTTTTATCGCGGCGCATATTTTCGCCGCGGGCCAATAGCCATGGCCGCTTACGGCGCGATTGATATGGCGCTTTGGGACATCAAAGGTAAGATCGCAGGATTGCCGCTTTATCAACTCTTTGGCGGCAAAAGCCGAGACGGCGCTTTGGTCTATGCCCATGCCGTTGGCGAGGACTTAGACATGCTGCTCGAATCTGTCGCGCATTATCAAGAACTAGGTTATAAAGCTATTCGTCTGCAATGCGGGATTCCGGGGATGCCCGAAGGGGGGTATGCCACGGGAAAAGGCGGCGATTCAAAACATTTCATTACGGAATATGGCACGCTTCCGGATCAAGAGGTTTGGGATTCAGAAAAATATCTGAAATATATGCCAAGCGTTTTCGAGGTTGTCCGCGAAAAATTTGGCCCTGATTTAAAACTCCTGCATGACGTTCATCACCGTTTGCGCCCCCGAGAGGCCGCCGCATTCGCAAAAGAAATAGAAAAATATAATCTATTCTGGATGGAAGACCCCACCCCCGCCGATGACCAATCAGCCTTGCGGCTCATCCGTCAACATAGCACAGTGCCCATCGCAATCGGAGAGGTCTTTAATTCCATATGGGATTGCAAGGATATGATCGAGGAGGAGCTGCTTGATTTTATCCGTGTCTCCGTCACCTATGCGGGCGGTATTACCCATGTCAGGCGCATTGTGGAACTGGCTGGTTTGCACAATATCAGAACCGGATTTCACGGCGCGCCGAGCCATTCCCCGATTTCAATGGCGGCGCAGGCACATTTAAATGCGTGGGCTCCTAATTTTGGTATTCAAGAATATCTCGTTCTCGGAACTGAAGAATGTGACATGTTATTTCCGTCGAAACATTACGTTAAAAACGGGCTGTTTTACGTCAGTGATGCGCCGGGTCTCGGCGTTGATTTCGATGAGAAAGAAGCCAAGCGCTATAGCTTTGATCGCCGCTATCACCCCATCGTGCGGTTAGAAGACGGCACAATGTGGAATTACTAATAACGGATCTTATGGGGCTTATGACAATGGCTAATATTAAGAGGCCCATAATTTTAATAGGCTTTATGCCTAAGTTTATTTGAAGCCAAAAATGAAAGAGTTGTATTTTCTCTGATATATCCTAAAACAAAATAGGGGGTTAGGGGTTATATCAAGCAAATATAAATATCAGGCATTTATTTCATATGCCCATAAAGATGAGGCTGTTGCGGCGCGGCTTCATAAAGCGCTAGAAACGTATAAAATCCCAAAAAACCTTCCGATAAAATCGGGCGTAACTCTTTCTCCTATTTTTCGAGACACCGCAGAACTCACAGCCCACCACAGCTTGACAGAAAAAATACAAGAGGCCGTCAAACACTCGCGTTATTTAATTGTGCTATGTTCTCCCGCAGCCAAAGCCTCACATTGGGTGAATGAGGAAGTACGGTTGTTTAGACGCCGTCACGGCGAAGCCTCAATTCTTTGCGGATTAATTGAAGGAACGCCTGAAACATCTTTCCCGCCGGCCTTATTGGAAGGCGGACGGGAACCTCTTGCGGCAAATCTTTCGAAAGATAATTTCACCCTTGGCACCACACAATTTGCGGCATCAATGCTCGGCGTTGGGCTAGATGATTTGATTCAGCGTGAGTTTAAAAGAATACGCCGCCGCGTGATGGCCGTCACAGCGGGCGCAATAAGCGCAGTATTAGTTATGGGTTCACTGACTTGGTTGGCTATGGACGCCCGTAGCCTAGCTGAAAAACGAACTAATGACGCGGAAGGGCAGATCGAATATAGGTAACGGGTTTGAAAGATAAGCTTGAGGAAGTTGGCTCCTTAGATATCTTACACGATGTCAGCGCCCGCGCCTCTGATTATTATGAGGGATATCCTCTATCCGACCATGATGATGATGCCTTGGGCCGACGAGCGCGCGTCTTTCACGAACTCGGTAAAATCCAAGATAAGTGTGAACGGCGGTGTAATTTTGCGTCGATAGATCATGCGGGCCTTAAGACTAGCAGCGTCACTTGCCCCCCTCCTTGTTAGGGGAGCAAGTGCGCGGTCAAAAAAATCTGTTTTGACTTCGGCGCTGTCCGTCGTTTTAGTTGTCATCGGAGCCATTCTTATTTCAGTAGCTGGCTTTATACGCATAGATGCGCTTTTTGGCGCGGACACAGCATATCTCGCCCTTGGCCTTACATATCTTGTTGCTGCGGCTCTTTTGAGGCTCCCAAGGCGCAAGACACAGACACGCCGCCTCACAGAAGGCGAGCATGTCAACGACCCACTCGCGCAGCATTTGCCAGAAACAGTCTTGAAGGATCCAAAGATTACCTCACTCGTTGAAAAAATTAAAAGCAATCCTGTCGCCATGACAGCTGGAGCTACGGCCATTGGGTTTGTGCTCTCAGAACAAATTTTAGGAGATAAACGCTCATGAAAACTCATAGTCCTGACAAAGCTGCAAAGCTAACGCCCAATGAAGCGCGTGCTGGCCGCCGCGTTAAAGGCATGCCTGTCGTTCTCGGATTATCTATTGCGGCCGCTATAGCTGTCGGGCTTATCAGCCTCGTTGCCTTCGCGTCGTGATTTAACCTATGTTAATGCTCTAAATCTTCTTTGCGTACAGTCTTGCGGCGGTGTATACTCACGGCCATGGAAAAGAATATGAGAGCGATCCTTAAACAAGCGCAGCGCGATGCTGGCTGGCTTTTACAGTCGCTCAATGAAGGCGGTATGGGGGTTTGGGTCTGGAATATTGATACGGGCCTCGTAGAGATGGATCGTGTCGAAAAAGAGTTTTTTGGACTTGCGCATATCCCCGGCCTTTTCCAAGTTGATGAACTGCTCGCGGGTATAGACCCTGACGATATAGACGCTGTAAATCATGCCCTTGAAGCCGCTATTAACAACGGCGTACCTTTCAAAGCCGACTTTCGTTATAAACGTCCACAAGGCAATGTAATATGGATGCGCGGTAGAGCCAGCATCATTAAACGAGAGGGTGACCCACATCGCTACTTAGCTGGGACAAATTTTGACATAACCAATGAAGTCCAGAGCGCGCAAGATAAACAATTTGTTGCTGAGGAAATGGCGCATAGATCGAAAAACCTTGTGACCCTCATTGACGGCATATCGCGAATGACGGCCCGCCATTCAGATACGGTTGAAGATTACCAAGCTGCATTATCGCAAAGATTACGCTCAATAGATGCCGCGAATAGTTTTATCGTCAATGAGATGGGGAAAGACATCATCCCATCAGCCCAACTGGTTGCAAAGGCTTTACACGGTTTTGATAATGACGCGCGGCTTAATCGCAAAATCTCTGCCTTTAACTTTAACCGCCGCGCCGCGCAAACAATGTCGTTAATCCTTAATGAGCTTGCGACGAATGCTGTTAAATATGGCGCTTTAAAAGATCAAGCCGGCCGTGTTCAAATATCAATTGATGTCGATGAGGCCGCAGATGAAATTGAATTTTCTTGGGATGAAACATTGGAAGGGAAACTGGCGTCAGTTCCAGAAAAATCTGGGTTTGGTACGCAAGTGACCCTCAAAATTGCTAAATCAACATTTTCGGGTGTGCCCAGTTTAGAGTGGCGCGATCAAGGCCTACTCTATACGTGCAAATGGCCGGCAAGCTTAATGTCAACATCGCCCTAAATGCATAAACTATATAGCCTCTATGCGGCATTAGGCTGTCGATTCTGGGCTCTTTTTAAACCGATATTACGCCCCATAGACAGGGGGGTTGAGGACGGGTTGTCAGCTCCTCGCGGCTTACACAGCCTTTTGGGCGTTGGGGGGTTAGACCTATGTTGACAAGAGCTGGCATTTATTTGATGACGCCGCTTAGCGCGTTACCTAAGCCTCGCTTAGATTTAGAAAGAGAGCCTTGCAAAACCCAAACATAAAGGAAGCCGGTTATCTGTTGGTATTTTTACTCTTCCTGTTAAGCCGGCATGACGCTTATGGTCAATCCATTGACATAAGCTATGCGATCGAGCCTCCTGCTAACATCAAAGCAACGATTAAAGAGGCTCTGCCTGATATAACTATATTGGATTCGGCCTTACAAGCACGCCGGCAAGCGCGGCGGGCGAAAGCCGTCGTTGAGAAAAATCTAAATTCTTACGGTTATTATAAACCCGAAATAACGATAAAAATAATTGATGTCGACAATCGGCCAAGGCCAAGCCTAACGGTTAAAACAGGCCCTTTATTCAAGCTTGACCGTGTTCTAATGGATTACGCTGGAGTGCCTCCCAAACCAAATGACATGATGATCGTAGAAAGCGCTCTTTCCGTGAAACCCGGTTTGGCCGCTATCCCCATAGACATAATTGACGGCGAGCGCGTTATTAGTACAGAGCTTAGGCGTCTTGGATATGCCTTTGCCATAATAAAATCGCGTGACGTTATCGGTGATCTTGAAGCGGCAACAATTAGTGTTCGCTATAACATAGAGTCGGGAGATAAAGTCAAAATCGGGCAAACACTTTACCCAGATAACATTGCGACAAAAGCAAACTATCTATCGCGGATTAATCCGTTAGAACGGGGTCAAACTTATGCCCCCGAAACATTGGCGCAGTTTAATTCACGCCTTTCTGACACGCGCCTATTCTCCAAAAGCCAAGCCAGGTTAAGCGATGTGCCAAGCGATCAGACAGAATCTGGTGATGTGATTTATGACATCATTCTTGATCTTGTGGAGCGCCCGCGAAATACGGTGGCGGCAGGCGCAAGTTACGGAACAAATGAAGGCTTTGGCGTTACGGCAGAGCTTACCCGCCGTAATTTAACCCGCCGCGGCGATCTGCTTGCGGCAGCCTTGCAGCTTGCAGAGCGCGAAATTAGTCTTGATACGCAATGGCGTAGCCCAAATGAGCTTGGCTACGGTAAAGGATTAGTTATCAATGCACGGCTGCTGGATGAAGAAACCGACAGCTTTGACCAGCAGCTTGCCCGCCTCGGCGTGGGCTATGAAGCCGTGGTGAATAGCCGATTCAATTATAACTTTGGTGTAAGCGGGCAATATATTAGCCAAACAGAAACGGGCATTGAGCAAGATTTTCAGACATTATCTGGATCTGCGGGCCTAAATCTGGACTATTCGGACAGTCTTCTTGACCCCAGCGTGGGATGGCGTCTTAGCGGCGAGCTTGCACCCAGTTATGCCTTTAGTGACCAAGGTGATCGGTCTTATGTCAGAGCCCTTGCGCATGGCCGTGTTTACAGGCCCCTAACGCGAGACAATCGTGTTGTCATTGCTGCCCGCCTGAGAGCCGGAGCGCTACTGGGGGCCGATGCCGCAGATATACCATCCGAAGAGCGTTTCTATGCCGGCGGCGGGGGCAGCGTGCGCGGCTATAGTTATCAAGCTGTTGGGCCAAGAGATATAAATGACATTGCGACTGGCGGCAGCTTTTTACTTGATGGTTCAGTCGAAGCGCGATGGCGCTATAATAGCAAAATAGGCGTTGTGGCTTTTGTCGATGCGGGAGATGTGTCAACGCAGGCCTATCCGACATTTAATACGTTAGAGTTTGGAGTAGGCATGGGCGCACGTTACCAGACGCCCGCTGGACCGATACGTTTTGATATTGCAATTCCCCTAGACGCATCGGAAACAGATGGCCCGTTTCAAATTTATCTTTCTATTGGGCAGGCCTTCTAATGCGCGAGATCGTTAAAAATAACGCTTGGGCGGCGCGGTTGATATGGGGCCTTATCATTTTGGCGCTAGTCCTTACAGCTATGTTTATAGCGGCCCGTCTCATTTTACGCTCTGAGTGGGGCCTTAATCAGATCGAAACGCATATCGAAGCTATGGCTCCGGCCGGACAATCGGTGCAAATTGATGGCATGAGCGGCGATATTTTTGGGCAATTGCAGATTGACCGCATCACAGTGTCAGACGGCACAGCTGTCTGGCTGCGTGTTGATAACGCCGCGCTTGATTGGTCCCCGCAGGCGCTTTTTCGCCGCTCTCTGCGGATTAAAACGCTCAGCGCACAGTTCATTCAAATTGATAGAAAACCCTATATAGAAACCCGCGAGCGGGATAGTGACCTTTCCGGGTTAATAGGGCCAAGACGCTATTATTTTGATGCGGTTGATATTGGTAAATTGACAGTCTCAGGTGATGTTATGTCTCAAGAAACAAGCATCACATTAGGCGGTAGCGCTTATTATACGCCCAAAGCTAGCGCGCTAAAACTAAACGCTAAAACACTCGAAACAATGGCCCGCGATATTGTAAAGATTGACTTAAACTATGACCCCGAAAATTTACTGAGAGGTCAGGCCGATATTTATAGTGCGCCTAATGGTCTGCTATCCGAGCTTTTGAAAATAGGCGCGGATGCGCCTTTGCGGTTAATCGTTAAGACGCAAGGCAGCGCGTCTGAATTGGCCACACGGATTACAGGGAAAATCGGGGAGAAAAACTTCTTAGAAAGCGTTATTATGAATGTCGGTGATAGCGCTAATATTGAAGCACAGGCCGATATTGCGGCGATACCCCTTTTGTCCAAATATGATGCCGCTCTGGGCGGCCCGCTGGATATTTCAGCAAATATAGACCAGATGACAGCTAAAAGGCAGATCACGGGAACGCTCAGCGCTCCCAATCTTACGGTTGGGATTGAGGCGTTAAAATCTGATGCCGCGTATAAGGCCACTCGCCTAACGGCGCGTATCAGAAATCCATTATCTATCTTGGATGACGCTTCCGCTAAAATTGAAGCGCTAAGTTTTGATGGCCGCATGACGCTTGACGAAACATTTACAATTCAGGGTCAATTCGGTGCAAGCGGCATAAAGTTTAACCAATATGCTATTTCGTCATTGTCAGGGCCGGTAGAAATTTCAAAGGCGCGCCGCGAAATTATATTCGGCGCCTCATTAACCGAACCCAGCGCGGCGGGAGCTAGTGAAGGGGTTTCATTTCAGACTATTTTGAATGGGCGTTATGATTTAGACAGTCAAAACCTCTCTTTGTCCAAAACAAATATTGCGCTGCCCGGACTGCGTGTGTCCCTCAGCGGCTCGGCTGCTTTGAAGGCTCTATCCGCTGACTTGACAGGGAATTTTAATATTGAGAAAGATAATTTTATCAGTGTAATTCCGGCTGATATTAATGGCGTTTTTGCGCTTTCAGGCGCGCGCGAGGCCCTCGCCTTGACAGTTAACGGCACGGCGAACGTCCCCCAAGAGACCCATGATTTAATCGGCGAGCTGCTTCGCTACGATGCTGATTTAAGCCTTAATTCCAATAATGATATAACTATGTCCCGTGCGTCCATTCAGGGCAATAAACTATCTATCACCGGCACTGGAAGTTATTCATCCGGCGGACAAATCACGGCAGATGTAGAGTATGCTGCGGAGCCGACATCTTACGGCGCGGCGTCATTATCAGAATTGACAGGGCGGGGGGAACTCTCTGGCAGGCTTGAAGCTTTAAATTTCAATGCAGCCGGGCAGATGGATCAAATTATATTGACCTCTCAGCCGCAGGATGCGCGGAAGATTAACCGCGTAAATTTTACAATGAAGGGGAATAAAACGCAGGATCAATTATTCGCTAATATGCGTTTAACCGCAGAGAGCGAATATGGCCCCATATCCGGTTCTGCAAAGGCGACGCAGCAAGGGGGGCTATGGTCACTTAGTGATGTGGATGCGCAGCTTAGCGGCGTAACAATGAACGGCAATCTAAGCGGAACCGGCGCGCAATTTGAGAGCCTAACAGGACAGATAAATATTCAGGGCGATCCGTCTTTCATCTTGCCCGCTGATAGACTTGAGCTTACGGCGGCGCTGTCTAACACCGCCCTAGACCTTAATGCAAAGATGGGGGCCGCAACGCTAGGGCCATTATCTGAGGGGGATATTACCTTAACAGCAAGCGGGCCGCGCAATGCAATCGCATTTAATTTAGATATTTCCGGGCAAACAGAGATAGCCAATATGAACCGGCCTGCGATATTGGCCGTCAATGGCAGCGCTGATTTAACAGCGCAAAATATGAGCTTGCAAACAGACATTAAAGCCAAATTAGGACGTCAGGTTTTTACGACGAATAACCCCCTTATTATGACGCAAATTGACGGCGGATGGATGACAGATGTGAATATGTCTTTATTGGGCGGTGTATTAAAAGCTGAGCTTAATTCGGCCCAAAACCTGTTGTCGCTTCGCGCGCAGTCCTTATCTTTGCCCTCTATCATGTCTATCTTAGGCCGGCCTGCTATTGATGGAGAGCTATCTTTTAAAACTAATCTGTCAAATGCTAACGGCACGATAAATGGCGATTTAGATGCAGTGCTGTCGGGGCTCATACAGCCCGGCGGCGATAGCCCGCCTGTGAGCGGTAGTTTATCGGCTCAAATTAATAATAATGCTTTGATTTTACGCGCCCAAAGTCAAAGCGATGTTTTAAATGCGGCCACAGAGCTAAGCGGGGAGTTAACGCCTATAAAGACGGTGCCTTTTGTACAATGGCCACCGTCTCGGCCCTTAATGGGAACCGCAGAGGCATCGGGTGATTTTGGGCCGCTCGCCGAATTATTTTTGCCGCCTGAGACCGACATAAGCGGCGTTATAAACCTATCCTCCGCTTATACGCTCCCCTTAGATTCAGCCGCGCTGAAAGGTAGGCTCAACTTGCAGGACGGTGTATTTGAGCAAGGCTTTATTGGTTTAAAGCTCAAGGAAATTGACATGGAGGCTGAATTTTCTGGAGATGCAATAACAGTGTCGTCTTTGACTGCAAATGGGGCCAGCGGCGGCACATTGACGGGAGCTGGACGTATGGAAATTGGGTTTAGCGCAGGCAGCGCGGTAACAATCGCAGCGCGTAATCTTAAAATCTTTGACCGCCGCGAGGGGGCCGGCACCGTCAGCGGTAATTTGAAACTCACGCATGCCGACGACAAATTAACGCTGGGAGGAACGTTGAAGATAGATAAAGCCAATATCAATATAGATAAATTTCCACGGGCCGGACGGCCAACTTTGGAGGTCGACTTTAGGGAGCAAGGCGCATCCAAAGAAAAGAAGGCTCCGAGGACAAATACAGCCCTAGATATAATAATTATGTCTGCCGGTAAAATTGGACTCAGTGGCTATGGGGTCAATGCATCTATGGCACTTGATTCAACGCTCTCAGGCCCTTTTAACGCACCCGTCTTAGGCGGCAGCGCATCCATAACGCGAGGGCGCTTTGACATCTTGAGTAAGAGATTCACATTTGGTGATAGCCGCGTCACATTTAGCGATGATATAAGCCAGTCACGCTTGGCCTTATTGGCTGTCCGTGAGACCAATGATATAACGGCCAAGCTCTCTGTCTCGGGAACGATTTCACGGCCCGATATAGCGCTATCAACAGAGTCAGACCTCCCCGAAGATGAAGTCTTATCCCGTATATTATTTGGCCGCTCGCCCTCCCAACTTTCAACATTTGAAACGGCCCGCCTCGCTGCGGCTCTGGCTCAGTTATCAGGCGGTTCAGGGTTTAACCTTCTTGGCGGCGTTCAAGGCAGCCTTGGACTTGATACGCTAGATATCGGCCAAAACATTGGCGGCAATACGCAGCTGACAACTGGGAAATATTTATCTGAAAATGTCTATGTCGAGGTTAAAAGCTCGGTAGAGGGCGCGCCGGGTCTCGGGATTGAATGGACGCCGCGAAATAATATATCTGTCGAGGCCGAGACCACGCCCGGCGATACTCAGCGCCTCGCGGTACAATGGAAAAAAGACTTTGACTAAATTCACCTCTAGGGCGGAACTAATTCACCTTTTGCGCATTTAATTCACACTGGCTGTTTATTAACAAAGATAGGGGAACGCTCATGGCAAAAACTAAAATTGCGCAGCTTTCTGATTTGAAGGATAGAGAGCCCGCGGGGGCTATTGTCGCTAATGTTGATCTTGTTATTGTTAAATATGACGATGCAGTCTCAGTTCTTTACGGGCGTTGCTTGCACCGCGGCGCTTTGCTTGAGGATGGTTATGTTGAAGGCGACACCCTATTTTGCGGCGTTCATAAATGGGATTTCCAGCTTAATAGCGGAGTGAGTGCTTATGATAATAGCGAAGCTTTACATAAATTCTCATCATGGGTGCAAGGTGATGATGTTCTTGTTGATGAAGACGAAATAGCGGCATGGGAAAAAAATAATCCTCAACCTTATAACAGGGCTAGCTATCTTGGGCGATATGCAGACCCAAGCGGGGGCGCAGATGAGGAGCCCGATACAGATTTAATTAAACAGCTTGCGACACAAGGCCTAGAAAAAATAGGTAAACATGGCCCCATGACATCTATGGGCGTTGCCTTACCGGACTTACCCCAATGGAATGATATACAATTCGTAACGGCCCAATTAGCCAAGGCCCCCTTATTAGGCGAGCAGACCGTAACGACAAAAACGATTATCGGCCCCAAGGCCAAAAAACCCGTGACCTTGGACATTCCTATTTTTATATCAGATATGAGCTTTGGGTCATTATCTGCCAGCGCTAAACTGGCCTTAGCGATGGGAGCGGAAATGTCGGGAACAGCCATATGCTCGGGTGAGGGCGGAATGTTGCCCGAAGAGCAAGAGGCCTGCTCTAAATATTTTTACGAACTTGGCTCGGGTAAATTTGGCTACTCGCTCGATAAAGTGACAAAGGCGCAAGCCTTTCACTTCAAGGGCGGGCAAGCCGCTAAAACGGGTATAAGTGGGCACCTCCCCGGTCATAAAGTCGATGAAAAAATTGCAAAAGTGCGCGAAATAGAGCCGGGCGAAGATGCAATTTCTCCCTCGCGGTTTCCGGATATGACAACGACCGAAGACTTTAAAAAGATGGCTCAACGTATTCGCAGCGCAACAGGCGGTATTCCCATTGGGTTTAAACTCTCCGCGCAGCATATTGAAAATGACATTGACGCAGCTGTTGCTATCGGTGTGGATTATATCATTCTTGATGGCCGCGGCGGCGGAACGGGTGCAGCGCCGCAAATTTTCCGAGATAATATCTCCGTCCCGACAATTCCCGCACTTGCGCGCGCGGCGTCACTTAGATAAAATTGGGAGCGGGGATGTTACCCTTATTATTACGGGCGGGTTGCGAACGCCGGCGGATTTCGCGAAGGCCTTAGCGTTAGGGGCGGATGCTATAGCCGTTTCAAACGCAGCTATGCAGGCGATTGGTTGCCTCGCTATGCGGGCCTGTCACACGAATAATTGCCCGGTGGGTATCGCCTCCACCCAAGCTCATCTTGTCTCGCGTTTAGTGGCCGAAACCTCTGCGCAAAACTTATCTCGGTTCTTTGATTCGACCGTTGAATTAATGAAAATTCTGGCCCGCGCCTGTGGTCATGATGCGTTGTCAAAATTTAATCCCGATGATTTAGTGACATGGAAACGCGATATGAGCGCGCTATCGGGGGTCAATTATGGCGGAGTTCACGAAATATAAGGACAAATCAGGCGAAGTCTTTTAATCAAAAATATGCGGGCCGATGAACAGCCATTTTCCACGCGATGCTATCCGGAGATTATCATGACAGATTTCATGTTACACGCCTATAAGATAGACGGTAAAGGCGGCGGCGTCTCCTTAAGCTATGAGCAGGTCTATGAAGAGCTGAATGACGATAATCTCGCATGGGTTCACCTTGACGCTGAACATATAGGTTCAAGAGAGTGGCTTAACTCTGAGGCCGTGATGTTGGACCCTATCGTCATTAATGCCTTGCTAGATGAAGAAACACGGCCACGCATGAGCGAGTTGGGCGATGGCTGTATGGTTATTTTGCGGGGCGTCAACCTCAATCCTGGGCAAGATCCAGAAGATATGGTGTCTATTCGGCTATGGATAGAAGGGCACCGCATCATTTCAATGCAAAGGCGTCCTTTGAAAGCTATCACTGAAATGGTCAAGCGGCTTGAAAGCGGCAAAGGCATCAAAGATTCGGGGGCGTTTCTAACCGACCTTTCCTTACGTCTTTTGGATCGTATGACGCCTATATTGACAGAGCTGAGCGAGACGATGGATGATATTGAAGAGCAAGTCGTAGAGAGCGGGGAATATTCTCACCGTGAACAAATTGTGGCGGCGCGAATGCAGGCTATTTTTTTAAGGCGCTATTTGACCCCGCAGCGCGATGTTATGGCGAGCTTGAGAGCCTCTGATTTTAAATGGCTTACCGATCTTAATAAGCGCTCTTTACAAGAAAGCTATAACACGGTGATGCGCCACGCCGAAGACTTGGACGCGATTAGAGAACGGGCTCAGATTGTTAAAGATGAACTCACAGCCATGCTGGCCGATAAGATGAATAAAAACATGTATGTTTTATCGGTCATTGCCGCGATTTTTTTGCCTCTAGGATTTTTAACAGGCCTTTTAGGGATAAATATTGGCGGTATTCCGGGCTCTGAAAACGGGGCGGCATTTGTAATTTTTTGCCTCATGCTCATCGTTTTGGTCACGCTTCAAATATATGTCTTTCGAAAAATGAAATGGATTTGATCTCAATAAAGCCCAGCAGGGCGCCTGTTTGAAAATAATTTCAACCATGTTTTAAGGGGCAATTTCACCACGCAATGAATAGGCTCATAAGGCTCAGGCCGCGGCATTCTTGCGGAATAAATCGTCATCCGTTTTTTGTGGCTGATTATAAGATTTTTTTACTTTTGAAATTTTTAGCCATTTTGATGTCACCTCTAATAAGGCTTTTCTATTTAAGGGTTTGGCTAGGTAATCATCCATTCCAGATTTAAGAAATTTCTTGCGGTCATCTTCCATGACATGAGCTGACAAACAAATAATTGGCGTGCGCTCACGCTGCGTTTTGATTTCATTATCCCGGATTATTTGAGTCGCTTTAAGGCCGTCCATAACAGGCATGGACACGTCCATAAATATAACATCGAACCATTGCGAGCCATGTAGGTTAACGGCTTCAAGCCCATTTACAGCGATTGTAAGCTGTATTTTTGGATGCGCTAAAAAGCTTTTTATAACCTCGGTATTATAAAGGTCATCTTCAACAATTAGAATGTTTAAAGCTGCTTTTGAAGCGGTTAAAGGGCTTTCTTTTGGGGGTGTGTTTAAGTGTGCTTTTTGAAGGCTATACTCTTTTTTAGGCGCTAAAACTATGTCTTCGCTCTTAACGGACCCAGACTGCTCAACACATTTTAAGGGAAGATGAATAACAAATGTGGTGCCGCGGCCGGGCTCTGACGTCACACGTATTTCCCCGCCCAAAGCATGTGCGAGTTTGCGTGATATTGTTAAGCCTAATCCTGTCCCCCCGAATCTGCGGGTCGTAGAGTTTTCAGCTTGCGTGAATTTTTCAAAAATGAGATCAATTTTATCTTGTTTGATTCCAATTCCCGTATCTTTAACGGAGATTTCAACATGTGTATGCTCTGCTTTAGTCGTTCCTGTCACATTTACACTGACGCTGCCTTCCGGCGTAAATTTAATCGCATTACCGATCAAATTAGATAAAATTTGGCGCACCCTATTCATATCGGTTAGATAGTGGCAGGTCAGTTTAGGGTCATATTCGAAGGTGAGGTCTAATTTCTTTTCGCTCGCACTCGCGGCAAATAGATTTACGGTTTCATTGATAAGGCTTTTAAGATCACAGGGCGTTGGGTTTAAGGTTTCTTTTCCGGCCTCAATCTTCGAGAGATCCAAGATATCGCTTAAAATGGTGAGCAAGTTATTGCCGGATTTGTTTATGATATCGGTATAATATAATTGCTGCTGAGTGAGTGATGTGCGTCTTAGCACATCAAGCATCCCCAAAACACCATTTAAGGGCGTTCTGATTTCATGGCTCATATTGGCTAAAAATTCAGTTTTAGCTTTATTGGCCGCAGAGGCTTTTATAACAGCCTTGTTTAATTCTACGGTGCGCGCGGCAACACGTTCTTCGAGCGTGTTTAGGTTGCCGGAAATTTGAGAGGCCATTCTT
Organism: uncultured Caulobacterales bacterium; assembly: GCA_964513675.1. Lineage (GTDB taxonomy): Bacteria > Pseudomonadota > Alphaproteobacteria > Caulobacterales > Maricaulaceae > CALFVT01. The sequence goes on along the minus strand of CAZEOD010000033.1, from coordinate 7,083 downwards.
TTGAAGCCTTGCGCTAAGGACCCCAACTCATCTTTGCGATCTTCACCTTGAACGTGATCGATATAAGTCCGTCCATCATATTCACTGATAATTTTTTCAAGCGCTTCAATAGGCTTTACAAGGGAGCGAATGATCCAAAACATGACGGCGAATAAAAAGACGCTAGATATTAACCCGCGTATCGCTGAAACCATGGCCGTATGTTTAAGTTCTTTTTGCACGCCTGCGCGGGAAAAATTCATCAGCAATGTTCCCAAATTTGAGGAGTGGCGTTCATAATTTGCGTGGATGTCTTTATTGACCTTTAAAGGGTCAACAACATCTACAAACTCATTATAGCGTTCAGCAATAATTTTCCCTGATGGATCCTTAACAGTCACCGAAATAATATTTGGGTTCTCTGCGAGTGAATCCGTCATTATCTGCAAGGTCTCTACGTCTAAATCCCAAAGCGGCAAATTCATCGCTTCGGCAGAGGCCGCTGTTAAAGCGTGACTTTCAGTTTCAAAATTTCTGTTAAGTTCAATTCGGGAATGTGACCATGAAAACAGGCCCTCCCCCAAGAGGATGACAAGAAACAGAGAGAGCGCAATGAGCCCTGTTTTAGTGCCAAGCTTGTTGAGTTTTAAATGATGTAAATTAATCACCCGTGCTCTCCGTAACAGATAGGCGCGCCCTAAATGCTTGCATTGATATGTTAGACTGAGCCGCTTTATCTTGAAGGAAACCATCAAGGCCCGTCTTATAATTCACATCTCCCCGAGTGAGTTTGTCGAAGAATATTGAATATTCACTGACGCTATCCGGCGTTAATGGGATAAGCTTAGACCGCAATGAGGCTGTGCCTGTTTGCGCCATGAAGTCATCGCCGTCATGATAGGCCCGCAGAAGTTTCATCACATAGGCAATATCAATTTCATGGCCGCCCACCGCCGCCGACAAACCCGTCTCTTTAAGCGCATCAACCGCGGGGGGGACAAAGTCAAAGCCGCCAATTTTCGGAATATGCCCCAAAGAGCGCGCTCTTTCGAGAACAGCAAGAGCCATATCGTTACTGGCGGCCCAAACGACATCTGCCCCGCCGTAACGTGATGTTAGCAAGTCATACTTGTCGGCCGCGACTCTACGGACCCACCGTGCAGAGACGATTTGTAATATCTCCACATCTGGATAAGATGACACCGCGCGGCGAAGGCCGTTTGTCCGGTTGACGGAGGCAGGCGTTGAAGATGTGCCTGTGATGCCAATAACCCTAATCGGCGTATTGTCATTATTATCTTCTTTCGTTTTCCGCGCTTGCTCAATCAATATTTTGGCGAGGTTAAATCCCGCGTCTTCATCGTCTGGAATGATTTGCCCGATCCAGTTTTTAAAGCTCTCACCTGGGCCGCCATATTTTTCTATGTCGTCTTGGGACAAAGAAGACCCATATATGAAACATTTAATCTCTATGGTTTCGCAAAGCATTAATAAATTGACGCCTATTCCAACTTGATTGGAAAAAACGAGATAATCCGGCTTATCACCGGATTTAATTTTTGCCATAACATTACTGGTAACTTTTGTTCGGTCATCTCCAGCAAAGAAATTTTCAACCTTCATGTTTAAATCTTTAGCCGCATATTTTAAGTGCCTGTCTACCACTTCATACCATAAAGCGTCGTTAACATCATCCGAGGGCTGCACGACTATGACATAGGGCCTATTATCCTCATTCGCGGCGCGGTTGATTATATCTGCGTTTGCGCGGCTACTCAGCATGCATAAGAAAATCATCAAAAATGAAATAAGGTATCTGAAAGCTATCATTATAAAATCGCTCAAATCAAGAAAATTTAAAATTACAATTACAGGTATAATGTAAAATAATAAGGAGTGTCTTTAAAACTATGGTTAACAACCTGCTATTTACAGAGTTCAAAACCTACTCATGCCTTGTCCGCCTAAAATGGGTCATACACACAGCTTAGAAAACTGTATGATCCATTTTTAAACATTGCAGAGCTGATGCCGTGCCTGCGGCACACATCCTTCGTCGGCAGGCCGATCACTGCCGGTATTAAAAATTATACCAATCACAAGTGGAGGCGCTGATGGAATTTCCACTGTTTATATATTTTATAGAATTATTTAAGAGTTGACTGATTTCTGTATCAGCATCATCCATTTGCCGCACGGCTCCAGCGCTACCAAGTGTCAATACGGTTCCCCCATTATCGGAATATGGAGCGTATTCTACAAAATAGCCAATGTGGTTTATAGGTAATTTATTACTACGGCGAGCAAAGGCGGTTGATAATATTCTTAATTTTGAACCTTCCCTAAAGTAATGGCTGTCTTTAGCGATTTCACCATTCTCATCTAGCAACACGCCATCCATTTCCACAGACCCTGATACGCCTCCTAGTTCAGACAAAAACGGAACCTCTCCTTGTCTTAGAATGCCGTCAAATACTGGATGCTCACAAATTTTTGTTGACATTAGATATTTTGAGTTCGGGTTTAAGGATCTATCAACGCGGTTTAATGGAAAACCCGCCACGCGAAAAGAGACGCCAAATAATTTTGAGGGAGGGCGCTCGGGTCCGTTATTGGCGTGATATCTTAAGGATTTAGATGACATGCCCGTTCCTTCCCAATTTGTTCCAGCTTGGGTTTTCTTGCGCACATCTTTATCGACAATAAATTCTCCGTTGATAAACTTACCTTCCCACCAATCAATATTTCCCGAAAAATTTACTATATTACCACCACGTTCAATGAACCGATCTGTCATGTCCCAGGTTTCTTTTGTCCAATACTCATTATGTCCAATTAGAACCATCATGTTTGTTTGATCCAGATTGCAATTTGAGGTGTGTAAAGACGTCATCGAGCAGATTAAAAAATCATGAGATTGACTTTGTAACATCTCTATCGCTTTACCATAAACGGAGGGCGAATGTATAAGGGAGTCAGAATATGGGCGCGATGAGGAAACTCTAGCTTTTTTATCAATGGCTTCCAAGCTACGAAAATCACCCTGCTCATCAATGACCTGATAAAGTGATCCTCCGCCATAAGTCGTGTAGGCCCACCCGGTCCAGTCAGGAATTATAAGTGCGAAATCAGCATCCCGTTTGAGCGGTGAATTTACAAAAAATTCTAGATCACCCTTTAAGTCAAAATCGCCCGCTTCTGATTGATAACCAACATCAAGCTTATATACGCCAGCAGACAAATCTACCGGAAGCTTTATAGAAAACCCCTGATCGAAGTCGCATCCCTCGCCAAAAAATAATCTGCATGGCTCATATTGAACTGTAACATCAGCCGTAGATAAAGCTGTTGCTATGACTGTCTGTTTCCCAGCATGTGAATGCGTTATCCGTATCCTATTTATCGCTGTATTCGTTTCAAAATCTGTTGCGGCAAGTGAAACTCTATATTGCTGCCCCGCTTCAAAAACCCAGTGATCTGAATATAAAACTATATCAGCCAAAGATTTGAGGGTTCTTTTACAATGTTTTGGAAGGGGGGACTTTGGGGCAGAAAATTGTAACGTCATGCAATTTGCAGAATGAAAACTGTTATCCACGGAAGCATTCAAAAAAGAAGTGTCGTTCGTTACAAAGCCAATATTTTTTGCGCTTGGAATTTCCGGACTGGCAATGCCGTCCATGGCAGAGATAACTATCTGCTCTTCGGATTTTTGAAAAAAATCATACCTATGGACTGCTGCCGAATCGTCGCGGTCAGCTTTTTGGCAACCCCAAAAAAAGAGGCTGGCTATGATAGCCAAAATTACAGATGAAAAGACTTTAGGCAAATCACTAATATCCTGCATATATCGGAATGGTGTTCACGAGTGGCAAATTATACATGACCACGATCCATGCTATAATCCCACAGACATAAAACATAGAATCTTCTAAACTTATTCCAATTTTATTTAAAAATGCCTTCATGATAACTCCCTCTAAATCAGTTTAAAACTTGAGAAATGATTGTAAATACATGGAAATTGCACCCCAATCCCCTAAATTAGCGATCGCGGAGAGAAGTGAAATCATAAATAAAGTGACAACAATGCCCAAAATTTTCTTTGGGTGATAAAGAGGGGTCGCTTCGGTCACCGATTTTAATCCCGACTTACCAACATATAGTGACAACAAGGCACCATGGGCGAGTCCCCAGATTAAATATCCGACCGTATAACTATGCCACAAGCCCACAACCACAAAAACAATGAAGATCGAAAGCTTAGGTCGCCCTAGCTTCCTGACTAAAGGCTTGAACATGTATTTCGTAATAAATTGACTGATGGATAGATGCCATCTTTGCCAAAAATTTTGAATTGAGTGCGACAATAACGGGTATCTAAAGTTTTCTGTTAACTTAAACCCCATCATTTTACCCGCACCAACGGCTAGATCAGTAAAACCTGAAAAATTAATATATAGATTCAAAAATGAAACCAACTGAAATCCCAATACGGTTTTAATTGTTGCGTCGTCCCAATATCCCTCTTTGTAAGCAGCGTCGAGGCCGTCTCCAATGCAGAAACTAGATAAATCCGTTCTAATCCATGTTACAATAATACTGACCTTTAAAAGCCCTATTCCAATCCTCGCAACTCCCATAAGGAAATCTTTAATACGAAACTGATTTGGAAGCCTTGAGCTTGCAAACTTGCTGCCTGCATCAAGCGGCCCCATCGAAAAAGCCGGAAAAAACAATGTTGTCGCCAAGGCATCAGAAATCACTAACTTACCACTTTTAAGCGCCTCGCGTAATGTCATATATAGCTTGATGCTGTAGTAGGACAAACCAAGTGTCATGAGGATTTGCGCGACTGAACTTCTTGGGCTTCCAATCAACCAAAGAGGCGGTTTGCCGAATGCTGAAATATTTAGCACAATCATCGGCAGAAAAACTAGCCATGCCAAATATTTTTGATGCGGGCGCAGCCTAATGATCTTGTAAAGGATTAACGCCCAACAGAAGGTAGCTAAGGCGACGAGTAAGACGAAGGGATTGTAGAGAAAAATCAGAAAAGCAGAAAAAGCGATTAAGAAATAATTTCTCGCACGTCCGAATTTGTCGGGAATGGCCCAAAAAACGGCCACGGCCCAAAAGATTGAAATAACAAAGAGATGAATATCAAGTAACATGTTACAATACTACTTTTCTAAAGAATTTTTTAATTCGGACGCAAGCCAGTCTGAAAAAACTTCTCGGCCCTTTTTCGTCATATGTGAATTATCAGCATAATTTTCTCTGACATTTAGACGTTCCAACGTTTTCTCATCAGGAACAAGGATGTTGACACCGTAATAATCTTCGGCAGCCTTAATTCGATCATATTGCGGAAACCCTCCTTTATATTGGGGCACCATAAACAAATAAAACTCAATATCGTTAGCCTGAGCAAGTTCCTTCAATTTCTTAATATAATAAGTAGGTCTGTCGTTGTTAATAACTTTAGGGTTCCCTATGCGCAAAGGACGGTTTTTCCAATCACTTTTAAAGCGCCGCTCTATCATATTATCAGTCCGGTCTAATATATGCGGCTTAAGTCTGTTTTCACGGACAAGACAATCCCGGCTTCCTTCCAAAGGAGATGCCTCCGGCAAATCAACGACGGCTCTTTTAGAATAGAGCTGAGAAAATCTCTGTTTAAGCTGTTTTTCAATCAAATTTAAATAATTATGCCAGCCAATATAAAATGGCTCCCGCCGCGCGGCGCGTATATCTTCTGAAAAATCGGATGTGTGAGTTACCAGCGGATAATTTGGGTAATATCCATTATAGTAAGCTTGTGATCGGCTATCAGTATAACTTACATAAGATAGCTCCATAAGTATTGCTTTTTTGACATCGTGGGTCTCCATATAATCTCGGAACATATGATAGATTTGACCGTTACCCTTCCACGAACGCCCTAAACTAACCACCACAGGTTTTTCCAAGCTAGACCCGTCAAAACCATCAGAGAGTCTTTGCGCGCCAACTGCGAGCAAAGTACGCGATGAACCGGATATAAGATAATCCGTATCTCCAAACGTACTGTGAATTAATTCCGCCGGGCACGGCAGATATGACATTCTATATTTTGGCGCATTAGTTATCGTTAAAAACGCTATAATCGCCGCCGGGATTGCAAGGCTCAAAAGCCCAAATACTATATTTCGAATCATGACTAATTCTTACCTCGGCTCATAACAATTCACGTTATATCTGCATCTGTCATAATATTTTTATGGGGCAAGGCATCGGTTAATTATAAAACCCATTAATCAAATATCGTAAACAATCGAGGATAAATCCTTTTATAAGGGGTGAACAATTTCGACTTTTATTGTCTCGTCTTCTTTAAACAGCTATTACAATAGCATCGGTGACAGCACCTACTCTGAAATCACTATAATTTTTATCAATGCTCTGCATTTTCCCGATCTCATCTTCATGAAAATCGACGTCTTCAGATAACTCAGCTTCAAAATCAGGCCCCACAGATTTAACCGCATTTTCAATAATAATTAGTGCCCCTAGGGCCGTCATAGAAATCTCCATAATATTATTATAAACTAGCATATATGTAACAATATGTCAGGGTACAAGTGAATAAAGCGGATACATAAAAACAAAAAAATCTCTTTATTCTTACAGTTCGGTAAAGCTACGTCAAAAACCAACAAGAAGTCAAAATGAAATTGGGTTCATCGCAATGCTTCTCCTCGGAAACAATAACAAAGCAATAGCCTCCAAGCATCATGGCTTCATCAATCGGGATCAGCTCACATATGGCCCAGTTGACTGTAATAATTTTCAGTCGATTGCATATAAAGTCGACATCAAACCCTTTTAGAGAGGCCGCGATAACGACGTAAGTCAGAGACCTGTCCCCTTTAACTGCATAACAGGAATTGAACCCGCAGCTTGAAGCCTCACGGCAGACGCTCTTACTAAGGGCTATAACCCAAGCTATTTGGCAAGCGCAAACATCACAAAGCTCGCAGATCTACGTTTAACTTATATTATCATAAAGAAAATGGAGCGGGCGATGAGATTCGAACCCACGACCCTCACCTTGGCAAGGTG
>CAZEOD010000032.1:0-29334 GCA_964513675.1 uncultured Caulobacterales bacterium | reverse complement strand
TAAAACCGCGGAATGATAAAAGCGCTATCTTCTGTTTCGCCTTCCGGCCAGCGCTGGGTGACGGTTTTGACTTTGGTGTAAAACCGCAAGCCTTCCATACCATATTGATTGGCGTCGCCAAAGGAGGATCGTTTCCAGCCGCCAAAGCTATGATAGCTGACAGGCACAGGAATCGGTACATTAATCCCTACCATGCCAACTTCGACACGGTCAGCAAATTCACGCGCCGCGCGGCCATTTTGCGTAAAAATCGCAACGCCATTGCCATATTGATGCGCGCTTGGAAGGCGTAGAGCGTCTTCGAAATTTTCTGCACGGACAATTTGCAATACGGGGCCGAAAATCTCGTCGTGATAGGTTTCCATATCGGGCGTGACATTATCAAGGAGTGTCGGCCCAATGAAAAACCCGTCTTCATGCCCTTGCAATTTAAAGCCGCGCCCATCGCGCAATAGGCTCGCGCCTTCGGCCACAGCTTTGCCGATATTGGCCTCAATGCTATCTTTATGCGCTTGAGTGACAACGGGGCCGTAATCCGCCTTAGGATCTGCCGACGTGCCGAGCGTCATCGCGTCAATCGCGGGAAGCATTTTTGCAAGGAATTTTTCCGCTGTAGCCGCTCCAACAGGAACAACAACAGGCAGGGCCATGCAGCGCTCTCCAGCGGAGCCAAAAGCCGCACCGAGAATATCTTTGACGGCTTGATCCATATTGGCGTCCGGCATGATAATGCCGTGGTTTTTTGCGCCGCCCATACATTGCGCGCGTTTGCCATTTGCGCTCGCGCGGGCATAAACATATTGCGCAATATCTGAGCTACCGACAAAGCTGACGGCTTTAATTATGTCGTGATCGCAAATCGCGTCGACAATTTCTTTATCGCCATTGATACATTGCAACAGACCTTTCGGGCCGCCAACTTCAAAGAATATTTCCGCAAGGCGCATAGGTACGCTCGGGTCTTTTTCTGACGGTTTAAGGATACAAGCATTGCCCGTAGCTATCGCCATGCCAAACATCCACATCGGGATCATCGCGGGGAAGTTAAACGGCGTAATACCCGCGACGACGCCAAGCGGCTTGCGCATGGAATAAACATCAATCTCTGGCCCGGCCCCATAGCTATGCTCCCCCTTTTGACTATGCGGAATACCACAAGCAAATTCGATAACGTCAATGCCGCGCATCACATCACCCCGGCTATCGGCGAGGACTTTCCCATGTTCCGACGAGAGCATTGCCGCAAGGCTATCTATTTCGGCTTCAACAGCCTCTTTATAGGCAAACATCACGCGCGCCCGTTTTTGCGGGTTCATCTTCGCCCAGTCTATTTGCGCTGCCGCCGCGCTTTTCACAGCCGCGTCAAGCTCGGAAGCCGTCGCCATATTCACCTGCGATTGAACCCGGCCTGTATTGGGATCAAAAATATCATGGCTGCGGCCTGATGAGCCCGCCATATGCGCGCCGTCAATAAAATGTCCGATCTGTTTCATAATTAGCACCTTGAAAAGCAATGACCCACTATTCTTCGCCGCCATGCGGAGGGCAACATCTTTTAATCTTTATCAGATATGTGGAGAGGCTGGGAGACCAGACTTTCATGCCGATATAATAACCCGCATAAAAAAGGGCCTTCGCAATGAAGGCCCTTTTAAATTCAATTATGTGGTAAAGCTTACCAGCCGATTTTTACGCCAAACTGTACGGCCCAAAGAGACGAGCCGTTAATACGGTCAAATCCGTCATCAAACTGGATTTCACCTGTTGGGAAACCAGAGTAAACGAATTGACTCCCATCAGCGGATAAAGCGGCATCCAGAACTGGGATAGCTTCACCGACATCACCGCGATCAAAACGGCGCTCGATATTTGAGCCATCATCAATAAAGTTGAGGAAGTTCTCGAAATCTACCGTGAAGGTTGACCGCAACCCGTCAATAAAGTTCGGGAAATCCTGCTCAACGCGAAGATCAAGGTCATAGAACCATGGATCGTTAAATGCGCCGCGCGGAACGATCTGCCCCGAAAACTCATCAAGGCCGCTCTCATCAAGGAAGTTAAAGAACCCATTTGTGTCAAAGCCAGATGCAAACTGAACTAAAGGATCATTTGGTCCTGTTGGCACATAAAATAAGTTCCGCTCTTCATTATCTGAATCGCCGAATAATGTTGTCGGCGTATTATTGTCAAAGGCATAAGAGAACGGGTTCCCTTCGCGTGCGACAAAAACAGCCGAGAGACGTGTTGGGTAATCCTTAACGAACTCCTGCTTCAAGCTTGTTGCTGCTGTAAACACATGCGGGTTTTGAAAGCTAGCGGGGCCAGCAACGGGATTATTAATCACAGCCGTTGCGATTTCTTCGAATGAAGACGTCGCGGTTGAGCTTAGGTTCGCCACAACAGCGGTCGAATCCGTATAGGAATAGCCAAGGTTCCAACGCCAGCTGGCATCATTTCCAAAGAGCTCATATTCAAATGTCTTCGCAAGGCGGAAAGACAAAGAATAACTCCGGCCAGCATCCCCATCAACATTCGTTAAAAGAATATCTTGGTCATCGCCGCCCGCATCACAAGCGCCGCCATTTTGCAAATCAGCCGGGTTATCAGCCGCAAAGCCAAGACGCGGCCCAAGGAAAGTCGCGTTACAACCTGCGCGTAATGGGTCAACCGCATTAAATTGCGGCCGTCCATCTGGAAGCGTAATGCCGTTTGGCGTCAATGTGAGGTCGACAAAATCGAATGAATTACGGTTCTCTGAATAGATAAAGTCCGCATCAAAACGCCAGTCATCAAAGAACCCGCCGCCAGCACCACCAAAGTCAGTGAAATGCGTCATGCCAAGAGATGTGCGCAAGATAGAGGCGACCTCTAAGCCCGGGTCAATCGCATCTGTTCGGCCTGAACCGGCACTTGTAGACGCTGTAATTTGCTCTTGAATACAGGCCGGAATACCCGTGAACTGCCCGCCCGTAATAACCTGAAGATCTGCGGCCGTACAATCACCGCCAAAGGATCCCGCAAAGGCTGTTCCAAAGCCGTTATTTGTAAAGGCATTTGAGAAAGACACATTCGGGAAGCCGCCAGAGAAGACGCCGATACCACCGCGGAAACGGCTTTCACCAAAGACTGTCGACCCGGGATTATATTCAAAGCCAAAACGCGGCAGAACGATATCAAGGCCATCATAGCCTTGCGCCCCGTTAGAGAAGGTATAACGCTGCTGGAAAACCGGACTTGCAAGCGGCGTGTCGTCAGAGCGGTAGAAATCATAACGAAGACCGGCTGTTAAAGTCCACTCATCATTGGGCGTCCAAACATCCTGCGCATAGACGGAATGAATTGTGCGCGAAAATTCTGCGGCAGCGTCTAGCACATCGCCAGACCCTGTACTTGTTGCGAGGACTGTACTCGCTGTTCCCGCTTGAAGGGCAGCAAGGTCTTCAAAAATGAAAGTTCCTGTCGAATCTGGCACAAAGAGGTTGAACACATCTTGGTTTTGGAACTCATAACCAACTGTAAACAAATGATCGGCGTGAGAATAATCACCTTTGATCTTAAATTCGTCCAAAGTTGTATTCAGAGCATTCGCCGCGCGGAACGTCCCGGGGCCTGCCACCAAAATGCCATCTTCGCCCGGATCAAACGGATCGCCATTGGCATTATTTTGCAAGATAATCCGCGGAATTGGATTTCCGCTTTGTGCTTCACCGCCGCCGACAGGGCCTTGAATATCGTTAATATCAGCCCGCGAAAAGCGAATTTCCGTGGAGAAATTATCATTCCAATTTGAGAAAAGCCGCGCAGAATAGCGATTAATATCAGAGCCAGAGTTTTCAAAAGAGTTGAGGAACTGAAAACTCACATCTTGGAAACCAATGAGATCAGGCTCAACCTCAAGCTCTTCTTCAAAGTCATAACCCAGCTCAAGGCGGTGATTATCATTAATATTCCAATCAACACGTGTGAAAACACGGCGGCTTGTTTCCGGAATAACGCTCGCTGTACCGCCCGTTGGGAACCCAAGAGCATCAACAACGCTATCAATTTGACCAAGCTCAGCCGTTGTTAGGTTCGGAACAGGATTAGCAAAATTGCCATCATTTGGGCCAAATCCAACGATTGTGCCGCCGTCTTCGATTTCTTCATATGTGACAGAGAAGAAAAGCTTATCTTTAATGATCGGGCCGCGAAGTGCGACGCCCCAGTTAAAATCATCAAAATCAGCATCACCGAGAACCGTATCGCCGTCCAATGAATCCCCTGTCAGGCTCCGGTTATTATAAACAAAAAAGGCATCGCCGGACAGCTCGTTCGTCCCGCGCTTCGTAACGATATTAACAACACAACCTTCGAAATTACCATATTCAACACTATAAGGCGCAAATTCAACGGCCGTTTCCTGGATCGCATCAAATGGCACAGGGAAGTTAGCCCGCGCCGGCGTTCCTGAGGCGTTAAGACCAAACTGGTCATTAACCGACACGCCGTCGACCGTGAACGAGGTCGCGCGCGGCGAGCCGCCCAAACATGAAACTTGGTCATCACCACCCGAAACGGTTAAGCGGGGGTCAATCCGGATGACATCACGAATATCGCGGCTGATGGAGGGGGCGGTTGAAATAACGTCAGCACTAAAAACAGCGCTGGGGCCAATGGCGACTTGCGTGACGCTTTGGCGCGTCGCTGTTACGATAATCTCATCAACTGAGCTGCCCGAGTCCAGATCAACATTAACCGTTGATGAGCCGCTTAGATTAACAAAGATATTTTCAACTTGCTCACCTTGCAGCCCGTCTTTTGTAACGGTCACAGAGTAAGGCCCGCCAACGCTGAGGTTACGAACGGAGTAAGAGCCTGATGCATTGGTTGTTACCGTGCGCGCCGCGCCTGTGCGCGTGTCAAGCACTTGAACCGAGGCATTCTCGATTGGACTGCCGCTGGCATCTGTAATAGAGCCGCGAATAGACGAAACAGTTGTTTGTGCAAAAGCTGGTGCTGCTGTCATCATTGACACAGCCCCAATTGTAAAGACGCTAGATAATAGCGCGCTACGGAACATAGTATTCATAAAAATACCCCTTTTTAAATATGGCCCTTAAAACAGACCCTGCGTTCGCCGCAGCGCCTAATCATGTAACATGACATTGATTTAATGTTATTGCGGCAGTCTTATGACGCGCCTGTCATATAAATGTCATACAAGCCGCGCCTTATCCCTCAACGGGAGTAAGGCAGGTGAAATCAGACCAGATTAAAATATATTCTTTCTAATAACCCCATAAAAATCGAATTATTTTACGCCCTTAGGCGGGTGTAAAGGCATGTGAATCCACCATTTGAGTCTGTGGCGAAAATACAACGTTAACAAATTATTTAATTACGTAGATGTCCCGCAGCGCTTTTACAGCAGATTCGCACAAAAAAGCAGCCTTAAAAGAGGGCTTAACCGCGAATCCAGCCCATATTTTATGTGACCGCCTGTTTATAGCCGGCCAAGTCAGATGATTTTAATGCGCAACATAAAATTCATCATATATCTTCATCCGCTATCAACTTTATTTTTCGACCCCTTCTTAAAACATATCCGCTATGTAATAGCCTATGTGGGATCTACGCAAAAAATTGACGCTATTATGCGCCGTCGGCCTGACCGCAGGCCCCTATAGGCTCGCTCATGCGGCCGTGAATGATCGTCCGTTTTTTCGCGCCGATGCGCTTGTTATCATCATAGCCGCCACCGAAGACGAGGCCAATGGCGGCGAATCCCCTGTTGTTGTTGACTTTAATCTTTTAACAAATGCCCCTAGCGGTAGCGCTGCGCCAGATCTTATAGGTCTTAACGGCTTTGTATTTAACGCCAATAGCGGGTTTGATCCCGGACAGGATTTCTCCGGCGGGGCCAGCCGTCTTCAAATTAATGACGAGCTGAGCGGCGGGAATTTCTCCAACCGCAGCGGCGGAGATATTGATTATCTTGAGGCCACCGATAGGCTCACCGCCTTTGAACTCGATGAGGTAACAGATTTAAACATTCGCCGCGCGCGCAATGTTTCACGCTTTTTAGTCGTCTCAAATGTTCCTTTTGATATCTTCGTAGAAAGCACAGAGCTAGAGACAACGGGTGATTTCAGCAGTTTTGACTATAGCAATATAGGCTTTCGCGCCGTGGTTAACCGCACAGGCGGATCTGGCGTTGGGCGCTGGGGCGTGAATGCACAAAATCCAGCGATTGGCGGCGACGGCATTGACGCAACGATTAATGATTTAGGCGATATGGATAGCGGCCCTATAAAGCTCTTTGACGGCGGGCGAAGAACCGCCCGCTTCCCCGGCACATTGCTAGAGCAAGCCGTCTCTTTTAATATTCGCTACGCCCTTTCGGCTGCAGAAGATGCAGGGCAGACGAATGATTATGATTTCTCACTCGGTAACGGGACCATTGGCGCACAGGTAAGCTACACGGTCTATACGCCGTAAGACTACACGGCCAAATCACACGCTAAATGGCTATATTGTTTTAACCGGACAGCTCACATCACCGGCTTTTTCGATAATAACTTTATCGCTAGCGCGCGAGGAATTAAGCCCTGATAAGGCGGCATTACCGCCCGTAAAAATAAGCTGGCTCGCCGCCGTTTGCGCCGCAATACCGCCGACAGAATTACCGACACCTCCCAACAGGCCGTTAGTGACCACTGAGGCGAGAACGCTGACGCCCGTTGCGGCTAAGATTTGCCCGCCAGTATTGGGCTTATTCGCCGCTTTCGCAAAGCCCACTGCATTGGCATAAAACTTCTGGCAGACGGGGTCAGATGCCGCACGCAGACCGTTCACATCCACATTGCTCGGCTTAGCAGCCATATCGGCGGCGCTAATTCCGGTGAGCAATGTACTCGAAGGCGGCGTTGATGCGCAGGCTGTTAGAAAGCCCGCTGCAATAGCGACCGTGATAATTTTATAAGATGACGTGCGCGGCATAGACATATCCTTTTTGAAAATTCGGATATTTATGGTTAATAATAATTGAATGGAAGATGAATAATCATTTAGGGCCGCCATGATGCGGCTATGCAGTCAAATGTTGCGCATGCCATGCGACATGTTCAGCCATGAAACTTGAAACAAAATAATAGCTATGATCGTAACCCGCCTGCAAGCGAAGGCTGACCGCCTGTCCGGAGGCTTTGCAGGCCGCAGTGAATAAATGCGGTTTAAGCTGCTCATCTAAGAAATTATCTGCTGCGCCTTGGTCAACCAGGATATGCGCGGCGCGCGCGCCGTCCTCAATCAGGGCACAGGCGTCATATTCGCGCCAGAGCGCCTTATCAGTTCCGATATACCCCTTCAAAGCCTTCTCGCCCCACGGGCAATCCATCGGGCTAACAATCGGCGCAAAGGCCGAGATAGATTTAAAAACGTCCGGATTACGCAGCCCAATCGTCAGCGCGCCGTGACCGCCCATACTATGGCCCGTAATCCCTTGGCGGGACATATCGGCGGCCGGAAATTGCGCGGCAATTAAAGCAGGCAGCTCTTTTTCGATATAATCGCGCATTTGGTAATGCGCCGCAAAGGGCGCCTCGCTTGCATTGACATAAAACCCCGCCCCAAGGCCAAAATCATAAGCGCCGTCAGGGTCATCCGCAACATTATCACCGTTTAAATCTGGCCCACGCGGGCTTGTATCTGGCGCGATAAAGATAATGCCGTTCTCCGCACAGGCGCGGCGGAACCCGCCCTTCTCTGTGACATTCGCATGGGTACAGGTGAGCCCAGAGAGATACCATAGCACAGGCAGTTTAGCGCCAGCCTTATGGGGCGGCACAAAAACGCTAAAGCTCATTTCTGTGTTTGTGCAGCTAGACGCATGAGAATAAACGCCCTGTATGCCGCCAAAGGATTTTACAGTGGATAGGGTTTTCATGAATTAATCACCTCTTTGGCAGTTGATACAAACTTAGAACGGTGAAAGCTTCTTAAAACACCACCACACTGCGAATACTCTCCCCTGCGTGCATCAGGTCAAAGCCTTTATTGATTTCCTCAAGGTCAAGCACATGGGTAATCATCGGGTCGATTTGGATTTTTCCGTCCATATACCAATCAACGATTTTCGGCACATCTGTACGGCCCTTGGCCCCGCCGAAAGCTGTACCTTTCCAGACGCGGCCCGTGACAAGTTGGAACGGGCGGGTCGAGATTTCTTTCCCCGCTTCAGCCACGCCGATGACAACAGAAACGCCCCAGCCGCGGTGGCAGGCCTCTAGCGCTTGGCGCATGACAATCGTATTGCCCGTGCAGTCAAAGGTATAATCCGCGCCGCCGTCCGTAAGGGCGACCAGATGAGCGACGATATCACCGTCTATTTCTTTGGGATTAACGAAATGAGTCATCCCGAATTTCTCGCCCCATGATTTTTTATCATTATTAATATCGACGCCGATAATTTTATTTGCCCCGACCATCTGCGCGGCTTGCAGCACGTTAAGACCAATGCCGCCAAGGCCAAAGACAATCACATTATCGCCCGCTTGCACCTTGGCCGTATTCGTCACAGCGCCGACGCCGGTTGTCACGCCGCAGCCAATATAGCAGGACTTATCAAACGGCGCATCTTTGCGAATTTTTGCCACAGCAATATCGGGCAGCACGGTAAAATTAGAAAAGGTTGAACAGCCCATATAATGATAAATGGTTTGCCCCTTATAGCTAAAGCGGCTGGTTCCGTCCGGCATAAGCCCTTGGCCCTGCGTGGCCCGAATAGCCGTGCAGAGATTTGTTTTCCCCGACAGGCAAGATTTACACTGGCGACATTCGGGCGTGTAGAGCGGGATCACGTGATCGCCAACCTCAACCGATGTGACGCCTTTGCCAATTTCGCGCACAATACCCGCGCCTTCATGACCCAATATACTCGGGAACAGGCCCTCGCTATCCAGACCGTCCAGCGTATAGGCATCCGTATGACAAATCCCGGTCGCCATGATCTCAACAAGGACTTCGCCGTCTTTTGGCCCGTCTAAATCCAGTTCTATAATTTCTAAAGGTTTTTTGGCTTCAAAAGCAACAGCGGCGCGCGTTTTCATATGTGTCTCCGAAAAACTACAATCACGCCTCTCATAACGCAACAAACGGAAAGATTAAATCACGTTGCCGCGATATTTACCGCCGGATAAAGCGGAAATAATGACAGGGCCGACCTTCGCGAATAGCTTTCGCTTCATAGCGCGTTTCGGGCCAATCATCCGGACGGGTGCGCCAATCTGAATTTTTCTGATGCGGCATATCAAAGCCGCCGCCATCTTTTGAGCGATGCGCTTTCACGCGCCACAATGTCCAATCAACATAATGGATGATATCACTGGCAAAGCGAAACTCACTGCCCGGTTTTAAAACGCGATAAATTTGCACGAGCAAGGCCTCGTTAATAATCCGGCGTTTATTATGCCGCGCTTTGGGCCAAGGGTCGGGAAAGAGAATAAACAAGCGAGACAGGCTTTCATCCGGCAGAGCCGCCAGAACATCCCGCGCATCCCCTTGAAGCACGCGCAGGTTCGTTAGCCCATGTTCAGACGCGCCGCGCACAGCTTTGGCCACGCCGTTTAAAAAAGGCTCCGCGCCTAAGACGGCAATATCGCGGTTTTCTTGCGCTTGCCAAACGAGATGCTCGGCGCCGCCAAATCCAATTTCAAACCAAACGTCTTTATACCCCTCCAGACCTGCCAAAGGGGTGTCACCAATTTTGATTTGGGGATAAAGTTCGGCCATAAGGCGCTGTTGATAGGGCGATAAGGTTTTGCCGCGCGTGCGGCCAAAGGTCCGAAGGTCACTATCATCAGCATGTTTATGGCGCGGGGTATGAGTCATACCCCGCCTTTAAACGCAGAGACGCTGTTTCGCTAGATTAAAATTGCGCGAGACAGATTTATTCGTCTTCATCATCCGTATCGGCTAAAGACCGCGCTAATTCCAAAATTTGGCGGCGCACCGCTTTATTTTTAATTTTGGAGACCGCTTTCGCTAAAGCCACGCCGTCAGAGCTATTTATGAAATCATAAATAATGGGCATTTGATCGCCCTCTGCCGCTTGCGCATATTGGAAATCATTATCCAGTCCATCATAAAAGAAAGAAACTGGAACATCGAGAACGCGAGAAATATCCCATAATCTGCTCGCGCCAACACGGTTTGTACCACGTTCATATTTTTGCACTTGTTGGAAGGTCACGCCAAGATTACTCCCTAATTTTTCTTGGCTCATATTCATCAATTGTCTACGCATTCTTATGCGAGTGCCGACATGTAAGTCGACGGGACTTGCAGATCGGGGTCCAGACTTTTTCATAACGTATCCTGTATGTTGAATAGATCAAATCTATTCTAAAAAAGATCAATTACCAAGCCTGCATCAGACTTGGTATTGTAAGGCTTCCCCCGAAGTTAGAATTTATTTTGATATTCGACTTCCCGTTAGGATACTCATTACCAAAATTGATAACGTAATCAATAGGATTAATCGGGCTGACTGAAAACTTATTGCGGCTTGCACGCTTTGGTTAGGTATATTGATATCAACTACACCCGTAGCGCGAGATGGTTGCAATTTCAAGGCACGGCCATAGGCATCATAGACCCCGCTCTCACCGCCCGCAGAGGCCCGCACTAAAGGCAGGCCTGTTTCTATAGCCCTATAGCGCGTTTGATTCGCATGTTGATAGGGGCCTGACAAACGGCCATACCAGCCATCATTGGATAAATTCAAAATCCATTTCGGAGCCGAAGCTGCCTCCCTCATGGCTCTGCGCGATAACTCCGGGAATATACCTTCATAACAAATTAATGAATTAACTGGCGGCAGACCCGACAGGTTTAAATGTATTTTTTCCGCTGCTGGCGTCATAGACCCTATTGCCGAGGATAATGTGCCAAGCCCTATTTTTTCTAATGTTTCAGCAAAGGGAATAAACTCGCCGAAAGGCACAAGGCGGATCTTATCGCTAAACCCCGTTAGGCGAGGCGCAGTTTGGCTAAAGTCAATCTCGACGGCGCTGTTGTAATATAAATTTTTAATCTGCCCATCCGCGGCGCGGCGGGTTTCATGGCGCAATGAATTAAACACCCAAAACGGCGGGCTATCCGCGTCGAAATTTAAAAAGCTTTGCCCCACCGCATTAATCAAATTCTCATTTTCTATCACCACGCCGCCGACCGCGCCTTCGGGCCAGACAACATGGCTTATGTCTTCAAAGCCGGGCGCAACGGATTGACGAATAAACTCACGGATAATCTCGAGGCTTTTCTCACGATCAAACTGATCGCGTTGACTAAAATCTACAGTGACAAGGCGCAGCTTCGCATCGGGTATAAAGGCCGGTGTGCCATTTGGCAGGCGCACGGCTCCATAGGCCCAGCTACCGACAAGCATAGCAAGAGCTACGCCGCCGGCAATGATGCGTGTCCGCCCGCGCGCGCCGAGACAGATCATCAATCCCCCCGCCCATAATAAGACCATCAAACTTTGCCCATAAATGCCGATCACACTAGATATCTGAGAGAGGGGATGTCCGGCCTGTATTATATAGCCCGGCAAATTCCACGGCAAACCGCCAAGCCAGTGGCCTCTGATATATTCGGCGATGAAAAACGCACACATTAAACTGATTGAAAACGCCCAGAGCTTAAGCGGTCTCAAGCGGACAATTAGCCCCGCCGCAAATCCCCAAAATAATGATAAGAAGGCCATCAAGCCTCCCACCATGGGAATTGCAAGATAAATATAGCCCCCGGGCCGCATGGCAAAAGCCGAACCAATCCAGTAAAGCCCTGCGAGGAAGAGGCCAAAGCCAAAACACCACCCCGTTTTAAACCCAGCCTTAAAGCCGTAGCTTTGCCGATGAAGATGATATAATCTTAAGCCAATTAGCGCTAAAACAATCAGGGTTAGCGGGGCGAGATAAAACGGCGCAAATCCTAACGCGCCGATCATGCCGAGGAATATTTCAAAAGCGCGGCCACGCTTTTTCCCTATCCCCCAAACCACAACACTCAGCTGTGATTTAGGCATCATGCATCTTTTGTCTTTTAGATTTCGCCGAGTCTTGTATGCGAAGCCGTTTCACACGGCGCGGGTCTGCATCAATGACCTCAAACTCAAGACCGCCAATATGATGAATAATCTCGCCGCGCTCTGGGACACGACCTGCCAATGTAAAAACAAGTCCGCCCAGCGTGTCCACATCATCCTCTTCATCAGCGCTCGCAAAATCTCGTCCCAATAAAGCTTCGAAGTCATCAATCGTCACCCGCGCATCGGCTTCCCAATATACCGCTCCCGCTTTGGTCTTTAGGGTTTTGACTTCTGCATCGTCCTCGTCATGTTCATCTTCAATATCGCCGACAATCGGCTCGACTAAATCTTCTAAGGTTACAATTCCGTCCGTGCCGCCATATTCATCAACCACGATCGCCATATGGATGCGCCGCGCTTGCATACGCCGCAATAAATCTTGTGCTAACATAGACGGCGGCACATAAAGCACGGGCCGTTTTACCGTTGGGAGGACTTTGCGGTCTTTATAGGTTTTACCGCTGCGCCCCCGCGCATTGAGCATTAAATAGCTTAGAATATCTTTAATATGAACCATACCAATCGGATCATCGAGGCTGTCTTTATAAACCGGCATACGCGAATGACCGGCCTCCTTAAAGGCCGTGGAAAGCTCATGAAGCCCCGTTAAAACATCCACAGCAACAATATCGGCGCGCGGTACCATCACATCTTCGACCCGCAGAACATGAAAGCGGTCCGCCGCGATAATCATATTTTCTCGGGCGCGGGACTGCGTGGTTTCTCGCTCGGTGGCGACGGCCCCTTTAAAAATACGCGCGAGCCAATGCCGTTGGCGTGGTTCGGTTTCAGACGGCGCCGCAGTTTCTGGCGGCGAAGATTGTTCTGGCATAGCCCTGTTAACTCCTAATCCGCTTATGCCTGTAAAACATAAGGATTGGCAATCCCCAGTTTCGCCAGCGCCGTTATTTCAATGGCTTCCATAACTTCTGCCTCATCCGCCGCTATATGGTCATAGCCCAAAAGATGCAGTAAACCATGGATAATAAGATGGCTTATATGATGAGACATCGTCTTACCGCTTGCCTCCGCCTCAGCCGTCACCGTTTCGCGGGCCAGCACAATATCCCCTAAAAGCCCCGGAGCCTGAACAGCCGGAAAAGATAATATATTTGTCGGTTTATCCTGCCCCCTATAATCATGGTTCAGCCGCTTCACGCCCGCATCATCCATCAAAACAAGGCTAACTTCGCTTTCGCCTTGCGGGAAAAGCTGGGCGGGCAAAGCCGCCGCAGCCTGCACAGCCACCGCCTCTATATCAGCCATCACATCCCGCCAGCCTAAATCCGGACAAGCGCATTCAAAAACGACACTCATTCGTCTTCATGATCCTCATTGTCTTCATGAGCCTCATCGTCTTCATGAGCATGAGGGCCGGTTAAGCCGCGGTCTTGGAGAAAGGGGAGCGGTTCGATCTTATTCGACCCCGTGAACGGGGCGTGGCTATCATTAACATGAGCGGTTTCATACGCATTGATGATTTTACCGACAAGTGGATGCCGCACCACATCAGAAATCTCGAAATGGGTCTGTTTAATCCCGCGAACGCCGTGCAAAATCCGCAGTGCATGGGCCAAACCGCTCTCGACATTACGCGGCAAATCAGATTGTGTAACATCCCCTGTCACCGCATATTTCGCGCGCTCACCCAGACGGGTTAATACCATTTTCATTTGTGAAATCGTCGCATTTTGGGCTTCGTCAATTTGGACAAAAGCATCGGACAAGGTTCGCCCGCGCATAAAGGCCAAAGGCACGACCTCGATCTCGCCGGCCTCGCGGCGGCGCTCAACATCTTCGCGTCCGAGCACCATATTCAGGCTATCCCAAATCGGCTGCATATAAGGGTCAACTTTTTCATTAAAATCACCCGGTAAAAAGCCAAGGCGCTCGCCCGCTTCAACCGCCGGACGGCAAGCAATAAAGCGCGAAACTTCCCCGCGCGCCAAAAGCGACGCACCATAAGCGGCGGCCAGAAATGTCTTCCCTGTTCCCGCCGGCCCAACGCCGAAGTTAACTGTGTTTTTTTGGAGCGCCGTAATAAATTCCTCTTGGCGCGGCGTTTTAGGCACAATCGGCGCGCGGCGCGGAAATGGGATAATTGCATCGGCACGCGCGGCTTTAACCGCGCCCTGCCCAACGGCCTTAATCAAGGCGCGAACATCATTCGTCCCGCAGGGCCAACCGCGCTCTAGCCGCTGGTAAATCTCGCGTACAATTTCGCCCGCCCGCGTGCGGCTCGGCCCGTCGCCATTAACATGCACAGAAGAGCCCGGCGCTTCGAGGTAAACGTCAAATGCATCCTCAATCAACGCTAAATTCGCATGGTTCGGGCCACATAGCTTACGCACCATCTCAGGATCATCAAATTGGATAATTTCAGTTTGTTTAGACATGAAGGGTTTTAAGCACGTTTCAGAAACAGGGGAAAGATATTATATGCGGTCAAAGACAGATTGCGGATAAACCGCCCTAAGATTTGGACTATGCCCCTAAGCTTTGGCCTATGTGTAAAACAACATAGAAATCAGACTTGTTTTTAGCCCCATTACCCGATAGGCCCCCAGCATGAAAGGTCGCCTTGCATTTCTGGATAAGTGGTATGAAGATACCAAAGCGCTGGCGCGTCATCCGCGTGCCTTTCCGGGGCTTTGCGCCTTGTCTTTTGCTGAAAGTTCCTTCTTTCCGATTCCTGTTGATCTGATGCTCATTCCGATGGTGCAGGCCAGCCCAAAAAAATGGTGGCGCCTCGCCTTATGGTCGAGCCTGTTTTCTGTACTCGGCGGTATATTTGGTTATTTTATTGGCTTAATGTTTTTTGAAACGATTGCCTCTCCGCTGCTAGAAATGCTCGGCAAGACAGAGAGCATGACTATGTTCCGTGAGAGCATTCAAGAACATGGCGGTCTTTGGGTTTTTGGCGCAGGATTTACCCCCTTCCCCTATAAGGTGATGACAATTATGAGCGGCGCCGTTCCAATTAGTTTTGGCGTGTTTGTCGCGGCCAGCACACTGTCGCGCACGCTGCGTTATTTATTGGTTGCCGGCCTTGTCCGTGCCTTTGGGCAGCAGGCCGAGGACTGGATGAAAAATCACTTCGCGGCTTTCACGATTGTCAGTTTTGGGGCGCTGATAGCGCTTTATGCCGCTTATAAGCATTTCTTCGGCCATTAATTAATAATTTAAGCAAGTGAGATGAGGCGAGAAAAGCCGTAAGTCTTGAAAATGGCTTGCCTTGCTGCCGATATATCCCGTCCAGATGTGAACGCAATTTGATGACCGCGCGGCTGAGGTAGAGACTGCGGCTGAAGCTGAGGCTGGCTCGACGTTTTATGCGCTGTAATGGTTTCAACGCGGCGCGCAATCGCTTCACCAGAATCGATCCACGTCACAGTATCCCCCGCGGCCGCAGATAGCTCAGATTTCAAAAGCGGGAAATGAGTACACGCCAAAACGATATGGTCAATGGGCGGAGAGTGTTTCAAAAACGGCGCAATCGCGTCTTCGAGTATATCCCGGTTCGTGTCTTGCCCTGCAAGCTTAGCTTCGGCTTGCTCAACGAGGGCTGTCGAGCCCTTAAGGCTCACGCGGCAATCGCCCGCATGATCGGCAATTAATTGATCGACATAGGCGCGCTTGACTGTTCCGGGCGTCCCAAGCACGCCGATATGGCGCGTTCGGCTCGCCTTCGCCGCAGGCTTGATCGCCGGCACAACACCGATAACAGGAACATCCAGCGCCGCGCGTATAGCGGGCAGCGCAGTTGTCGATGCCGTATTACAGGCAAGGACAATGAAATCACTCCCCAGCATATGACGTAAACTCCAAAGCAGCCCCGGCAAGCGCTGCTGTAGGGCGGCAGCGCTTTTATTGCCATAGGGTCGAAAATCATCATCGGCCATATAATCAAGCTTAAGCGCAGGCAGGCGCGCGCGAATATCGGCTGTCACCGACAAGCCGCCCACGCCGGAATCAAAAACTAAACCTCGCACAAAATGTCCTTATTGAGTCGCATTTTTTATAAGTGACATAATCTGAATGCGAAATTAAGTTTATTTTACGGCTAGAATTGGCCACGAAAGATTTATGATAAAACGCGATTCATATTCCGCCCATAATTGGCCCCAACGCACGATTATTTTTATTGCCGCATTAAGCGCCTTACGGCTTGGGTTAATGATAGTCTCCCCGCTGAATCTACATGGTGATGAAGCGCAATATTGGGCGTGGGCGCAAGATCTGGATTGGGGCTATTTCACTAAGCCGCCAATGATCGCGTGGGTGATTGCCGCAACAACGGCGCTTTTTGGCGATGCAGAATGGGCGGTGCGGCTATCTTCACCGATCTTGCACGCCCTGACAGCTTATATGATCTTTCGCACAGCCCGGCTTATTTACACCGCGCAGACAGGATTTTGGGCCGCCGTGATATATATATTGATGCCGGCTGTCTGGTTATCATCGGGCATTGTCAGCACGGACGTTCCCTTACTACTGGCGTGGATAATTGCCTTAAATGGTTGGCTCCATTTGCGCCGCGCGCCGCAGTGGGGATATGCCTTACACCTCGGCATAGCCATCGGATTTGGACTCCTCGCGAAATATGCGATGTTATTTTTTATTCCAGCCCTCATTACGGCAGTAATAGGTGATAAAACAACGCGGCAAGCCCTTTTAAACCGCAACGGCGTGATGGCATTAGCGGTCACGGCGGCCATAATTACGCCTAATATCTTATGGAACATAGAAAATGATTTTGCCACGCTCAGCCATACAGCGGCTAATGCAAATTGGAGCGGTATTCCATTTCACCCCCTCGCCTTATTTAAATTTATCAGTTCACAATTTGCCGTCTTTGGCCCTGTCAGTTTTATTATTCTGCTCACCGCGCTTTCGGCAGCGCTGAAAGGGAGGCTAGGCACGCCGTCGATTTGGCTCGCAGGATTTACGCTTAGCCCGCTTATGATTATCAGTTTTGAAGCCCTTATTTCGCGGGCCAATGCCAATTGGGCGGTGACAGCCTATGCCGCAGGCTCAATACTCACCGCGCATTATTTAACGGTGAATTGGAAGAGGTGGAGCCGCATATTTATGATTGGAAAAGGCGCGGTTACAGCGCTGTGTTTCGCGGTTATTGTGATTGTTCTGATCCCCGGCGCTGCCGATAAAGCAGGGCTGTCTAATAGTTTAAAACGGCTACGCGGCTGGCCAGAGACAGCCGCTTTAATCGCGGCGCAATATGATGCCGGTCATGAGGGGCAAAAATTTAGCCATATTATGGTTGATAATCGCCGTGTATTTTTTGGACTGAATTATTACGGCCTTAATGACAATGCGGCCTTAACTATGTGGCGCCAAAAAGCCGCGCCGCAAAATCAGGCCGAGCTGAAACACCCCTTGCCGCATAAAACAAAGGGGCCGGTTTTAATCATTGTTTATTTTGACAAATATGAGCCGGAGCTTCGGCAGGATTTTGAACGGCTTACGGCCTTACCTCCGATAGAGCTTGAGCTTGGCGGCGGAAAACGCCGCCAATATAAAGTCTGGGCCGGATATAATTACAGCCGTACAACAACCCGTTAGCCTTAAAGTCCTGCGCTGCTTATTGACCGCGACCTTAGCCTTTTACCCGTGCCTATTCAGCGGCTTATTTTTTCGCCTCATCTCCCCAAAGCTGTTTAACACGTGCGTCGCGGCGGCAGCCCCGCCGATAGCGTTGATAATGGGCTGGATTTTTTTTATAATAATCCTGATGATAGTCTTCCGCGAGATAAAACGGGCCTGCTGGTAAGATTTCCGTCACAATAGGGCCGTCAAAAGGCTTGGAGATCGCAATATCATTTTTAGATTTCCGCGCGATGTCAATTTGGTCTTGATTGGCGAAAACGGCCGTGCGGTAGCTTGAGCCTTTATCGCAAAATTGGCCATTTGGATCTGTTGGATCAATATGACGCCAGAAGTAATCAAGCAGCTCATTATAATTAACAACCGAGGAATCATAAGTGACTTTTACGGCTTCATAATGGCCTGTCTCGGTAAAAGTAACTTTTTTATAGCTCGGGTTGTCCGTGCGCCCGCCAGTATAACCAGAGACAACATCAACAACACCGTTTCGTTTTTCAAAATCAGATTCGATACACCAAAAACACCCGCCCGCGAAAAGCGCCGTTTTCAAATTAGCCTCAGAGACAGCAGCCGCAGCCGGCACATTATCCTGTGCAGACGCTACGGGGACAGCCGGTGATGACGCGGAAGGTGCACAGGCCGCCAGAGCCAGCCCTGCACCTATAAATAAAATAATTTTTTTCATATCATTCAAATATCTGCATGGCGGGGTAATGTCCCGTCACGATTTCGCGATATTCCCGTAAGACGGGGGCTTAAGCCTAGCCTGCGCTGCGGCTGTCTTTATAGGCCGCCAAAGCCCGCTCACGTGCTATTTTATGATCGACAATTGGCATCGGATAATTATCACCAAGGCGCACACCCGCGCCGTCCAAAATAGATTTCGGGGCCTCCCATGGCCGCTGAAGATATTTATTTGGCAGCCCCGCAAGCTCCGGCACCCATTGACGGACATATTTACCTTTCGGGTCAAATTTTTCACCTTGGGTAAAGGGATTGAAAATTCGAAAATAAGGCGAAGCATCCGCCCCGCTACCTGCCACCCATTGCCAGCTTGCTGCATTGCTCGCCGGGTCAGCATCGAGCAGCGTATCATGGAACCAACGCTCCCCGTGACGCCAATCTAGCAGCAAATGTTTAATCAAAAAGCTCGCCGTGACCATGCGTACACGGTTATGTTGCCAGCCTGTCGCCCAGAGCTGACGCATACCGGCATCAACAAAGGGGTAGCCCGTTTGCCCTTGCTGCCAACGCTCAAGCGCCGCTTCATCATCATCCCACGCAAAGCGGTCAAAAGCGGGTTTAAAGTTCTCGCTCGCTAATTTTGGATTATGATAAAGCAAAACATATGAAAATTCTCGCCAGCCAATTTCTGCTAGGAACTTTCCGCTTTGCTCCATTTTGCTGCGGCAGCCATGCCAAATCTCGCGCGGCGATATTTCGCCAAAAGCAAGATGAGGCGAGAGGCGCGATGTGCCGGTTTCAATATCGGGCCGATTGCGGTCATCACTATATCCCGCGAGGCCTGTTTCAAGAAAACGAGCCAAAGATTCATGCGCGCCGCCCGGGCCAATGGCCCAAAGCGGTGTCATTTTAGCCCCCCAATCGGGACGGCGGGGCAATAGTTCCAACTGATCCAATGACAGGCTATCTATATCGCCTTCGAACGGGCTTAGGCTTTGCGGGGCGCTTAAAGGCGGAGCGACATTCAGCCCCGCGCGCGTTGCCCGCCAATATGGCGTGAAAACTTTATAATAGCCGCCCGTTTTGGTCTGTATCTCCCATGGCTCCGTTAGTAAATTCGCTTTAAAACTCTCAACGGCCACGCCCCGCGCTTTTAAATCTGCCATGATAGATTTATCCCGCGCAATACCGTCTTCGGAATATCGCCGGTTCCAGACAACATGATCTGCGCCTGTTTTTTCTATCAGATCATTAATCACGGCCGCGGCCTGGCCGCGCTGCAACGTTAAATGCCCGCCACTCTCATTAAACGATTCACAAAGGGTCTTGAGGCTGTGATGAAGCCACCATTTCGAGGCGCCGCCCAAATCACGAGCGCGGTCCGTTTCGTCAATATAAAGCGCAATAATAGGCTTACCGCTTTCAACGGCGCGGTGCAGCGCCGGATTATCGCTCAGGCGTAAATCGCGCCGAAACCAAACAATAATAGGAGATAATGACATAAACGCTCGCTTCTTTCGTTCCTATTAAATACGATTGGACCTGAAAAGCGTTTGTTTAAACCGTAATATAGCTCGCAGAAATATCATAAAGATCAGCCATAACCGATTCAGCCGTCGGCCAGCGCCCTGCGCCTTTTCCGCGAATCCGGTATTGGTCCCCGTCATCAAAAGTAAAGACAGCATGAGCTTCCTCGCCGTCGGCTTGCGCGATGAAGTTATTTAAAGATAAATCTTTCAGCTCCAGCGTGGCTGAAAATCCGTGAATATCTGTCCAGCAGGTTGCGACTCGCTTAATCGCCCCTTTTGGTGTCTCGGTGAGATTGAAATTTTCAATCGTATCGCGCGGAATTTCATCCAAACTAATTTCTTCGCCAAACCCAAGCAGGGCTAAAAGCCGGATTTTCGCAGCGGCATCTGCGCCGCCCACATCAGCGGTAGGGTCGGCTTCGGCAAAGCCTTTATCCTGCGCATCTTTAAGGGCGTCCGCATAGCTACGGCCTTTAGTGATTTCGCCGAGCATATAATTCGTTGTCCCGTTAAGTAGCGCTTCAATACGGGTTATGCGCCCGCGCTCTCTAAGGCACATTTCAAGCACGGGCATACCGCCGCCCGCCGCGCTAGAAAATAAAAGCTGCGCTTTATGCCGCGCCGCGCTATCAATTAAGTCTTGCCCGCCCGCCGCAATCGCTTGTTTATTGGCGCTGATAATATGAATACCGGCCTCGATGGCTTGCTGACAAAAGCCAAGTGCAGGGTCAATCGGCCCAGAGACATCAATAAAGACATCGGGCTTCGACGCCAATATATCGTCAAAAATAGTCGTTAGAATCGCCTCGGGATACCCTTGGTCGAGATATTTATCTTTATTGCGAACCATGACTTTGACAATCTCAAAGCGGTCATTATTGGCGGCAATACGGCGATAAACGCCGCCGCCAACAATCCCAAGCCCCATCATCGCAACACGTAGTTTTTTCGTTTTCGGGACAGCGCCAACAGCTTTATGCTGCCCGCCAACGCGCGTAAAAACAGGAATACCCGGCGTCCCAACACGGAAGGGCACTTTATTTTCAGCTGCAAATTCCAGCGCCTTAGGCGCGATCAATGGCCCCGCCACCGCAATCGCATCATCCCATGTCATATCCGTATAGCGCTGCGCATCGCCTTCCTTCGGGTCACGGCTGTAAATACCGTCGACATCCTTTAACAGGATCGCTTCTACGCCAAGACGGTGGGCGACATAAAGCGCTGATAAATCTGCGCCGCCATTGCCTAATAGCGCCGGACGGTCATTCTCGCCAATCGCGACATAGCCGGGCATGACGATAATATCGTGATCTTTTAAATCTTGTTCGATCTGCTGGACATTCAAGCCAACCAATTCCGCATCCATACGCGGCCCCTTGGCTTTCAAATCAAGGTCACGGGCTTGGCGGACAAACGCCGGCGCGCCAATGCGCTCAAGTGCCAAGGCCAACCGCGCAGCCGAGCGCCGCTCCCCGAGTTGCATAAGCTCCGCTAGGTTTTTTGCCGTTCCGTCAGGGCCAATCCGCCGCGCTTCGGCCATTAACACATCCGTTTGATCGCCTTGCGCCGAGGTCACAGCCACAACGTTTTTTCCTTGGCGATAATGACGATAAATCTCAGACGCTGCCTCTGTATAATCATCAAGCGAGCGCAAAACGCTATGGCCAAAATTTAAAACAATAACGGGTACGGGCATTAAAGCCTCCAAAGCGGCACTAAAAAAGCGTTATGACATCCAATTCAAAGCCGTTGACTAGGCAGGCTTAGCGGGACTGTCAATCACCCTTTTGTGTTCCCTGTGGCGGCGCGCCGCAGTGGTAAAAACTTTGAAAGAGGCTTATATGCTGCGCAAGGAGACGGCCATGAAAAAACGTACCGCCATGCTAAGAGGCTTTAAAGGTCAATGCCCGAAATGTAATCAAGCGCAGCTATTTCGTGCCTATCTGAAACCCGTGCATCATTGCGCACATTGTGAAATGGAGTGGGATAACGTCCGCGCTGATGATGGCCCAGCTTGGGCGACCATGCTTGTGGTTGGGCATTTACTCGCGCCGTTTTTTCATTTTCTCATCTTTCATAAAAACCTGCCCGATTGGGCACCTGCCGTGATTTTAGGCCTCGCCGCTACGATATTATCCCTGATTTTACTGCCGCGAATGAAAGGGCTATTTATTGGCCTTGTCTGGGTCACAGGCGCGCCGACCAGTACATCTGATGTAACAGCGACATCTGATATGCCGCTTAAATAAATCTTGACGCCGCACCCTGCGGCGCGCATATCCCCTTTTACTCATCAAGACCGACCGAGAGACAGGCTCTATGACGTCGGGGCAACCTTGTGAGGACGAAAGTCCGGGACAGTTGGTGCCAAATCCTGCGCAAATTTGCGGAAGATGATAGCGAGATATACCCTATCTCCCCGTCCCGCGCACGCGCAAGATCACGCCCAAATCCCGATAAATATTGGAGTGCGTCATGCAAGACGTTGAGATAGATATTGGTGACTTTCCGCTGGAGCGCGGCGGAGAGCTTGGCCGTGATATCATTCGGGGCCGCTGGATTGGTAATCCTGACGGGCCGACGATTATGGTGCTTGGCGGTATTTCTGCCAACCGCTTTGTCGCCGATGGAGAGCGCTCTGGCCGCGGCTGGTGGGGACGACTTGTTCATAAAGGCGGGCCGATTGATCTCAATAAATTCAAAGTCATTGGGTATGACTTCGCGCCAAATCTTGATGCGGATTGCGGGCTTTGCCCTGTGACTACGCGCGATCAAGCCGAGCGGCTCGCCCGGCTTTTAGATGCGCTGGAAATTCAGCAACTCAGCGGTTTAATCGGCTCTTCTTATGGCGGCATGTGCGGATTGGCTTTGGCGCAATATCACCCGAGCCGTCTTAAAAACCTTTGCGTGATTAGCGCCGCCCACCGCCCCTATCCCATCGGCGTGGCGTGGCGCGGGATACAGCGGCGCATTGTGCGGCTTGGGCTTGAGGCGGGAACGCCCGAAGCGGGCCTAAAGCTCGCGCGGGAGCTAGCGATGACCACCTACCGCACGCCCACAGAATTTGCAGACCGCTTTGCGCTTACCGAAACATCTGCCAATCCCTCGCTATTTGATATTTGCGATTATCTTGGTGCGCGCGGCGATGCTTTTGCCAGCGCGACGGATGCCAAGCGGTTCTTAGTCATGTCCGAATCGATAGACCTGCACCGTATTGAACCCGAAGCGATTACCACACCGACATTATTAATGACCGCGATTTCCGACCAAATAGCCCCGCTGCCTGAAATGCGCGAGCTGTGTGACCGCCTCGGCGGCCCCTCAGAGCTCTTTACCTTTACCTCGCTTTTCGGCCATGATGCTTTTCTAAAAGAATATGACGCCATGGGGCCAAGGCTAGAACAATTTTGCGCAGGGCTTATGTAAGCATGACCGATAAACCCACACCCTCTCAACACAGCCTCAAAACGCAAATCGTGCAGGCTGAAATTGGCACAGACCCGGCCTTCCGCGCCGTTGCGCCGCCTTTATATACAAGCTCGACCTATCTTTGGCCGAGCGTATCGGAAAAAGGCCCCTATGATTACGGCCGCAGCAATAACCCGAACCGCGACGGGCTCGCCCGCGCCCTTGCGGCGCTAGAGGGCGGCACGCGGGCCGTGATTACATCATCAGGCATGAGCGCGGTTGATTTATGTTTAAACCTTTTGCAGGCGGATGATCTTATCATCGCGCCGCATGATTGTTACGGCGGCACGTACCGCCTGTTGGCGCACCGCGCTGAGCAGGGCCGCATCCGCGTCAAATTCATCGACCAATCCGGCGAAGGCGCATTGCAAAGCGCATTGGCGGAAAAGCCCGCCATGGTTTTAATCGAGACCCCGTCTAATCCGCTGATGCGGCTTGTTGATGTGGCGGCGATTGCCAAAGCGTCTAAAGCCGCCGGCGCGATTATCGTGGCCGATAATACCTTCCTCTCGCCAGCGCGGCAAAACCCGCTTGAGCTTGGCTGCGATATTATTGTTCACTCGACGACGAAATATCTCAATGGTCATAGCGATGTTGTCGGCGGGGCGGTGATTGCCAAAAGCGAAGATCACGGTGAGCGGCTTGATTGGTGGGCGAATTGCGCCGGAATCACGGGCAGCCCCTTTGATAGCTGGCAGACTTTGCGCGGTCTGCGGACACTTAATGCCCGCATGGACGGACAAGAAGCCAATGCTATTGAAATTGCCGGATTTCTTAAAGGCCATAACGCTGTCGCCCGCATATATTATCCCGGGCTGGCTGATGACCCGGGCTATAACTTGATGCAAACACAGCAATCCGGCCCCGGCGCGATGTTATCATTTGAAGTCGATACGCCCGCCCTTGCCGCCAAAGTGATGGAATCGGTTAAGGTCTTCCGGCTCGCAGCGTCACTCGGGGGCGTCGAGAGCCTGATTTGTCAACCTGCAACCATGACCCACCGCGGCATGGCAGAACACGCCCGCCTTAAAGCAGGAATCACCGATAATCTCATTCGATTATCTGTTGGACTTGAAGCGCAAGAGGATTTAATCGCCGATTTATCGCAGGCTTTATCCGCCATTTAGCAAAATAAGGGAAATATTTCCCGTCTGGCTTAAACAATCCTCATTTTTGAGGAAATTTATGCTTGTCCCGCCCTGCATTTTAAGCTTTAAGAGGGCTGAACAGGAAAATGACAGCTTATTTATGACGACCCCGATCAACATTGCAGGACATAAGGACTTACAGCCATCATCTGTACTCGGTCTTGTTGATGTGGTGCTCCTACTGGGCGGCATAAAAAACATGAGCGGGACATAGACGAAAATAACAAATAATCACACCCCCGCTTTTCGAAAGACAAGCGGGTTTTTTTATGGCTTCGCAGATGGTATTGCGGCACAAAAATATTCACGCCAGCGGCGTGATTAGACGCTAAGAAGGCTGTGAAAAGCCGCGAAAGAGAGACGAGACATGAGCACAAAACGCTCTGACGCTATTATTAAGGGCCCCGCCCGCGCGCCCGCCCGCGCAATGCTGCGCGCAACGGGTATGACGGATGAAAATTTCGACGGCCCGATGATTGCCGTGTTTAACACATGGACCAATATGGGCCCGTGTAATATGAACCTTGATAAATTAGCCGTTCCTGTGCGCGCGGGTATTCGCGCCGCTGGCGGCACGCCCATTGACTTTAACTCCATCGCCGTCTCAGACGGCATTACAATGGGCAGCGAAGGCATGCGCGCCAGCCTGATGAGCCGCGAAGTCATTACCGATTCTATTGAACTCGCGGTCAAAGGCCATAGCCTTGACGGCGTCATCATCCTTGTTGCCTGTGATAAAACCATTCCCGCAGCGGCTATGGCACTCGCCCGAATGAATGTTCCCGGCGTTGTCGTTTACGGCGGGTCTATCATGCCCGGAAATCACAAGGGCAAAGACCTGTCTGTGCAAGACGTCTTTGAAGCTGTTGGCTCTTGCGCGGCGGGAATTATTACCGAAGATGAGCTGACCGAGATTGAAAAATCCGCCTGCCCCGGCGCGGGTGCGTGCGGCGGGCAGTTCACCGCAAATTCAATGGCTATGGCAATGACATTTCTCGGCCTGTCTCCTATGGGATTAAATGACATTCCGGCTGTGGATGAAGATAAAACCAAAGCCGCCTTTAAAGCCGGAGAATTAATTGTTGATTGCGTCAAAAACAACCGCCTGCCGCGCGATATGATTACAAAAGCCGCCTTAATGAATGCGGCAACTGCCCTATCCGCAACGGCGGCCTCTACCAATGCGATCTTACATTTATTAGCCATTGCCACAGAAGCCGGTATTACAGATTTCAACATCGACGCTTTTGATGATGTCTCGCGCAATACGCCTGTGATTGGAGATTTAAAGCCGGGCGGAAAATATATGGCCTATGATCTTTACGCGGCGGGCGGCTCGGCTCTCGTCGGACGCCGCCTTGTCGATGCGGGACGGATTGATGACAGCCCCACGGTCACAGGCCGCTCTCTTTTTGAGGAAGTCATGGACGCCCCAGAAACAGAGGGCCAAGATGTTGTCCGCAGATGGGACGCAGCCGTAAAATCGCGCGGCGGTTATGGTATTCTTTACGGTGATTTAGCCCCCGAGGGCTGCGTCGTGAAACTCGCCGGTCATGGGGCTTTGTTCTTTGAAGGCACAGCCCGTGTTTTCGATAGCGAAGAAGCCTGTTTCGAGGTCGTGCAAAATAACGGCATTAAAAAAGGCGATGTCGTTATTATCCGTAATGAAGGCCCTGCTGGGGGGCCGGGCATGCGCGAAATGCTCGCGGTTACCGCCGCGCTGGTTGGACAAAACCTCGCCGATGATGTGGCGCTGATTACCGATGGCCGCTTTTCCGGCGCCAGCTACGGCTTTGTGATCGGGCATGTTGCCCCCGAAGCCGCTCACGGTGGGCCGATTGCTCTGGTGCAAGACGGGGATAAAATTACAATCGATGTCGAAGCCCGCACCATTAATGTCGATTTCGATGTTGCGGCGCGCACCAAAGACTGGACAGCGCCGACACCGCGTTACACAAGCGGCGCTTATGCTAAATTTGCCAAACTGGTTGGAAGTGCCTCAAAGGGCGCTGTAACCTCTTTCCCATTTGATTAAGATTAAGACTAAAAGGACCTCTCATGTCACTCGAAATTTTCTACGATAAAGATTGTGATCTCTCGATCATAAAAGGTAAAAAAGTAGCCGTTCTGGGTTATGGCTCACAAGGCCGCGCTCATGCGCTCAATCTTAAAGATAGCGGCGTTGACGTCGTTGTTGGCCTACGTCCAGACAGCGCAACCAATAAAAAGGTTATTGCCGACGGCCTCCCGGCCAAAGCCACAGCCGACGCTGTTAAGGGCGCGGATGTTGTTATGGTTCTGACCCCCGATGAGCTACAAGCCAAAATTTACCGTGAAGACATTGAACCCAACATCAAAGAAGGCGCGGCGCTCGCTTTTGCGCATGGCCTGAACATTCATTTCGGCCTGATCGAAGCGCGCGAGGATCTGGACGTCATCATGATCGCGCCGAAAGGCCCGGGCCATACGGTGCGCAGCGAGTATCAGCGTGGACGCGGTATTCCTGATTTGATCGCCGTTGCGCAAGATGCGAATAGCGGACATGCACTAGAGTTGGCAAAATCTTATGCCTCTGCCATTGGCGGCGGACGGACAGCAATTATTTTCACAACCTTCAAAGATGAAACTGAAACAGATCTCTTTGGAGAGCAAGCTGTGCTATGCGGCGGCGTCGTTGAACTTATTAAAATGGGCTTCGAGACATTAACAGAAGCCGGCTATCCGCCAGAGCTTGCCTATTTTGAGTGTTTGCATGAGACTAAATTAATCGTCGATCTTATTTATGAAGGCGGCATTGCGAATATGAATTACTCAATTTCTAATAATGCGGAATATGGCGAATATGTTACGGGTGAAGCCGTTGTAAATGACAGCTCACGCGAAGCTATGCGGACTGCGCTTAAAAATATCCAAAATGGCGATTACGCAAAATCCTTTATCCAAGAAGGCGCGCTTGGCTACCCAAGCATGACAGCTCGCCGCCGGAATATGGAAGCGCATGAAATCGAGCAAATTGGCGGCAAACTCAGAGGCATGATGCCGTGGATTGCAGCTAATAAAATTGTCGATAAAGATAAAAATTAGAGCGCCATTAAACTGTAATGTCCCTATGAATAAATCATAGGGACACAACAAAAGACGAGGAACGAGCGCAAGCGAGTAACCGAGATAATTAAGCAAGAAACGAGGAGCGCCTAGGGCGCGACAGGAAAACCATAATGACCACAGCTACACAATTCGCAATGCAAGACACGCAGGTCTATACAGACCGTGAACCGAAATCCGGCTCGCAGCTCTTGCTCGAAGCGATTGAGCGCCAAGGCGTTGATATGATTTTTGGCTATCCGGGCGGCGCGATTATGCCTGTCTATGATGAGTTGCCGAAACATACAAATTTGCGCCACATCCTCTGCCGTCATGAGCAGGGCTGCGGCATGGCGGCCATTGGTTATGCCCGCGCCACGGGTAAGGTCGGCACCGCTTTTGCGACCTCCGGCCCCGGCGCAACGAACCTCGTCACAGCGATTGCTGACGCCTATTTGGACTCTGTGCCTGTTGTCTTCGTGACGGGCCAAGTGCCAACAAACCTCATGGGCACAGATGCCTTCCAAGAAGTCGATATCATCGGCATCACCATGCCTATCGTCAAACATAGCTATATCGTTCGCGACCCAGCGGATTTGCCGGGAATGATTGCCGAAGCCTATTTTATCGCGGCCGAGGGTCGTCCTGGGCCTGTTCTGATTGACCTGCCCAAAGACGTTCAAAACGCCCTCACAACGGACCGTCATAAATGGCGGCCTTATCCTAAGGTTAAACCCGAAATGGGCCAGAGCGACCAAATCGCTAAGGCGGAAGCTTTAATGCGCGAAGCCCAAAAGCCGCTCTTTTATATTGGCGGCGGCATTGCCCAAGGCGACGGCGTTGCGGAACTCCGCGAGCTTGTTGAGCGAACGCAAATCCCTGTGGTCTCCACGCTCAAAGGCCTTGGCTCTCTGCCGTCCGATCATCCCAATTATCTCGGCATGCTCGGTATGCATGGTCTTCGCGCGGCCAATTACGCCGTACAGGAATGTGACCTGCTCATCGTGGCGGGCGCTCGTTTTGATGACCGCGCCACGGGTAAGCTCGACACCTTTGCCCCAAATGCCAAAGTCATTCACATGGATATTGATATTGCGGAAATGGGTAAACTGCGCAGCGTCGATGCCGCGCTTGATGGTAGCCTGAAAAAGAACCTTGCCGCGCTCGACCCGTTTGAGGGCGGGGCCGCGCCAAATATCGCGGACTGGTCAGAGCTGTGTTATTCGCGCCGCGCGATGCATGAATGGGATTATGAAGGGGCACAGGCCAAAGCTTATCCCGGCGTCTATGCGCCGAAATTATTGCATGACCTCTCGCGCCGCGCAGATGCCATGTTCAAGGATGAAACCGCCGCGATTTTCACCTGCGATGTCGGACAGCACCAAATGTGGGTCGCGCAGCATTGCTATTTCGATGAGCCCAAAGACCACATCACATCGGGCGGATTAGGCACGATGGGCTTTGGCCTTCCTGCGGGATTGGGCGCGAAACTTGGCGCGCCAGAACGGACGGTAATTACAGTGTCTGGCGACGGCTCTATCATGATGAATATTCAGGAACTCGCCACGCTTTATAGATATGACATTCCGCTGAAAATTGTCCTGCTCGATAACTCCGTGCTTGGCATGGTGCGCCAATGGCAAGAAGTCTTCTTTGATAAGAATTATTC
>CAZEOD010000031.1:0-29782 GCA_964513675.1 uncultured Caulobacterales bacterium | reverse complement strand
ATGTTTAAAACTCGGATGACGATCCAGCGGATTGCCCGGAATGGTCAGGTCAATATTATCATAGGGCAGGGCGACGGGAAGGTCGGCTTCGGGGACAGGCAGCACGCCGCAATCATCGCAATGGATTACAGGGATCGGGCAGCCCCAATAGCGCTGCCGCGATACGCCCCAATCGCGCAGGCGGTAATTGGTGACTTTTTCGCCGAGGCCCCTATCAGAGATTTCAGCGATGGCCGCTGTGATACCATCTGTTTTATTAAGCCCGTCAAGGAATCCGGAATTAAATAATATTCCTTCGCCTGTATAGGCTTCGGTACCAATCTCGTAAGCTTTTGCATCCTCGCCCTTTGGCAAAACAACAGGCGTAACGTCCAATTTATATTTACGCGCAAAATCGAGGTCGCGTTGGTCATGCGCGGGGCAGCCGAAAACCGCGCCCGTTCCGTAGCCCATGAGGACAAAATTCGCGACCCAAACGGGGAGGGTTTTGCCTGCGGTGAAAGGATGTTTGACGTGGAGGCCCGTGTCAAATCCGAGTTTAGGCGCAGTTGCGATGGCCTCTTCAGTTGTGCCGATTTTGGCGCAGTCTTTACGGAAACTCTCTAGTTTTGAATCTGTTCTAGCTATGTCTTTCGTTAACGGATGATCTGGCGATAAGGCAATAAATGACGCGCCAAATAAAGTGTCAGGCCGCGTTGTAAATATTTCAACGCCCTTGGGCATCATATCATGGGGGGTTATTTTATTACTGTCTTGGGATGCCCCGCGTTGAGAGTGATCGTCATTCCACTCAAAGCGCATCTGCAAACCTTCGGATTTTCCAATCCAATTGGCTTGCATAGTGCGGACTTTTTCGGGCCAGCGGCCCAACGTATCTAAGCCTTCGAGTAACTCCTCGGCGTAATCGGTGATTTTGAAAAACCACTGATCCATGTCGCGCTGTTCGACGACTGCGCCGCTGCGCCAGCCACGTCCGTCCATTACTTGCTCATTAGCCAGCACCGTATTGTCAACAGGATCCCAATTAACTTTGGCAGTCTTGCGGTAAACAAGGCCTTTTTCCCAGAATTTCAGGAAAATAGCTTGCTGCTGTTTGTAATAAGCCTCATCACAAGTGGCAAATTCGCGGCTCCAATCAAGCGCAAAGCCGAGCCGTTTCAGCGGTGCTTTCATCGCCTCTATATTGCCATAAGTCCAATCTTTGGGGTGACCGCCATTGTCTTTGGCGGCGTTTTCTGCGGGCATTCCAAAAGCGTCCCAGCCCATGGGGTGCAGCACGTCAAAGCCTTGCGCTTTTTTATAGCGCGCGACGACATCGCCCATGGCGTAATTGCGCACATGGCCCATATGAATACGGCCAGACGGATAGGGGAACATTTCCAGCGCGTAGAATTTCTCAGCCCCGCTATCGCCCGCTCGGTAGATATCGGCGTCATCCCAAATTTTCTGCCAGCGAGGTTCAACCTCTGCCGCGTTATAACGAGTCATATTTTTCTCTTATTTCGCCGTTTTCATGGGCTGTATAACAGGTTTACTCTGGCTGCCTAGTCATCTCTTTGAGGGGGCTTACGGCTTTGGTTTAATAAGGCCTAAATGGGCGGCGCGGATCATTAAGGATTGGCTGTCCGTGACTTTCATCTTTTTCATGACCTCATTTAACGCGGTTTGAACGCTTTCAGGGGTCTCATCCAGTTTTTCGGCAATGGTGACAATATGCGTTCCTTGTCCCCAGTGGTGCAAAATCTCTCGATCCTTATCTGTTAAAGAAATGGAATCTGTAAATTCTTTTAACCGCAAGGCGCAATAAGATAAATGAAACTGCGAACATATCCAGCCTATGCGGCGAAGCCAGGCGCTATCCCAGCCTGCGATTGTGGCTGTGTTGCCAATTCCAAAACAGGCATTTTGACCGGATGGTCCAAAAGCTGGAATAGAATAGCCTCCGCCTTTCATCCATTCGCTAAATTCAGATATAAAAGATTTTTGCTTAGGCGTTAGGTCGCCGCGCTCGGTCACATCTGACCATTTTAAAGGGCGCAGCATTTTATAAGATAGATTAAAGATAGGGTCATGCAGGTGAAATTTTTGTGCGCGGTAATGGGTTTCCCACGCTCTTGGGAATCCATGTGATAAAATATCAACGCGGTTGTGATGGGTTTCAGATGTGCTCAGCGGTGTGATGTGGTGATAGCTAATAAGGTCAATATCAAGGCGTGTTAAAACTGCGATAAAGCTGTTCCATAGTGCGTCATAATGCTTCGCCTCGGCTAACGCGATATAGACATCATCGAGATTTAGGAGATCAATGCGCATGCTGCCCCCTTATATTGCTGTGAAGCTTGCGTGATGCGGCTTTATATTAGATTTTAATTATTATCAACCGTAGCGATATAAAGCTCACGCGCACGTGTTAAGATTGCATTTTCAATCTGGCGCGACGTGTCGGTGTCAGTAGGGGCATCTGTCCAGCTATTACCGCTGCGCACTTGTTTGAAAATAGAGGTTTTCAAAGCATCGGCGCGAAGATTGGCGTCTAAAATATAAACATTGGCTTTAAACCGCTCATCGGGCGCTTCGGGGCTGGCATACCATTCTGTGACGATAACGCCGCCGAAGGGGTCGACTTGTGATAGCGGCATAAATTCGAGTGTTTCAAGGCTCGCGCGCCATAAGAATGAGTTTACGCCCATACGCGGCGCGGCTGTAAAGGTTTCGCTCTCGGCGGCAACGGATGTATTGCTCTTGCCAAAGAGATTGGGTGTAGACCCGCACGCCGACAAGGTCGCGGCTGTCAAAACCGATGTTAGTAACAGCGCGGGTATTTTAATAGCTGTAGCGCGCATATATAGCTCCGATAACGCAGTATAACGGCTTTATGCCGTATCTTCTTTTAGCGCTTATAGCAGGTTCAAATCAGAGGGCTAGTCTTTCCTTCTGTTGTAATGCCTTACAAATTCCTCATGATTGCGATGGTTTTCCATAAGTATAAAGGCTTTGTTAACCTTTTCTTAGGGGCAAGGCGTGAAAATGTAACTAAGCGGTTAACAGGCCGAATCACTCGCCTGTCCATGCTGTTGACGGGATGAGTCATGAGCGCAAAGATATTTTGGACGATTGTCATTACAGGCGGATTGGGCGGAGCCTTGGCCGCGCAGGCGCAAGTGGGCTCACCTTTTGCCGTTAAGAAAAAGCAGCAAGCTTGGGAGACGCCGCAAGCCCCCGCGCTGACAGCGCCTCATACTTCAGCGCCAACAGCGCCTTATGTTTCGTCAAGATTACCGGCGGCCGCGCCTTCGCAAAGACCGCAAGCGGGATATTGGCCGCAAAGCGCTTCACATGATGCCAACTCATTTTATAAAGCACCTCTAGCCGGCAGCGAGGCTGGCAGGGCGTCAATATCTTCGGCGGGTAGCGCGCCCATATCCTCGGCTCAAACTTACCGCGCGCCCAGTCCTCAAATTGCGCCGGCCACCGCCGCGCCGCGATCACCTTTTGCGCCGCGCCCAACTCAGACCTCAGCGCAGCCCCCAGCGCAACCCTATGAAAATACGCCGCCGCAGGGTTATGCCGGGACTTATGCTGAGACTTATGCCGGGACGCAAAATCAGTTTTACCCCTCCCAAACGCCTCAAGCCCAAACTTACCAAGGACAAACTTACCAAGGTCAAGCCTATCAGGGTCAAAACACAGGCTACCAACAGGCTGCTTTGCAAAGAGCTGCGCCTAAACTGCGCTGGCAAGATCGGCTCGGGCTGGGAAATATTGCCACAAGCCTTAAAGGGTTTTTGAAATTAGGCGCAGCGGCCGTTCGCCGAGATGGTAGCGGCAGCGAGGCCGAATGGGATGATAGCTATATTGCCGATGGGCAAATTCGCGGCGAAGTCAGCGCAATAACCGAGGGCGGCCTTGAATATGGCGTTGGCGGTCTTATTCGGGGTCAATATGATGCGTTTCGCCGTGGCTTTGGCGGCCGCATTGGCGATTGCCCGCCCGATATTGCGGGCTGCGCCTCCGTTGATATCGACGGGGCGGCGACGGCAATACGCGGGCATAGCTCTCGCTTTTATACAGCCGGACCGAGCGATGCGCGCGAAACTGATATTGCGCTTGAAGGCGCTTATTTATTTTTGCGCTCATCATATGGCGATGTCAGTTTGGGCCGCGATGACGGGGCGGCGTTTTTATTCTCGCTGGGCGCGCCAAGTCTTGTAGCGGTCAATGCCTCAAATAGCCCCGTTGATTATACGGGCCTTGATAGCGTTAAAACCGTGAATGATGTCTCCGGATTTGCCGAAAAAATAACCTATGTTACTCCGCGTCTTTTGGGTGACCGCATTGGCGTCGGCGTGCAGCTTGGCGCGTCTTACTCGCCTAATGCACGGGCCTGCGGGGTTGATTATTGTGTGCGCCGAAACGGCGCGGACGGAACGGGTGTTCTTGCGCCGGAGTTAGAAGATGTCGCAGAATTTGGCGTCTCGCTTGATCGTAATTTTGGCAATGGACTCTCCGCAGAACTCACAGGGACATATGCACGGGCCTCGGAACGCAGTAATCTTTTAGCCTTTGATGACCTTGAAAGCTTCGGCGCGGGCGTAGAGGTTAAATATAATGATATTACGCTGGGCAGCTCATGGCTAAAAAGCAATAACGCATTGGCGAATGGCGATTACGAAGCTTGGGATATTGGCCTGTCATGGAAACCGGCGCAATGGGGTGTGTCCCTGTCTTATGGCCATGCCGATGATGACAGCGTAAATCTGACGTCCGATCAAATAACCTTAGGCGGTCTTTATGAATTTAGCGATCGGTTTTCTTTGGGAACAGGCGTACAATATATTGACCGCCGCTCGCCTTTTGTGATTGGCGGCCTTATAACTGAGCAAGATGAAAAAGCTTACGGGTTATTTCTTGAAGGCAAAGTCACCTTTTAAAGCCTAAACCCGTCTATTGCGGCAAACCCGCTAATATGGGCTTTTAAAAGATCGGGGGCCGTTTTGGGCGTTACGCCGCCCAAAGCAAAAATCGGCGCTTTAAGGTTTTGGCTTAATTTTGCTAAATTTTCGATCCCAATAGGCGGCCCTGCGCTAGGGCTTTGGCTTGGGAAAATACTTGATATAAACAGGCCATCTAAAAATGATAGCGGCGCGCTATAATCACCGCTCTTTAATCCGGCCATGGTTATTATCAGATGGGGCTGATCTTGACGCAGTTTCATTGGCCCCTTTAAAGCGGCATCGCGGCGAAAATGAACGCC
This sequence comes from uncultured Caulobacterales bacterium, assembly GCA_964513675.1. GTDB lineage: Bacteria > Pseudomonadota > Alphaproteobacteria > Caulobacterales > Maricaulaceae > CALFVT01. The sequence goes on along the minus strand of CAZEOD010000031.1, from coordinate 24,528 downwards.
GTCCGCTTTAACTTTTTCTGCGAGGGCGACATCACCGCCGCCGATTAAAAGCTGTTGCCCGCGCGATATTGTAATGCGGCGTAAAATTTTGGCGGTGATAAGCCGCCTTGGTTCACCGAAATGGCGATAAATCACAGCGCAGCCCGGGGGTAAAGATGCGAGCTGCTTAGGTAAATCTGTGACGCGCTTTGGGTCGCTCATAAAAACCAGCGGGGATAAGCGGCTCGGGCAGGCGGCGGCGGCGCGTAATTGACATGCAATTTTTCCAAGCGGATGACTTTTCATCTCGGATGTTTCGGCGTAAACCACGCTCATGACAGACAGCGCCGCATCAGAATTTGACATTATAAAGACTCATCACCGCCTTATCCTAGACGGCATTGACGCGGCTGCCAAGGCGGCGGGGCGGCCTGCGCGCGATATTCAGCTTGTTGCCGTCTCAAAAATCCAAACGCAAAGCCGTGTTCAAGCTGCGCTTGATCTTGGGCAGCGGGTGTTCGGTGAAAACCGCGTGCAAGAAGCACAGGGCCGTTGGGCCGAGACCTTTGCCGATCACCGCGCTGATTTAGAGCTTCGGCTGATCGGGCCATTGCAGACGAATAAGGCTGAAGACGCCGCCGCGCTATTTGACGTGATTGAAACGCTCGACCGAGAGAAACTGCTGAAAGCGCTGGTTAAAGCGGGCGATAAAATAGGCCGCCGCCCCCGCTTATATGTGCAGGTTAATACGGGCGAAGAATCGCAAAAATCAGGTGTCCTCCCATCCGAGCTTGAGGGCTTTATTGCTAAAATGCGCGAGACTTATAACTGGGAGCCTGAAGGCTTGATGTGTATTCCGCCGCAAGGCGAAGCCGCTTCGCCGCATTTCTGGCTTTTGGCGAATTTGGCGCAAAGCTGCGGGCTTGATAAATTATCTATGGGTATGAGCGCAGATTATGAAACGGCAATCAAAATGGGGGCGAGTTCTGTGCGCGTTGGCTCAGCTCTTTTTGGCGCGCGGGATTACGGCTAGGCGCAGATATCTATGTGCATGCCGCGCTGCAAGCGGGGCAGAAGGGCGCAAATATCATCCGGCGCTAACGCTAGACAGCCAAGGGTTTGGCGATCATCCGCTTGCGCAATATGAATAAAGACGGCGCTGCCAAGGCCCGCGGTCGGCGGGCTATCATTATGGCTCATGACAATGATAATATCATAAGCCCCATCCTCTCGCCATAAAGCTTCATGGCTGGCGGATAGTGGGCGTTTGATAAAGCGGTTATAAAACGGGCTTTGCGGATCATCGCACCATCCATCATCAGGGCGAAGCGGACGAAATATGAGCGGATTAACGCTGTGTACGGGCGGCGGCGCGGGCAAACGATCTGCGCGGTAAAGGCCAAACCGTAAGTGATAACGGCCAAGCGGCGTTTTATGATCGCCCTCCCGCCCATTAGCGGCGGGAGTTGACCCCGCCTTGCCAAGACGTATGGGAAGCTTTAATTCTTGGTAATAAAGTTTATTATCACTCGTTTTCACGAAAATAGTCATTCTCTTTCCCGCTTTTGTGGTATAATGCGACTTATCATATGGTTAGGATATAGCTATGTGCGGTGTCTGCCAATGAATAACGATGGGGTTTAATGATGGCCGTAAAAAAAAGATTACTACTGATCGACGATGACGATGATCTTCGTCAAGAGCTTGTAGAACAATTTAGCCTATATAATGAGTTTGAAACCGTTGATGCGGCGACTGCCGGTGCGGGCATTAAGCTCGCGAAAGAAACAACTTATGATCTTATCCTTTTGGATGTAGATTTACCGGATATGCTGGGGACTGAGGCTTGCGCCTTAATGCGCCAAGCAGGGGTTGCCTCGCCGATTATTATGTTGACCGGAAATGACGGCGATATGAATGAAATTCTCGGCCTTAATTCGGGCGCCAATGATTATGTCACCAAGCCGTTTCGCTTTGCTGTCTTACTCGCACGGCTTCGCGCACATCTTCGCAGCTTTGAGCAAAGTGAAGATGCGGTTTTCCAGATTGGGCCTTATGAATTTAAGCCGGCCTCCAAGCGTCTGTCACAGGCGAAGGAAGAGGGAAAGCCAGCGCCGCGTGATATTCGCCTGACTGAAAAAGAAACCAACATCTTGAAATATCTTTACCGTGCGGGCGGAAAGCCCGTTGGCCGTGATGAGCTTTTGCACGAAGTTTGGGGGTATAATTCCGGCGTCACAACACATACGCTTGAAACGCATATTTACCGCTTACGTCAAAAAATTGAACCTGAAAAAGGTGTCACGCAAATCTTAATGACAGAGCCGGGCGGTTATCGCCTCGAATTATAATAAGCGGGCTGAATTTTTTGGGCTTAGGCCTTAGATAAATCAATCATTTGAGTCATCGGAACATGATCCGATGGCTTTTCCCATATCCGGCACGGCACATGGATTTGGTGCCCGTCTCGGCCAGATGCGTCGATCGCGCCTGCTAGGGCTGGGCTGACCCAAATATGGTCAAGACGCCGACCGCGATTGCTTTTCATCACATCTCGCGCCCGATAAGACCACCAACTATAAAGCTTTTCACTGTCGTCAATATGGCGGCGCGAGCAATCAATAAAATCATGTGTGTTTTGAAGATTCGCTAGGATTTCAACTTCCAGCGGCGTATGGCTGACAACTTTCAAAAGCTGTTTATGGCCCCAAACATCATGTTCACCGGGCGCAATATTAAAATCACCAACAAGAACAAGGCGGTCATCACCGGCGGCGGCGCGCTGGGTGAAATAGTCTGTCATGGCCGCAAGGAAGTCGAGTTTATGTTTGAATTTATCATTCACAACAGGATCAGCGACATCGCCGCCGGCCGGAATATAGAAATTATGAAACTCAAAACTCTTGCTGCCGGCCGTAACGCGGGAGCTAACATGGCGGGCATGGCCGAGCGGACAAAAATCAGTCTCCATCCGTTCCATCGGTAATTTCGACAGCGTCGCCGTGCCGTGATATCCCTTTTGCCCTGCGACATGTATATGCTCATAGCCGAGCGCGCGAAAGGCATCGAAGGGGAATTGCTCTTCGACGCATTTAATTTCTTGAAGCCCGAGGACATCCGGCTGCTCTTGGGTGATGAAACGCTCTATGCTCGGCAAGCGTAAGCGCGCTGAATTTACGTTCCATGTAGCGAGTTTTAATATATCTGACATAGGCCCGTGTCTAATCCCGCATTACGGGATTGCAAGCGCTTAATTTAAGGGCCTTAATATAAAGGGCCTTAATATAAAAAGGGCGGCTTTAGCGGCGGCGGTCTCTGCGGCGATCATCGCGTAAAGTAAAGAGGCGCGGGTTAATGCGCTGATTATACCGCAGGTCTGATAAAACAACCCGTGTTCCGCCGCCAAAGCTGGAGCGGATAATCCACTCCCGTAAGGCTAAATTATTCGCGTCAAATACCATGGTTATTTCGCCGTCCATTTCACCAGAGCCGTCGCGCGCCGTTACCGCCCAATCCGTCGGTGTTTTTGTGAGGCCGGTAATTTCTGTATCGCGCGATAGCTGCACATTTTCTTTTAAAAAGAAATTCAGCGGCGTTGCCGATAAAGGGACACGGTCCATGGTGTTCAAGGCTTTATCATGCTCCGTTAACGTTACGCCGTCAGAGACGATCACCAAAGTCTCCGGTGCGTCATATTCAAAGCGAAGCTTACCGGGACGATTTAAAAATATTTGTCCCTGCGAAAAACTACCATCAGCGCCATATTGGGCAAATCGACCCTGAAAACTTAGGGTTTCATTCAAAGCCTTATCTATGCGCGCTAAATCTTGCGGAACTGTTGCAGGGCTTGTGAAGGCGAGCCTTTGCGCCTGAGTTTGTGCCTGATTCTGTGTTTGAGTTTGCAGGGCTGCATTTTGCGCCAGAGTTGGCAAAGCGGTACTGGCCAAAAAAAGACTGGCTGATAATGCAAAAATTCTGCGCATAGCGTTACCTTATTAAAAATTCAATCTTGGACTTAGCAGCTTTGATTTTAACGCAAGCTGAATAAACGGCTCACCTAGATTAAATCTTGGTTAGATCTTACCCGAGCCTAAAATTTTACCACGTCCCAATATTTTCAGCGCTGACCCAAGGCTCTTGCGGCGCTAAAGGCTCATCTTTTTGCAAAAGCTCAACCGAGATACCGTCAGGGCTTTTGATAAAGGCCATGCGGCCATCACGCGGGGGGCGGTGAATGACATAACCCATATCGGATAAATGCTGGCAGCGCGCATAAATATCATCTGTCCGAAAGGCAAGATGGCCAAAGTTTCGCCCGCCAGTGTAAATTTCTGCGGGGCTATCTTCATCGGGCCAGTTATAGGTCAGCTCGATCATCGGGATATTGGTTTGAAGCGGATGTCCATTTATATCCCCGCCTTGCCGTTTAATATCAGCCGGCGCGGCCAGAAAAATAAGCGTGAAACGCCCGCCCTCATAATCTGACCGGCGATACTCAGCTAACCCCAGTCCATCGCAGAAAAACCGTAAGGCGGCGTCAATATCACCGACACGGATCATAGTGTGAAGATATTCCATTAGGCTAGTCCATTTCTTTTAGCATTTCGTCGCGTAATGAGACGGGCGCTTTGCTATAGTAAATACGGGCATTGATAAAGAAAATCAGCGCCCAAAAGGCAATTAACCCGACCATCATCATGAGGTTAAAAACCAAAAAATCGGGCTGAATTGTATCGGGTTGGCCGTTGATCTCCCAAATTTTAATTAGGACACCTCGCATAAGGCCAAGCATGGGGAGGGTTAAAATTCCGACGCCCGCAAAAGATAGCGCCGTAAAAATGGATTTGCGCGGGGCATAAAACCGAATATAGGCGCGTTTATATCCCGTTTCTGACAGGCGCGGGTTAATCATGCTCCGGCTTTTTTTATATTCAAAATCCTCATAGGCATCCCGCTGTACGGCGCGGTACCCCATAAAGGCACGGCCTGCGAAAATAGCCGACAATATAAACATAGCGCCTAAAAACAGGGTTAAACTTGACATAGCCAACATATTGTATGTCCCGCGCATAGTCTCAAGAGAAAACTTCACTTTTTATCGCCATAGCCGTGGCAGATATTGTTAAATCACCGCGATGGCTGTGAAAACTTATGCGAACCAAAGTCTTGCCCTTACCGTATGTAAACTCTAAGCGTTAGCGCGAAAATCAAGCAAGGATATCTCATGGCAGCTCCGATTATTGGATTTATATGCGGATCACTCCGTCAAGGCTCGATCAATGCCGCTTTAACCCGTGCTTTAACGGCCCGTTTTGATGCGGCTGGTGCGCAAACGCGCCAAATTGATCTGGGTGCTTATGATCTGCCTATTTTCCACGGTGATTTGGACGCCCCCGAAGGCGTGGCCCGCCTGAAAGCTGATATGCGCGCCTGTGACGGCCTGATTATTGTGACGCCTGAATATAACGGCAGCCTGCCAGCGCTTTTGAAAAATGCGATTGATTGGGTCAGCGTCACTGGCAAAGAACAATTTCTTGAGCCGGTTTACGGCATCGCCTCTTGTACGCCCGGCCCGATGAGCGGGATTATGGTTCTGCGGGAGCTTAATTATATTCTCACGCGCGTCGGCGCTGATGTTGTGCCGGTACAGGTCGGGGTTGGCCGCGCCGCTAATGCGTTTAATGAACAGGGCGATGTGACAATTCAGCCATCCTCTGACTTAGCCGATATGATGATGGGCCAAGTTTTGACGCGTCTTCAAAACGCGCCTTAGCCAGAGACTATATCATGGCGCCTTCAGTCAAAAAACCGGCCGTAAAAAAGAAAAGCCCTCAAAAAACAGCCCCTAAAAACACGGCTAAAAAGGCTAAGAAAAAATTGCCGCGCCCGAAGTTAACCCGCGCGCAAATAGCGGATATTTATCGCCATCTGCAAAGCCTTGATCCGGCCCCGCGTACGGAACTACATTATTCCAACCCTTATACATTGGTTGTGGCGGTGGCTTTATCGGCACAAGCTACAGATGTCGGCGTGAATAAAGCGACAAAGGCCTTGTTTGAGGCCGCAGATACGCCTGAAAAAATGGTTGCGCTGGGTGAAGATAAGGTCAGAGATTATATTAAAACCATCGGGCTTTTTCGGACGAAAGCTAAAAATGTCATTGCCCTCAGCCAAATGCTGATTGATGATTACGGCTCTGTTGTCCCGGATAACCGAGAGGCGTTAATTCGCTTGCCGGGGGTCGGGCGCAAGACGGCGAATGTTGTACTTAACGAAGCCTTTGGGCAGCCGACAATGGCGGTGGATACGCATATTTTCCGCGTTTCGAACCGGACGGGCATGGCGCCCGGCAAAGATGTTTTAGAGGTCGAGCTGAATCTATTGCGCGTAACGCCGGATGAATTTGCCCTTCACGCGCATCATTGGCTGATTTTACATGGGCGCTATACCTGTGTAGCGCGCACGCCAAAATGTTATAATTGCGCGATTTCAGATATATGTAAATTTCGCCCTAAAACGCCCAGTTTGAATGGCTAGAGTTTGAATGGCTAGAGCTGGGTTTTAAGCCTAGGCCTAGGCCTAAGCCTTAGCGTTAATACGACGCTTAACGGCTTTGGCTAATTTCTGCGCGCCTTTATTCTCAGCGCCCTCGCCGGCGGCATGGGGAAAATAAAGATAAGGCTCAATTAATTCCAGCTCAATTAATTTTAAATTCCCATCACGTCCGCGCAGTAAATCGACACGCGCATAAACTGGATTAAAGTCTAGCACGTCTAATATGCGTCTTGCGACGGAAAGCTGCGCCGGCGTTGGTTGATAGCTTTCCTCTGTTCCGCCATAGAGAGATTGTATACGGTAATCGCCAGATTTTGGCCGTTTAACAAGGCCATGTGAAAATTGACCGCCAAAAAATAACAGTGAATATTCACCTTCTTCCTCAATGGTTTTTTGAAAAGGCTGTATCAGGGCCGCATCGGGCGGAAGCTCTGACATTTTGGGAAAGGGGTCTCCTTTTTTAAAGCTCGCTTGCCGCCACGCCGCCGCGCCAACGCGGGGCTTGATAATAAGATGATCTGTTTCTAGCGTTTCAAAGGCGCGGTTCACCCCCGTCTCGGTTACGCGGTCAACAGAGAGGGTTGAGATAACCGGCGCGCCTTTTTTCGCCAGCTCATCAAGATATTTTTTATCAGAATTCCATTCTATAATTTCATAGCTATTGAGCAGTTTTGTTTGGCGCGCGGCTTTGGCCATCGCATTTAAAAAGGGGCGGTTTTTACCCTGCGCATAATCCCAGACCATCAGCGGCATCATTGCATCATAATCCGGCGCTTTATCGGGCGCCTCTGTCCAGAGCAAAGGCTCAAATATAAGGCCTTCAGCGGCAAAAGCAGGGACGAGTTTCCCGACTTGCTCATCATATTCAAATGCATCATCGCGGCGACCATTTTGATCCGGTAGTAGATCTTGGGATATAAGCATGGCAATTTTTTGCACGGGTTATGTCTCCTTTGGAACTCTCGCGAGTTGCATAGTCGCTGTGAATGAGCTAACGGCCTAGCCGAATTTAAAGAAAGGTCAAGCTATGACAAAGTCGATTGATGTATTAGGGGTTGGCAATGCTATTATGGATGTTATCGCGCCTGTGAGTGATGAATTTTTGGTCGATTTCGGCGTAGAACGCCACGCGATGACCTTAATTGATGAAGCGCGGGCTTTGGAATTGACGTCAGCCTTTCAAACCCAAAGTCAGCCGCAAGAAATTTCTGGCGGCTCGGCGGCCAATACGATCGCAGGAATCGCCGAGCTTGGGCTGAAAACTGGATATCTTGGCAAAGTCGCCAGCGATGATTTGGGCGCGCGGTTTAAAGCTGGCATGAATGACAGCGGCGTTATTTTTGACGGTGTATCATCTGCGGCCTCCCCCGCAACAGCGCGGAGCATGATTGCCGTGACGCCCAATGGCGACCGATCTATGAATACCTTTTTAGGTATTTCAACAGAATTTGGCCGCGATGATTTGGATGAAGCCCTAATTGAGGATTCTAAACTGGTTTATATGGAAGGTTATCTGTTCGATAAAGAGCCGGCTAAAGCGGCCTATGTCCGCGCCTCGGAGCTTGCCCATGCGGCGGGCGCGAAAGTTTCATTGACCCTATCTGATAGCTTTTGTGTTGATCGTCACCGCGCTAGCTTTCGTCATCTTGTTGAAAATCATGTTGATGTTCTTTTTGCCAATGAGGATGAGCTGTTAAGCCTTTATGAGCGCACAGATTTTGACGCGGCTTTAGCTGATGCGGCTAAGTTCGGGACGATCGCTTGTGTGACGCGCGGCGAAAAAGGCTCGGTCATTCTTGACGGTCACCAACGTTTTGATATTGCCGCTGATCCCGTGGATAAGCTCGTCGATACAACCGGTGCAGGCGATCAATATGCTGCGGGTGTTCTAACGGGCTATAGTTTGGGCTTGGGCTGGGAAGCATCAGGACGGCTCGGCAGTCTTTGCGCCGCTGAAGTGATTAGTCATTATGGGGCCCGCCCAGAGCTTTCAATAAAAGCCCTCGCGGCGAGCAAAGGGCTTAATCTTTAAGTCCCAAGACATCTTTCATGTCATAAAACCCTTTGGGCTGTTTGGCGGCCCATAGGGCGGCGGTCACTGCGCCGCGCGCAAATACAGACCGGTCAAAGGCTGTGTGCTCTAGGCGGATTTGCTCCAATTCACTGGTCAGGCTCACCGCATGTTCGCCTATCACGCCGCCGCCGCGCAGGGCTGCAAATCCGATTTGCCCGGCTTGCCGCGGCGCGCCCCGTCCCTCGCGGGAGAGAACCTGCACATCGCGTAGATTTTCGCCGCGCCCCTTTGCGGCCGCCTCGCCGAGCATAAGCGCGGTTCCGGACGGGGCATCTATCTTGCGGTTATGATGCATCTCTAAGACTTCAATATCCCACGCCTCGGCCGCTAGCCGCGCTGCTGCGGTTTCAACAAGCGCTTCAAGCATATTAACGCCAAGGGAAAAATTCCCTGATTTAAGCAAGGTGATATTATCTGCCGCCGCGATCAGGGCTTTTTCCTCAGCGCTATCATAGCCTGTCGTGCCGGTGACGAATGTGTGGCAACGGGTTTCATGCATCGCCAGTGCGGCATCAATCGCCGGCTTGGGGTGTGAGAAATCTATGAGGACATCGCATATATCCAAGGCGGCGTTAATATCAGATGATAAGGCCACGCCCATCGGCTTTAATCCCGCATGATCGCCGGCATCTTGCCCTATGTTTGGTGAGTTCGGCGCGGTTAATGCGGCGCTCAGCTGGGCCTTTGGCTCTGCCGCTAAAACCCGCAAAATAGCACCGCCCATACGTCCGTCAGCGCCCAAAAGGCCAATATTAACTATTTTATCCATAGCGGAGGTTTAAAAGCCCGATATCTCTCTGGCAATGAATTTTATAGGGTGAGGGGCGTTATTTCTATTTTTAACCAGAATAGCTGATATGAAACAGGCTGAAGCCTCATTTATAGCTCATGCCGATATCGTGTTTGGCGGAAAGACGTATTAACCGCTATCCTCGCGTAAGACGAAGGAGGTCATATGTTTCATAGATATAAATTATTAGCGCTCACGGCGCTTTTATCACCGGCTTTAATATCCTGCTCGGATAAGGCGGCCCAAACCCAGCCCGCCCCTAACCCTGCTGCGGCTGAATCAACCGCCGAGGCGGCGGCAAAGATAGACACCGCCGCTATTGAAGCCCCAAAGCTTAAGGCCAAAGATGAGGCTAAACTTAAGGCAGATGCTGACGCGCAGCGCTTGGCTGACCGCGCTGAAAAAGAGGCTGCGGCGCGCGCAGAGGCTCAAGTCAAAGAGGCGCAAGCTCTAGAGGCTCAGGCTCAAGAGGCTCAGGCCGCGAAGATAGCGGCTGATGCCAAAGCGGAAAAACAAGCCCTCGCGCGCGCTGAAAGCCAAGCGCGTATCGCCAAAGAGCAGCAAGCGGAAAAAGACGCTGCCGCCCAAAGACAAGTGACTGAAAGACAGGCCGAGGCGGCAGAGCTTGCCCGCGCTAAGAAAGCCGCACAAGAGCAGGCCGCCGCAATCGCCGCTGCGCAAAATATAGCCGCTGCGCCGCAGGCCACATCAGACTCAGAGGCGAAACAAGACCCGGCACCTGTTCCCGCCGCTAATCCTAATGCGCCTTATAACGCATTTTTGTCTAAATATGTCAGTCCATCAAACGGCATTAATCTTGTGGCTTATGATAAAGTTACGGCCGCTGACCGCGCCGTCTTAAAAGCCTATATCGACAGGCTATCCGCGATGGATATTGAATCTTTGCCGCGCGAGGCCGAAATGGCGGCGTGGTTTAATCTTTATAACGCTAAAACGATTGAGCTGATTTTGGAAAATTACCCTCTAAAATCCATCCGTAAAATTCGGAGTCCTTGGAAAAAAGACCGCCTGATTGTCAACGGTAAAAAAATGAGCCTTGATGATATTGAACATGGCACTGTGCGTAAAAAATATGATGAACCCCGCGTGCATTATGCTTTTAACTGCGCCTCTATCGGTTGTCCGAATGTTAAAACAAGCGCATGGGAGGCGGCGAGCCTTGACGCAGATCTAACCCAAGCGGCCCGTGATTTTATTGCCAGTGAGCGCGGCGTGTCTATAGAGGGAAATAAGATAATCGCGTCCAGTATTTTCAAATGGTATAAAAAAGACTTTGGCGGCAGTGAAGCCGGCATTTTGGCCCATCTTCGGCAATATGCAACGGGCGCTAAGAAAGCCGCCTTGGAGGCAGCGGGTGATATTGATAAATATGATTATGACTGGGATTTAAATATCCGCTAGCCCAAAAGTCTACGCATCAAAGAAGGGCCTCATTTTAGTGGCAATTATCTATAATCCGCTTAAACATGAATCATGGAAAATATTTTTAAACATTACGGCGTTAAAATTGGCCATGCTCATGACGCAGATGTCAAAACAGGCGTCACGATAATTATTCCAGACCGGCCGCGTCTTTGCGCTGTTGATGTGCGCGGGGGCGGCCCCGGTACACGGGAAATATCGGCCCTACAAGACGGCGGGCTGATTGAGCATATTCACGCGATTAGTTTATCGGGCGGCTCGGTTTACGGCCTTGCTGCTGCCGATGCGGCCACAAATTGGCTCGGGGCACAGGGGCGGGGTTATGTCGCCCGCGCGGATATTCCTGTCTCGCCTATCGTCCCCAGCGCTATCTTATTTGATAATGCAAATGGCGGGGCTAAAAATTGGGGACAGCGCCCCCCCTTTTATGATCTCGGCCTAAGCGCCTGTGAGGCCGCCCGTTATGATAGCGCAGAAGGCACAATAGGGGCGGGCTACGGCGCAACGGCCGGATGCTATAGCGGCGGCTTTGGCATTGCGAGCGAATTAATAAACGGCGTGCATGTTACGGCGCTCATTGCCGCCAACCCCGTTGGCTCGCCTTATATGCCCGCTAGCAATGTGCCCTGGGCTTGGCCCTATGAAGAGGGCCGTGAGTTTGGCGGTCGGCGCCCCGCCCCCGATTACGCCTTAAGTCCGGCGCTCGATACAAAACTCGCGCTCATTAAAGCGGCGGGTCAAGCCACAGTCATTGGCGCAGTCATCACAGATGCAGCCCTGACACAAAAACAAGCCAAGCGCCTCGCTATTATGGCGCAAGACGGCCTCGCAATGTCGGTGCAGCCCGCCCATACGCCGCTGGATGGGGATACAATTTTTGCGCTATCGGCGGGGGAGATAGCGTGCAACACGCCTGTAGCTCTTGCGGAATTAGGCGGGGCCGCCGCGCGCTGCACGGCCCGCGCCTTGATGCGCGGTGTGTATCACGCGGCCTCATGATTGGGCCGATCTTAACATCGCATCATGTAAAAATTTTGCAGATGAATAGGGAATTTGTTCACTGGCTATCCCCGCTTGATCCAGCGGGACTTGATTATATATTATCCCGCGCGGCTTATCAGCGGCAAATTAGTGACGGCGCGGGCGTCTTATTCGGCTATGCGGATGATGTTGATTATCCCGATCATAAAAATTTATCATGGCTAAAGGCGCGTTTTTCAAATTTTTTCTATATCGACAGAATTATCATATCTAGTGCTGCGCAGGGGCGCGGTTTCGGGCGGCGGCTCTATCATGACGCTGAAAATTTTGCCCGCAAAGCCGGATATGCCGCTCTCGCTTGTGAAATTAATATAAGGCCAAATAATCCAGCCTCTCATAACTTCCATCTTGCAAATGGGTTTAAACCTATCGGAGAATCCAATGACCCCGCCCGTGATACGGCGGTCAGATATTATATTAAACGTTTTTGTGAGGAGCTATGAAATAGATTGTGATTTAATTTTTATTTATATTTATATTATAATTTTATATAATTATAAAAAAGTGAGACATGATTATGTTGAAAATACTCACGCCATTTGCACTGGCTTTTACCATATCCGCGCCGATGGCGATGGCACAAGCGGTCCCGCCTATAGAAGATGAAGTGATTAGCCGCGGACAATTACGCGGAAGTGACCCGGCAATGGATGCTTTTCTGCGCGGTGATTATGCCGTCGCCGAGATTGAATTTCAAAAAAACTTCGAAGCTTTGCGCCGCCTTGAGCGGATTAAAGATGATGTTTTTCTACAGGCTCGGGGTAATGTTCTTGCGAGTCAACTCACCGCCTTAAGCCTTGAATCCGCAAGCTCAGACGGGACAACTGTTGGGCAAATCCTAACGCCCACCGGCGGGCTTGGCCTTTCCGTTCTACGCCATAAAGATGTCGATGATGAAAATATTATATCGAGCGGAGGTGATCTGGGCGTGCAGCTTTATATGAAGGGGCTGTCACAAATTCAGCTTAAAAAATATGACGAGGCCAAAGCTAATTTCAAAAGCGCATTACGTCTCAGCAAAAGCGTAAGACTGCATGATGCGCGGCTACGTCTAGGTTTATTAGAGCTTCGCGAAGGTAACATTAAGGCCGCGCAAAAACAATTACGCGCGCTAGAGACGCTTGCAAAGCGCTGCCGAAATAACTGTGAACAAAAAGCCGAGGTTAAAACATCACGCGATACATTACGCTGGGCGCTCGCCAAGGCTTAACCCTCGCTTTTAATTTATAGGCCGCTTATGCCTAAAATTAAATAGATCACCGTCGTGATCGTGCCCGCAATTAGGGCATAAGGAAGCTGCGTTCGGATATGGTCAATATGGTCTGTCCCGCTCGCCATGCTTGAGATAATCGACGTATCAGATGTCGGGGAGCAATGATCTCCAAAAATGCCGCCGCCCAGCGCCGCCGCGATAACAAGTGATAAATTTAAATCCATTTGCTGCGCCAAGGGGACGGCAATCACAATCATAATCGCGAAAGTTCCCCAGCTTGTTCCCGTCGAAAAGGCAATGAAACAGGCCATTAAAAATACGAGGGCAGGAATTAAACCCGGGCTTAAAAACTGGCGGGTTATATCGGCGGCATAAGCGCCCGTTCCCAGCTCTCGGCATAATGTTCCTAGCGCAAAAGCAAATAGCATTAACATTGCCAATGGCACCATGCCGCCCATTGCTTTTAGCGATATATCGACCATTTCGCGTAGGCCCAGCAGGCCTTGGGCCTTATTCAGCCCCGCCGCCATGAAAACGGCCAGAACCGTTGCATATAACACAGAGCGAGAGCCGGAGCCGTTTTGCAGGGCCGTAAGGGCCTCCCCGCCGCCTGCCGCCCAGCCCGTCCATATAAGGAAACACGGCATCGCAATAATCAGCGTTAATAGCGGGATCAGCATATTAATCGCGCGCGGCGCTACGCCGTCTTTGGCGTCAATCGTGACTGTACCCTCGGCCATCATCGGCTGCGCGCCGTCTCTATGTAATGCGCCGCTTGTTTTAAGCCGCGCTTCCGCTTTGGCCATATCGCCGAAATCGCGGCCCGATATAATAACCCAAACCGCGCCTAAAATGACCAGCATAGGATAGACATTATAAAGCGTTGCTTTGAGCAAAGCGCTAAACCCATTTTCAATCCCCTGCGCCATTAACAGCCCAGCGATATAAGCGCCCCACGCATTAAACGGCATTAAAATACAAGACGGCGATGAGGTGCTATCCGCCAGATAAGCGAGCTTTTCGCGCGGGATTTTCAGCTTATCAAAAACAGGGCGGTAGAGCGTGCCTACGGTTAAGATTGAAATATTACTCTCGATAAAAATCAACAGCCCTGTCATAAGCGCCAAGAGTTCAACGCGCACGCGCTGCCCTCTGCCATTGGCGGCCTCTAAACGCGCCATCATGACATTAATAAACCCCTGCACACCGCCCGAGCGCTGTATCAGTGCAATCAGCGCCCCCATAATTAGCGTGAAAAGAATAATTCGCGTATTTCCCGCATCTTCAAAAACTGCGACAAGGCCGTCGATTAAATCCCATAACCCCGTGATAGGATTCCCGCCTGCGAGGATAATAAATCCCAGCCAAAGACCTATGAACAAGGATATAAAAACTTGCCGCGTCCATAAGGCGAGGCCAATCGCAATAAGCGGCGGTAATAGCGATAACGGGCCAATGTCGATTATATCCATGCCCGCTTATGACGACTGGATAGCGCTATGTCTAGATTGGTAAATTTAAGCGCTTAAGGCCCTAAAGCCAGTTTTTCATTTTATCATAAAAGCGCTGCCCGAACGGCAGGGTTAAGCTCCATGATAAAGAGCGCGGGCCGTTATGCTGATGCTCGCGCAGGCCAATGACCATATTATCATGACCTAATGCGGGCTGCGCGCGGTAGCTACGGCCAAGACGATCCCAGATTGAGAGAAAAAATCCGTAATTACTATTGGTCTCGGCCTCAATAACAGAATGATGCACGCGGTGCATATCGGGCGTGACAATAACGAGGCGTAAGATTTTATCCAGCCAGAGCGGCAAGCGCATATTGGCATGATTAAACATGGCGCTGCCGTTTAGGATGACTTCGAAGATAATAACCGCCGCCGCAGATGGCCCTAAAATAATCACCCAAAACATTTTATAAATCATCGAAAATAAAATCTCGAGCGGATGAAATCGTAAGGCGCTGGTGACATCAAGATCGCGGTCTGTGTGATGGACTTTGTGGAGCGCCCACAGCATAGGAATATGATGCGACATGACATGTTGCAGATAAATCAAGCCGTCTAAAATAATGACCGCTAAAATAAGTTCAAGCCATAAGGGGCCGTCCCAAAGGTTAAATAGCCCCCATCCGCGCTGCGCGGCCCATATGGCGGTGCCAACGGCAATGATCGGAAATAGTAAGCGCAGACAAATACTATCAATCACGACAATCATAAGATTGGTGAACCAGCGGTGGGCGCGCGCTTGGCTGCGGGCTTTTCGCGGAAATAGGCTTTCAAGAATAATCAAGCCTAGCATTAATCCTGCGAAGACCGAGAGCCGCAATATGCCCTCATGAGATGACACCCAATTATTTATATTTTCTATCGTCATAGTGACCTTTTAAAGCGTCCTTCGGGTTTGGCAATCTGTCTTAATCACCGCAGTGTTGAGGTTTGCGCCGTGTTGGCGGCATCGGCAAATAGGTATAATTACGCTATCAATCATGATTAAAACCCGATAAAGCGCATGAAAAATAAACCTTATCATCGGGTATCTGCATGACATATCAAAAAAAATATCTTTCAATCGCCTCCCGCAGCCTCATGGCAGCAGGGTTGATTGGCAGTAGCGCTACGGCCATAGCCCAGTCGCAAATTGATGAAATTATTACCTATGATGAGCGCGCCCCCGAGGCCGGTGATTTACCGCTGTCTATTGCGCCCCTCAATCAAGACCGCTTGATAGAGATTGCCGCTATTCATCCCGCCGAGAGCTTAAATAGCGTGGCCGGGGTTAATATTCACCGCGGCAGCGGACAGGAACATCTCAGCGCTATTCGCTCTCCGGTTTTGACCGGCGGCGCGGGCGCAGGGAGCTTTCTATATCTTGAGGATGGTGTGCCTTTGCGCGCGGCCGGCTTTGCCAATGTGAACGGGCTATTCGAAGGCCTATCGGAAACGGCGGCGGCGCTTGAAGTGGTTAAGGGGCCGGGGCCTGTGCTCTATGGGTCTAATGCGGTGCATGGTTTAGTAAACATTGTGAATCCATCCGTCTCTGGGCCGAACCGGTTTCAGCTCATAGGAAGCGATGACGGGCTCGCGGCCTTACGCCTCTCGGCGGCTACAGGGCCGGTTCGGGCAACGCTAAGCCTCACGCATGACAATGGATTTCGCGCCGATTCTGGCTTTGACCAACAAAAGCTTGGCCTGCGCTATGAAGGTGATTTAGGCGCGTGGGATTTAACCGCGCAGATAAGCGTTCAAAACCTCAATCAAGAAACGGCTGGTTTTGTCCAAGGGGACGACGCCTTTGCCGATGAAACTCTGGCCTCGCAAAATGCCTTTCCCGAAGCTTTTCGTGACAGCTCAACCTATCGGGCTTATCTTAGGTTTGACCGTGATTTTGGCGCGGGGCGTCTGTCGATTACGCCTTATGCGCGCTCGGTTGATTTACGCTTTCTGCGCCATTTCGTTCCCGGCCAAGCGCTGGAAGAGAATAGCCACCGCTCAGCGGGCGTGCTGACATCTTATTATGGGGATGATTTCAACATCGGGTTTGACGCGGAATATACCCAAGGCGAGCTCTTTGAATTTCAAGACAACCCGACACGGTTTTCTTTTATCCAAGGCCTGCATTTTGATTATGACGTCGAGAGCCTCGTCTTGGCAGGCTATGCGGAAAAAGACGTTCAGCTCACAGACCGCATTGCCTTTAATATCGGTGCGCGCGGTGAATATACCCGCTATGATTATGATAACCGCGCCGATAGCGGGCAATTTGGCCGCTTCATTCGGCTAGATGATCGCCGCGACGATTATTTCACATTGACCCCCAAAGCTAGCCTGACGATTGAGGCCTCTGATAATGTGAATGTTTATCTGCGGGCGGCGCGATCATCCCGCGCGCCGCAAACTAGCGATCTTTATTCCTTACAGCAAAACCAAGTTCCGGGTGAAGCCGAAGTGGAAACGCTGGATAGCCTCGAAGCCGGCTTTAAAGCGCGGTGGGGCAATATTGTGCTAGACGCTGCGGCCTTCACACAATGGAAAGATAATTTCTTCTTTCGTAATGCCAATGGGTTTAACGTGAGTAATGGCGAGACGCGCCATAAAGGCCTTGAAGCCAGCCTTTATGTTCCGGTCAATAATTACATCGCTATTCGCGGTAGCGGCACATTGGCCGAACATGTTTATGACTTTACTGAAATCGTCGGCAGCGCGGCCAATAATATCACGGCGGGTGACCGTATTGATACAGCGCCCGATACGCTGGGGCAGCTGACGGCGATTATCACGCCCAATGACCGATTATCCGCAGAAATTGAATGGCGGCATGTCGGCGCCTATTTTACCAATCCCGGAAATACGAACCGATATGACGGGCATGATCTTTTTGTCTTGCGCGGCGAGGCGGCTATGAGCGATAGGCTCGCGGTTTTTGGCCGCATAGATAATTTATTTAATATCGACTATGCTGATAGAGCCGATTTTGCATTTGGCAATGAGCGGTTTTTCCCGGGCCGCTCACGCACGCTTTTCTTTGGTCTTAAAGGCGAGTTTTAATAAGAGGCATAATGACGTGATTTGGTTGGTTTTAGCGCTATGTCTTGTGCCGATTGCGGCGCTTGTACTGTGGCCATTTTTAAAAGCTGAACGCGGGGCGGCGGATATCACAGAGGATTGGACGCGCGCTAGCCTGAAAGCCGCTTTGGCCGCCGTTGATAAAGATGAAGCGCGGGGCGTACTCAGCACCGAGGCGGCGAATATACAGCGCGCCGATATTGCCAAAGCTGCCCAAGATTTACCTGAGCATCACCCTGTAACCGCTGAAGCAAAAAAAAGCCGGAACGGATTTATTCTCGCGGCGGCGGCGCTTATATTCGCGCCCTGTCTTTTATTTGGCGGCTATATGGCGCTTGGCACTGCTGATCCTGAAACGGCGCAAAAAACGGCCTTAGCGGCGCAATCCGCCGAGGCCCCTCAAACATTGGAGGCCGCGATTGCGGCGGTTGAAACACGGCTTGAAAGCGAGCCTGAGAGCGGGCGTCTTTGGGCGGCGCTTGGCGATCTTAAAATTCGCAATCAAGATTTATTAGGCGCAGAAACAGCGCTTGAAAAAGCGGTAAGCTTGCTAGAGGGCAGCGATGCAGAGCAGGCCCGGCTATGGCTGATGCTGGCGATGACACGGCGCTCTCAAGGCCGTCCGTTATCTGATGACAGCATCATCGCGCCGCTTGAAAAATCACTTGCCCTTGACCCCGCCTCTCCGGCGGCGATTTTACTGAAACGCGCCAAAGCCGAGATAGCGCCGCCAGCGCCAGATTCGCCCTAATTTCAAAATTAGGACGCGGTTTCTAATTTCTACGCCTAAATCCTTATCAAGACAAAACGGCTGGGTGCATTTCACATGCGATCCGCCATTATTAAAGGATGAAATCAATGGCTAAGAAGACAGCTAAAAAAACCGATACAAAAACAAATGTGAAATTTAATGCGGCCGAATTGGCCCGCAAAGGCACACTCGCTTATGTTGGACTTTATGGGTATGCCTATGACCGTGCGAAACTTCGTTTTGAGCAAGCGCGGACATTTGCGGCCTCATCAACAACGGATCTTTTCGGTGAGCTTGTCGAAAAAGGCGAGGGCGTTGAAGCTCAAGCCGCCGCCGTGTTTAAAGCTGCGCAAGTCCAAGCCGCTAAAACTTACGGCGAAAATGCGGATAAAGTGAAAGCCGCGCTTCCAAAATTTGCTAATGACCGCGTTTCAGAACTTGAAGCTGAAGTTGAGGCGCTCAACAAGAAAATCACAGCCTTATCTAAAAAAGCCAAAACAACGCGCAAGCCTGTTTCGGCTAAAATGAAAACAGAGAAAGCGCCGAAGATGAGCGCGGCACCTGCGGTTAAAAAAACAACATCTGAAAAAGCGGCGTAACGCGCTTTATATTACGCCTCACAGCGGCCTTGGTTTCAGGGCCGTTTTTTTATGACCAATTTTAGGGCATAATAGCCATTTTTGACTCTCGCGTGCCATTTGCTACACAGAGAGCATAATCAAGAAAAAAGATGGGGGTTTGCGACATGGCAAAAGCATCTGAAACGATTGCGAAGGCTGCCGCTGAAACCACAACAGCGGTGAACACGCTTGTTGGGATTAGGCGCAGTGAGTTTTTAAAATCATTGGGCGTTATGGCGGGCCACGCTGCGCGGCAGCCCAAACCTTTTGCGCGTCATCTAAGTAATTACGGCAAAGAGCTTTTAAACATTGCCAAGGGCGAGTCTGAATTAGCCCCGCACCGCAAAGACCGCCGGTTTAAAGATGAAACATGGCAAAAAAAACCCGCTTTATAAGCGCGGCCTGCAAGCTTGGCTGGCTATGCGAAAAGAGCTGAATGGCTGGGTGGACGACTCCGGACTTGACGCCGCAGATCAAACCCGCATTAAATTTCTACTTGATATGATTATTGATAGCCTTGCGCCGACCAATACTTTGCTTGGCAATCCAGCGGCGATGAAAAAGCTTTATGAAACAGGCGGGCAATCGCTGATTAAAGGGCTTAAAAATGCCTATCATGATGTTCGTCATAATGGCGGTATGCCCAGTCAAGTCGATGGACGCCCTTTTAAGGTCGGCGAGAATATCGCAAATTCGAAAGGGGCTGTGGTTTATAAAACAGAGATGCTGGAGCTGATCCAATATCAACCGCTTACAGAACAGGTTTATAAAATCCCGCTCATGGTGGTGCCCCCGCAAATTAATAAATTTTACGCCAATGACTTAGCGCCAAATAAATCAATCATCCGTTTTTTAACCAGCATGGGCTTTCAAGTCTTTGCCGTCTCATGGCGTAACCCCTCGCGGCAACATTCGCATTGGGGGCTTGAGATGTATGTGGATGAATTAATAGGCGCGTCGAGCGCTATTCAAAAAATCACGCGCTCCAAGCGGATTAATGTCACAGGCGCATGTTCAGGCGGCATTACAATGGCGCATATGTTATCGGAACTATCCGCGCGCGATGATAACCGTGTGAATTGCTACACATTAATGGTTAGTGTTTTAGATTCGAAGCGATCAGATAGTGAGGTCGGCCTATTTGTCACGGATGAGGCGATTGAATCCTCGCGTCAACATAGCCGCAAAAAAGGTATTTTAGCGGGTGAAGACCTTGCGCGCTCATTTGCCTGGATGCGGCCTAATGATCTCATTTGGAACTATGTCGTTAATAATTATCTTCTGGGTGAAGATCCGCCGCCTTTTGATGTTTTATATTGGAACTCTGATACAACAAATCTGCCCGCGCAGCTTCATTCCGAATAAAGGTAAGGATGAAATCATTCGGGCCTTATTTGAAGACTTTGAAATTGAAATCCGTCAGGTCTTAAACGGCCCGATTAGAGAATCCTTAGCGCTGCGCGATAACTGGATTTACCTCTATATTATCTTTGAAGAAATTTACGATTTTCGGTTTTTCTATAAAAATATGTCGGAGCTGCTCACCCGTATTCCAGCGTTAAAACATGGGTTTTCACGAATTTTATCGCTCAAAGAACAGGCGGCCTTTTCTTTGATTGCGGGACTGCATGATTCGGGTCATTTAACCTTTCAAGAGGGCGAAAAAGGCGCGCTTGCCGGGCGTATTGCGCAGCATTTTACCTTTTGGCTTCAATATCATGATCTGCGATATGGGACTGCGCCGCCCAAATCATTGATTGATGCCGGAGTTTTTGCGACAATGATACAAATTACCCCTTACTGGTCTGCGGAAAGTAAGATAGGTAGCGACGGATATGCCGCCCTATTAAATGAATTTCTAGAGGACCAATCCGCATGATAACAACTCATTTGGGATCAACTGATGTTGAAATTGGACGCCTTGCCTTTGGCTGTTCGCGCTTTGCTGAGGCGGCTGAAAGCTCACCGCATGAGCGTATTGAAACTGCGCTTAATCTAGGGATGAACCTGATTGATACGGCGGATATTTACGGCTTTACATCCCCTGTGGCGGGAAGCGATTCGGACGGGTTTGGCGGCGCAGAGGTCATGCTCGGGCGGGTTATCAAAGAGGTCCCGCATTTACGCGATAAGATGATATTGGCCACCAAGGGCGGGATTCGCCCGCCGATCCCTTATAACTCATCACAAAGCTATCTCATGGACGCGCTTGATGCGAGCTTGCGGCGTTTAAGAACAGATTATGTTGACCTGTATCAAATCCACCGCCCCGATCTTTTAACATCTTTCGAGGAGCTTGGGCGTGTTTTGGGATATATGGTCGAGAGCGGCAAGGTCCGCCATATTGGCGTGTCGAATTTTACCAATAGCCAGCTTCGCGCGCTTGAAAAATTTGTAACCGTTCCGCTGGTTAGCCGCCAACCTCAAGGCTCGCTTTGGCATCATGCCCCGATTATGGACGGCACGCTCGATATGTGCCAAGAATATAAATTAACGCCTTTAATTTGGTCCCCATTGGCGGGCGGTCAATTAGCCACAGGCCAAGTGGATAATGCCGAAGACCGCCTGCGTTTTAATACTGTGATTTCGGTGATTGATGAATTGGCGGAAACCCATTCAGCGACGCGAACGCAAATTGCTCTGGCGTTTCTTTTGAAACACCCATCCCAGCCTGTTCCGTTGGTGGGGTCACAAAAACCTCGCCGCTTAGAAGAGGCCGCGGGCGCGCTTAAGATTAATTTATCAAGCCGTGAATGGTATGGGTTACTGGAATCGCGCCTTGGCTCGCGCATGCCCTAAGTTGCATTATAAGGCCGCTTGATTAAAGGGCCTAATAATTAAATAATTAGTCAACAAGGCCGTCCCAAAATTTCTTGGCTTTATCTAAAAACCCTTGAGACTCAGGGCTAACGCTATCGCCGCCTTCCTCTGCAAATTCCTTAAGTAAATCTCTTTGGCGAGCATTGAGGTTTTTTGGTGTTTCAACGGCTAATTCAACATACATATCTCCGCGCCCTTGCTGGCGCAGCACGCTCATGCCTTTTCCGCGCAGACGCATGCGGCGTCCGGATTGCGAGCCGTCAGGAATTTTAATTTTGCTGCGTCCGCCGTCAATGGTCGGAATTTCAACGTCGCCGCCGAGGGCAGCAACGGTCATTGGAACAGGTGCGCGGCAGAAGAGATTTGGCCCTTCACGCTCAAAAATATCATGCGGTTTAACCGAGACGAAAATATAAAGATCACCGCGCTGCCCGCCGCTTCGCCCCCCGTTTTGGCGTTTAGAGGCGGCGTCGCCTTGGCCGGTTAATCGAATGCGCGTGCCATCTTCAACGCCGGCAGGTATATTAACGGATAATTCGGTGTCGACGCGGCTTTGCCCTTGGCCATCGCAGGCGCGGCAGGGATCAGAGACATAATCACCTTGTCCGCCGCATGTCGGGCAGGTGCGCTCCATTGTGAAAAAGCCTTGCTGCGTGCGAACAGCGCCCGCGCCGCCGCAGGTTCCGCAGGTCTCAAGGCTCGCGCCGGGTTCCGCGCCAAGCCCGTCGCAGCGCTCGCAATCCTCAGAAATAGGGACATTGATTTCGGCGTCTTTTCCGTGAAAGGCATCTTCCAGATTAATCTCCATCTCAAAGCGTAGATCAGAGCCGCGCGCTTGGACTTGTCGCCGTCCCCCGCCGGCGGCTCCGGCCCCGCCAAATCCGCCAAAAATTTGCGAAAATATATCCCCAAAATCTTGGAAACCACCAGCGCCGCCGCCCATTCCGCCCTGTTCAAAGGCGCGGTGCCCCATACGGTCATAGGCGGCGCGCTTATCGGCATCTGACAATATGCCATAAGCTTCGTTAAGCTCTTTAAACCGCGCTTCTGCGCCGGGGTCATCAGGATGGCGGTCTGGATGGCAGCTCATAGCTTTCTTGCGAAAGGCGCTTTTCATCGTCTTGTCATCAGCGCCTTTATCAACGCCTAAAATATCGTAATAATCACGTTTTGCCATAGCTTAACTATCTCGTTCTAGCATCATATTCAGTCGGCCGCGCCCTTTGACCACATAACCTTGATTATAGCAAAGGGTCATCAGGGCCAGATCATCGGGCGTGCCGGTTTCAATTATAAGTCTCTTTGGATATAGGGCTTGATTACAATTTTCAAAGAGGCGGCGTAACGCGCGAAGATCATGGCCTTCTATATCCAATTTCAACAGGTCAATATGGGGAAACCCGCTTTGTTTTATCATCGCGTCAAGGGTTATGACGGTGACGGTCTCGCTATCTTCCTGCGCGGTAGTTGATAGCTTAATTTCGCCGCGGTTATCATTATGCGGCGTTAGGCTAAGCTGCCCCGCGCTATCAGACACAGCAGCGGGCCAGAGCGTAACATCAAATCCATTGGCGCGGACATTATCCATCAAGCGGCGCTGGTTTTCGCGGTCAGGCTCTACGGCGTGAATTTGGACGGCGCGCCCAGATTGCACTGCATAATATCCAGCATAAAGGCTATAAAGGCCAATATTGGCGCCAATGTCTAAAAATATAAAGGGCGCTTGCGCTGTTTGAATGGCGGCGCGCATAAAATGGCGCTCGCCTAAATCCCAAATCTGAACCCCCGCAACCGCGCGTTTCTCGCAGCGATTGCCTGTCGGATAAAGCCGCGCTTTAAGGCCGGGTTCAATTTCGACGTCGATCGGGGGCTTTGCGCCGCGCAGCGCCAGCTTTCGCAGGAAAGAAATCATCCATTGCCCGCGTTTGCCGGATTTAAAATGCCGCGCAAAGCGGCGAATAGCTTCCCGTTGAGGCGGGAGAGCATATGTCCCAAAAGCAGGATCAAGCGCCGGATGGGCCGTGATATGAGTCATCAAAGATGTCATAGATATGAAAAACCCCTAAGCGCGGAAAAGAGAGCGCTTAGGGGGCTATTCTTACATAGATGTGATGCGCCGATTAGGCTTTTGCATCGTCATCAAGGTCTTCAAACTCGGCGTCAACGATATCATCGTCATCCGCGCCGCCTGTGTCGCCTTCGCCGGCGTCATCGCCTGCATTAGCATAGATAGCTTCGCCCATTTTCATCAGCGCAGCTGAGAGGATATCCGTTTTATCTGCGATATTAGCGGCATCATCCGTGCCTTTCAGCTCAGATAATTCGGCCACAGCGCCTTCAATCTCAGTTTTCAGCTCAGCATCAACTTTATCTTCATGCTCTTTGAGGGCCGTTTCCGCTTGGTGAATGGCCGCCTCAGCCTTATTGCGGGCTTCGGCTAATTCACGGCGGGCTTTATCCTCATCCGCATTGGCTTCGGCATCGCGTACCATGGCGTCAATATCAGCATCGGATAGACCGCCGCTGGCTTGGATACGAATTTGCTGCTCTTTGCCTGTGGCATTATCTTTGGCGGATACATTGACGATACCATTGGCATCAATATCAAATGTGACCTCAATTTGCGGCATGCCGCGCGGTGCGGGCGGAATACCGACCAGATCAAATTGACCCA
>CAZEOD010000030.1:13655-29822 GCA_964513675.1 uncultured Caulobacterales bacterium | reverse complement strand
TTTTGGCGCATATTTTGCGGCTAGCGGGCAATCCGTTTAATCCAGTTTATTTATCTGGGCTTATGGCCAGTCCTTTTGCAAATCTAGGCCAAGCGGCGGGCGCCGCCCGCGCGCAATGGTTGGTTTTGGATAAAACAAAACTGCGCGGGGTTAGAAAACACCCCGATATATTAGCCGCATATGCGCCGATTGATAATTTGCATAAGGCGCTGGCCCCGCTTTTATCTCCGCCTAATCCTGCGCCTAATCCTGTGTCTGACTCCGCCCCTAATTCCACTCCTATGTCTGCCCCCGCGTCTTATTGGGCCAAAGCCCTCACGCAGGCCGCAGAAAGCCTCGCGGCCCGTGAAGAGGGCGGCGAGATGATTCACGGCGCCGTGACCTTGTGGCAAGGGGAGGCGGGGGAAACAGCGGCCAGTTTGCTGACGCAAATTATTGCGATAGGGGATATATTAGGCGGGTTTAATGCGCGGGAGTTTCGCGAGTTTTTCGCTGTCCTTATGCGCGGCCAAGTCGTGCGTCCGCGGTTTGGTACACATCCGCAGCTGCGTATTTTAGGCCCGCTTGAAGCCCGTATGCTCTCGAGTGACATCACAATTTTGGGCGGCCTTAATGAAGGTTTATGGCCGGCTGCGCCTACCCATGACCCCTTTTTATCGCGCGCCATGCGGCAAAGTCTTGGCCTGACCTTGCCAGAGCGGCGCTATGGTTTATCGGCGCATGACTTCGAAGGTCTGGCGATGGGGCCGAATGTGATTTTGACCCGCTCAAAACGCAGTGACGGTACGCCCATGGTCGCCTCGCGCTGGCTCTGGCGGCTAAAAACATTATTTAACGGGGCTTATCGTGATGAAGCGGCAGATAATGATAAAGACCTAGCTGCGCGGTTACTTGCGCCGTCTACGCCCTATTTAGATTGGGCGCGGGCGCTTGACTATGTCGCCCCGCAAGAGGTCACGCCGGCCGCGCCGCCAAACCCGAAACCCCCATTAGACGCGCGCTGGCCGCTGCGGGATAAAGACGTAGTTTCCGTCACAAAATTTAAGACATGGATACGGGACCCCTATGCCGTTTACGCACGTCATATTCTGGGGCTAGAGCCGCTAGATGATTTAGACATGCCAATCGGCCCGCGTGAATATGGCACGGCTTTGCATGAAGCGCTGGAGAGCCTTTTGAAGGCAAAGCTGAGCCGAGACGCGGTGAAAGATGCAGATAAATTAAATAAAGCCTTTCATGAGGCATTGCGCGCCCAAGGCTTTGATGAGCTTGATTTTATCAAAGAAGATATTCGGCTCGATCAACTTGCTGAGGCCGTGATTTCTGATTTCCACAGCCGCCGCGATAAAGGCTATGTCAATGTTTCGGGCGAAACCAAAGGCCGGTTAAATCTACCGGATTTAGGCCTGACGATTATCGGCTATCCTGACCGGATTGATAAAGGCCCGAACGGCTATGAAATTATTGATTTCAAAACCGGACAGCCGCCGGGCAAAAAAGAAGTGATTGTCGGCTTTGACCCGCAATTACCTTTGCTCGCGATGATGACGGAGCGCGGCGCTTTTAAGGATGTTCCGCCCGGCGCTGTTGATGAGCTGAGCTATAAGCGCCTTCGCGGCACATCGGGCGGCTATGAGACCTATTCCGTGATTGACCGCAACGCTAAATCAGCGTTTTCCGCAGCAGATCATATTGCGAAAACCCGCGAAACCGTGGCGAAATTAATGGCGCAGGCCCGTGATATTAAGGCGGGCTATCCGTCGCAAATTCGCCGCAAATGGGCGAATGCTTATGGGGATTATGACCTCTTGGCGCGCCGCGAAGAATGGTCACAATTAACCGGCGAGGGCGGCGATAATGGATAAGACGCCCGAGCTAACCAAAGCGCTTTTGGACGAGCTGCGGGATAAGCTCGCCTTAGCCAGCGCTGCGCAAGATCATGCCTCCGACCCGTCGGGCTCACGCTTTGCATCGGCCAATGCGGGATCAGGTAAAACACATGTTTTGGTAAACCGTGTGTCGCGCCTGCTTATTGCCGGCGTGGCGCCAGATCATATCTTATGTTTGACCTATACGAAAGCCGCCGCAAGCGAGATGCAAACGCGGTTGTTTCAAAAACTTGGCGCATGGTCTGTTTTGCCCGAAGCGGCGCTTGATAAAGAATTGACCAAGCTCTTTGGCAGGCCCGATCACGGGGTTGCCTTGACGACGGCCCGCGCGCTTTTCGCCAAAGCGCTAGAGACGCCGGGCGGGCTTAAAGTGCAAACGATCCATGCTTTTTGTGAATTTGTCCTCTCGCGTTTTCCGATTGAAGTCGGACTTTTGCCGGGCTTTGATACGCTGCAAGACGAGGAGCGGCTGGAGCTTTTACGCGCGGCTGAAATACAGCTTTTAGAAACAGCGCGTGATAATCCCGACGGTGATATCGCGCGGGCCATTCGCTTCTTTGCCGCGCAAGCTGCCGATCGGAGCTTGCAAGATTACTTTAGCTGGATGGGCTATAATATCTACGAGATTCAGCGCTGGGAACAGTCGGGCGGCGTCACGGCCTTAGCGGCTGATTTAGGATTAGGCCCAAATGTGCAGCCCGATGATATCCGCGCGCAAGCTTGGGCTGAAACCGAAATTGACGTGTTAAAGGGGATATGCCCTGACTTAATTCATTGCTCTGCTGTGACCAATCAAAAAGTTGGAGCGGCTTTGGACGCGGCGTTAATTGACCCCGATCCTATCACAGCTTTTAACCGCTATGCCGATATTTTCTTCACCCAAGCCGGGTCTCTACGTGCCAGTATTGTGACAGGGAAAGCGCCGCAGGCAGCGCAAATGTTTTTAGGCGCAAAGGCCTATATGCCGACGGATGAAGTCAGCCGCATTTTAGCCGTCACCCAAAAAATTAAAGCCGCAGAGCTTTTGCAATCAACAACCGCGCTTTATAATTTGGCTATGCCCTTTGCGAAACATTTCAGCGCCGGCAAAGACAGGCTACGGCGCGTGAGTTTTGATGACCAAGTCCAGCGTGTGCGGACGCTGTTAATGCGCTCTGATGTCTCTGATTGGGTGCGTTATAAACTTGACGGCGGGATTCATCATATTCTCGTCGATGAGGCCCAAGATACGCCGCCGCCGCAATGGGATATTCTGGATGCGCTACATGATAATTTTGACCCCTCAGAACGCCATAACAAGACGGGACTAAGTAAAACATTCTTTGCCGTGGGCGATGAAAAGCAATCTATCTACTCGTTTCAAGGCGCGCGTCCTGATGTATTTTTAGCGAAAACACAAAGCTATGATGACGGCGTCGATTTTAAAGCGCCGCGTATGCGCACATCTTTTCGTTCGGCCCCGCAGATTTTAGAGCTGGTTGACCATATTTTCATCAATGGCGGCGGCAGCCAGCGTATGTTTGATGCGGGCCGCTTTGCACCGGCGGGTGATGTGACACGCCATGTCGCGATCCGCAGTGACATGGGATATGTCGAGCTTTGGCCTCTCGCCCCGCGCGCAGATAATAGCGCCGCCGAAGACGCAGGGGATTTACGGCCGCTAGACGCGCTTGGCGATGCGGATGCCCGCGAAGTTTTGGCCGCAAAAATAGCGGCTGAAATTAAAAAATGGCTCGATCAAGCGCGCCCTGTTTTTGACCGCGAGAGCAAAGCTTTGCGTCCTATTCGGGCCGGCGATGTTATGATTTTAGTGCAAAAACGCGGCCCGCTTTATAAGGCTATATTGCGGCATTTAAAAAAGGCCCATGTGCCTGTTGTCGGGCCTGACCGTTTAAAGCTGAAGGAGTCTTTAGCGGTTCAAGATTTGCTCACATTGGCGCGGTTTATCCTTCAACCCGGCGATGATTTAGCCTTAGCAGAACTGCTTAAGGGACCGTTTTTTGGCTGGAATGATGAGCAGGTCTTTGAGATTGCTTATGGGCGCGGCGGTGATTTATGGCCGCAATTAAAGGCCGCCAACACGGCTGCCGCCCATCATGCATCGGCCGTGTTGCGCAGCGCGATTGAGAGCGGGTCTCGGCTTGCACCTTATGAATTTTTCGCGCGGTTTTTGGACCACACTGATAATAACGGCATAAGCCATTGGACGCGGCTTTATCGCCGCTTGTCGATGGAAATAAAAGACGCGGTGCAGAGCTTTCTGGCCCGGGCGCTGACCCATCAAAGACAAGGCGTTCCCTCGCTGCAAGATTTTGTCGCTGGATTTCGCCATGATGAAACCGAGCTAAAACGCGAGCTTGATAATGTCGAAGACCAAGTCCGCGTGATGACGGTTCACGGGGCAAAAGGGCTTGAAGCGCCAGTTATAATTTTGCCTGATAGCTCTGATCCGCCGCGAAAATCTGACCGAAAACACCCGATACAGCCCTATAAGGCGGGCTATGTCTTTGCTGGCGCGGCGTCAAAAGGGTTGCCGCTTGCGGATGATATTTTCAGCGGGCAAAGCGCGCTGGAGCAGCAAGAATATCTCCGCCGGCTTTATGTCGCTTTAACGCGGGCAGAGACAGAACTGGTGGTTTGCGGTTATGAGCGCGGCGTGAGTAGCCAGCTCAGCTCATGGTATGATGATGTTAAAGCTGCGCTTGAAGGGCTGGGGGCGGCGCCCTGCGAGACGCCGTTTGATGAGGGCTTATGTTTTGGCGCGCGGGCCAGTGCCGCTTTGCCCCGGCAGACCAAAGCCAGTGATAAAACGCAGGATCTGCCGCTTTTTTTGACATCGCAAGCGCCCGCTTTGAAGCCAAGAGCGCGCCGCGTTACGCCGAGCCATATGGTCGGCGGGCTGGATGCAGACCCCCTCGAGCCAGCTTTACGCGCCGCGCCCATGCGCTCGCCGTTAACCGAGACAGCGGACCGCTTTCGGCGCGGGATTTTAATTCATAAACTCTTGGAGTTTTTGCCAGATGTGGAGCTAACGCGGCAAGCGGCGGTCGCGGCGCAATTCCTCAGCTCGCATGATGATTTATCACCGGCGCAAATCCGCGATATGACCGAGACGGTGTTTGGCGTGCTGCATCATCCGGCGTTTAAAGATTTCTTTGGCCAAAGCTCGGTCATTGAGGGTGGGGAGGGTGAGAATAGGGTCATCGAGAGCCGCGCCGAAGTCTCAATTTCAGGCACGGCCAGCAGTCTGCCGAAAGGGATGATCGTGAGCGGGCAAATTGACCGGCTGTGTATTTACCCTGACCGAATATTAATTCTGGATTATAAATCTAACCGCCCGCCGCCGCAAAGCGAGGCCGATGTTGCGCCGCTTTATATGATGCAAATGGCGAGCTATGCGGCGTTGATGAAAGAGGCTTATCCGCATCATAAGATTGAATGTGGTTTGCTCTGGACTGATGGGCCGCGCCTTATGACTCTATCTGAAACTTCTATGGCTGCCGCCTTGACGCGCATTAACAGGCTCCCTAACTAAGTGTAAAGAAATTATAGGAGTGCGCCATGGCCACAGTAAAAGTCTCAGATGCCAGTTTTAAAGCTGATGTGATCGAATCAGAAAAGCCCGTTCTTGTCGATTTTTGGGCAGAATGGTGCGGGCCATGTAAGCAAATTGGCCCCGCCCTCGAAGCTTTATCCGATGAAATGGGCGAAAAAATCACAGTTGCAAAAGTCAATATTGATGATGATCCGGAAACGCCGGCTAAATTTCATGTGCGCGGTATCCCGACATTGATGATTTTTAAAGGCGGCCAAGTTGTAGCTACAAAGGTCGGCTCCATGACGAAAACCAAACTCACGGAATGGGTCGAAGAACACGCATAGCGTCGTTTAAAACGCGCAAAATCAAGCCGCAGCCTTGCCTGCGGCTTTTTTTATGGGCGTTCTTTAGATTTCACTTTGGGCGCGTAAGGGGGCCGCTTAATATTTCAGCACTTCGCCTGCGAGATAGAGCGAGCCGCAGATTAAAATGCGCGGCGGCGTTATGGGCTGCTGCGGTGTTTGCCGCGATAAGGCTTCGCCAGTATTAATCGCGCGCTGCACGGCGTCGATCAGGTTGTTCGCGGTTTGCGTGAGAAAGCCCCGCTCTTTGGCGCGGGCGGCAAGTTCAGTGCTTGCAAGGCTAGCATGGCCGTCGATGTCCACGGCAATCACTGTGCTGGCGAGGCCTTCAAAAGCTTCGAGATAGCCGCCGACATCTTTATTGGCGAGCAGGCCCATAATCATAATCAAGGGCCGTGAATCGCGCGCTTCAAGATCGGCCATTTTAGCCGCCACAGCGCGGGCGGCATGGGGGTTATGCCCGCCGTCGAGCCAAAGCTCGCCGCCGGATTCGCGCACCATATCAGCAAGCTCCCCGCTTGTTAGATATTGCATCCGCGCGGGCCATGTGACGTGCTCCAGCCCCAGCGCAATGGCTTTATCGTCAAATTGTAACTGGCGCGCACAGGCAATGGCTAATCCGGCATTTTGAATTTGATGCGCGCCCGAGAGGCGAGGGAGCGGCAGATCGAGCAAAGCGGTGTTATCTTCAAACACCAAGCGGCCATGTTCCTCATAGGCGCGGTAGTCTTGGCCAAACATATGCGGCGTCAGGCCGAGCTTGTTACATTCTGCATCCAGCACAGCGCTGACGAGCGGGGTTTGCGCCCCAATTATAGCGGGGGTGTTTCGCTTGAAAATTCCGGCCTTCTCCCGCGCGATGCCCGCGAGGTCTGTTCCGAGGAACTCGGCATGGTCATAATCAATCGGCGTCACCGCAGAAAGGACGGGGGTGATAACATTGGTCGCATCATAGCGCCCACCCAGCCCAACTTCGATAAGGCATAAATCGGCGGGATGTTCGGAAAAGGCGAGGAACATCGCCGCTGTGGTCGCTTCGAAAAAGGAGAGCGGCGCGCCGTCATTCGCGGCTCGAACGCGGCGCAGCACATCAATCAAAACCGGATCACTAATTTGCTCAGATGCCAGCACAATACGCTCGTTAAAGGCAACAAGATGCGGAGAGGTATAGACATGGCAGGATAGTCCCTGTGCCTCTGCAATGGCGCGGATATAGGCGAGGGTGGAGCCTTTGCCATTCGTGCCGGCGACATGTACTGTTGGCGGGAGTTTATGCTGCGGATGACCAAGCGCGCTGAGAACACGCTCAATACGGTCTAAGCCGAGATCTATTTTCTTGGGATGAAGCGCAGCCAAATCAGCGAGGGCTGCCGCGAGAGGGGCATGTGATGTCATAATGAAGCGTCTAGCCGCTGCGTTATGCGGCTTTAGAGCCGTCCTTCATCAGGACAGATAAAATATTGGACAATGTTTCGCGCATATTTTTACGGGCGACGACGCGGTCAACCATGCCTTTTTCTTCCAGAAATTCTGCGCGCTGAAATCCTTTAGGGAGTTTCTCGCGAATGGTTTCTTCGATCACGCGCGGTCCGGCGAAGCAAATTAAGGCGCCTGGCTCCGCGAGGTGAATATCCCCCAGCATAGCATAGCTTGCTGTAACGCCGCCTGTCGTCGGATCACATAGTACAACGATATAGGGAA
This sequence comes from uncultured Caulobacterales bacterium, assembly GCA_964513675.1. Lineage (GTDB taxonomy): Bacteria > Pseudomonadota > Alphaproteobacteria > Caulobacterales > Maricaulaceae > CALFVT01. The sequence continues at coordinate 22,332 of CAZEOD010000030.1, read as the reverse complement.
GGCTGGCTTCACGTAGCGCCTGTACCGCAATCGTCGTGCGCGGCATTTGCATAAGCGACAAAGCGCCTTCTTGCATACGCGCGCCGCCCGCGGCCGTAAAGATAACGAGGGGGAGGCCGTGCTTAACCGCATAATCGGAGGCTGTGATAAAGCCTTCGCCCGCCGCCATGCCAAGAGAGCCGCCCATAAAGGCGAAGTTCTGGACTAAGACCACAGTTTTAACGCCGTGTATCGTCCCAACGCCTATGGTCATGACATCGTCATCGCCGGTTTTTGCGCGGGCGGCTTTTAGGCGGTCTGTATATTTCTTATCATCTCTGAATTTAAGCGGGTCAGCCGCGACCTCAGGGATCGGAACCGTGATGTACTCCCCGTCATCAAATGTATATTCGAACCGCAGCTTCGCGCCAATGCGCATGTGATGACCAGCTGGCGTGACATGTAACATGCTCGGCAGATCAGCGGAAAACACCATTTCGCCAGATTTCGGACATTTAATCCAGAGATTATCCGGCGTGTCCTTCTTGGTGAAAATATTTTTGACACCAGGCGGTGCGAGTTTTGATAACCAGTTCATAGAAAGGCTTTTGCCCGATTGACGGCGCAAGGGCAATAGGGGATTGAGCGCTTTAAAAAAGAAGTGCCGCTTTTTAGGGTTAATATCATGTGCATACTTGCCCCTAACAAGGCGGGCTGATAAGGGCTTAATATATGGCTAATGATAATAAACTCCTTATTTCTCCGTCAATCTTATCCGCTGATTTTGCCCGCTTGGGCGAAGAAGTGCGCGCGATAGATGCTGCGGGGGCTGATATGATCCATATTGACGTTATGGATGGCCATTTTGTGCCCAATATTACCATTGGCCCTGATGTGTTAGCGGCCTTAAAGCCGCACTCAAAAAAGCCCTTTGATGTGCATTTAATGATTTCTCCGGTGGATCAATATGTCGACGCTTTTATTGATGCGGGGGCGGATATTTTGACCATTCACCCCGAATCAGGCCCGCATTTTCACCGCACCCTTCAAGCGATTAAAAAGCGCGGCATTAAAGCCGGTGTGGTTCTGAACCCCGGAACGCCGGCTGATATCCTCGATTATGTGATGGATATGGTGGATATGATTTTGGTCATGAGCGTGAACCCCGGCTTTGGCGGGCAAAGTTTCATCCCCAATCAACTCGATAAAATCAGCCGCCTTCGCGATAAAATTGACGCCTCGGGCCGCGATATAATTTTGGAGGTTGACGGCGGGGTGAATAGTTTAACCGCGCCGCAATGTGTAGCGGCAGGAGCGAGCGCTCTTGTGGCCGGAAGCGCCGTATTTAAGGGCGCCGGCAGCTATGCCGAGAATATCGCAGCCCTGCGCAGCGCCCGCCCTCGCGGCGCGGGTTAAAGGCGGCTGATTTGACGCGCCGCATATCTCCGTTATCGACGGCTTGGGAATTAAGCCGTAAAATATATCACGGCGTTGCTGTTGATATGGGCGGCCCTTTGCGGGCCGTAAATTTGCGCACCGGACGGGTTCCCGTATTTTTCGATGGCCGTGTTGAGGTCATTGGCGGGGATAAAGCCGCCGGAGAGGCGCTGCTAAAAGGGCATTTCTCTTATATAGGGCAAGATCTTGATGTCGGCGCGCAGGGTGATCCGTGGTCAATTCCGGCCCCGTCCAAACGCTTTGCCGAATGGCTGCACGGCTTTCATTGGATGGCTGATTTATTACGCTGCCGCGATAAAGCCGCGATTGTCAGAACCCGCTATCTTGTTGACCGCTGGATAGACGTGTTTGGCCATTGGAATGCTTATACATGGAATACAGATATTTTAACCCACCGCCTGTTTAATTGGCTGGTTTATTGGGTGCCGGCTTTATCGCTTGATAGCTTATCAGATGTTGCGGATATTCGCCGCCGCGCCGTCGTGCGGCAATTAAAGCGCCTGAAAAACACTTATAAGCGGCTCCCGAAAGGCCCGATACGCCTAAAGGCGGCCGCAACTTTGGCGCTGGGCGGGTTAAGGTTAGGCGGGCGGGATGATCCGTTTTACCAAAAAGGCCTTGATTGGCTCGATGATGAAATATCATTGCAGATATATTCCGACGGTGGGCTGTCGACGCGAACGCCGGGTGATATCGCAGATATTCTCGCTGTTTTCACGGCGCTGGATAAGATTATACAGGCCCGCGGCGTTGAAGGATCATCGGCCCTGACGCGCGCCATTGACCGCATGCAGCCAGCCTTAGCTTTTTTCCGCCATACGGATGGCGGTTTGGCCTGTTTTAATGGCAGCGGCGAGGGATCACCTGCGGTGATTGATAAGCTTCTTAAGGGAGCCGATCTTCCTGAAAAACCTTTCTCTGTATGCCCAAATACAGGCTATCAGCGTATTATGGCCGGCGACACGGTCTGTCTTATCGACTCGGGCGGGACGCCGCCGCGGGGCTATGATCGGCAGGCCCATCAAGCCCCGCTGGCGTTTGAGCTCTCTAATAGTGCAGGCCGGATGATCGTGAATTGCGGCTGGACCGTGCAGCAGCAGCCGCGCTGGCATCGCCTTATGCGCCATACAGCCTCTCACTCGACTGTGACGCTGGATGATGCGGCTATCGGGCAAATTATCAAGCCGGGAACTGGCGCAGATGCCCATGGCGATGTCTTCATCAGAGATGTCGGACATGTAAATTTCTCGCGCAAAGAGCAAGTGGCCGGCACATGGGTTGAAGGCTCACATAACGGATATCTACCCGATCAGGGCTTATCACACCGCCGGCGATTTTATATCAGCGCAGACGGCAAAGATATTCGCGGCGAAGATACGCTTTTCCTGCCTGTCGGTGAAACCCCAAAGTCAGCGCAGCAAGTGCCGTTCATGCTACGCTTTCACCTTCATCCCAATGTTATTGCGACCTTGGCGCAAGATCAAAATAGTGCGCTGATTATACAGCCGGGCGGCGTGGGCTGGAGATTGCGGACAGATAATGGCCCGCTTATGATTGAAAAATCAGTTTATTTCGGCGCGGGTTATCGCGGCCAAGAAACCCATCAAATTACGATTAAAGGCGCGGCCTTTGCCGATGGCGACGGCGAGGCTAAATCCAATCGGGTGAGATGGTCGCTTCGCCGCCTAGAAAAGCGGGCGCGAGATGGCTAAGCTCGCTAAACCTTCTTTTAAAATTGCATCTTATATGCCGCGATCTTTAAGTGGATTTCTATTATCTGTTTTGGATGCAGGTCTTGGTTTTGTTGCCATGTTTTTGGCGATGACATGGCGTTATGATTTTGAGAATAAAGCCATACCGGATATGCTTGATTATAAAGCCGCGCTTGTTTTTGCGGCGGTGGTTTTTGTTACATGGATGAGCTTGCGGGTTCACCGCGGATTATGGCGGTTTACCTCCCTAAGTGACATTCGCGTTTTGCTGCTTGGCGTGTTTCTGGTGTCGATTATTACGCCGGTCATAATGTTTTTATTCTTTAATCGCGGCGAGAATTTTCCGCGCTCGGTTCCGTTTATTTCCGGAGCCTTATTCTTTGGCATGTTAACGCTTATTCGCCTCGCGGTGCTGCTCTATCATAACGGCGATATCCGCGCTTTATTTCGGGGGCGCGATATGAATTTACCCGATGCGATCTTGATTGGCTCTGAAGGCTCGGCAAATGATTATATTCTCGATAGTAGCCGCAAAGAAACGCCGGGGTTTAATATACGGGGAATTATCTCCTCTGATGCTGATTTTAAAGGGCAATCTATTCGCGGGGTTCCGGTCTTGGGCGGTCTGGCTGATGTTGAAGATGTTTGCGCGCGGTTTAAGGCCGCTGGCGGGGCGCTGACATTAATTGCTACGCAGCCGAATTTAAAACGAGATTTATCTGACAGGCTTGTGCGGATTGCCGCGAGCCTAAGCTTACCGCTCGCGCGGGTGCAGCCCGGCGGGGCGAATGATTTAACGGCTTTTGAAGCGGCGGATTTAATTGGGCGGCCCGTACAGCGTCATGATATGTCGCCCGTGCGCCGCATGATGGACGAACAGGTTGTTCTGGTCACAGGTGCAGGCGGCACAATTGGCTCGGAGCTTTCACGGCAAATATATGCGTTAACGCCGAAAAAGCTCGTCCTCGTCGATATATCCGAATTTAATAGCTATCAGATTTTGCAAGAGCTCGACCCCGATACACAAGGCCGCAAAGAGGGCCGCCTTTCGGCCTATCTGGGTGATGTGCGCGATATTGACCGGCTTGAGGATATTTTTGAGCGTGAACAGCCGGATATTATTTTACATGCTGCCGCGCTGAAACATGTCCCGCTGGGGGAGACAAATCCGCTGGAAACATTGGCGACAAACCTCATCGGGACAGAGAATTTACTGTCAGTGGCGGCAAAGTTTAAGGCCAAGAGTTTCACCTTAATCTCAACGGATAAAGCTGTGCGGCCCAATAATATCATGGGGGCGAGTAAGCGCTTGGCCGAAGTGCTCACCCTCTCGCGGCAAGCGCAAAATAGCGGATTATCCGCGAGCTGCGTTCGCTTTGGCAATGTGCTGGCGTCCACGGGTTCTGTTGTGCCGCTATTTGAAAGCCAAATCGCTAAAGGCGGCCCAGTGACCGTGACGCATAAAGATGTCGAGCGCTATTTTATGACAACACAAGAAGCCGGCGCGCTTGTCCTGCAAGCGGCGGCCATGAACCTAACGTCTCATATTGAAAAAGGCGCTGTTTATGTGCTGGATATGGGCGAGCCGGTTAATATTGCGCGGTTGGCGCGGCATTTGATCCGCCTGCGCGGCTTTATCCCCGACCGCGATATTGATATTAAATATACAGGCCTTCGCCCCGGCGAGAAATTGACTGAAGTGCTGATCGGGGAGCAAGAAGAATTAACCGATACATCCGTCAAAGGCGTGATGTGTTTTACGGGACTTGTTGTTGACCCCGAATCTATTGACCGCCGCTTGGCTAAATTGATTAAACATATCAAGGCGCGCGATTATGATAAAATCCGAACAGGTCTCGCCGATCTAATTCCTGATTATGACCCCAACGGAACGCTTTCCAAAGATTAAGTTTCATGTTACGCGCGCGCCGATAAATGCGGCGTCGTAACGCTGTCTATAGAACCGAATAAAACGAGCTTGAATAAGGACATATTATGCCCGCGCCCAACCCTAATCTTCCGCCCTTTGATCCCTCGCGCCTGACGGCTGTTAAGCGGGCTTTATTATCAGTATCTGATAAATCAAGGCTTATTGACCAAGCGAAAGCTTTGCATGAGCGCGGCGTTAAGCTCGTCTCAACCGGGGGAACGCATAAAGCGATTATGGCGGCGGGTATTCCTGTCAAAGACGTGACAGAGCTGACGAATTTTCCAGAGATGATGGACGGCCGCGTTAAAACCCTACATCCTATGGTGCACGGCGGGCTTTTGGGGGACCGCGATTTAGCGAGCCATAAAGACGCTATGCATAATCACGGCATTTTGTCGATCGACCTGTTGATTGTTAATCTTTACCCCTTTGAACAAGCTGTCGCGAGCGGCGGCTCTTATGAAATGTGCGTTGAAAATATTGATATTGGCGGGCCGGCGATGATCCGCGCTGCGGCTAAAAACCATGCCCATGTTGCGGTATGCACAGACGCTGATGATGTTGATGTCGTCTTAGCCGATATGGACGCCAATGACGGACATGTCAGCGGCACAGTTCGCCAATCTCTCGCTGCGAAAACCTACGCCCGCAGCGCGGCTTATGACGCGGCGATTGCGAATTATTTTGCTAATCATTTAGGCGAGGCTGCGCCGGCTTACCGCGCGCAAGCTGGACAGCTGAAGCAGTCTTTACGTTACGGCGAGAACCCGCATCAAACGGCTAGTTTTTATACCGATGGCAGCCACCGCCCGGGCGTTGCGACGGCCGAGCAGCTTCAAGGTAAGGCGCTGTCTTATAATAACATTAATGACACGGATGCCGCCTATGAATTAGTCGCTGAATTTGGCGACAACAGGCGCGGCGATAAACCGGCTGTAGCGATTATTAAACATGCGAACCCATGCGGCGTAGCGGCGGCTGATGACTTCATTACAGCCTATAAAAACGCGCTCGCTTGCGATCCGGTATCGGCCTTTGGCGGTATTGTTGCGCTGAACGGTAATCTTGATGCGGCCACCGCGAAAGAGATTGTCAAAGTCTTCACCGAAGTTGTCATTGCGCCAAGCGCGGATGAAGACGCCGTTAAAGTCTTTGCGAAAAAGAAAAACCTACGCTTGCTTATTGCTGGCGATCTCCCTGATGTCAGCGCGCCGAGCATGACACAGAGAAATGTTGCGGGCGGTATTTTGGTGCAAGACCGAGATAACGGCTATGTCGCAGATAGTGATTTAAAAGTCGTGACAAAGCGCGCGCCAACAGAAACCGAAATGGCGGATCTTCGCATGGCGTGGAAAGTCGCCAAACATGTCAAATCAAATGCGATTATCTATGTTAAAGACGGCGCAACGGCGGGTATTGGCGCGGGTCAAATGAGCCGCATTGATAGCGCGCGTATCGCCGCGCGCAAAGCCGAAGACGCGCAAAAATCAGCCGGATGGGACAGCCCGCGCACGCAAGGCTGCGCCTGTGCCTCTGATGCTTTCTTCCCCTTTGCAGACGGTATGCTCGCCGCCGCCAGCGCCGGCGCAACGGCTATTATTCAGCCGGGCGGATCTATTCGGGATGAAGAGGTTATTGCCGCCGCAGATGAGGCCGGAATTGCCATGGTCTTCACGGGGATGCGCCACTTCCGGCATTAGGCTTGGCCACTCCGGCTATGTGTCAGCGCATTTAAATTATCAGATTTAGCATGATGTGAGACTATTATGCTAAATCTTAGGCTGTCTGATGGGCGGTAAAATATAAACTTATCCACCCCGCTTTTTTATCGCTTATATTAGGGTTATCACCTTTTAGGACAGGCAAGCGGACGTTGGCTTTCTGTAAAGGTGACGGCATATGTGATAAACGGTCGGGCCTAACGTCTCGATGCTGTATCGCCGTACTTTGGTAAGATGGGATAGCTCCATTCCTGTCCTGAACTGCGCAAAATTATGTCGCCGCGAAGTCTAAGCTTTGTGAAACATAAAATATAATTGGTATCCAACGAAGCCACGGCTTCGCGGCATGTCCATATTTAACATCCAGCAGGCGGTTCCAAAGGGACGGCAATTTTTGTGCTGGGGCAGGGTCTTTTGGGGTGATAAGGGCCGTTTGGGGTGATAATGGCCGCCCGCTATGTTATTGCCTCTTCAATATAAGCGCAGAGCCGGAGCCATCTTAATTTTAAGCTTAATAATTTAAACCTTAATTTGGGGCTGCGTTTAAGGTTTAACCGAGGGGGCGGCCTATGTAACGGCGTAAAAATTGCGCTTGCCCCTTGGTTTAGCGCGTAAACTAACATATGACCGCGCCAGTAAGCCCCTTCGGCCCGCGGGCTAAGAGTTTAAGTGGAAGAAGTTATGACTATACGTGTTCGTTTTGCACCCTCCCCAACTGGGCGCCTTCATGTCGGGAATGTCCGCACGGCCTTGATGAATTATTTATTTGTGCAAAAAAATGGCGGCGTTTTTATTCTGCGAATTGATGACACGGATCTGGAGCGCTCCACGCAAGCTTATGAGGACGGGATTAAAGAAGATCTGGCGTGGCTAGGTCTTCATCACGCCGAGACATTTAATCAATCTCACCGGTTTGAAATGTATAATGACGCCGCAGAAAAGCTGCGTGCGGATGGGCTTTTATATGCCTGTTACGAAACATCAGAGGAGCTTGATCGTCAGCGCAAACTCTTGCGCGTGCAAGGCAAGCCGCCCGTTTATAACCGCGCCGGATTAGACCTAACAGCCGAGCAGGTCGCTGCCTATGAAGCCGAGGGCCGTAAGCCGCATTGGCGGTTTAAATTATCCGGCGAGAAAATCGCTTGGACAGATATGGTGCGCGGGGAGCAAAGGATTGATACACGTTCGATTTCTGATCCCGTTTTAATTCGCGCCGATGGAAGTTTCCTCTATACGCTTCCGAGCGTTGTTGACGATATTGATGCCCGCATCAGCCATGTTATTCGCGGCGAAGATCATGTGACCAATTCAGGCGCGCAAATTGAAATTTTTCGGGCCCTTTCAGATCATTTGCCGGAATTTGCCCATACGCCGCTATTGGTTGGAAAAGATGGGAAGGGGCTTTCAAAACGCCTTGGCTCTTTATCCATGCAAGAGCTTAAAGCGCAAGGTATTGAGCCGCAAGCCGTAGCGTCGCTATTGGCTAAAATTGGCACCTCTGATCCCGTAGAAGCAGAGCCTGATTTATCTGTGCTGGTGGATAATTTTGACTTTGCTAAAATTGGGCGCGCGCCGGCGCGGTTTGATGAAGATGAACTTGCGCTCGTTAATGCGCGCCTTTTACATGTGACCGATTATGCAGATGTTAAAGACCGTTTGGATGTCATGGGCGTTAGCGGCGGAGACGCGCTTTGGACGCTTATGCGGGCCAATATCGAAAAGCTTGAAGATATGGCGGGCTGGTCGACCATGATTTTTGCGCCAATGACAGGCCAGATTTCTGATGAAGATAAAGAGTTTTGCGCCCAAGCGGCGGCTTTATTGCCAAGCGAAATAACCGATAACTCTTGGGGTGAGCTGACAGCGGCGCTTAAGGC
>CAZEOD010000030.1:0-13645 GCA_964513675.1 uncultured Caulobacterales bacterium | reverse complement strand
AAGGGCGCAAAGGGGGCGGATTATTCATGCCGCTACGCATCGCTTTGACAGTACGTGATTACGGGCCGGATATGGGAAAAATTCTGCCTTTATTAGGTGCCGATAAGGCAAAGGCTCGCTTGAATAATCAAGTTGGTTAGATGGATTTGCCTGCGCTGGAGGTTTTGTGGTCGCTATGAGGTTAATTTTCTGTTAAGGGGTCAAGATAACTATAATATTGGAGAGCATAATGGCTGAAAAAAATCTTAAAATCCCTTTGTTTCTAACGCGCTTAAGTGTGTTTTATTTCTTATTTCCATGGGTTCTGGCCCGCTTCACCAATCCAGACCTCGTTCAAGGCGTTGCCAAGAGCCATTACTATACGGAGTCTTTTCCGAATATTTTAAATTTGGGTCTCGGTGTTTTTGGTATGGCGGCTTTGATTGCGTTTCTGGTCGGTATTAAAAAGCGGATTAGCTATGCGGCCGTTTTTCTTATTCATGCTGTTGGAACCGTTTTAATTATTCCAAAGATGATTTTATTTACGGATAACATCGTGATGGTTTTCCTTGCATCGCTGCCGGCGCTTGCGGCCATAGCCTTGCTATATTGCCTACGCGATGAAGATAGCCTGTTGTCGCTGAATAAATAGCCTTTCAGTTTAAGACGGCATTAAGGGCTTTAACGGCCCTTATTTTTGGACTTTATTTTACGGCGAATAGAGCGCCATAATATACGGTATATAGGGTCGATTATTAGGATGCCGATAATAATAAATAACCCCCATATCCAGTGATAGTCTTTAACATAAACATAGAGGAAGGCAGCGATCATAAGGGGATAGAAAAGATAGATTCGAAGCATGCTCCAATAGACACGTAGGACGGCGCTTAATTTTGTTTTTGGTCTCATGCGGCTGAAAGATCGCGGGGACGCAGGAGGGTTTCAAACGCCCAGGCCTTAGGCGTTAGCCAGTTTGCCAATTTATCTTTGCGTGAAAACACAGCGCAGGCGCCCGTTGGAAATCTTTCATAGTGACCGCTGAAATATTCAAATAAACCTTCCCATCCGGGATTATGACCAAGGAGCATAAGTTTACCGTCAGGCTCATCTGATGTACTCAGTATGTCTAAGGTCTTTATTGCGCCTGATAGATAAAAGCTGGGTTGATAAAACACGCTTTGCGCGCCGGGTAAAATTTGAATCAGGCGGAGCGCTGTTTCTTTCGTGCGCTGTGAGTCTGATGACCAAATAATATCGGGGTCATAGTTTTCTGACATCAATGCCCGCGCAATATTATCGGCAGCCTGCCGGCCACGGCTATTTAAAGGGCGAGCATGATCGTTTAGATCTGCGTGACTCCAACTTGATTTCGCATGGCGCATAAGCAAAAGATGTGATAGCAAGTTATTGATCCTTAAATAACGGTTTAAATCCATAATACGGCTTTGCTGCGTATTTGAAGCGATTGCGATAAATATAAATCAACAAAGGACGTGCAGACATGAGCACATATCTTACGAATGGTGAAGTTAAAGACATAATAAATTTTGCAAAACATGAGGCCACGGGCTTAGCTTCAATATGTTATGTGACAGGTTACTCGCGAGACGAAGCGGTCGATTTTTTAAGGCAACATATGTCTTCAAGTGAATTTTTGGCATGGTTTTACCGCGTCAATGAACTGAGCACCGTTAAGATGCCAGTCGGTATTAAAAACGTCTCGGCTTAAATTATTCTTTTATAAGCCGTGTGTTTGGATAGCTTGACCGCCATCCAAACCAAAAGGCGCGGTGGTAAGGTAAACGCTCAAGCTCACGACCGTTAGGTGCCGTAAGCTTACTTTCTGAAACTTTCCACGTTCGGCCTAGAAGGTCTGTTGCTTTGTGCTCACCATCAAATTGAGTAAATGTGACATCTTCGGGGTCATAAACACGGTTTGCACCCGTTTCGTCTGTTAGCACCACATATTTTTGCGAGCCAATTGCATTGCTATAAACTGGGGTTTGGCTGAGAAAATCCGCAGAAATCGCAACCGGTTCATGTGGCTGCTCTTTAAATCTTAGCGCCAAGACTTCCTGCTTGTTCTTTAAGCGGTAATCTGAAAACGGTGTGTGGAACATCAATTCATCTGTCGCAAAATACTCGTGGTAAGCCACACCTTCGCCGTAATCACGTCGATGTCCCGTCTCAAGTGATAATACTTTGGTCTCAGGATGGAGTGCTTTCCATTTGCCCCATGTTGTTGTCACTACGCTGCGGTGATTCAGAGCAATGCCTTGCCCCGTTAGCGGCCCAATAACAGGCTCGCCTTTGAGGGTGTTCCATAAAGATTGCGTTTTCTTATCATACATCAGCTTATTTGAGCGGTAGAGGAAACCGCTGGTTCCCATCTCATGGTAGACACCATTCGCATTGGTTTCATATAAAATCACAGTGCCGCATAATGTACAATAAACCCCTGCAAAATTTATGCCTCCGACAGTATCAACAAACATTTCATGCCATGCTAAAATACGTTTTGGATAGGCTCTAATATCGCCATTGACTTCGATGCCAAAGATAACATTATCATCACCTAGATAATTAGCTTCTTGTGCAGAGATCATTTTTGGCTCGCGTAAAGGTGGAATGCCATCTTGGACAACGCCGCCCCAGCGCACTTCATCAAGGCGTATATCGGATGTGTTTTGCCGGCCAAAGAAGTAACGTCCAAATTTAGGATCTATCTCCCGATAAAATTCTGACTTAAAATCGGCATAGCCTTTAATCTTCAGCTCTGGCTCATTCCACAACCAGCTGTACCATTCGGTCATATCAGTCCCGAAATCTTGGCCTGTGCTACCGCGCAGTTTTTCTAGCACGACTGAACGGACTTTGCGATCTGGAATAAAATTAAATATTTCTATCGCTGCTGGAATATAGGCTTTTGTCCAGAAGGAGCGTAAGTCTGCAGAAACATCATTAGAGCTAAAAATTTGCGGATTTAATGCTGCAAGGAGTATGTCTTTATCGCGTCCTGATAGCTCTAATTCTGATTCAACAAATGTAGCTAGCGATGGTTTGTCTTGGCTGCGGGCTTGGGTGGTATTCAATGCCATTCCAATGACTGCGAGTGATAATGCACTGCCGATAAATAATGCGCGTCTCATGCTGATGCCTTAAAAGTTTTCTATTATATTATAGCTATGACTATACGGCATGAAAAAAGCTCATGGTGTCACGACCATGGCTTATTGAATAAACTCTATGTGAAAGTGCTGTTAGCCCGCTTCGATTAAGCCAGACTTTCCTGCGGCTGCGACCATGGCTTGTTGAAGTTTTTCAAAGGCGCGGGCCTCAATTTGGCGAATCCGCTCGCGGCTGACATTGTAAACGCCGGCTAATTCTTCGAGTGTTTTCGGCTTATCGGCGAGGCGGCGCTTCATGATAATATCGCGCTCACGATCATTCAAATCTGACATCGCATCTTGCAAAAGCTCCATGCGGGCATCAAATTCCTGACTATCCCCGATCTGGGTTTCCTGAGATTCGACATCGTCTTCCAGCCAATCTTGCCACTCACTCCCGCCGTCTTCTCCGCCGATTGTGACATTTAGCGAGGCATCGCCGCCAGAGGCCATGCGCCGGTTCATCGAGATGACTTCGGTTTCTTTGACATTCAGACGTGTCGCGATTTTTTTGACATTATCAGGATGGAGCGCGCCGTCATCAATCGCCTTCATCTCGCCTTTAAGGCGGCGAAGATTGAAAAATAGCTTTTTCTGCGCGGCCGTTGTGCCCATTTTAACGAGCGACCAAGAGCGCAGGACATATTCCTGTATGGCGGCTCTGATCCACCACATTGCATAGGTCGAGAGGCGAAAGCCTTTGTCGGGGTCGAATTTCTTGACCGCCTGCATAAGGCCGACATTCCCTTCGGAGATGACCTCGCCAATCGGCAGGCCGTAACCCCGGTACCCCATGGCAATTTTTGCGACGAGCCGCAGATGCGATGTCACCATTTTCTCTGCCGCTTTCGTGTCGCCTTCTTGCTGCCACCGTTTCGCCAGCGTAAACTCTTCATGTTTTTCAAGCATAGGATATTTTCGAATTTCAGACAGATATCGGTTCAACCCCTGCTCAGGCGATAGCGCCATAGACAGGCTCATATTGCCGGAATAGCTCGCATCTTTCTTGGATGCAGATTTGCTTTTTGCCTTGGCTGGCAAGCTCTTTTTCGCCTTAGTCATGATGGGCCCTCGTGAACCTTTAGTGTCTGGTCAAGGATAGGATATAAGGAATTTAGCGAATGTTTAAAGGGGGGAGAGGCCATTAAGACGATGATTAATCTCTTATGGGCGGTTAATCTACACGGCGGGCTTTGTTTTTTGGCACGGTAAAATATTTAATATGAATCTATGATTTGTTTCATTCTAGCAGGTTGCAGGCAGTGAGGCGCCTGATGTTACGGCCTGTAACTGCGCGTATATTTTGCCTTTTTGCGACATATTTTATCTGCCGCTACCCCGCATTTAACCCTTCAAGGGCTGTTTTAAGCTTTTGGAGATCATCCGGCAGCGGGGCTTCGAATTTTAACTCTTCTTTGGTTTTGGGGTGAATAAAGCCAAGTTCTGCGGCATGAAGGGCTTGGCGTTTTAGATTTGCGAGCGCGTCTTGCAGGTGGAGTTCGGCATCGCTTTTGGCGGTTTTAAACGCGCGCTGTTTTCCGTAAAGCGGATCGCCTAAAAGCGGGCAGGCGATATGGGCCATATGCACGCGAATTTGGTGCGTGCGGCCTGTTTCAAGGCGGCATTCGATCTGGCTAATTAATGGCGTTCCAACGGCGGCATTAGGGCGCTGCCCATAGCCTTTCAGTAATTTGTAATTCGTCACAGCATGGCGGCCATGCTCAGAGGCGTCCATATCGCCAAATGTGCCGCGAACAACGGCGATTTTCTTTCGGTCATGCGTAGAGCGCGCCAGCCGCGTTTCAATCCGCCCTTCGCGCGGGTTCGGTCCGCCGCGCGCAAAGCAGACATAGCGGCGGTGAATGCTATGCCGCGCAAATTGCTTGGATAGATGTTGATGGGCGCGGTCCGTTTTTGCGACGACTAAAATTCCAGATGTGTCTTTGTCGATGCGGTGAACAATGCCGGGCCGCAACACGCCGCCAATACCTGAGAGGCTATCGCGGCAATGATGGAGCAAAGCATTGACCAATGTGCCGCGCGGGGAGCCCGGCGCAGGGTGAACCGTCATTCCCGTTGGTTTATGCACAACAATCAAATGTTCATCTTCAAATAAAATATCAAGTGGAATGTCCTCGGGCAGGGGCGTGTCATCGCGCGGCGGCGGTATATGGACGGCATATTCCATATCCAGCCGAACCTTGGCCGATGGATTAGCAATAATATCGCCGTTCATACGAACCTCACCGCTCTCGATTAAAACGCGGAGCCGTGCGCGAGAGAGGTCAATTTTACTCGCCAGCCATTTATCAAGCCGCATAGATTTTTCATCTGTCTCGGCGCTTGCCGTAAACCAATGGCCGCCCGTTTCGGCTTGGGCTTCGCTCTGTGCGGCTGGCGTAGAGCCGCCTTCACGCTTATTGTCATCATGCTCCGTCATAGCGCGGGAATTGGCCTAAACTCACGCTTTATGCAATCTATTTTTAGGGCAGCCACAAAGGAGGCGCCAAATTGAAGGGGGCCGCAGCTAAATTGGCGCATATGATTGATAAATCTATGGCTATTGTGCCATGATTGCCACATAGGCAAAAAATTGCATAGGGCTCGCTTGAAATCTCTGCGCGTTCACGTTACGAGTAAGATATAAAAATAAAAACACAAGAAACTTACCTATCTTTGCGGCTCAAAAATATGGGCGTTATTAAGACATATTCGGGGAATTACTAATCATGAAACGAGGACCTATGAACAAACACTCTTTATTGCTCGGCGTTGCTTTTGGTGCGTCTACGCTTTTTGCTGCGCCGGCTATGGCGCAAATCGAAGACGAAATCATCGTCACAGCGACTAAGCGTGAAACAACGCTTCAAGATACACCGATTTCGGTGAGTGTCACGGGCGCTGAAGTGATTGAACAAGCGCAGATTTTGGATATCCTATCCCTACAAAGCATTGTCCCAACATTCAGAGTGTCCCAGCTTCAAAACACTGCGAATACGACATTAACTATTCGCGGCTTTGGTAATGGCGGTAATAACCTCGGGATTGAGCCTGCGGTTGGTTTGTTTATTGACGGTGTTTACCGCTCACGTGCCGGCGCGCAAATCGCTGACCTTCCTGCGCTTGAGCGTATTGAGGTTCTTGCGGGGCCGCAAACCACTCTTTTTGGTAAAAACGCCTCTGTTGGTGTTGTTAGCATTGTAACTGATGCGCCGAAATTTGAAACTGAGGGTTATATCGAAGGTGGCTATGGTAATTTTAACGCGGCCTTTGGCCGTGGCTATATTACCGGTGCACTCTCTGACACAGTCGCGGTTAGCCTCGGCGGTGGTTTCCAACAACGCGACGGTATTTTTCAGCCAAGAACCGGAACAACAGGCGGCGATTTTAATGACCGCGACCGCTTTAACCTTCGCGGACAGCTTTTATGGGAGCCAGCGGATAATTTTAAACTCCGCCTGATCGCAGATCGTAGCGAAATTGATGAAAATTGCTGCGGAACAACGACAGCCGTTGTTGGCCCTGTAACCGGAATTGTGCAAGCCTTGGGCGGAAATTTGGCAAGTGTTGAGCTTGGGCAGGGGCTTGGGACAAACCCAAATCCATTTAGCCAAGAAACATCACTCAACGCCGGCAACCCGAATAATATTACGGATGAAGGGATTTCTGCGCAATTTGATTGGGATATTAATGAAAACCTGACGTTAACTTCAATATCAGCATATCGAAGCAATGATTCTAGTTTTGATAGCGATAGTGATTTTACATCGCTTGAGATTTTGGAAAATGTTTTCCAAGCGGCCGACATTAATACGTTCACACAAGAAGTTCGCCTCACGTCTAATTATGATAGCCGGTTAAATTGGCAGCTTGGCGCAACATATTTTGATGAAACAATTGATCTAACATCAGGAATTGATTTCGGCGTAGATGCGCGGCCCTTCCTCGATGCTTTAGGGTCTGGCGGTGCAAGTATTGCCGATCCATCAGCATCGCCATTAATAGGCGTTGAGCAGGCGTTAGGATTTGCACCGGGGACGTTCTTTGGTGATGATGTTCTGATTAATGAAACTTTCACCCAGGACAATGAATCTTATTCAATCTTTGGGACTGTTGATTTTGACGTAACTGACCGTTTCACAATCACGCTCGGCGGAAATTACACGAATGATGCAAAAGATGTCACCGTTAGTACCGTCAATGGGGATGAATTTAGTAATTTGGACCTCTTAGGGGCTGACGGCGCAACCGTTCTAACCGTTGGCGGTTTGTCGGCTAACTTCCCGGCTGTTGCAGCCTCATGTGGTCTTGGCCCTTTACCGTTTAGCCCTGCGAATGTCGGAGCTGTCTTGGGCGCTCCGGCTTGCTTTATCGATACAATGGGTAATACGGCGCCCGGCTCTGTTGTCTTTCCAGGTTTTCAGGCACAAGTTGCTGCGGGTGTAGCCGCACTTGATCTGACTGATCCTGCGCAAAACCCACTGGTTGGCCTAACGGCATTTCAGTTCCAGCCGCAATTTTTACCCTTCCCGAATAGTGTTGAAGATGGCCGGACACGCGACGACCAGTTTACTTATACGGTGCGCGGTGCCTATGAAGTGAATGATAATTTCAATGTTTATGGTAGCTATGCGACAGGTTTCAAGGCGTCATCCTTTAACTTAACGCGCGATTCGCGGCCTTTCCTTGCGGATGGGGCGGCTCTTCAGGCTGCGGGTCTATTGCCAAATAACTTCTCCTTGCCAGATCCGAATAATGTGGCCTTCCCGAACGGGCGTAATTTCGGAACACGTTTTGCGGCGCCAGAAGATATTGAAGTCTTTGAAATCGGACTGAAATCACGATTTGAGCGCGGCGCGCTTAATATTGCTGTGTTTGACCAAACAGTTGAGAATTTCCAATCGACAATTTTCCAAGGCACAGGCTTTGTTCTATCCAATGCGGGAGAGCAATCCACCCAAGGGATCGAATTTGATGGGACATTTGATGTGGCTGAATGGCTGACCGTTACAGCTGCCGGCGTGATCCAAGACCCTGTATTTGATGATTTTCAAGGTGCCCCGGTTGTAACTGGCGGTGAGGTTGATTTGGCCGATGGTGTTGCTGACGGAATTGGTGATTTGTCGGGTGAACGTCCGTCAGGGATTAACCAAGTCTCGCTTTCGACATCTGCAACATTTAAATATGATTTTGGCAATGGCGTTAAAGCTTTCTTGCGCGGTGATTATCAATATGAAGATGATGTCCAAGTTGTTGATAATATTCCAGGCGTTAACCGCTCAACGAATATCCTCAATGGTGCGCTTGGCTTTAACCTAGATAATGGCGTTGGTATTCGTTTCTGGGCGCGTAACATCACAGATGACCGCTCCTTTACAAGTGCGTTCCCGGGCGTCATTCAGGCCGGAACTGTCAACACCTATCCAAATGAGCCGCGCACATATGGCGTCTCCCTTCGTTATAATTTCGGCAGGTAGTAACCGCTATAAAACGCGATAAATGATCTATAAAAGCCGCTATAGAGCGGCTTTTTTTATGGCTGTTGAAGCGGGTTTTGCGGCGCCATATCATCGCGGGCTTTTTAATCGCGGCGGAGGCTGTCCAAAACCGTCTTTGCATCCTCGGAAAGCGGCAAGCCGATATTATTAGTTTCGGCCTCAATACCGTGATCGGGCTGACGCCGGAGCGTATAGCCGGCAAAGCCAATGCCGAGAAGAACGAGCAAAAGCGGACTGCCCCATAAAATCGCCGTTTGCGCAGTTAGCCTTGGCTTTAAAAGCACAAACTCACCATAGCGCTCAACAACGAAGTCTT
Organism: uncultured Caulobacterales bacterium; assembly: GCA_964513675.1. Taxonomy (GTDB): domain Bacteria; phylum Pseudomonadota; class Alphaproteobacteria; order Caulobacterales; family Maricaulaceae; genus CALFVT01. The sequence continues at coordinate 4,682 of CAZEOD010000030.1, read as the reverse complement.
TGATTGCCGCCTCATCATCACCGGCGCTAAGGCGTTCGCGTACAACGCGGCGGAGGTCTTTCGCAAGCTCAGCATCCGAATCATCAATGGATTGATTTTGGCAGACGAGGCAGCGCAACTCTTTACTGATCTCTCGCGCTTTCGCTTCAAGCGCAGCATCTTTGAGCTGCTCATCGGGCGGAACGGCGGCTGCACTGTGATGCAATATTGCGGCGGCGCAGGCCGTAAGGATTATGCGGGCAAAACTGCGCGTCATGTCTTGGCTTTACGCTGTGGTTTAGCATCAGATTTTGCAGTTTGGCTCTTTTTCTTACGCGCCCATAATGCCCGATCTGAAAATGATAAAACACCACCCAAAGCCATAATTATGGCTCCGAACCAGATGAGCAAGATGAACGGTTTTTGGTAAAAGCGAACAACAATCTCGCCGTTATCACGGACCTCTCCGAGCGAGAGATAAAGCTGCGTCGGCCCTTGCGTATAAAGGCTCGCCTCTGTTGTTGGCATTTGCCGCGCTTCATAAAACCGTTTGGACGGGTCAAAACGAGTGACAAGCTCGCCGTCTTTAAGCAGCGTAAACAGACCTTTATCTTCGATATAATTTGGTCCCTTAACATTATCTATGGCCTCAAATTGCAAAACATAGCCTTGGGCTGTTATTTGGTCACCAACACGCATAAGGGCCGCGTCTTCTGTCTCCCAGCCTGTGACAGCGACAATACCCAGCACCGTGACACCGAGACCGATATGGCCCATGACCATGCCCCAACTCGCGCGGGTGAGGCGCGTAAGGCGGCGCATAGTCTCCGCGGCAGAAACTCGGAAAATCTTCGCGCGGGAGAGCGGCTCATAGATAGAGCCTAAAATAAGCCATAAACTTAAAGCGATGCCGAGAGGCGCGAGGCGCGGTCTTTCTGCGCTTATGAGGTAAACCGCAAATCCAATCAGTAGCGCTATGCCGGCGATAACAGCGAGGCGCTGAAACAGCGCGCGGCCATCCGCTTTCTTCCAGCGCATGAACGGCCCAAAGGGCAGGGCGAGGCAAAGAATAATAAATAGCGGCACCATAGTAAGGTTGAAAAACGGGGGGCCAACAGAGATTTTCTGCCCCGTAAAAGTTTCGTGAAAAACAGGATAGAGCGTGCCGAATAATACAGTCCCGCAAGATGCGCACAGGAAAATATTATTAAACACAAGCGCGCCTTCACGGCTGATGGGGTCGAATAATCGTCCCGCTTTTAGCTTGGGCGCGCGCAAGGCGAAAAGGCTTAAGCTTGTCCCAATAAAAAAGGCGAGAATACCGAGGATCACAAGCCCGCGCTGCGGATCCGTAGCAAAACTATGCACGGATGTAATGACGCCAGAGCGCACAAGGAAGGTGCCAAGCAGGCTGAGGCCAAATGTTAAGATCGCCAGTAATAGCGTCCAAATCCGAAGCCCGCCGCGTTTCTCTGATACAATCGCAGAATGGAGTAAGGCTGTCCCTGAAAGCCACGGCAGCAAGGAGGCGTTCTCTACGGGATCCCAAAACCACCAGCCGCCCCAGCCCAGTTCATAATAAGCCCAGTAAGAGCCCATAGCGATGCCGAGGGTTAGGAATATCCATGCGAGCAATGTCCAAGGCCGAACCCAGCGCGCCCAAGCTTGGTCAACGCGGCCAAGTAATAGCGCGGCGGCGGCAAAGGTGAAGGTCATGGAAAAGCCAACATAGCCGACATATAAAAGCGGCGGGTGGATCGCGAGTCCAATATCTTGCAAAATCGGATTTAAGTCGCGGCCTTGCTGCGGGATCGGAAAAAGCCGCGTAAAGGGATTAGAGGTCAGCAAAACAAACAGGCTGAACACCATGGTCATCAGGCTTTGTATGGAGAGCGAGACGGTTCGTAAATCACGCGGCAAGCGCGTTCCAAATAACGCGAGGCCACCGCCAAATAGTGACAAAATCCAGACCCATAACAGCATAGAGCCTTCATGGTTTCCCCATGTTGATGTGTACTTATAGAGCAAGGGTTGATCTGTATGGGAGTTTTGCCAAACATTCAGAACCGAGAAATCAGATTGAACATAACTGGCAATAAGTGCGGCAAAACTTCCGGTCACGAAAAACATTTGCAGGAGCGATAATGGCCCCGCGCTGCGCATTAAGCGCCTATCGGCGAGGCGCCATCCGAGAAGGGGCAGGGCAAAGCAAATCAGCGCCGTTAAGGCCGCCGCAATCAGCAGGGCATGTCCAAGCTCTGGGATCATCCTTCGGGGGTCTCACCTTGCCAAACGCCTTGTTGTTTTAGCGCTTCGGAGACTTCTTTGGGGATATAATTCTCATCATGTTTGGCAAGCACTGTATCGGCGGTAAAAAGACCTGCGGCATTGACCGTGCCTTCGGCGACAACGCCTTGACCCTCGCGGAATAAATCAGGGATAATGCCCGTATAGCTTACAGGCAGATCATTCGCCGTATCGGTGACAACGAAATTAATTGTCTGCCCTTCGCGGATAACCGAGCCGTCTTTTACGAGGCCGCCAATGCGGACGCGCTCATTCGGCGCAAGTCCCTCGGTGACAATATCGGTTGGCGTTTTGAAAAATACAATTTGTTCGCGCAGCGCCATTGCCACTAAGAAAACAGTCAGAGCCAAAGCGGCGCCAATAATCCCAATTAATGCAAGGCGGCGATTTTGGCGAGTTTTACGAATATTGATCGAAGGCTGCGTCATAAATAGGCCATTAAGCGGCGCAGCGCAGCGTGACAAGTTAAATCAACGCCTCGTGCAATATGTCGCGCATTTAACGCGCCTTTAACGCGCTTTATTATTCGGCTTTAATGCTGCTTTGAGTTAGGCTAACGTGCAGACAGAGAAATTTCGCAGGGGCGCTAAAATGAGGGGGTTAATATGACACAATCCATTAAGACGGCCCGATATTCGCGTGTTGCCATATGGCTACATTGGATAATCGCTATTTTAATCATTGGGCAATTAGCCGGCGGCAAAATCATGCATATGATTGACCCAAGCAGCCTTAAATTCGAGCTTTATCAATATCACAAATCCTTTGGTATTATGATTTTGCTTCTATCTGTATTGCGGCTTATCTGGCGGCTTGGCCATAAACCGCCGGCCTTGCCAGATAGCATGACGCCATGGGAGCGCCGTATTGCGGGGCTATCTCATAAAGCATTTTACGCCCTTATGATCGGTATTCCTCTCTCGGGCTGGGCCATGGTCTCGGCGTCAACATTTGGGCTAAAGACGACATTATTCAAATTTGTGCCTTGGCCGCATATTCCCGGTATTCCGCAATCGGAAAAGCTGGAGGAGACACTTAAACAGGCCCATGAAATTCTGTCGATTCTTGTATTTCTCTTGCTTTTGCTCCATGTCGCTGCGGCGCTGAAGCATCATTTCAAAGATAAAGACGATATTTTAATACGGATGGTGCCGCGGCTCAGCCGCAGAAAATAATCGATTCATCATATAACAGATGAGATATAGAGTGACTTTTAAGTCCTTATTTTTTAAGAAAAGCCATATAAAAAGGGCTGACATATGACGGTAATAGATCAACTCCAAGATCGCCGCGCCAAAGCGCGATTGGGCGGCGGGCAGCGGCGCATTGATAATCAGCATAGCAAAGGCAAGCTGACGGCGCGCGAGCGGCTTGAGCTTTTACTCGATCCCGGCTCTTTTGAAGAATTTGATATGTTCGTCAAACACCGCGCCGTCGATTTTGGCATGGATAAAAACCATATTCCCGGCGACGGCGTTGTCACAGGATGGGGCACGATTAATGGACGAAAGACCTTTGTTTTCGCGCAGGACTTTACCGTTTTTGGCGGCTCGCTATCGGAAACTCATGCCCGTAAAATTTGCAAAATCCAAGAGATGGCGATGAAGCACGGCGCGCCGATTATTGGCCTGAATGATAGCGGCGGGGCGCGCATCCAAGAAGGCGTTAGCTCCCTAGCGGGCTATACGGATGTGTTTCAAAATAATATCAAAGCCAGCGGCGTCGTGCCGCAAATCAGCGTGATTATGGGGCCGAGCGCGGGCGGGGCGGTGTATTCGCCGGCGCTGACCGATTTTATCTTCATGGTGCGCGATAGCTCTTATATGTTCCTCACGGGGCCAGATGTTTTGAAAACGGTGACAAATGAAGTTGTGACCGCAGAGGAGCTGGGCGGGGCGGCGACTCACACCAGTAAATCCTCTGTGGCGGACGGTGCCTTTGATAATGATATGGAAGCTTTGGCGGAAATCCGCCGCTTATTTGATTTTCTGCCGCTTTCCAACCGTAGCGGCCTGCCGCAGCGGCCATTTTTTGACGATCATGACCGCCTTGACGAGAGCCTCGATACGCTTGTGCCGGAAAATCCGAATTTGCCTTATGATATAAAAGAGCTGATCGCCAAACTGGCTGATGAAGGCGATATGTTCGAAATTCAAAAGGATTTTGCCAAAAATATCGTGACCTGTTTTATCCGCCTTGAAGGGCAAACGGTCGGCGTGGTTGCCAATCAACCCATGGTGCTGGCGGGCTGTCTTGATAGCGATGCCTCGCGTAAGGCCGCGCGTTTTGTGCGCTTTTGCGATGCCTTTAATATTCCGCTGCTCAGCCTTGTTGATGTGCCGGGCTTTTTACCGGGAACCGCGCAGGAATATGGCGGGGTCATTAAGCACGGCGCG
>CAZEOD010000029.1:0-30070 GCA_964513675.1 uncultured Caulobacterales bacterium | reverse complement strand
TTTAACGTCACAATCATTAAACCGCTCAGAATAATTAATGTGGCAATCAGAAGGCGGAGTGTTAGCGCTTCGCCTAAAACAATCCAGCCCATTAAGGCTGCCAGCGGCGGGACGAGTAATTGACTCACCCCTGCAATAGATCGCCGGAGCTGCGGTAGGACGGCATACCAAACCGCATAGCCGCAGCCTGATGTTAGCGCGCCGGATATCACGGCGAGGCCAATGCCCTCAATCGAGACAATAGGGGATGGAAATATCAACAGAAGCAAAGGCAAAGACAGGAGAGAGGCCCGGGTGAAATTATATCCAGTTAAAGCCAAGGGCGCTTTTGCTCCGCGTCCGAGTAATGTGTAAACGCCCCAGCCGATGCCGGATAAGGCCATCATAAAAATGCCCATCCCGCCTGCGCCGTTGAGGGTTGGGAGAATTAAATAAATAAATCCGCCAAAGGCGATAAACGCGCCAAGCGCTTCACGGGTGCTGAGCGTTTTCTTAAAGGCTGCGGCCCCAAGAATTGTCAACTGAACCGCCGTAAACAAGCAGAGCGCGCCCAGACCTGTATCCAGCGTAACATAAGCCAGAGAAAACATCAGCGCATAGAGGAGCAGCATAGCTGCGCCCCACCATGAGCCTGAGCGGGTTGAGCGTTTTGACGCTGGCGTGAAACGTAATAAAACCGCTAGCATGACCGCGCCGGATATAAGCCGGATGAGCGTAAATTCCTTCGCGCCCATATCGGGGCTGATTAATCCTGCACGCGCCAATAAAGAATTTGCCGCAAAGGCAATCAAAGCGAGGCCCGTTAGGCCCAAAAGCCGAAGGTTGAGAGCCGCGCTCATCGGGTCCCCGTTTCAAAGCCCAACAGATTGACAATATGGACCAAGACCATAAAGGCTGTCGCGAAAGCGGCCATGGCTAAAAATATCCACGGGATGCGGCGCGGCCTTAAATCGCGGTTTTTGCCTAATTGGCGGTTAAAGCCAAAAATGCCAAACCCAATCAGGCCTAGAAACATAAAACAGCTTATTAAAATATCATGCGACATGAGGGGGTACAGCTTCTACCGATTGACTATCGGAAATGGCTGTAAGCCCATGTTCAGTTTTATTCCAGTGAAAAGGTGAGATTAAAAACTCGCTTATCGCTTGGAGTGTGGCCGGAAAAAGGAGCCACCAATAGAGCGGCATGAGTAAGCTATGCGGGATCAAGTGGTTTTTCTTGAGGCGAATAGCGGCTAAAACCCCAGAGATTATCCCCGATGCATAGCACAGACCAAGCCCCGTCCAGACCCATATAGCTGGCGGCTGAAAATCATATCCAGCTGTACGTAAGGCCATTAAGCCGATGAGATAGAGCATAAAAGGGACATGAACTAATCCGGCGAGTAGCGCGCTGCCGATTGTGATTTGCAACGTGATAAAGCGCAAAATCCCGCGCCATCCCAGCGGGCTAAGCGGGCGCGACATATGGACAAGCCATGTTTGTAAAAACCCTTTCATCCATCTTGCGCGCTGATATTGCCAAGCTTTCCAATCCTCTACGGCTTCCTCCCGCGTGGGGTATGGAATATAGCCAATATCTTGCCCAGAGGCGGCAATGCGGAAGCTTAAATCGGCGTCTTCCGTGACGTTATAGGCATCCCATCCACCGAGGCTGTCGAGGACATCGCGGCGAATATGATTACTCGTCCCGCCGAGCGGGAACGGTAAGCCGAGCCGCGTCAGAAAGGGTAACCAAACCCGAAAGAGAAAGCCATATTCCAAAGAAAATTGCCGCGTCAGCCAATTTGTTTTGCAGTTATAATAATCAAGCGGCGCTTGTAGCGCGCCTAAATTTGGTGATGTAAAAAATGTCGATGCAGCGGTTTTTAATTGCTGGGGGTGAGGGTTGTCCTCCGCATCATAAATAGTGACAAGCTCACCATTTGCATATTGCAAAGCATAATTTAGTGCTTTGGGTTTTGTGCGCGGCAGTGACGGCGGGACTGAGATAAGTTTAAACGGCGCGCGAATATGCCGCCTGACAGCCCGTAATGTTGCGCCGTCATCCGCTTCGCATATCATGAATATTTCAAGCCGATCTTGCGGATAGTCAATCGCAGCTAGATTTTCCATTAAGCGCGGCACAATCTGGGCTTCTTTATAAAGCGGGACGAATACGCTATAACGCGGCCAAATATCAGGCCGGTTGTGGTCAGTATTTGCTCCAAATATTGGGTGGTGCGTCTTGGCTAAAGGCAAAAGCGTTGCGGCAAGGCGCAGCAGCCCAATCACCGCTCCAAAAACGCCTATGAGCCCTGCCAAAAAGGCGGCGGTTTTACTGGGGAAAAGGATAAGACCACTCATTAATCCGGCGAGGGCAGCATAACAGCCATAACAAATAAACGGCGCAGGCTTTAAGCCGTGTGATAACTCTTTGGCAGAGGGGATAGCTGTAATATTGATATCGGCGGGGACATAGGCTTTATCTATATCGTCGACAATGGCAGAATCGTAATCCATCTCTGCGACAAAAAATGCCGCATTATCACCCTGCGCGGCATAAAATGCCGCGATGTCTCCCCCAATGTCTCTCATAGGAAGAATTAAACCTGTAAACAAGAGGGTGTGACAGGGCGCGCATGAGTTGAATTACAGGCGAATCATAACTAAAAATAGAGCAAGGTTCACGCTATGCGTGTTTTTATAGTTTTTGCATCGCCCAAATTGCGGCTTTTGCTAAAATTGGGTTTTTAGAGTTTATATGGGCTTTCGCCGCAGGTTTTAGGCTTGGGTCGCCGCTATTGCCGATGGCGTAAAGAACATTTCGGATGAATTGATCGCGGCCAATACGTTTGATCGGGGAGCCGGAAAACAGGCGGCGAAACGCGGCGTCATCTAGCGCGGCTAAATCTGACAATGAAGGTTGATTTAAGTCGGTGCGGGCTTTGACTTTGGCGTCTTGCGCGGTTTGGGCATATTTATTCCACGGGCAGACGGCCAAGCAATCATCACAGCCATAAATACGATTACCCATGGCTTCGCGTAAACCTAGCGGGATTTCGCCTTTAAATTCGATCGTTAAATAGGAAATACATTTTCGGGCATCCAGTTGATAGGGCGCGGGAAAAGCGCGGGTCGGGCAGACATCCAGGCAGGCGCGGCAACTGCCGCAATGGTCAATCTCTGTGGGGGTTGGGGTTAGGGCTGCGGCGCTCAGGATTGTTCCAATAAAAAGCCATGAGCCAAACTCACGGCTGACGATATTCGTATGTTTTCCTTGCCAGCCTAGTCCCGCGAGCATGGCGAGGGGCTTCTCCATAAGCGGGGCCGTATCCACAAATATTTTAACGTCTTTTTTTGTGTCTTGCGCCAAAAGTCCGGCAATTTCTTTTAGCCGCCCTTTCATAATATCATGATAATCACGGCCCCGGGCATAGACGGAAATATTGCCTTTATTTTTGTCCTTTAGATTATCCATGGGGTCATGGTCAGGCCCGTAATTAAATCCAAGAACAAGCGCCGATTTTGCCTCTGGCCACAGATTTTGCGGATGTTGGCGGCGCGTTAGCGTGTCTTTCATCCACGCCATGTCGCCGTGATAATCTTGATCGACAAAATCCTTTAACCGCGCCCCGGCTTGGGCCTCAAAATCAGCTGTCTTTAAAACATAGGGCGCGGTGAAGCCTAATGTTTCACAGCGAGATATGACGCGCCGAGATAGCTTCATGATTAAAAATCAAGGTCGCTATAATGGCGCGGCGGCAGTAGACTCGGCAAGCGGTCTTGTAGGAGCGGGCGCAGACTTGGCCGTGACTTTATCGTTTGATACCATGACTTGACGCGCGGGAAAGCTTTCCACGAAATTTCAGAGAAATAATCAAGGCAGGATAGCGATGCGCTGGCGGCAATATCAGCTAAGCTAAACTGCTCACCCGCCAACCATGTTCTCCGCTCAAGGAGCCATGTCATATAACTCAGATGGAACTCTAAATTCTGGCGGCCTAATTGCAAAACGTCGGCATCAGGAGCACCGCCGCCATTTAGCGATTTTTCAAGCCGTTCGCCCAGAATACAGCCAATAACATCTTCAGAAAATCGCGTGTCAAACCAATCACACAGCCGGCGCATTTCCGCCCGCTCAAACGGCGTTTTTGGGATTAAGGGTAATTTGGTTGATATATCATGTGCATATTCACAAATCGCGCGGCTGCCGGCGATCAGGCGGCTATTATCTTGGGTATGATCTATGAGGGCTGGCGGTCGGCCTTCAATGCAGCGCTGCATGAAATCCTCTGGCGGCTGCCACGGATTGACGGCCTCCAGCCGAAATTTCAATTTTGTCTCGGCCAAAGCAATCCGCGCTTGGCGGGATGCCGGATCAAAAGGCCAATGATAAAGCGTGCGCATAATGGGCTACATATCGCGGCTTTGGTAAGAAAGGATTAACCTTGCAGGCGCGGCGTCATTTTATGCAGCGTCATTTTATGATGTTTTTGCCCCATAATAATCTTGGAGATAATCTTGGAGATGATCTTGGGGGAGGGGGATGACCTTAGGGATGACCTTGCGGATGATCGTGACAAACTTGGCAATCATCGCCGTCAATGTGAAAACGGCGATTGCCATGCGTGTCCTCGCAGCCGATGGGGTGCGGATGAATTAGAATGTCTGCGGCTGGGAAGGCGTTCATCAAGCGCTGTTCTAATCCGATAATCCGCTGATGGGCGTCGGATAAGGAGATATCATCGGGCAGATCAAGCCGCATTTGAATGTGAACATGCGGGCCAGAGGCCCGGGTGCGTAGATTGTGAATGGCAATGATATTGGGGTCAGATAAGGCGATGTCAGAAATGATTTGACGATCAGTTTCAGGCAGTTCTTTATCCATTAGCTGCGCCCAAGCAAGGCGTGCAATTTTAAACGCCGTCCATAAAAGCCAGAGCGCCATGGCAATGGCGACAAGGCTATCGGCCTCATGAAACGGCGTATAAAGCGCCGCCAAAAGTCCGATGATGACAAGGCTCGTTGAGAGGAAATCAGCAAAATAATGGGCGCGGTCTCCGCGAATAGCCAAGGAGCCCGTTGATTGGATGGCGCGGCTTTGAATGATGAGTAAGCCGAGGCCTAATCCCATAAGACAGACTAAGCCGATAAATGTCCACATATCGCCCGTTAGAGCATGATTATGTGATAAGCTATGGGTGGCTGTTTCGAGTAAATGGGTGGCGGCAAGTATAATCAGGCAGACTTGAAAAACCGCCGCAAAGCTCTCGGCTTTACCTGTGCCAAAGCGGTAAGATAAGTTGGGCCGTTTTGCGGCATAACGGACGGCGAAAAAACTACTCAGCGCGCCGAAGCAGTCGAGCGCGGAGTGGACAAGCGAAGACAGCACTCCAACAGAGCCGGAGCGCTGCCAGATCACAAATTTCCCTGCGGCTAAAACAAGCGCAATAAAAACGGTGAGCGCTGTGACGCGGCGGGTGATTTTGGCGCTATCCTCTGGGTCTAATCGCCCGCTGTGACCTTCGGGTAAGATAGCGGGTCTTGGCGGCTGCGCCGCGCCTTGGGATTGCGATATAGGGTTAGATGTCTTCACGGCGTCGCCTTTACGGGAAAATAACGCGGCCCGCTAGCCCAATTTTATAATCCCGCTTTAAGTTTTACTTTGCGGTTCCCAGAGCAAAGCGTTATGAGCCCATAAGAGATTTTCGAAAGTAATGCCATGACACCTCAAAAACTTATAAAATCATGCCTCAAAGCAGCCGTGTTTGGGGCGAGTTCAATCGCTTTAATTGCCTGCCAACCGGGCGGCGGCGATGCTTCCACTGCGCCGCAGGCCCCTTTTGTCGAAAATGATATTCCCCATGCGCAGCTCGGCGAAAATGTCACGCCCACCGCTTACCAGATTGATATGCGAATTAATCCTGATGATGCGGGCTATTCAGGCGTTGTCCATATTGATGTTACCATTGATAAGCCGACCACACAAATTTGGTTTCACGGCAAAGAGATGAGCGTAACCGGCGCAAGCTTTACGCCAAGCGGCGGCGAAGCGATTGCGCTGAGTTTTACGGAAATACCGGCGGCCGAAGCGCCGTCAGGTGTCGCGCGGTTTAATTCTGAAACTATTTTACCGGCTGGGACAGGCCGATTGCGTATTCCCTATGAAACGCCGTTTAACTTGGCGCTTAATTCAGCCTATAAAGTGACGCGCGGTGAGGATAATTATATTGTCACCCAAATGGAGCCGATTGGCGCGCGCGAAGCGTTTCCAAGCTTTGACGAGCCGCGCTTTAAAGTGCCGTTCACAGTCACGATTACGGCTCCTGCGGATGATGTTGTTTATTTCAACACGCCGAAAACCAAGACCACAACCATGGATGATGGCTGGGTGAAACATGAGTTTGAAACCACGCGCCCGCTTCCAACATATTTGGTTGCTTATGGTGTCGGCCCTTATGACATTAATGAGTTTGGCGATATTCCGCCCAATGAAATCCGTAGCCGCGGGCTGACGCTGCGCGGCCTAACGGCCAAAGGCGATGCCGATAAAATTCAATATGGCCTTGAGAATACGGAAGCTATTTTATCAGCGCTTGAGGGCTATTTCGGCTCCGAATATCCTTATGAAAAACTCGATTTGATTGCCGCGCCTGATTATGCTTTTGGCGCGATGGAAAACCCGGGCGCGATTGTTTACCGTGAATCGCTTATTCTACTGAATGAAGACTCGGCTTTGCGCGTTAAACGCGGCTATGCGAGCGTGCACAGCCATGAGTTGGCTCACCAATGGTTTGGTAATTTAGTCACGCCATTTTGGTGGGAGGATATCTGGCTCAATGAGGCCTTTGCAACATGGTCGGGAAATAAAGGCACGCATCTGGCTTTTCCCGACGGTAATTTTGACCGCAATACATTACGCGGCGCGCTCGGGACGATGGGTCTGGATAGCCTCTCAACAACGCGTAAAATACGTGAGCCGCTATTGCGCAGTGAAAATGTCATAGATCAATTTGATAGCATCACCTACCGAAAGGGCGGCGGTGTGTTATCCATGTTTGAAAGCTTTGTCGGTGAGGAGGCTTTCCGCGATGGCGTGCGTCTTCACATGAAACGCTATGCCGATGATGTGGCGACAGCGGATGATTTCTTTGAGAGTATTGCCGAAGGATCGAAAAACCCTGATGTCGTCGATGCCATGAAAAGCTTTGTCGATCAACCGGGAGTCCCTTTGGTTCGCGCTGATTTAACCTGTAAAGATGAGCAGACCGAAATTAAACTCTCGCAGTCACGTTACGCGCCGCTCGGCTCGCGTATTGCGCAAGGTCAAAGCTGGGATATTCCCGTTTGCGTGGCTTACGGCATTGACGGCGAGACCAATAAAAGCTGCCGTTTGATGACAACAGAAACGGCGACGCTTAAACCTGAAACAAAGGGCTGCGCGGATTGGGCGACGCTGAATGCTGACGGCGCAGGCTATTACCGTTTCTCTATGGATGATGCGGCGTGGGATAATCTTTTAGATAATATTGATGCGCTTAACACGCGGGAAGTCCTGACAGTAGCAGATAGCTTATCCGCCGGTTTTAGCGCGAATGCCGTGAGCGCTACGAGCTTTTTAAAGGGCATGGAGGCCCTTTCGCAGCATCCTGAATATGATGTGGCCTCGACATCTGGCCGCCGCCTTGGGTTTATGTATGAATATCTTCCTGAAAGCTCTCGGGGCGATCTTGCGAAATATACGAATGATTTATTTAAAGCGCGTTATGAGAAAATTGCGGGCACGCGCACCATTGAAGGCCGCCTCTTGGCGCCAACATTGGCGGGACGCCTTATCCGCTTTGGCCAAGACGAAGATTTACGGCGTGATTTCGCCGCAAAAGGCCGCGCCTATATCGCCGGTGATAAATCTGCGATTGCGCCGAATATGCTTGGCTTGGGGTTATCCTCTGCCATGCGGGCGGATTCAGTGGCCATGACTGAGCCGCTTCTCGCGCTTGTAAAAGATGGCTCTGTGTTTGAAAAAAATGCAGCCCGCAGCGCTTTGGGCGCGGTGCAGGATGACGCCGTTTATGCGCGCTTGCTGGATATGGCGTTAACGGATCAAACCACCTTAACAGACAGCTATGCTAGCGGTTTAATTGGCAGCTTAATCGGATCAGAAAAATATGGTGACCAGACATGGGAGTGGCTGAAAAGTAACTTTACAGAATTTGTTAATCTTCGGATTGCAGATGTCCGTAAGGGCGGTATGCCGGGTTACGCAGGCGGGTTTTGCTCGCTCGACAAACGTGATGAAGCCAAAGCTTTTTTCGAGGCCAATGCCGAGGTCATTCCGGGCTATCAGCGAAGCCTGAAACAAACCTTGGAATCGATTGAGCTTTGCGCGGCCGCAAAAGATGTTTTAGTCGAGCCGCTGCGTGAGGCTTTAGCCAAAAGATAGGACGTTTACGCCATGATTAAAATTGGACTCTTGGGCGCGGCGCGGATTGCGCCCAAAGGCATTATTCATCCTGCTTTAAAGCGTGAAGATTCTATATTGACGCATCTTGCCTGCCGCGATCATGATAGGGGCCGCGATTATTGCCGTGAGCATAATCTGGAAAATATGACCTTAACAGATTATAACTCGCTGGCTGAAACAGCCGAGCTTGATATGATTTATTGTGCTTTGCCGCCGGCCTTTCATCTTGATCTTGTTGAAGCGGCCCTGTTGCGCGGCGTGCATGTGTTATGCGAAAAGCCAATCTCTATGACAGCCCAAGAGGCGCGGCGCATGGTGAGCGCATCGGCGAAAAGCGGCGCGGTCTTACTCGAAGCTTTTCATTATTTTTTCCATCCCGCCTTTGATATATTCAAAGACTATATAAACCGCCCCGAGCTTGGAGAGATAACATCTGCCCGCAGTGTCTTTAAAGTATCAATTCCGAATAGGCCCGGACAGCTTCGCTATATTCCAGAATTGGGCGGCGGTGCTTTAATGGATTTAGGCTGTTATAATCTCCATGCTTTGCGGCAGTTATTTGGGGAGCCAACAGATGTCCGCGCAAAGGCCGACATGCAATATGGCGTCGATGTCGCTTTAACGGCGCAGGCCCGTTTCGGCAATATTCAGGCCGAGCTGGCCTGTGATATGCGCGAGACAGCCCCGCGAGAGGATTATATCGAACTTATAAGCCAAAATGGAAGCTTACGTTTTGATAGTTTTGTCGCCCCGCACCGCGGCTATAAAATTAGCTCTGATATCACAGGGCTCGATGATATTATCTGCGGGCCGAGCGAGATGACAACCTATGACCATCAGCTCGGACATTTCATTGATATGATTAACGGCGCCGCGCCGCGCATAGCCGCTCAAGACGCCGCCGCGCAAATGGCGGCTATCGACGCGCTTTACGCAGCGGCGGGGATGCGGTAACGTCAGCAAGGTTTTTCAAAAACAAGGGCGCGCACTCAAGGCCTATGCGGCCTATTGGGGCTTGATAGATAGCGTGTCACCAGCTGAGGCTTTTCGCCTTATGGAAGACGCAGCGATAGACGGTGCAGATTGGGGCCGTGCAGGCATGGCTTTATTTAATGATATTGGCTTTGGCGCGGCTAAAGATCCTAATTATGCGCAGACATGGCGGGCGCAAATTGGGCAAACTAGCGATAAAGCCCCCGTCTTAAACTTGCCAATAGAGCAATGCCGCCCGCTTGGAGCCAAGCGGGCTACGCCGTAAATCCTGTCATGACATAAAATCAGGCGCGTAATGACAGAGTTTCTTTTGCTTTTTATTTATATCTCCGTTTAGCTAAGGCTATTCACCGGAGGGATTGATGACCGCGACTGATAAAAAAGATATGAGTAAGAAATCTGAAAAATTAGAAATTCGCTTGTCCTATGAGGATAAGCAAAAACTGGCCGCTGTTGCTGACACTGAGGGCCGCACGGTCAGTGATTTAGTGCGTGGACTTATCCGCCGCTATATTCAAACCACATCTGCGCGGTTGCCGCAAAAACGGCCTTGGCTGATATGGGCCGGCATGGGTATTATCGGCATGCTCATCGGCCATATTGGGACATGGGCCTATACCCAAAGCCATCATCATCATGCGCCCCGTATTTATGATTTAACTGTCAGAATGGATGATGGATCACTGACAACGCCGATTTTAGCACAAGATGATTACATGACCGACATTGTGATAGCGTCCCCAAATGGCGATGTTATTGTGAATTTATCCGTTATAGAAAACGACAGCGCTTTATCTGTTCTAAAAGCTAATATTTGCAGACAAACAAATCAGAACTGCGAGCAGATTGCAGCGCCTATTTTGCATTTCAACCCATCACGTCCCGCCGTTATTAATATTAACGACGGGCATAGTGATGAAATTTACATGGTCTTATCGCCGCCGCGTCAAGACGCCGATTAAGCGGCGTCTTTCAGGGGATGTTTTAAGCGCGTTAGCATTTCTTTGGGAATGATTTGCCAGAATTTCCCGCGCTCTAGCTCCCACTCATCAAGGAGCTTTTGTGCAAATTCAGAGCGTGTTTCACGCGCATGATGGGCGATTAACGCTTTCAGATCATCTTCATAATGCTGCGCGGAGAGCCGTTGCCAAACAATGCTATCGGGATTGGCTGCTTTCTCAAACTGGCCGTCTTCATCATAAATATAGGCCATGCCGCCGGTCATGCCGGCGCCGAAATTATCACCAACCATTCCGAGAATAACGGCCGTTCCGCCCGTCATATATTCACAGCCATTCGTGCCGCAGCCTTCAATAACGGTAATCGCGCCTGAATTACGAACAGCGAAACGCTCGCCGGCACGGCCCGCCGCCAGCAGCGAGCCAGAGGTCGCGCCGTAAAGACACGTGTTGCCGATGATCGCGCTTTTATGGGCGTCAATCCGTGTGCGGCCTTGTTTGGAAATCACAATATCTGCGCCGGACAGGCCTTTGCCGACATAGTCATTTGAATCCCCGTCGAGAACAATCCGCAGGCCTTTGACGCCAAAGGCACCGAGGGATTGCCCCGCAGAGCCGCGCAGGTGAAGCGTAAGCTGCCCAGCTGCAATGCCGTTTTGGCCAAAAGTTCTATAAATTTCTGACGATGTTCGCGTACCGACAGCGCGGTGTGTGTTAAGTACGCCGTAAGTCAGCTGTAACTTCTCGCCGCGTTTGAAAAAGCTCTCAGCGTCGCGAATAACGTCGCTATCCAGCGTTTCAGGAACTTCAATGCGCTCGCGCCGTGTATCTTTGACACGCGATTTATCAACTTGTGCCAAAATCGGGTTAAGATCGAGGTCATCCAAATGTTCGGCCCCGCGAGAGACCTGCGTGAGCAAGTCCGTGCGGCCAATGATATCTTCAAGCTTTTCAAAGCCAAGGCTGGCAAGAATTTCGCGCACATCTTCGGCAATAAAGGTCATGAGGTTAATGACTTTTTCCGGTGTGCCTGTGAATTTTTCGCGCAGGCGCGGGTCTTGAACACAGACGCCGACAGGGCAGGTATTAGAGTGGCACTGGCGCACCATAATACAGCCCATAGCCACAAGGCTTAAGGTGCCTATGCCGTATTCTTCCGCGCCTAGCATCGCCGCCATGACGATATCTTTACCGGTTTTAAGCCCGCCATCTGTGCGTAATGTGACCTGATCGCGAAGATTATTCAGGGTTAAAACCTGATGAGCTTCTGATAGGCCAAGCTCCCATGGGAGGCCTGCATATTTGAGTGATGTATTAGGCGATGCGCCTGTGCCGCCATTATGGCCAGCGATTAAGATTGTATCGGCTTTGGCCTTGGCGACACCTGCCGCAATGGTTCCAACGCCTGAACTCGCGACGAGTTTAACGGCGACGCGGGCAACGGGGTTAATCTGTTTAAGATCATAAATTAATTGCGCCAAATCTTCGATAGAATAAATATCATGATGGGGCGGCGGAGAGATTAAAGTCACGCCGGGTGTGGCGTTTCTAAATTTCGCAATTAATTCCGTAACTTTAAAGCCGGGAAGTTGTCCCCCTTCACCGGGCTTCGCGCCTTGGGCAACTTTAATTTCAATTTCGCGGCATTGGTTAAGATATTCTGCGGTAACGCCAAACCGGCCAGACGCGATTTGCTTGACCGCAGAATTAGCGTTATCGCCATTGGGCAGTGTTTTATAGCGCGCCGGATCTTCGCCGCCTTCGCCGGAAACAGATTTCGCCCCAATACGGTTCATTGCAATATTTAAGGTGCCATGCGCTTCGGGCGATAGCGCGCCAAGCGACATGCCGGGGGTGCAAAACCGGCGGCGAATTTCATTAATGCCCTGAACTTGACGGAGCGGAATAGGTTTCACCATATCGCTAAAGCCAAGAAGGTCACGAATTTGAATAGGCGAGGCCGAGTTTACAATATCTGCATATTTCCTATAGAGCTCAAAATCACCGCGCATCACAGCTTCTTGGAGCATATGGATCATCTCGGCTTTATAGGCGTGGCGCTCACCTTTAGCGCGGACACGATAGAGCCCGCCGACAGGCAAGGTTACCGCGCGGCCATCATAAGCACGTTCATGGGATTCAAGAAGTTTAGTTTCAAGTCCCGCGAGTCCAATGCCGGAAATACGGCTCGTCATGCCGGGGAAATATTCGGCAACTAAAGCCCGTGATAGGCCGAGCGCTTCAAAATTATTTCCGCCGCGATAAGACGAAATAACCGAAATACCCATTTTTGAAATAATCTTTAAAAGCCCGCCTTCAATCGCGGCTTTATAATTGGCAACGGCCGTATCAACAGACATATCTAGCAGCCCGCGGTTGACGCGGTCTGTTAGGCTATCTTGGGCCATATAGGCATTAACGGCGGTGGTGCCTGCGCCGATCAAGACTGCAAAATATTGCGTATCCAGACATTCGGCAGAGCGCACAATAATCGAGCAAGAAGATCGAAGCCCGGCGCCAACAAGAGCGGTATGTACGCCGCCAGCACATAAAATCATCGGCGCAGAGGGCGTGTCCTCAGTTGTAAATTCATCTGTTAAAATAATGTTTTCAGCGCCTGATTTAACGGCGTCAATGGCCTCTTGTTTAATGCGGTGAAGCTCGCGGTTTAATGTGAAACCAGACGCAGACCCCGGCTTTGGGCGCTCGAAACTACAGTTAATAATCGCGGCTTTATCGCCAACAAAATTCATGAAGCGCTTATACATGCCAGTTGTCATGACAGGGCTGTCGAGGACGAACATTTCATTCGTTTGGCTCGAATCTTCAGCCAAGATATTGCGCAGATTTTTAAACCGCGTTTTCAATCCCATGACGCGGGTTTCGCGCAAGGGATCAATCGGCGGATTGGTGACTTGGCTGAAATTTTGGCGGAAGAAATGCGATAGCGGACGATAGATGTCAGATAAGACCGCGAGCGGGGTATCATCACCCATAGAGCCAATCGCTTCTTTAGCTTTTTCGGCCATAGGCGCGAGAATCAACTCCATATCTTCAAGCGTTTGCCCGCAAGATTGCTGGCGGCGAATAAGGGCTTCACCCGTCAGTGTCGCCTCGGGCTCTGGGCCGGCTAATTCCTCATCTAAATTGACAACTTTTTTCAGCCATTTGTGATAAGGGCGCGCGGAGGAGAGTTTATCTAAAATCGCTTCGGAGTCGTAGAATTTACCGTCTTCCAAATCGAGCGCGATAACGCGGCCGGGTTTAAGCGCGCCTTTTTCAATAATAACATCTTCCGATAGCGGGCACATGCCTGTTTCAGAGCCGACAGCTAAAATACCGTCATCGGTTTTAGCATAGCGCATCGGGCGCAGGCCATTGCGGTCAAGTCCCGCGACGACCCAGCGGCCGTCATAAGCCGCCAGAGCGGCAGGACCATCCCAAGGCTCCATGACGGCATTGCAATATTCATAAAGACCGCGCCAGCTTTCCGGCATGAGCTCACTGCGTTTGGAATAGGCTTCGGGAACCAGCAAGGTTTTCGCCATAGGCGCGGACCGTCCGGCGCGAACTAAAAGCTCAAACACCGCATCTAGCGCGGCTGAATCCGAGCTGCCTTTTTGGATGATCGGTTTCACGTCACCAGCTTGCTCACCAAAGGCAGAAGAGGCCATTTTAATCTCATGATTTTTCATGAAATTCGTATTGGCTTTCACCGTATTAATTTCGCCGTTATGGGCGATCATCCGAAAGGGTTGCGCGAGCCACCACTGCGGGAATGTATTCGTCGAATAGCGCTGATGATAAATCGCGGCGCGCGAAATAAAGCGTTCATCTTTCAGGTCTGGGAAAAAAGCATCAATATCTTCCGCAAGGAACATGCCTTTATAAATAATTGTTTGTACGGAAAGTGAGCAAATGTAAAAGCTTGGTATCGCCGCGGCTATCACGCGCTTTTCAATTCGGCGGCGGATGATATAAAGCTCACGCTCTAGCGCATTGCCTTTGCGCCCCTTAGGGTCGCGGAACATAACTTGTTCAATCGCGGGGCGGGTGGCTTTGGCTTTCTCGCCAATGACATCTGTATCGACAGGCACTTGCCGCCAGCCATAGATATAAAAACCTTCTTTAATCAGTTCGGATTCGACGATAGTTCGGGCGTGTTCCTGTGCGCCAAAATCTGTGCGCGGAAGGAAAATCATCCCGACAGCAATTTTTGATTTAGACGGTTTATGACCTGTGCGCTCGACTTGCGCTTTGAAAAAACCTTGCGGAATATCAAGGCGAATACCGGCCCCATCGCCTGTTTTCCCGTCAGCGTCAACAGCGCCCCGATGCCAGACATTTTTCAGCGCCTGAATGGATTTCGCAACAACATCACGGCGCGGGCTACCATCAAGGCTGGCCACAAACCCAACACCGCAGGCATCATGCTCATGCGCGGGATCATAAGCGTTCGCCTTTATAAGGGCGTCGCGTTTTTCTGTGTAATCTTCAAGCCAGTTCGTCATAATGAGTCGTGCTCCAAATTATCGTGTTTTAGGCGGGCCAAAAGTCAGAAATGGCCTTTGTAGTTGTTTTGCCAGTGAAATTACTCAGCTAAAGTTATTCGGCGGCTTCTAGCGTTTCTGCGGCAAGTTTTGCCTTCAGATATTTATGCATGTGATCGGCAGCGTCGCGGCCTTCGCGGATCGCCCATACAACGAGGCTGGCGCCGCGAACAATATCGCCCGCTGCATAAACGCCGTCGAGATTAGTTTCAAAAGTTAGCGGGTTAACGCGCACAGTGCCCCAGCGCGTTACCGTGAGATCATTACATAAATCTTTGAGATTTTCCGGCGTAAACCCAAGGGCTTTGATGACGAGGTCGGCTTTGACGTCAAAATCTGCGCCCTCTATGGCTTCAGGGCGTTGTCGGCCTGAGGCATCCTTTGCACCGAGCCGCATTTTATCGGCGCGGACAGTGCTGACATGCCCGCCGTCATCATGGATGGCTTTCGGGGCGGCGAGCCACTCAAATTTTACGCCTTCTTCTTGGGCATTGGCCGTCTCGCGGGCGCTGCCGGGCATATTGGCGTGATCGCGGCGGTAAAGGCATGTCACAGATTTCGCGCCTTGGCGGATGGCTGTGCGGACGCAATCCATAGCGGTATCTCCGCCGCCAATGACGACAACATCTTTCCCGTCTGCCGTTGCGCTGTTTATTTCATCGCCAAGGCCGCGGCGGTTACTCTCGATTAAAAAAGGCAAAGCCGCGACAACGCCGTCCGCCCCGGAGCCGGGACAGGCCAGATCACGCGCTTTGTAAACACCTGTCGCAATGAGAACGGCATTATGCTTAGCGCGGAGTTTCTCAAAGCTAATGTCCGTGCCGATATTTGTGTTCATGACGAAATTAATGCCGCCGTCTTTCAGGCGCTGCGTGCGGCGCTCGACAATGGCTTTATCGAGTTTGAAGTTCGGAATCCCGTAAATCAACAGGCCGCCGGCGCGGTCATGACGGTCATAAATTGTGACCTGCCAGCCCTGTTCACGGAGCGACTCAGCGGCTGCAAGGCCCGCCGGGCCTGCTCCGACAATGCCAACAGATAAAGGCAGCTCGCGGCGCGGCTTTAAAGGGGCCACCCAGCCTTGATCCCATGCATTATCGGTTAAAAACCGCTCGACAGAGCCAATCGTAACGGTGCCGTGACCGGATTGCTCAATCACGCAAGACCCTTCGCAGAGGCGGTCTTGCGGGCAAATGCGGCCACAAATCTCGGGCATTGAATTTGTTGCGGCGCTGGTCTCGTAAGCTTCTTGTAAGCGGCCCTCAGCGGTTAAGCGCAGCCAATCTGGAATATTATTTTCAAGGGGGCAATGATTTTGGCAAAAAGGCACACCGCATTGCGAACAGCGCGAGGCTTGCTCTTTGGCTTTGGCGTCAATGTAATCCCCGTAAATTTCGAGGAAATCCTCGCGGCGCGTCTCGGCTTGCCGCTTTTCGGGCATATCCCGCTCGGTCTCGACAAATTGTAACATTTTTTCGGCCATAGCCTTACCTTATTATTATCTTGCACCCATTCACGCCCAAAATATAATGGGCTCCCGTTCATACGGGGACGCGGCCTTATGGCTCTGCGTTGCGCCTTATGGAGAGTGATGCGCTAATAAGAAAGCAGGAAGTTGTTAGCTGCGACAATTTGTCAATGTGAGGATAAAATGTAAAATATTTACTAAGTGTATTTGATTCTAGTAAATTGATTATATTCAGACTGTTTACAGCTTAATAATATGATTAAGCAGGGAAAATTATTACAATATTGCCACTTGGCGCAATTTTTCCTGAAAACGCATAAAGTCGGCGTCATAACGCTATTGGACGTGCCGGTGAGCGTAAAGGGGAGCTATATCATCATTTTCTCTCTTGTTTTGCGCCTCAATGACGCTAAAGCGAAGATATTATGACTGATATAACCCGAAACCCCGCCGATTTTGATTTGATACATGTCAGCCCGAATGCGCTCGCGCCGATTGATGTTGCTGCGTTGAAATCACCGGATGATCCGGGTCATGCTCCGCGTATTCTTTTGCTTTACGGCTCTATTCGTGAGCGCAGTTTTTCGCG
Source organism: uncultured Caulobacterales bacterium (assembly GCA_964513675.1). Classification (GTDB taxonomy): domain Bacteria; phylum Pseudomonadota; class Alphaproteobacteria; order Caulobacterales; family Maricaulaceae; genus CALFVT01. The sequence goes on along the minus strand of CAZEOD010000029.1, from coordinate 13,066 downwards.
GCTTGTCGCCCAAGAGGCGGAGCGTTTGTTAAAATTCTATGGGTGTGAAACGCGGCTATTCCACGCCGATGGCTTGCCGCAACCGGACGGCGATGACACTCACCCGAAAGTCAAAGAGCTGCGAGACGCGGCCCTGTGGTCAGAAGGCATGGTCTGGGTGTCGCCAGAACGCCACGGCGCGATGACGGGAATCATGAAATCGCAAATCGACTGGATTCCGCTTGCGCCGATTGGCGGGGTGCGCCCCACCCAAGGCAAAACCTTGGCGCTGATGCAGGTTAGCGGCGGCTCGCAAAGTTTTAATACGGTCAATCAAATGCGAATTTTGGGGCGGTGGATGCGGATGGTCACGATTCCAAACCAATCAAGCGTCGCCAAAGCTTGGCTTGAGTTTGATGATAATGATCGCATGAAGCCGTCGCCTTTTTATGATCGCATCATTGATGTGACCGAAGAATTAGTGAAGTTTACGTGGCTAACCCGCCGCCGCTCGCCCTATTTGGTTGACCGATACTCCGAACGGGTGGAAACAGTCGAGCAAGTGCATGCGCGCGTTTCGAAACAGTCCTAAGGCCATTTTATGTCATGGTTACAGCTTTTAATTCTGGCCATAATTCAAGGCCTGACTGAATTTTTACCCGTATCGAGTTCGGCGCATCTTATCCTGCCGTCGGCTATAATGGATTGGCCTGACCAAGGCCCGTTAATTGACCTTATGGCGCATTTCGGCTCTCTCTTTGCCGTTATGCTTTATTTTCGCCGCGACGTTGCGGCTATGATATTGGGCGGCCTTGATTTGCTTCGCCGTAAAAAAACTAAGAACGCATCTCTCGCATGGCTTTTAATCATTGCTACGCCGCCCGCCCTCATTATGGGCTTGATGATAAGCCTTGGCGGCTATGACGTCATATTGCGGCAGCCGCTTGTGATTGCGCTGGCTTTTATTATCTTTGGTGTGATCTTGTGGTGGGCGGATAAAACGGGCGCGCGTAATAAAGATATAGAGGTCATGACATGGCGCGGGGCGGCGATGATCGGGGCAGCGCAAGCTCTTGCGCTCATCCCCGGCACGTCGCGCTCTGGCATCACTATGACGGCGGCCTTAAAGCTCGGCTATACCCGCAGCGAAGCCGCGCGGTTTTCAATGTTAATGTCGGTTCCTATTATTGGCGCAAGCGGAGTTTATGCCCTTTATAAGCTGCAAAGCGGCGGCGCAGGTGTCGCGAGCCTGTCTAATGGACTTATTGTGGCGGGTTTGTCATTCATTGCGGCCTATGCGTCTATCCATGTCTTTATGAAACTTGTTGAGCGCATCGGCATGTTCCCATTTATGATCTACCGTGTTGTCGTCGGCGGCCTTATTTTAGCCGCGATCTTCGGCTTTGGACTATAATCAAGCTTAATTTTTACAGGTTGTCATGCGCGCTTTATGTCTCCTAATTTTGGCCCTGATTATGCCGATCAAGGCTGCGGCGCAGAGCGTTGATTATGCGGCGCTTGATCGGCGCATTAAAATCATGATGGCAAATCCTGAAATGGTCGGCTTGTCAGTGGCCGTGATTGAGGGCGAGCAGATTACCTTCGCGCGCGGTTACGGGGAGACCCTGAAAGGGAGTGGCCGTGCAGTAGATGCGGATACAGTGTTTCGCTGGGCCTCTGTCTCCAAAAGCGTAGCTGCGAGCTTGACATATGACCTCATAGAGGAAGGCCGGTTACATCTTGATGATCCCGCCAGTAGCACGGCACCCTCGCTTCAACTGCCGCCCAGTAAGGCGCCGGCCCGCTTGCGCCATGTGATGTCACACCGCCTTGGGTTGCCCCGTAATGCCTATGATACACGGATTGAAGATAATTGGACGGGCGCACGTGTCCGCCAAAGCCTTTCTAATTTGCCGCGTCAATGCCCGCCCGGCAGTTGTCATAGCTATCAAAATGCCGCCTTTGATGCGCTGTCTGAAACGATCGAGCGGGTGACAGATTTGCCCTATAAAGCCGCCGTGAATGAACGTATTTTTGAGCCGCTTGGCATGGACACAGCCAGTGTGACCTTGGCGGGATTACAGCGCTCTAAAAATTGGGCTAAGCCCCATCGCCGAAACGGCGTGCCTTATAGAGAGGTCCTGCCGACCTATTACCGGGTTCCCGCTGCGGCCGGAATTAATTCATCCGTCAAAGATTTGGCGCGCTGGATTTCAGTCCATTTTGATGGCCATTCTTTCACCTCTGCGCAGCAACGCAAAGCGATGCAAACAGGCTATGTCAGAACGCCAAAGGAAAAACAGTTTATTGACCGTTATTTTTATGCGCTCGAAGATCCTAAATATGGCTATGGCTGGCGGATTTACGATCATGCAGGGCGTAAGCTTATTGGGCATAGAGGCGGGGTTGCGGGCTATCGGGCTTTAGCTTTTTTTGACCCAGAGCGCCGCGCTGGCCTTGCGGTGATGTGGAACACGCCGCACACTCAGCCTGTAGGATTACAGCTTGAATTTCTTGACCAGCTTTATGGGCTGGAGCGCAAAGATTGGCTCCGACTCGGAGAACTTGATAAAGGGTGATTATATTAAGCGGCCTCAGCGGGTTGTGATCTTGATAATAATGCGGCCCTATATAAATCACAGCCTTTGATGAGCGGAAAAATATTTACCGCCCTCATGTTTTACAAAAAAAAGCTATGCAGGGGGCGCAAGCTTTGCTAACCCCTCAAATATAGGTCTGGCCTTATAGAGCCGCCTTAACTATCCATATAATATCGCCGGAGATGTTTGCCAGCGAAATGGAGTTACTTTACACAGTCAAATAACTGGGAATACACTATGAAACGTCAACGCGGACGTAATCGTAACAAGTCCAATAATAATCATAATAATTCCAATCGTAATTTGGATAGTAATGGCCCTGACGTCAAAGTTCGTGGATCTGCCAGTACAATCTATGAGAAATATACGACCTTAGCGCGCGATGCAGCGGCGGCGGGTAGCCGTGTAAAGGCAGAAAATTATCGCCAACATGCGGAGCATTATTTGCGGCTTGTTAATGCCCAAGAAGCCGCCAAACAGGCGGCGCGCGAGCAGGCTGAGGCCGCACGCGTAGCGCGCGGAGAGCGCAGTAATGATGATGATAGCGAGAGTCAGGACGGCGAGAATAATAACGAATCTCGGCGCTCCCGCCGCTATCCTCCGCGTGTAAAACGCGCCCGTGATAATGACGCGGGGAAAGACGAGAGTGCCAAAAATGATGCACCAAAGGTAAAGACCGACGCGCCAACACTCGAAGTATCTGCACCTGAAGCGGATACGCCGGATGGCCTCGAAGTTGTTACGCCGCAAAAAGAAACGCCGGTTGCGGACGCCGCGCCTGCGCCGAAACGCCGCCGTAAAGCGCCAAGCCGTAAAAAGACGGATGACGCGCCTGCCGAAGATGTTGTTGCGGCAGAATAATCAAACAGCTGTCATAAGCTCTAAGTTAAATCATGTGAAAGCTCGCTAAATGCGGGCTTTTATTTTGCCGTTTCTTTTATATAGCGCGCTAAAAACTGCCGTGTTGGAGTGGTCAGATATTCGGGTAGCCTTGTTAAATCATACCACGCCCATCCCCCGTGTTTTTCAGGCTCCATCAGCTGCGGTTCCCCCTTTATGATATGGGCTTTATAGACGGGGGAAACCCAATGACGGCCATCACCTTTGTTTATAATTTCCGTAATATAGACAGGGGGGATAAGGCGAATATCAATGCCGAGTTCCTCTTTGATTTCGCGGATAATGGCCGCCTTAACGGCCTCCCCGAAATCTATTTTTCCGCCTGGTAGGCCCCAAGCCTCGGCCTCGGGGGCTTTGAGGCGCTGGATTAATAAAATCTGCCCATCTGGGTTAAAAATAGCAGCGCCGCAACCGACGCCGGGGCTATTTAAAGCTGATGTTGTCATAATATATCCGCTGCTAGCTCAAGCCCGTTTTACGATTGAAATGATTTAAACCTTATGATCGCCAAATGAGAGCTATGTAAATTTTCTTGTTATACCGCCGATAATAGCCTAGCTTATTCTTGATAAAGAATGGAGGCAATTATGAAAAATTTACTCAAAATAGGGTCGGCCAAAATAGGGTTTGTGCTCTGCTTTGGCGTTATGATGACGGCTTGCTCAACGGTTCCGGCGTCTTCAAACACGGATGTGGTCACATCAAAAGCTGCGCTAGTTGAGCAAACTAAAGATGTGAAAGAGTGGAAAGCCGCGACCGTTAAGGTCAGTGATGGGTCAGAAAAAATATGCAAAAGAACCCAGCAAACTGGAACCCGTTTTACGAAGAAAGTCTGTATGACACAGGCGGAGTGGGATAATATGGCTGAAGCCTCCAAAAGGGTCACATCCTCCGCACAGCAGCGCAGCGCTATACAAGGCCCGCGTCAAGGTAATTAAGTGTCTCAACACATGTTTAATGCGTTAAAATGGAGATTGCCGAGCGTTTGCTCGGCTTTTTTTATGCTATGACTAAAGTTAAAATAGGGGCGGCGCAAATTGGAACATGTTTGTTCGACGCGGCCGCGACTTTCGCAAAATTTGAAACCTATCTTGAGCAGGCAGCCGAAGCGGAGCTTGATTTGCTTGTCTTCCCTGAAGCTTTTATTGGCGGCTATCCAAAGGGCATAGATTTCGGCGTCACGGTCGGCGCGCGCAGCCATGAGGGGCGGGAGCAATTTCGGCAATATGCCGCCGATGCGGTTGAGCGCGGCTCACCTGAACTTGCCCGTATAGAATCTGCAATTAAAGCCTGCGGCGTCAATATTATTCTTGGCTTGATCGAGCGAGACGGCGGCACGCTTTATTGCGTCACAGCGGGCTTTGACCGTAGCGGCGCGATATTATCATGGCACCGTAAGCTTATGCCAACGGCGATGGAGCGGGTCATATGGGGGCAGGGCGCAGGCGATGATATGGATATCGCCGCAATGGAGTTTGGCGGCGTGTCATCGGCTATTTGTTGGGAGAATTACATGCCGCTCTACCGCGCCCATCTTTATAGCCAAGGCCCTGTGGTGCATACGGCCCCAACGGTTGATGACCGCGATGTCTGGCTGCCAACACTGCAAATGATCGCGCTGGAGGGCCGCTGTTTTGTCGTGTCGGCCTGTCAATATATGACACGCGGACATGCGGCCGCGACATGGTATAATCCGGTTCAGGGCACAGCTGCGGAGACGGTTTTAATTCGCGGCGGCAGCTGCATTATCTCGCCTATGGGTGAGGTGCTATCCGCGCCTGTTTTTAATAAAGAAACACTTATTAGCGCGGAGATTGATTTAGATGATATCCCCCGCGCGCAATTTGATCTTGATAATCGCGGCCATTATACGCGGCCAGATGTTTTCTCCCTGATGACGCCCTAAGCGCCCTCAATGCGGGAATAGGGGCGCATTGATAATTGCCCCTTGTAAGCGCGGCTTTTCTTCGCCATATAGGCCTTGGAAGGCTGCTTTGGACAAATTCTTCGCCAACCCGGTCAGGGCGGGAACGCAGCAGCCGTAACGAATCTTTTTTGGGTCAGAGTTCAGCCTTCCACTTTTCACCATCTTATCTATCCCCGAATAATTTCATGACGGGGACTTTCCTATCTGCGGAGCTTCGCTATAAGAGCGGTTATGTCAGATGCGACTCCCCAAAAAGCCTATCAGGTTTTAGCGCGTAAATATCGCCCGCAAACCTTTGAGGACATGATCGGCCAAGAAGCGATGGTCACGACCTTGACCAATGCGTTCAAAGCCGACCGCGTGGCTCATGCCTTCATGATGACAGGTGTGCGCGGCATTGGGAAGACGACCACAGCGCGGCTCTTGGCGCGTGCCCTGAATTACCAAAGTGATAATGTCGAAGGCCCGAGCACTGATTTCTCGCAGATGGGGCATCACTGCGAGCGAATTATGGCCTCGACCCATATGGATGTTTTGGAAATGGACGCGGCCTCGCGCACAGGTGTTGAGAATATGCGCGAGCTCTTGGACGGGGTTCGTTATGCGCCGGTCGAAGCCCGTTATAAGGTCTATATCATTGACGAGGTGCATATGCTCTCGACGGGTGCATTTAATGCCCTGCTTAAGACCCTTGAAGAGCCGCCGGATCACGCCAAGTTTATTTTTGCGACGACAGAAATTCGCAAAGTGCCGATTACGGTATTATCCCGCTGTCAGCGGTTTGATTTGCGCCGCGTGGAAGCCAATGTCCTCGCGGATCACCTTAAGAAAATTTGCGCGCAAGAATCTGTCTCTGTCTCGGATGACGGGCTTGCATTAATTTCCCGCGCGGCTGAAGGCTCTGTTCGCGATAGCCTCTCCTTGCTCGATCAAGCCTTGGTGCAATCGGCGGGGGATGACGGAGAGATTAGCGCGCCGCAAATTCGCCATATGCTCGGTCTCGGAGATCGCAGCCGTGTGTTTGATTTATTTGACCATGCCGCGCGCGGCCGCGCCCAAGACGGGCTTGCAGAACTTGGCAGTCAATATCGCGACGGTGCAGACCCTGTGATTATCATGCGCGATCTATTGGATATGTGCCATGAAATCTCCCGCGCCAAAGCCATGGGCGGCGATGCTGATTTTGACGCTGCGCCTGACCAAATTGCGCGTATGCAGGCGTTGGCTGGCGATTTAACGCAAGGACAACTCTCGCGGCTTTGGCAAATTTTGACGGCTGATTACAGCGCTGTGCGGCTCGCGCCTGTCCCGCTCGCCTCGGCAGAAATGTCGATTATTAAACTCGCAAGCGCGGCAGAGATGCCGCCGCCGGAATTAGTCGCCTCTATTTTGTCGGAGATTAAATCCGGAAATTTTAACCATCCGGGCCTGAAGATTTCAAACGGGTCCGGAGTTAACCGAATATCGCGGTCCTCGTCATCTTCCGTTTCGGCCCCAAAAACGGCCCAAAAACCTGCTCCAAAATCCGATCAGACAGCATCTCTATCTTCACGGGTTGCGCCGGTACAAAAGGGGGAGCCTGAAACGCTGCCGCCGCCACCACCAGCGCCAACAGCTGATATTTACAGCGCGCCGCCTGATGCCGTGGTGGTTAGCGAGAGCGCGGCGGTGCAAAATTTTGCAGATTTTGAGGCTTTGGTTGAGGCTTTACCGCGCGAAAAAATTGGGATTAAATCTGATATTGATCGCTATTTTCGTGTGGTGAGCTACCGCGCGGGTCATTTACGGATTTCCAAGCCAAAAGCTGCGCCGCCGTCTTTGATTGGGCGTGCCGTCGAGGCTTTCACCGATTTAACGGGTGAGCTTTGGGTCATTGATATTACCGATGAGGCGGGGGGCGAGACCTTGAAAGAAAAGCGCGTGCGCGAAACCAAAGAGCGCGAGGCAAAAGACCGCGCACATCCGGCTTTTAATCATTCTTTGCTGAAACGCGCGCGGCTCATTGAAATTCGCGAGGTTGTTCCTACATCAAGCGGTGTAATGCCAATTCGCGGGAATGAAGGATAAATCATGAAAGATATTATGGGTTTGATGAAACAGGCCAAAGAGATGCAGTCAAAAATGGAAGCGGCGCAAGCTGAAGTCGCTGACCTTGAAGTCGAAGGCCGCTCTGGCGGCGGACTTGTGAGCTTGCGCTTGGCTGGCGGGGGAAATATGAAAGGCTTAACGATTGATCCAAGCCTTCTTAGCAGCGAAGAGGCAGAAATTGTTGAAGACCTGATTATTGCGGCCTATCAAGACGCCAAGGTTAAGCTCGATCAAGCACAAGCTGAAAAGATGAAGTCGGCCTTTGGCGGGATGCAATTACCGCCCGGTATGAAAATGCCATTTTAAGCGGCCTCGATAAATTTCAAATATAAGCCGCGTCACCTTGCGCGGCTTTTTTATTTTGCTTTCCCGCTATAGTTTCCTGATACTATGGGCGAATCGAGAGTGTTATGAGTCCAAAAACCGCCAGTCCAGAAATTGAACGCCTGATTGGGCTTTTATCCAAATTACCCGGCCTTGGCCCGCGTTCGGCGCGGCGGGCGGCGCTGGATATGATTAAGAAGAAAGACGGGGTGATGCGCCCACTTCTTGAGGCCTTATCGCAGGCGGTTGAGCGGGTTCAAACTTGCGGCCTTTGCGGGAATATTGATACGCAAAACCCCTGCCATATTTGCAGCGCGCCGGGACGCGACCAAAGCGTCATTTGCGTGGTTCAAGAGGTGGGTGATCTGTGGGCCATGGAGCGCGCTGGCGCGTTTCGTGGGCGCTATCATGTGCTGGGCGGAACTTTATCGGCGCTGAATGGTATTCGGCCCGATGATTTAAATATTGGCGCGCTCTTCTCGCGGCTTGAATCCGGCGAGGTCAAAGAAGTTATATTAGCGATGAACGCCACTGTAGATGGCCAAACGACCGCTCATTATATTACCGACCACATTGAAGGTCAGGGCGCTGCGATTACACGCTTGGCGCATGGCGTTCCGGTTGGCGGGGAGCTGGATTATTTGGATGACGGAACAATTACGGCGGCGCTCAACCGCCGCACGCCGTTTTAAGCCTATAGCTCTTCAATTATGGATGTGCCTTTGCCGTCGCGTCCGCAGGTCCACTCCCAAACTTCATGCAGTCTTAATTTGCCGTTTTTAAGCAGCTCTGGCCGAGAGCGGCCTTTGCCCGAGAAAATTTCGCCGTCTCTGTCCATATGGTGATAAACAAAATCAATGTGACCGCCCGGCCCAATCCAGCCGAGCATATGACCATATTCAATCTCGCCGCCCGAATAGGTGACGGTGAGCCGGTCATTATGTTGTTGATATTGAAAAATAGTGTCGCTGGAGACTTGCCCGCCGCCGCTATTTTTAACCGTGCGGAAAAGACGCCCGCCATAATAATAATTCATTAGCTTACCTGCCGCTTGTCTGCTCCCTGTTCCGGTAGAAGATTGCCTGCCGGTTCTTCGAGGTCAAGGCTTTCAATTTTATCGGCGCGCTTTGTGATTTTTTCGGTTGAGATGCGGATATTGCGCATGTCTTCGGTTGTCTGGTTGAAATGGGTTTGCAATTTAGCCACGCGTTGATCGAGCCGTTCAACATCTTTGGCCATGGATGTCACTTCGCGCTGGATGATATGGGCCTGCTCACGCATGGCTGCATCGCGCATAACGGCGCGAACTGTATGAAGCGTTGCCATAAAACTGGTCGGGGAGACGATCATCACGCGGCGGTTAAAACTCTCATCAATAAGCTGTTGGAAATGGGTGTGTAAGTCCAGATATATCGCTTCGCTCGGCAGGAATAAAAGCGCAATGTCATGGGTTTCACCGGGGATCAGATATCGCTCTGATATGGCTTTAACATGGGTCTTAATATCACGGATAAAGTCACGCTGCGCCGCCATGCGGTCAAATTCATTATCCGCCCCATCCATGCGCCGCCAGCTCTCCAGCGGGAATTTACTATCAATCGCTAAAGAGCCTTGCCCGCCGGGGAGGTCGATCAAGGCATCCACACGTTTGCTATTTGATAAGGTGGCTTGAAAGCGAAAGCTATTGGGCGGGAGAAAATCGGCGATCATATCTTGCATTTGTTTTTCGCCAAATGTGCCGCGGCTTTGTTTGTTAGACAGTAATCTTTGTAGGCCCGAGACTTCGCCCGTTAAGGCTTCAATATTTTTTTGCGCGCGGTCAATAAGCGCCAATCTTTCATGAAGCTGTTTCATATTTTGGCTGCTGCGGTCTTGGCTGTCAGCGAGGCTCTGCCCGACGCGCTGCGAGACTTGATCGAGCCGCATGTCGAGGCTTTCACGAAAATGCGTCTCGCGCTGGAGGCTATCTTCGGCCATTTGCGCAAGCCGGCCTTGCAGCGCCGCATGTTTATCCGACATATCCGATAAATGCCCCCGCAGCGCTTTTGCGCCAAATTGCGAGAAAAATAAGGCGATGATCGCCCCTATAAGGATTAAGGCGACCCCTAAAATAAGCTCGATTAAAGTCAGCGATAAATCGCCATATGTAAGAAGAGGCTCCATAGCTCTTAGTTTCATGATTTGTTCTTTTAAGCGAGTCTTTTATGCGCGAGTCTGTTATGGCGGCGGGGGCTTCTCTTGAAACGCCCGCCGCTCTAAGCTGGTTTTGCGCTTAGCTTAAGCTCGCTAATGAAGCGGCAGTAAACGCCTCTAGCTCATCCATGCGCCCGTCTTTGACTTTTGCGGCCCAGTCTGGGTCTTGCAAAATGGCGCGCCCGACAGCGATAAGATCAAACTCACCGCGCTCCATGCGTTCATAGAGCATTTCGAGCGGTGCGGTTTTACTGCCTTCACCGCCAAAGCTGCCAATAAAATCACCGGCGAGGCCCACAGAGCCAACAGATATCGTCGGAAGCCCCGTCAGTTTTTTCGACCAGCCTGCAAGGTTTAAATCTGACCCTTCAAATTCAGCTTCCCAAAAGCGGCGTTGCGAACAATGGAGGATGTCAATTCCCGCATCGACAAAAACTTTCAGAAATGCCTCTAGCTTTTGCGGTGTATCCGCGAGGCGCGCGGCATAGTCTTGTTGTTTCCATTGGGAGAACCGCAGGATAAGCGGCATGTCATCGGGCATTTGCTTTTTACACTCCCGAATGATTTCAGCGGCAAAATTGGCCCGGCCCACATAATCGCCGCCATATTTATCCTCGCGAATATTCATCGCGCCCCAGAAAAATTGATCTATGAGATAACCATGCGCGCCGTGAATTTCGACTGTATCAAAGCCAAGCTTGGCCGCGTTTCCAGCCGCCTCGGCATAGGCCATTACCATATCGGCAATCTCTGAATCGCTTGGGGTATCGGCGACATGTTTACCTTTATGCGTAACGCCAGAGGGGCTGTCAGAACGGGCGTCGGGATGAAGCCCTGTGCCGGGTTTGCGCACTAATCCCATATGCCAGATTTGCGGCGCGATTTTACCGCCTGCCTGATGCACATGTTCCGCAACGCGCTTCCAGCCCGCAAGGGCTTTATCGCCGTGAAATTCGGGGATATTGGGATCATTACTGGCCCCGCCGCGATTAATCACCGTGCCTTCCGTGATGATAAGCCCGACATCTGCCGCGGCGCGGCGGGCATAATAATCGGCAACGGCCGCTGTCGGCACACCGCCCGGCGATTGGCTGCGCGTCATCGGGGCCATAACAACGCGGTTGGGCAAAGATAGGCCTTTGCAGGTAAAGGGTTTGAACATTGGGTTGGTCATAATGGCTCCTTATGCATTTTGTTGCATATACATGCACACCGGATATAATCATAGGGCTAATTTATATTCAGCCTGATTTATAGATTTGAAATTCATATTTTCTATCCGAAGCGTCCCTGCTACATTGGGGGAATAAAATAAATCGGGAGAGAGAAACATGCGCCTATCACATTTATTTATGGGGGCCGCTGCGGCGGGATTACTCTTGGCCTGTCAGCCGCAATCCGGCGCAAATCATCCTCACCATAAGAGCGAAACAGCGGCCGCGCAAAACCCTGCGGATGCCGCTTTTGAATCGCTTCTCGATCAACATTGGGCATGGCAGCTATCCCTTTCGCCGATTTTCGCAAGCTCTCTGGGTGTGCGGGCGTATGATGATAAATTAAGCGATCCGTCCTTGGAGGCTTATGAGGCGCAGATAGAAACTACGCGGCAATATTTGGCAGATTTTAAGGCGTTAGATGTAACAGCCCTAAGCCGCGATAATCAGCTTAATCATGCGCTAATGAGCTTACAGCTTGAAACCGATATCGAGGCGGCGGGCTTTGGCGGTAAATATATGATTATGACCAATCGCGGCGGCCCGCATTTAACGGTAACAGGCATGGCCGCGCGTTTGCCGTTTTATACACCCGCAGATTACCAAAGCTATATTGCGCGGCTCGGCGCAATTCCAGATTATATGGAGGCGGCAACCGCTCGCCTTCAAGCGGGTCTCGATGCTGGATGGTCACAGCCCTGCGCGCCTATGCGGGGCTTTGAAAGCTCGATTCAAACGCATATTGTTGAAGATGTGAAGGATAGCGTCTTAATGGTGCCGTTTGAAACCAAGCCGAAAGCTATGAGCGAGACGGCATTTGATAAAGCCAAAGCCCTCGCTCAGGCGGCGATTACGGATAAGGTCATTCCGTCGCTTGAAAAGTTTGAAAGCTTTTATCTGTCGGATTATGCGCCGAAATGCGGGCGTGATGTCGGCGCATCCTCACGGCCCGGCGGGGCGGATTATTACGCCCACCGCGTCAAGCTATTTACCACCACCGACCTCACGCCCGATGAGGTTCATAATATCGGCCTGTCCGAAGTCGCCCGTATTCGCGCCGAAATGGATGATGTGCAAAAAGAAGCCGGCTTTGACGGCCCCTTTAAAGCGTTTCAAAATTATTTGAGAACGAACCCTGATTTCTACCCGAAAACCGCCCAAGAGCGTATGGACATGGCAGCCGTAATTTTGAAGAAAATGGATGGCCTGCTGCCGGAGCTGTTCACGAAATTTCCGCGCATGCCTTACGGCCTGAAAGAAATTCCGGCGGACATCGCCGAGAAAACCACAACGGCCTATTATAACCGCCCTGCAGGGGATGGCTCGCGTGCGGGGTTTTACTTTATCAACACAACGAATTTGGATAAGCGCCCGCTTTATGAAATGGAAGCGCTCTCGCTCCATGAGGCTGTGCCGGGCCATCATTTCCAGATCGCTTTAGCGCAAGAATTACCCTTGCCAAATTTCAGAAAATATGGCGGCTTCACCGCTTTTTCCGAAGGTTGGGGGCTTTATTCCGAACGGCTCGGGCTGGATGTTGGGTTTTATAAGACGCCTTATACGAACTTCGGGCGGCTCTCCTATGAGATGTGGCGCGCCTGCCGCCTTGTTGTCGATACGGGGATGCACGCCAAAGGCTGGACGCGCCAAGAGGCGATTGATTATATGGCTGATAATTCAGGGCTATCGCTGAAAAATATCGAAAATGAAGTCGACCGCTATATCACATGGCCGGGCCAAGCCTTGGCCTATAAAATCGGCGAACTTAAAATCCGAGAGCTACGGGCCTTAGCGGAAGAACAGCTCGGCGCGAATTTCGACATCCGAACCTTCCACGATGC
>CAZEOD010000028.1:0-30828 GCA_964513675.1 uncultured Caulobacterales bacterium | reverse complement strand
CTTACGGCTCAATATTACCCGCTCATGGCAAGAGAACCTATGCGCGGCATCTTGCGGCATAAAAGGCTTGCGGCATAAAAAAACCGCCCTGTAAGGCGGTCTGGATAGTCAATAATTTAAGCGCAGATTAAGCCGCAGCGGCCGCTTCGGCTTGGTGCTTAATCAAGGCTTTCTTGATTTTCTTAGCTTTATCCGTGAGCTTTGCGTTTTTCGTTCCCATAAGGAAAGCGTCAAGGCCGCCCTTAAAGTCAACTGTACGCAAAGTTGCGGCCGTCACGCGGAGCTTGTAATTTTGGCCGAGCGCTTCTGACGCAAGTGTAACATTACACAAATTTGGCTCAAAACGGCGGCGCGTTTTAACATTAGAGTGAGATACATTATTGCCTGACATTGGGCCTGTATCTAAAAGATCGCAGCGACGTGACATCGGTCTATCCTTAATTTCGTTTCGGTATATATGCCGTATAGACATGTAAAAACCCGCACACATACGCGGGTCTATATTCAGTGGCAGCCTTTACCCAGTGAGTCTCAGAAGGTCAAGCTCTTTTCATCAGCAATATAACTTTGCGCCTTATTAGAGCTGTTGTCCTAATGACACAGTGGCCTTAAAAACACATGTTCAGCGCAACTTCATATAGAAGGTCTATAGTCATTGAAAGGCTTTGTGATAGTAAGAAACAAATCGGCAAATGGGGGCCGTTAAAGAGGATAATATGGTGAAAAAACTTTTCTTTCGGCTTGCCATCGCAAATTTACTTCTCGCAGCGCCATTCGCAGCTCAGGCCTTTGGGGACACCCCCCTTCGCGACGAAAATGGGTATGACGCCGCATGGTATAAAATGCCGGCCAATACAGATAAAAATACCCATTTTGCCTTTGATTTAAAAGGCTATGTCTTTGGGCTACGCATGATTAACGCCAATTACGAAGGCGTAATGGAAAACGGCCAATATACTGTCCGGTCTTATTTGAAGACGGCCGGTCTTGGCGCGCTTCTTAAAAAGCTAAAAATATGGGCGATTACGCACGGCCGTTATGATCGCAGCGGGCTTTATCCTGTCTCTCATACGCAGCAGAATTTGGATAAAAAAAGCCGCCGCGTCGAAATGGACTATGATTATGCCGCGCGCCGCGTAAATGTTGCGATTAATCCGCGTATTGGCTCGCAAGGTGTTCCGCCTGCGACGCCTAAAGAACGCTTTGAAGCCAATGACACCTTATCAACGATTATGAACCTGATGATGCGTCAGTCGCAAGATCATAAAGGTTATATCGACGCGCCGCTATGCGCGGGCGATGTCAAAGTTTTTGATAGCAAACAACATTATGCTTTGCGCATGACCCAAGGGAAACCGGGCCGGAAAAGGTTTTTGGGAAAAAAGACAGATACGCTGAAATGCTATGTCTATTATGTTCCAATTTCAGGGTTTGATCCTGAAGATTTACCGAATCAAAAAGAATCCAGCACGCCCGTGACCGTCCACATGGTCAAATCACCAGAGCTTGATATGTATATCCCTATTCGGTTCTCCTATAAAATAAGCGGATTTACGGCTGTGATTAAAGTCACCGATATGCGCGTGAATGGCGAGGTTATCCGCCGCTAAAGGCTTTTTTCGCGGATCGACAAAATAATCATTGAAAGCCACTAAGAAATCGCCAAGAAGCGAGTCATGGCATCGGCGTTTTTAGAACCAACCGTCACGGCTATTTTAGGCGCGACGAATACCGGTAAGACCCATTATGCGATTGAACGCATGCTGGCGCGCCGTTCGGGAATTATTGGTTTGCCGCTACGCCTGCTTGCACGCGAGGTATATGACAAAATTTGCGCCCTTAAAGGTAGCCACCAATGCGCGCTGATTACCGGTGAAGAAAAAATTATTCCGCCCAAGGCCCGCTTCTTTGTGTGCACCGTCGAAGCCATGCCGATTAATCGTAAGGGTATGCGCGCTATCGGCACGCAGCGCGAATTTGCCTTTGTCGCGATTGATGAAATTCAGCTGATTAACCACCCCGAGCGCGGGCATATTTTCACCGATAGATTGCTCCATGCCCGCGGGACTGAGGAAACCATTTTTCTTGGCGCGGAAACGGCGGGGCCCCTTATAAAAATTCTACTTGGCAATGTTAATTTCCAGCGCCGAGAGCGGTTTTCCACACTGACCCATAGCGGGGCTTGTAAAATTACGCGCCTGCCCAAACGCAGCGTCATTGTCGCCTTCTCGGCCAAGGATGTTTATGCCATTGCCGAGCTTATCCGGCGATATCGCGGCGGCGCAGCGGTTGTTATGGGCGGCCTCTCCCCGCGTACACGTAATGCACAAGCGGCGTTATTTCAGGATGGTGACGTAGATTTTCTTGTCGCAACCGACGCCATTGGCATGGGGCTTAATCTGGACACTCATCATGTTGCGTTTGCCCAAAACCGAAAATTTGACGGACGGCGACGTCGTATGCTCACCCCGATGGAAGTCGGACAAATTGCAGGCCGCGCCGGACGGTTTCGTACCGATGGTAGCTTTGGGTCAACGGGTGAATGTCCTGCCTTTGATGAGGACACAATAAGCCGCGTTGAAAATCATAATTACGACGCTTTTTACCAAGCGGAATGGCGCAATAGTGAGCTTGATACGACATCGCTTGATAGCCTTCGCGCCAGTCTTTATCAGCCCCGTCCCAACCGAAATCTGCGGCGGATTAAAGGCGCTGTGGATGAGGCCTCTTTTGAGCGTATGAGCGCCATTCCCGAAGTTGTCGCCGGCATCAATATTCCTGTCGATGTGCGGCGTCTATGGGAGGTATGCCAAATTCCCGACTTTCGAAATATGACGATTGATGCCCATGTGAGGCTCTTGCAAGACATTTACAGGTTGATTTTGCGTCATGGCGGTAAAATTCCTGAGGATTACATGGCCAAGCAAGTTGACCACATATCGGATACACTTAAAGTCTCGGGCGTAAGCATTGATATTTTATCGACTCGATTATCTCAAATTCGAACTTGGACTTATTGCGCGAATAAAATAGAGTGGATGTCAAATGCACAAGAATGGATAAACCGTACACGCCATGTTGAAGACAAATTATCAGACGCGCTACATGAAAGCCTTACCGCGCGTTTCATTGACCGTCGCACAAATGCGCTATTAAAGACCATCGGAGCCGGAAAAGACATGGACGTAAAAATATTAGATGACGGACAAGTTACCGTGGACGATCATGTGATCGGACAGCTTGACGGTCTTAAATTCAGCCTGGCCGAAAGCGGATCTGAGCTTGAGAATAAAGCCTTAAAATCTGCGGCAGAAAAAGCTGTGGCACCCGAAGTTGATAGACGCCTAACAAGCTTGTGCGGCGGCACACATGCGATATTTGCGCTGTCAAATGCTGGCGAAATTATGTGGGGCGGTAAGACCGTAGGCCGTATCAGCAAGGGCGGAACCGTGTTTAATCCGGACGCCGAGTTAATCGGCGGAGAGCTAGGAACGGAAAACCTACGGCATATGGCGCAAATGCGGATGCGCGATTTCTTACGTGCTGAAGTCGAAGAAAAATTAGCGCCGCTTAAAGTTTTGAAAGATTTGTCTGAAAACACCGAAGTTCCGGCCGATGTGCGTGGTATTGCTTTCGAAATTTTCGAAAATTACGGCGTTTTAGAACGCAAAGATCACGGTGCAAAAATTAAAGCTTTAACGCAAGATATGCGTATTTACCTTCGCCAAGCTGGCATGGTCTTTGGTCAATATCATCTCTTTTTACGTGACCTGATGAAGCCAAAACCGGCGACGCTTTTATCCCTGCTAACATCATTTGGTGCCGGCGGAGACAAAAAACCCTTTATTCCTTTTGCCGGCATGACCTCGCTCAAGAGCGAAGGCGAGATGCTGAGTGATAATTACACCCCCAGCGCGATTTCTATTGCCGGCTATGCGGCCCTTGGCCCGCGCATCATTCGGCTTGATATTTTAGACCGGCTCTCGAAACTTATTCGCCAAGCCCAAGAGCTTGGACATCGCAATAGTTTTCAGATCATGCAAGAAATGCTATCCTTGTTGGGGTCGACGCTTCAAGAAGTTCGCGGTGTGCTAACAGCAATGGGATTTCAGTCGCAAGAGGGCGAGGCGAACCCAAAAGAGCTAGAGCGCATTGCTGCGCGCGCCGCAGAACGCCAAGCGGCTATGGCTGGGAAGGCGGCCGCAGCTCCGGCGCCAACGGAAACGACATCAGCGCCTAACACTAGCCCTGCGCCTGCTGAAACGGCCCCAAAAGAAACTGCGCCAACAGAAACTGCGTCAACGGTAACTGCGCCGGCCAGCAATACACCCGCAAGCGAGACGGCATCTACGCCCGTAGCCGCGCCAAAGCCAGCGCCGCGGCCACGCCGTCAGCTGAGTATTCATCACGAACGCGAGACGCTTGAAGACGGCACAGTCATTGATAAGCCGAATACAGAATTTTGGTTTATGCCTTCGCGCCGCCAACAACAGGGCCAGAAAAATAATCGCCCTAATCGCGCCCCGAAAAAATTCGACAATAAAGCGCGAAATAATAAAAACTCAGAGCGTAAACCTAAGACCCAAAATTACCAATCCGGCGGTGCACGGCGCAGAATAGAGGACTCCCCCTTTGCGGCGCTTGCGGCCCTTCAAAAGCCTAAAAAGGATTAAACCGCTTTGACACAACCCGCCTCGCCTTTGGTATCTATCTCGCAAGAGATCAACACGCAAAGACTTGATGTCTGGTTGTTTCGAACGCGGCTTTTAAAAACACGGGCCCTAGCCGCGCGGATAATCCGCACGGGGCGCGTCAGGATCACCCATAATGGCAAATGCGAGCGGATATTAAAACCGCACACCAAAGTTCGGGCCGGCGATGTTATTACCTTTATGCGCGAACGTGAGCTTATCCATGTAGAAGTTCTGGGCAATCCACTGCGCCGCGGCCCTGCATCAGAAGCCGCCTTACATTATCAGCCATTTGGCGGCTAAATTCACGCCATTCGCATGATATCGACACGGAAATTTTACCGCAGATATTCGACTGCGACCTTACAAATGGTTGACAAATGCGCTGCGTTTCGCCAGATGCACGCCAGATAAGACAAAGAGGTTTCCGATGACATATGTTGTCAAAGACGAATGCGTCAAATGCAAATTCACAGACTGCGTTGAAGTCTGCCCTGTTGATTGCTTTTATGAGGGCGAAAACTTCCTCGTTATCCATCCTGATGAATGTATTGATTGCGGCGTCTGCGAGCCGGAATGTCCTGTTGATGCGATTGTGCCCGATACCGAAGACGACCCCGACGGGAAGTGGTTGGCTATTAACACGAAATATTCGAAAATCTGGCCTGTCATTACAACGAAGCGAGACCCGCTTCCAGATTATCAAAAATATGAGTCAGAGACTGGCAAGTTTGAGAAATATTTCAGCGAAAAACCGGGTGCGGGCGATTAACGCTCCACGGCCCTAAAAGACTCTGTCCTGATAAAACGCGTAGTCTCACTCTATTTCTAAGTCGTTTTTTCATTTTTTACAGCTTATGAGTGGATTTTTCGCCATTTTTATGTTATATAGTCATTAAATAACGGCGCGGTTGCCTATAAAACAACCGGGCCGTTTTTATTTATATAGTTTTTAATGACGCCGCTATGCGTCGTCTCACGTTTAAAAAAAGGTTATGCCCCACATGGCTGCAGCTAAAAAAATAAAAAAAGTTAGTTTTAAAAAAGATCAATTCATTGTTTATCCGGCCCACGGCGTTGGCCGCGTGATCGGCATTGAACAAGAAGTTATCGCCGGATTTGATATCGAAGTTTACGTTGTGTCTTTTGAGCAAGAGAAAATGACACTCCGCGTTCCAACTGCCAAAGCGGCAATGTCAGGCATGCGCGCTTTATCGAATGAAAATATTTTGAAGGATTCATATACAACCCTCAAAGGCCGCGCACGGATTAAACGCACAATGTGGAGCCGCCGCGCCCAAGAATATGAAGCCAAGATCAATTCTGGCGACCTAATTCTAGTCGCAGAAGTTGTGCGTGACCTGCACCGGACAGATGCACAGCCTGAGCAATCTTATTCAGAGCGTCAGCTTTATGAAAGCGCGATTGACCGCATGGTTCGCGAAGTCGCAGCTATTAATAAATCAGACTATAATACAGCCATGACAGATTGCCTTGAAATATTATCAGCCGCGCGCTCTCGTCAAGCGGCTAAGGCCGCAGAAGAGGCCGCAAATAAGGCCGCAGCTGCCGGAGAAGATGGCAGTTCAGAAGCCGCCGCTTAATATTTAGGCTCGTTAATTAATTATCTTTAATTTTATGTAACATGAAAGACACGCCCTACGGGGCGTTTTTTTTTAAATGCCATTTTCATTTTACATTCACATCACTCTAATTAGGGTAAAATCATAAGGGGAGCCATTACGGGAGCACTTTATGTCGTTAAAAACGATTGCATCAGTTTCATTAATTGCCCTTGGGCTGTCTCTAAGCGCATGCGGCGGAGGCGGTAGTAGCGCCCCCAATACATGGCGCGCGCCACTGGCCCCCCCCCCCTCCTCCGCCCCCGCCGCCACCTCCCCCGCCGCCGACATCTAGCGCCGTTAGTTTTACGCCCGGCGTTTTTGCACCGCGTCAAGATTTTGAAGCCCAATGCGAAGCTCCGCGTAGTGGGACTGATCCCGACGGCAACCGCTTTCCAGATCAATCAGGCTCTGAGCGACTCGAGAAATTTTGGCTGCGGTCTTGGTCAGATGAGACCTATTTGTGGAATGATGAAATTGTTGATAGCGACCCCGATGATACAAACGGACGAGTTCCTTATTTCAATATTTTAAAAACCAATGAGCTCTCTGAGTCAGGTTCTGGACGCGAAAAAGATGATTTCCATTTCAGCCAGTCAACTGAAGAGTTTTTTGAGAATAGAAACTCGGTAGCGACATCGGGTTACGGCGTTCGCTTTGCTTTTTTCCAAAGCGCGCCGCCGCGTGACGTTCGTGTTCTCTACACAGAACCCGATTCACCCGCATCCGCCGTACAAAACGGCTCTGTCAATTTCCCGCGCGGCACGCGCTTGATTGCTATTGACGGAGAGGACGTGATTAACGGCGATAATACAGCCGTGTTAAACGCAGGCCTCTCACCCGCCACAGCTGGCGAAACTCACACATTCACTGTGCGAGACCCAGGGGCAACTGAAGACAGAACCTTTACAATTCAATCCGAAGATGTCGCGCAAGCACCCGTTAACCGCACAAGCGTTATCGACACATCGACAGGCCGTGTCGGCTATATGTTATTTAACACATTTAGCCCATTTGAATCGGAACGCTCGCTCAATGACGCCTTTAGCCAACTTGCTAATGAAGAGATCGACGACCTTGTTTTAGATCTTCGCTATAACGGCGGCGGTCTTGTCGCTGTCGCGGCGCAGCTTGGCTTTATGATTGCCGGTAGCGAGCGGACACGCGGGCGCACGGCAACGCTCTTGCAATATAATGAAGCCGCAGGGAACAGAAACCCGATTACAGGCGAAATTGTTAATCCGATTCCTTTCATCGATGAGGGCGTTGGTTTTTCAGTCAACCCCGGCACAGACCTAGCCACTGTTGATCTTCCGCGCGTCTTTATTTTATCGACAGGCGGCACCTGTAGCGCCAGTGAATTGGTGATTAATAGCCTGCGCGGAATTGGCTTTAACGTCATTCTGATCGGAGATACGACATGCGGTAAGCCTTATGGGTTCCTTCCAACAGATAATTGCGGACAGACTTATTTCACCATTCAATTCCGGTCTGTGAACGATCAAGGCTTTGGTGACTATTCTGATGGATTTTCGCCAAATGATACAACCAATGTGTTTAGTGAACAATCTCCGGGCTGTACGGTGTCTGATGACCTCAGCCGTGAGTTGGGTGATCCCGAAGAAGCGTTATTATCGACGGCGCTCTTCTTCCGCGAAAATGGGAGCTGCCCTGTAAATACTCAGAGCGGAAAAACATCGGATGGGAGTTACACGAAAATATTCGCATCAGCCGATGCAGAAGACGCACTGGCCCCGATAGGTGATCCTTTTGAAACAACGGCAAATAGTTATCTTGATATGACCATGCCAAAGACAGAGCCATAATGAAAACGTCAAAAACACATATGATCTTGGGTCAAACAAAGCGGCTGATTAGCTTAGCCGCTTTATCACTCCTCTCCGCATGTCAAAGCGTTTCAGCCGCGCCCGAGCCGCAAGCCGCACGCTTGATGGCGGCGGATGAAACATCGCTTTATAATGTCAAACTAGCGATTGAGCAGTCCATGGGCCGTAAAAATATCGTCTTTGGCGCGACGGATTGGGGTCAATCTTCAACGATTAGCGTTTTACCTGTACGGAGTGTTAGCCCCAACGGCGCCCCGTTTAATCAGCAGCAATTTGAATTACCAACCCTATTTAATTTGATGATGAGCGGAAAGAACTGTTATCTGGTTCAGCGCGGGACGGATATACAGATACCGCTAGAAAACGTGGCCTGTACGCCGTTAGCGTCAGTCCAATAATTCCAAGGGTTCAGGATGGGTCAGCCAAATGCTCGGCCCGTTTTTAAGCTCAATCCAGCCTCTTACGCGTACTTTGGCGCCCTTAAGCTGTAACAAATCATAGTCTTCATCGGCAAAGCGTTTACGCGCATCCTTATCAATAACGACTGTGAAATCCGTTTTATAATCGGCTCCGAAATTTAAATAGATACGCCCTCTTACCTCGGCCGTTGACGTAATAATGCCTTCAACTAATTGAAAGCTATCAACATCTTGCGCCAGAGCGTCAGGGTTGGGCGAGCGAATGTCATAATGATCCAAGGCCCATATACCACGTTTAGCCGCTCGTGCATCGGCCTCTGCGGCTAATAAGCGCTGCGAATCTTGGAAGGTATCGGGCCATGTATAAACACGCGCCAAACCCAATCGCAGCATTTCCTCTTGGATATAGACGGCGGGGCGACCATCTTGTTTTAACGTAAATATCTGCGCCAGCGCACGGCCATAGCGGTCTCTGCGCTCACCGCTATAATATAAGCCAAGGCGCTGATTTTGTGTGAGCCTGATTAATGCCTGCTTGGCCTCTTCGCCAAGGGGCCAATCCGTTACATGATCGCGGCCGAGCGATAATTTCGGCGCCTGAATCCCCGATATACGGACTTTTAAGCCGCTTGATAGAAACAAGGTATCACCATCAACAACCTCACGGACGGTCTCAACCTCGCCTTTAACTAACTTAAGCTTAGCGTTCGGCATTGATGAATTTCCAAGTAAGGCGAACGCGCAAAATAAAAAACCAATTTTCTTTAAAACCATCACAATATCATGATTAACATAGATTTATGATAATGCCCAAAGCCATCTTAATTTATCAATTTTGGCGGCTTATAGAGGTTACGGTTTGCCAGTAAGGCTGCCTTCTTCATCGGGGTCATCGGTTTCAATATCACTAATGACAACCGTGCCATTATTAACACGGCCCACCACGCCGCGTTGACGAAGAATACGGTATTTGTCTTCTGTCTCTCTTAAAATACGGGCAATTTCAGGCGGTAAGTTTTTATTCGCGTCATTAAAAGGATTGCTCGACTGAACCGCTAAATTTCGTACGCGCGGCGTTCCGCCGCCGGCCAGATCAGCCACCACAGAATCATAGGGCGCGGCAACAAATGCGCTAAGCTGCAATATCTCAGCCTTAACCGTTTCATTCGCATGGCTTAATAAATGTGATTTAATATCTGCGGGCCAATTCGGGAAGAAAAACCGGCTCTCGCTTTGATAAATTTTGGAAATTTTGCCGATACCGCTCGCGCGGCGATATCCGCGCAATGAATTAACAAAATCATTCGCATTACTCTCGAGCATGTAACTCATACGCTCAGGCGTGAACGCATATTCTTGAATGGAGGGACTTCCTATGTCACCCCGAAAAAAACCGTAAATGACATTTGGATCTTTCCAATTCGCATATACAATATTTTCTCGAATATCGCGCAGTGACAAGGCCTGCCCTTTGATAGTGATGAACTTGGCGTCATTAAGTTCAGCCTTACCATTTAAGGTCTGAATTTTTATTTTTTCAGGCCGTTTCGTTGGATAATCTAATGCGATTTGTTCGATAACTGCCACATTATGGAGGTTAAACCAAAAGGCTAGCTGTTCGTCTTTGGGGAATGTCGTGATATCATATTTCGTGGCGAGCGCTTCGAGGTCTTTGCGATAGTCTGACACGCCTTGCGTATATTCGTCATTGATATAGGAAAATGTAAACCGTTTTCCTTCGAGGCGAAACGGAGATTTATGTCCCGTCACAATACGGCTGCCTAATTCACCCTCCGGCCGTCTTTGCCATATTCGGGTGGAAGGCCCCAAATCGACGACAACCTTAGCTAAAATTTCATCAAAGATACGGTAATCTAATTTTCTCCCGCGCCCATCAGGCTGCGGTATAAACTTAGCAAAGCGTTCATTAACAGATTGACTTAAATTTCCGTTTTCTGAGACTGCGGAGAGTGTCGTCGGCGAGACTAAATTTAAATCTTGCGCTTGAATATTATAGTTTGGGATCAAAAATGCAAAACACAAAGCCGCAATGGCTATTTTACTGACCGCATTATTTTTAACATCTATCATTTGTTCGAAAACCCCAAGATTAGGCACAGAACATATCACAGACCCAGTATTTGGAAAAGCACGTACCGTTAAAATGACAAACTTGTCATCGCATTTAATATATGGGGAGATAAGCTTACCCTGCCTATAAACCCTTCATCTTTCTGATATTTGGGATCAAAAAAAAGGACTGAAAATAAATATTTCCAGTCCCCGTCATATTATATTTAAATAGTTTACAACCCGTCAGGGCCGCAATCATTTTGTAAAAATTCAATCATTTTGGGATAAAAATCCATCTTATGATCATATTTAATTGTATTACTAAAATGGTCGGCATCTTTAAGTTCTGAATATTCAGGTTGTTTATTCGCTTTTTTCAATTCTTTTAAATATTTCTTAGAATGTTTAATAGGAACACGCTGGTCAATGCTTCCGTGAATAAGGTAAAGCGGAATATTTACATTAGACGCTTCTTTGATGGGATTTATACTCTCGTCCCAAAATTTTATTTGCTCCACACGTGCACTCCCGCGAATTTCATTCCGGTAGTAATTCACCTGCTGAACATTATCCGCAACGGCCGCGCCGGCAATAGCGCATTGATATATATTATTCGGACGCGCGGCCGCAATGAGCGCCGCATAGCCGCCGTAAGACCATCCAAACATAGCCATACGGTCTGGATCAACTAATCCTTTTTGAACAAGATATTGCGCCCCGTCATCTTTATCATCTTGCATTTTGCCCCCGCCTTCACCGCCATCAATGAAAGCCGATTTATAAAAATCAAGGCCATATTTTGTTGATCCACGATATTGCGGCTGTAACACCATATATCCATTATTCGCAAATAATTGCGCCCATTCGTCAAAAACTGGAACTTCAGTGACAAAAGGGCCGCCATGGGGCATAACAACAAGCGGATGCGGGCCAGGTCCTTTTGGTTTTGTGATATAGCCTGTAATTTTTTTACCGTCTCTGGCTGAATAAGAAATATATTCAACATTTGAAAGATCACTTGGCTTTAACAATGTATTCACAGAGCCGAGTTTTGAAAAATCGCCATCATTATAAAGATAAAAACTACCGGGGTCTTTAGGGCCAGTATTTCTAACAACTATGACATTCCCATCTTTTGACCGCGATGAAATGTTCACTTGATAGGCATTTGGAATTGCGGCTTCAAACTGTTCGACAATAGCTTTTTCATCAGCATCAATAAATTTACGATGTACTTTGTCATTGGCGTAGACAACATTAGTGACAACGCCAAAATTTTCCCATCTATTTGAATGAAAGCCAACATTTAAGATATCGACATCTTTTCGGCGATAAACAAGATCTTCAAACTTTTTTTGTTCTAGATTATATGTCCATAATCCAGCTTTATCGTTTCCATTATGCGCAATAACATAAATGAGGTTTGGGTTATCTTCCACGAGTCCAACACGGCTAAACTGTTCAAAATCATCGCGGTTTACACGCGCATATTCTGTCCAGCCTGTACCGCCCGGTTTACGATAGTAATGTATGGTTTCTTTATTGTCGGATGATTGCGCCGCAGCAAAACGAGGGTTGCCATCTTTATCAAATGCATAACGACCATATTGACGATTACCCTTTAAAGCGAGTTCACGCGAGCCTGTATCCAGATTCACTTTGTAGAAACTAGGTGCTTTTACTGATTCCTGTTCTTTGACTTCAAAATAGCGCATGAGAACACGGTCAGGATCATCGACCAAAGGATTTACCATGGTCAAAGTAAAATTATCATCGCTCAGCTCTTCGAATTTTTTATCTTTCATACTAAAGCGAGCAAGTTTGTTTCTAAAGGCGCCCTGATTAAATCCGCGTATTTTTTTGCTAACCTGTTTTTGAAAATTAATTGTCATATCCGTATTAGATATCCAGTTGAACCCCGTCAGTTCTAAGGATTTTGCGCCGACACGGTAAGGCTTCTTTTTCATATTAGCCGTCTCATAGACCTCAATAATCGGATTGCCTTTTTTGGTTTGATTGCGAACAAAGGCAACATATTTACCATCAGGAGAGAGCGACACATTACGCATCGTCGTTGGCAAGGCCCAATGCTCAAAGGGGACCGTGTCTTTTACAACAACCCCGCCTTTACCGACCTTTGCAACAGCGGCGTCAATAGCGGCCCCAGACAACACAGCGATACAGACAGATGACAATAAAATTCTAAACATACACAAACCTTATTATTTTTATTTTTTACAACTTATTTAAAACAAAAAATGGCCCCAATGCAACTGCATGAGGCCATTATTTACATTATGTAATAAAAAATTTTGCTAGAAACCTTTTGTTATTTGACCAACAAATGTTCTCCCATTAAGCGCAAACCCTTGTCCCAATGGAACATTAGAGATTTGCGCAAATCCTTCTCCGCCATTAACGGCGGGCGGATCACGGTCGAATACATTGTTAACGCCAAATGTGATGCTGAAATTGCTATCGCGGTTTGTGTAATTAACCGACAAGTTATGCACGAAATAGTCATTTGTGAAGCCAACGTCGCGGCAATTAACATCGCCAAAATTAGGCCCTAAACATGTGTCAGAAAAAGTATCGGCAAAACCATCATCATCAGTATCAAGACCAAAAGCATTACCGAAATCATCAATGCCATCTACGTCTTGCTCGATATCGCCAACATAACGTGTGAACCAGTTAAAGGTAAAGTCTTTATAGCCCAGACGATTAACAAGGCTACCGGTCCATTCTGGGAATCCAGGCTCACCTTGGAACTCCTCTTCTAAAGGCTCACCATTATCACCAATAAAGAGCGTACGGCGCTCGAGGAGGTGATTTGCACGGCCCGCTAGGCGGTACTCAAAAGGCTGCCCAAAGGCATTGAAATCATAGCTAAAGTTAGCATTGAAATCGAGGCCGCGAACTTCTTCTTCGTTCAAGTTGATGAAGCCTTGACCAATAAAGTCAATGATTTGGTCTTGGTTACGCTCGATACGGTCACAGAATATAGACCGGTTATCTTGCTCAACAACAAAACAATCATTTACGATGAATTGTGCGCCAGGCGTAACAACAGTGTCCTGCACATCGATATCATAATAATTGACACCAAATGTGAAATCAAAAGCTTCGAAGAAGGGTTGTTCAAACGATGCACCTAAATTCAATGACGTTGATGTTTCTGGATCTAGATCCAAATTACCCTCGCCAAAGACTTCGACTTGAGTCAGCGGATTAACATTACCACCGCCTAAGTCTTGCGGCAAACCTTCGGCTAAACACCGTGCAATGACATCAGGATCACGCAAATCAGAATTTGGATCAAACACGTCAGGGGCGTTAGGGTCGCCTAGATTACCGATGAATGCCCCTTGCGGCGCAATACAAGGATCAAAAACATTTAAAAACCCTGTTTGCGGACGTTGGAACAATTCACGTAGGTTAGGCGCACGGAAAGATGTACCATATGAACCCCGGAGTAGAAGCGATTCGACAGGACGCCAACCACCAGCAACAGAATAAACCGCTTCTTGTCCGAAGAATTCATCATCCAGAACACGGAAACCGCCTTCGACAGTTAGCTCCTTGAAAAACGGTTGATCTGCAACAAGCGGTATAGAAACCTCACCAAAACCCTCAAGAATGCTGCGCGAACCGGCTGCACCTTGGTCAGAGAAAAACCCGAAGAAAAGGCCATTCGCTGCAATATCATCAGGTTGTGAATCAATTTCATCATTACGCCATTCGACGCCCAATGAGGCTTGTAGATCACCGGCGGGTAAATCAGCAACTTTACCGGCAATAAATGCGTTCAGGACTGTTTGGAAATAGCGTGTATCAAAATCACGTGAATCAAACAGGAAGGCTTCTTCTGCAGGTGACAGATTACCTTGGATTTCCAAGGCTGGCGCTGCGAAAAGATTGACGGGTACACAGCCGGCTGTCACATCAGTCGGAAGATTTAGCCCCGGCTGGCCAACACAAGCATCTAATCCAGGAACAGGATCGCCTTGGGCAAAGAATGTACCATCGGAGGCAGTAAAGGATTGAACTGCATTACCTAATGATAAGTTCAGGCGGTCTTCACGGATACCACGCCGTGATGACCGGCCATTTGAAATACTATATTGCCCAGACACCTCAAATGACCAATCTGAGAAGTTTAAAAACCCTTCTGGATCGAAGTTAAACTGAGGAATATCGCCGCGAACACCCCCGACAAGACGGGTTTGCTCAAGTTCGATTTGCGAAAGCGATCGATCACCATCAATAGTGACCACTGGCTGCACATCAATTGCGCCAGCTGGAGCTCCAAAACCAAAGAGTTGCGGGGTACAGGCCGCGTTATCAAATGGGCCCGTTCCTGGGATAATTGAACCTGGGTTATTTGGGTCTGGTTGCGCACCAAATGTTGCACAAATACGCGCATCACGGATATCACCGTCACGATTAGGGTCTAATTCACGCTGAAATGTGTTGAAGTCTTGAACAAATGACGGACGATTAAAGAGACCATTCGGTCCATTAGCGCTTGATCCGCAATCCACGCCGTTCGTACCACATGGGTTGAACGGGTTATCCGCCCCAACAGTCGGGAAAAGCTGGAATATACCTAAATCCTGCTCAATCTCATTGCGGGAATAAAGAACTTCGAAGAAAGGCGTAATATTGGCTTCACCATCAAATGTATACTCACCATAAGAGAAGATATTTACGCGCTCCTGAGGTGCAATAATATGCGCTGTGTTATCATTACCATTAATAGAGAACTGACGTAGTGAATTATCAATCACGCGGTCGCCATCAGCATCAAATGGGAAGAAAACGAAAGGATCTGTAAAGCCAGGAATACCTAAGACGGTTTCATCGGCATTAACATCTGATCTATTCGCAAAAACAGACCCAAATGGCACACCAGGTGACAATTCGATAAATCGGCTCGTTGTTCCGCCAACGATACAGGGGTTATTAATGTCAACTGGATTAGCCTGAAGCCCAAACAGCTCTTGAGCAACCGCGTTCTCGACGTTGTTATTGCGAATGTTACCATTCTCATCAATTTCAACATTGGTTTCACAATCGGCAAAGAAATCACGATCATCAATTCTTACACCTGCGCGGCGATCATATTCAGCCGCGATCCCGAAAAATGCACGGTCAAAGTTCTTACCCCACCGGGCAGAGACAGTAAAATCTTCCCCGCCTTGTTCAGCAATTTCTGTTGAACCCTGAACTTGAAATCCTTCAAAGTCACGCGCCAATGTCGCGTTAATAACACCCGCGATCGCATCGGACCCATAAACAGACGAAGCCCCTTCAAGTAGAAGGTCTGCGCTTTCGATCAAAATAGACGGAATAGCGTTAATCGAGGCTTGCGCAGGAGCACCTTCAACACCCAAAGGCGCGAGACGGCGGCCATTAACGAGGACAAGTGTACGGTCCGCGCCAAGACCACGAAGGTTAATCGTTTCAGAGCCGGGGCCATTATCAAGAACAAAACCACCGAATGACGAATCGATCTGCGTACCCGCAGCAGCTTCATTTGTTTGTAGAATTTCAATGGTATCAAGAAGACCAACTTCGCGTGTCTCTTCAAAATCAATCGTTTGCAGCGGCTTAATACTGTTGAACGTACTACGCTTTAAGCGTGAACCCGTGACAACGATTTCATCGCTTTCATCCTCTTCCACGACTTCTTCAACTTGCTCAGCAGCATCATCACTTGTTTGTGCATATGCTTGCCCAAAACCTATCGTAGAAAAGCCCACTAAAAGCGTGGTCCCTAAAAGAAGATTCTTTAAATTTTCAGTATTCATAAATGTCCTCGCACCAGAGTATCCCTTAAGTGGGCTTTAATTTTATAGAAAAGTCTTAGAACTCACACATTTATGTTACAAGAAGTTTATGTTAACTCGACGTAAAATGTGTGCCGGTGCGTGATATTTTTGTCGCATCCCGTCAAACAGTGAAAAATAATACCATTTACCTAAGAAAACGGAGAGAATATAGAAAAATAACCTTAAAAAACGGCCCTTAAAGAAAAAATACCCTAACAAAAGCGTGATGGATTTTTAAAAAAAGATTGATTTTTTGTCAAAAAAATCATCACAGCTCTGTCAAGCTCCATTTAAAGCCGTGACATAGCTATGACATCGTCACATTTGCACCTGACAGCAATATAATACAGCCATAGCACGATTCTACTTAAACTGAGTGTGTAGCTTACTTGCAGCGGCGGTTATAGGATGTTCGCTTAGCTTGATTTTCAATGTGGTCATTATTTTGGATCAAGACCCCTAAAATTTCATCCGCTATGTCATTGCCCTGAGAGTCATTATAGCGCGGAGTCTCAGCAGGCGTTCGGTTCAAGAACTGTTCTTGCGCCAATTTCCGAATTTCAGCACAGTCTTTTGCATCATAAGTCTCAATAGCTTTTGGCAGGGTACAGCCATGAAGCCCGCTTATCAATAAAACCAGAAAAAACCATTTAAAAGCACGCATCATAATCAATGAATAACAGCTATGCCTATAAAAGCGAATGAAATTCTGCTCATTAAAAAAACCCGCCGCACAATATTGCGGCGAGGCCTTACGTCATTAAAGTTTTGAGGCTTATTGCGCTTTTTGGAACTCAACTTCGATTTGAATATCAACCTCTTGGCCAACAGTCCCATATTTTCCGACGCCAAAATCATCCCGCCGCAGCGTTGTTTTGGCTGAAATACCGAACATATCAACACCGCTTCGGAAGTGATTACCAATCTTATTCAGCGTCACGTCCAGCGTTACCGGCTTTGTAATGTCTTTAATCGTAAGCTCACCTGTGACCTGACCACGGCCCTGAATAACTTGCTCCATCGCGCTGGATGTAAAGGTGATTTTTGGAAAATTCTCAACATCAAAAAAATCCGGGCTCACAAGATGTTCGTCAAACTTCTCAACGCCGCTATCAATTGACGCCGCATCAATCACAACCTCAAGGCTTGAGTTTTCCGGATTTTCGCTATCAAGATTTACCGTCGCATCAAAAGCTCCCCAGCGCAAAATAGGCCGCGAAAAGCCTTGGTGGTCATAAGCCATCGTAATATAGGCATGCCCAGATTCGGATTTATAAACACCTGACGGCGCATCGGCGATATTGGCGCCCGGGGTTAAGGCCGCGGCCGTATCTTTAGCGGCAGTTACAACATCTGCCGCCTTTGTGCTGGCTGCCGCCTTGACATCTGACGCCGCATTGCTTGCGCCCGAACAGGCCGCAAAGCTTAAAGCCGCCCCGACTAATAATGAAAGCGTAAATGATTTTCGTGTTAAAACTGACATAGCTACCTCCTCATAGGGTTTAAAAGCTCTGATTGAGCCATAGTTTTGGTCCATGATGAATGAATTACTCTATTTCAGCCCGAAAAGCTCTTAATTTTTTCGTGAAAGCGCGACCAGTCATCATCTTTATCAATCGGCGTCCAAAGCGCAGCAATCTCTTCGTATAAGAGGCTCGGCGGCTGATCGCCCTCCGCTTCAGGCCCATTAGCGCTAAATCTTTTCAGGATTTTATACCACGCCTCAAAATCATCCCCCTTATAGTGATCTGCATTGACTGAACGGCTTGCGCGCGCCGCCTGCCCTGCGCCGCCTTGCCAGTCATGCCAAAATTGCGGCCACGGAGTTTGCGTGTCTTCCAAAAACTTAAAGGTCGCGACAACAAAACTAATATCCGTTTCGAGGTCTGTGCGGCTTATATTCAGCCGGCTGAAAATATGCGCGCAAAGCGCCTCGCGGTAATGCTGACCAAAGCTCTCCAATATGGCAATCAACGCTTTATCATCTGAAATAAGAGACAAGCTCTGCGCAAGCTGCGCGAGATTCCAATACATGGCTTCGGGCTGCCGGCCAAAAGCGTAAAGTCCATTTTGATCGAAATAAGCCGCCGTAAACTCTGATTTAAGCGTGGGTAAAAAGCGGTAGGGGCCATAATCAAAACTCTCGCCCGTTATATTCATATTATCCGTATTCATGACGCCGTGAACAAAACCCGCCGCCATCCAGCTTGCGGCGGTCACGGCGCTGGCTTTGACAACGGATTCAAAAAGCATGGCCGCGCTCTCGCACTCAGCATAGTAGTGGCGGCAGCAATAATCACTCAAAGCGGCTAAATTATCGGCCTGCTCCAAATAGCTAAGCCGCTGAAATGTCCCAAAGCGAATATGCGAATGTGACAGCCGCGTCAGGACAGCAGAGCGCGTAGGAGAGGGCTCATCCCCGCGGTGAAGCGCCTCCCCTGTTTCAATCAAGGATAAGCTTTTCGATGTCTTCACGCCCAGATAATTCAAATAAGAGGTCGCCAAGACTTCGCGAACGCCCCCTAATAATGTCAGCCGCCCGTCACCGCGCCGCGAATAAGGCGTTTGCCCCGACCCCTTTGTTCCAAGGTCTAATATGCGGCCATCTTGCGCGCGGCATTGCGCGAATAAAAATCCGCGCCCATCCCCAATATCAGGATTATAATGGCGAAATTGATGTCCATGATAACGTAGCGCTAAAGGCTGCGGCAGGTTACGTTTTAAAGGATTAAAGCGGCCAAAATGCGCCAGCCATTCGGCATCAGACACGCGGTTCAGGCCAATTGACGCCGCCGCCGCGTCATTACGGAACCGTAAAACCGTTTGCGGAAAATCAGCCGCCGTAACAGGGTCGAAAAAATCCGGCCCTAACTCATGAATTATGGGGGCTGCTTTATAAGCTATCGGCCAAGCTCCGCGCCAAAGTGGCTATGCACATTTGTGTAAAATGTCTCTTCGCGCGCTGATGTTAGCCACGCCTGTAAAGCGGGATAGGGCGAGAGATCAAGACCCGCCATTTCACTCGGCTCCAAGCTTGCGAGCAGGACAATATCAGCAAGCGTCATGTCATCCCCGCAAAGGTAATTTGTTGCACTAAGCTGCGCTTCAACCTGCGGCAGGTTTTGCGCTAAAAATTCAAGACCAAGATCAATAGAGGATTGATCGCTTTCACGGCCAAACATCGGGGCCAAAACGCGGTTAAACTGCACGCGCCCGACATTGACTCGGATATGCTGAACAATGAAATCCATCCATTGGTCAATCTTGGCCTGCGCCTGCGCATCTCCGCTATAAAGCGCGGAATTTTCACGGCGAGCCAGATAACGCAGAATCGCATTGCCTTCGGATAATTTGAAATCTCCATCAACAAGTGCAGGAACTTTTCCGTAAGGATTAATCGCAAGGTAGCTTTCCGTTTTTTGCTCCCCCTGCATCAAATCTACGACTTTTTTATCATATTTAATCCCCATAGCTTCGGCCCCAAAAACAGGCCCTAATGCGGGAAAAGACATGGGGTGATAATAAATCGTGGTCATAAAACCTCCTGCGGCACATGGCGTATAGCTTGCGGCCAATATCAAATTTAAAAGCTTGAGCAGACTATATATTCGCCCGCAAAAATTCGGCGACATCAATCGAAACCCGCTTAGCGGATGGGAACGCCCGTGCAAAGTTTAAAAAGCCGTGCGGCATGGCTTTTTCATGGTAATAATCAACACGTGTGCCCGCCGCGCGTAATTTATCCGCATAAGCGCGTCCCTCTTTACGGAGCGGGTCGAGCCCTGCGGTTAAGACATAAGCGGGCGGTAAGCCTTGAAGATCATCTTCAAATAAAGGCGAGACTTTCGCGCTCGTTTTATCGGCCCCTGCGAGATAATGTTCTTCGATGAATTTCAGGGCAATAAAGCCTAATTGCAACCGGTCTTGCGGCCCCGGGTTTTGCGGTTTCAGCTCTAACATTTGCATCACAGGATAAAATAATATTTGGGCCTTAAGCCGCTTTCGATAAGCTTGCGCAAGATAGGCTGTCATATTTCCGCCGGCGCTATCCCCGCCAATCGCAATGCGCTTCGGGTTAATCCCATATTCAGCGCCCCCGCCCTCCAGCGCCCAAAGCAAAGCTGCCTCGCAATCATCAATCGCCGCAGGAAAAGGATGCTCAGGCGCGAGGCGGTAATCAACAGATAAAACACGCAGGGCTGCCCCGCTGGCAATGCGCAAACATAGGCCCTCATGGCTCGCAATAGAACCCGTGACCCAGCCGCCGCCGTGAAAATAAACCAATGTTGGCCCGCCCGCACTCATAGCGCCGTGAGGACAATAAAGACGCGCCGAGATATCCCCCGCCGGCCCCTTAAGCGCTATATCAGTGACCTGCTTCATCACAGGCCCCGCTTCATCAAATTGCCGCGTTAACCGCCGCATAGCCTGATGGAGCGCCTTGACCGAGATTTTTTCGGGTCGTAACTTATCAAGCTGAGGCCGAACGCCTTCAATTTGCTCTTTAAGCGTTTCAAAAATATCAAGGGGAGATTTCATGGCCGATATCCTCCGCTAGTGAGATAGGTCAATTCTTGCACTGTCGACTCACGTTTTAAGATATCATTTCTATGCGGAAAGCGGCCAAAGTCTTCGATGATTTTTTGATGCGCCTGCGCATGAAATAACGTATTTTCATCATCAAGATAACGGTCAACATAGTCAACACATTTAGCCTGCGCGGCCCTATCTTCGGCGTGCATATACGGCATGTAAATAAAGGCGCGCTCACGCTGGGATAATTTCAAGTCCCAGCGCTTATGCGTCATAATATCTGCGCAAGCTAAAGCCTTATCATCCCACGCAAAAGCAGCCGCCGTGCCGCGGTACATATTACGCGGAAATTGGTCGAGCATAATCACAATAGCGAGGCCCGCCTGCGGCGTTTCGAAAGATATATCTGTCTGCGCGGCAAGGCCCACGGATAAAGCTTCAAAGCGGGCGCGAATAAGCCCATCTAAAGCATCATCAGGCGCAAACCATGTCTTCGGCCCCGCCGTCTCAAACCAGAAGGATAAAACCTCAGCGATATATTTTGGCGCGAGGCTCAAAGACGAAGCTCTCCAGATATAATTTTCTGATATAGCTCCGGCGTAATCGCTTGATAAGCCTCCTCACCCGATATCTCCGCATAGAGAGGATCCGACACATTGGCGGGGTCAAATCCGGCTTTGACTAAATTTGTTTTCTTAAATTTGAACGTGCCCGTTGTTTCCGTCTCTTGCGATAAGCGCAAAAACACAGGGCGAGCATAATGCGGTAAAGACGCATCAATATGCGCTTTTAAGGCCGCCATATCAACCTCTCTTTCGGATACAACCGCCGCCATGCCTGCGCGCCCATCATAGCCCGGTATTGCCACGCCGTAGACATTAGCTTGCGTCACGCCCGGAAAGCTTGACAGCACAGCCGCAACTTCGCCCGTTGCCACGTTCTCAGCTTTCCAGCGGAAGGTATCTCCAACCCTGTCCATAAAGTAAAAATAATCCAGCTCATCGCGCTTCATTAAATCGCCTGTACGGAACCATGCATCGCCTTTTTTGAACACATCGCGCAGAATTTTCTTTTGCGTCGCCGCTTTTGTTTCATAACCATCAAAGCGGAACCGTGCGCTATCCATACGAATTTCGCCAATCAGCTCGCCAACTTCGCCCGTATTGGTGCGGATGCAAAACCCGCCAGAGTTTCGAACGTTCTCGCCGCTTTCAACATCAAAGCGAATAATGTCGCAATTAAAGCGCGAGCGCAGATAAGCTGGCGCACGGCCCACCGCCCCAACAGGGCCGTCGACATTCATCAGACTGACATTGCCTTCGGTTGCGCCGTAAAATTCAATCACATGCGGAATACCGAAGCGCGAGACAAAGCCTTCCCAGACATCAGGGCGAAGGCCATTTCCTATGATCCAGCGAATCTTATGCGCGCGCTCTTTGGGGTGCGGGGGC
This sequence comes from uncultured Caulobacterales bacterium, assembly GCA_964513675.1. Classification (GTDB taxonomy): domain Bacteria; phylum Pseudomonadota; class Alphaproteobacteria; order Caulobacterales; family Maricaulaceae; genus CALFVT01. Next base: position 8,358 of record CAZEOD010000028.1, on the reverse strand, counting down.
GTAGAAAGCAAAAACCGGCAAAGCTCGCCCACATACATGAATAAAGTCGCGTCAAATTCGACGGCCTCATCCCAAAATTTCGAAGCCGAAAATTTCGGCCGTACAATCACCGCCCCGCCTTTAGATAGCGCCGCGCCAGCCCCGCATAATCCGCCCGTCGCATGATAAAGCGGTAAAACCATTAACATTTTATCTGAGGGTTTCACATTGGCGGCAGCTCCAAATCCAATGAGATAATTAAGCGCGCGAACATGTGTAACTTTCGCCGCTTTCGGCAGGCCCGTTGTGCCGGATGTAAACATTTTCATAGATTGATCGGCACCGGTAATATTAGCCCGGTGTTTACGCGGCGGACGGCTGGGCGCAATATCATTTAATGCGGCTTCAAAACGTGGGTAACCCGCCACTTCGCCAAACGCGGCCTGCACATCCAAAGGCGTCTCTAGCATATCTTTAGCGCTATCCCATTGATCTGCCATTTCATGATCTAGGATTAATACGCGAGCATCAGATATTTTGACGCAATGAGCCAGGGCCGTTTTAGCGAGCTGGAAATTTAAAAGCGCCGGCACTACACCTACTTTTGTGAGTCCAAACCATAGCGGTATATATTCCAGTCGATTTCGCATAAAAATAGCGACAGTATCTCCGGGAGCAAGCCCCGCCTTTAAGGCCCAATTCGCAACACGGTTGGCATAATCATCCATCTGCTGAAATGTCCACTTACGGCTGTCATCAATCAGGGCAATATTGGCGCTATATTTATCAACCCACCCCTCGATTTCATCGCAAACAAGATGATCTGATTTTGGGTCTATATGTTTGACAGACTTAAGAATCCGAAGAACGTCACGAAGATAGGAAAATTCGCGTTTTAATGTTTGAAGCATGCCGATTATCTTCCCGTTATAGACTTATTATTCCTACAATATAAATTAACAAGGTCAGGTCAAGCAGGCGCACTCATTGGCGGCAAAGAAAAACCTCCCCACAAGGTGAGGAGGTTGAAGTTGAACTAACTTGAAAGTGTCAGACCAAGTGGGAAGAGGTCTGACGTGGGAAGAAGTGATGTCTCACTTATTCCCTCTATGTTATGCAATCACCATGCCAGTTTAAATCCGCCGTTTATCCGCCGATATGCGCCCAATATAGCGCTTAAATCGGGCGCGCTTGCCATCACGGCACAAAAGCTGTCCCATTATTGGACAGCTCCCGACTTAACCTGCGTCATTTGATCCTTGGATATACCCACCGACAGAATTGGGATCGCCGTAAATACGCGGTTGCTGCGACGCATTTTGCCCGCCGGGCAAAGGCGCGCCCGTACTGTTTTGCAAGACAGCGCCGTTTTCATAATTTATGCCGCCGCCATATCGGACTGGCTCCGGCGGCACAGCTTGTGTAGCGGGTAACTCACCCGAGCGGCCAAAAACCGTATTGCGAAACCCTTCGATATAATTCGGCGGAATATAGACCGGAATATCTTTACCATCACGGTCAAGCACCAGTACCGTCAGGCCGTCATAACGCGCGGCGTCAAGACGCTCACGCGGAATGTAAATTGACAGATTTTCCTCGCGCGCACAGCGCTGGGAGACAGATACGCTTGTCTCGCGGTAGCCCGATGCCCCTAGAAAGGAGGTTTGCGGGAAAAAGTTAAGCTGTCTCTTGCCGCCTCTGCGCGCGCTACTCCGGTTAAAGCTACGGTTTGTGGCTTTACTAATCGAACGCGACGGACGCGAACGCGGTTTGGGCTGTGAGCGCTGCTTTGGCTGCGAGCGCTGCTTAGGTTGCGAGCGCTGTTTAGGCTGCGAGCGGTTGGCTCTGGGGACGCGCACAAGTTCAGAGCGCTGAGCCGTAGATGGGCGTTTAATCCTGCGGCCAGACTGAGTGCCTGCCTGCGTTCCCACCTGCGTTCCCGCTTTTACAGGACGCGATTTAATCGGCTGCTGGCGTGAGTCATTGCGCCGATTACCACGATCGAAGCGGCTACCGCGATTGCCTTTAATTGTGCTCAGCCCTCGGCGCGGAGAATAATCAGCTTTATCAGGGTTTTCGTTATTTGATACGGCTCCGCCGCCATTGCGGCCTCCGCCCCGTCTACCATTACCTCTTATGTCGGCACCGCGTCTGCCTCTGGTGTCATCACCCCCATCGCCGCGAATATCACGGTTACGGAAATATTCACTATCGCGGCCATAATCACGGTTGCGAGACCGGTCACCGTCTCGGCGCGTCTGGCCGTTATAATCACGGCGAGACCCATCGCGGTCACGGCGAACTCTTGTGCGGCCATCTCGATCATCTCTATCGCGGCGACGATCTGTACGGTCATCGCGGTCACGCCGACGGTCAGCGCGGTCATCTCGGTTATTTCGGCTCCCATTTCGGAAGCCGCCCCCGCGATTGTTTCGAAAGCCGCCCCGTCTATTGAAACCGCTGCGGCGGTTAAAGCCGCGTCTACCAGAAAACCCACGCGGGTAACGCCAATCATAGCCAAAGCCGCGATGACCAAAACCAATATGCCCACGGTAGCGTGGGAACGGGCGATAAATCCCGGCTAAAACACCAAAGCTTGCGCCATTATAATATTGCTTGTCATAAATGACTTCACTGACTTTTTCAGAACATTCGACAATCCGGTTATCATAAAATGTCGACCGGATATCCTCGCCTGATAAAAAGACAGCATTTTCAAATCCAGCGACATCATATGGATCATCGGAGTCCGTTGTGTAAAAGAAATTAATATCCAGTAGAGCGCCGCCGCGCAAAATATGACCATCGGTTGCTGTCACGCGTGTATTTGAGCGGAGCGCAACTGTACCGGCAATATTATCAATCGCTTCAAAGGGGTCAAAGCTCGGCGCGTAATATTCAACTGCGCCTGTTTGTTGATTTTGGCGGCGTTCAATATCACGCGAAATTTGATCCGGTGAAATATCAGGCAGCGGCACAGCCGTGTTAGCCAGCGCGCTTGGGGCCAAAATAAGAGGCGCTGCAATGAAAAGAGAGGTAAAAGACAGCGCGCGAAAAGGGAGGGATAAAAATGTCATAATCTTCCTTTAGGATATTACGGCTGAAACAAGACTGTAAGCTTTGTTAACATTCCATTCATGTTTAAGCATATTATTTTATATGCAAGATTACGACCAGGTTACAAATGCACCATAAGATCGGTGTTAATAGGAGGTTTCCAGTACCGCCGCCCATATTTGCGCCGGCGTTATACCGCTTTCGCGCGCAGCCCGCAAAGACGGATCACCGTCGCGCTTGGCGAGCTTTTGACCATCGGCCCTCTTAATCACCTTATGATGGCGATAAATCGGGGTTGGCCAGCCCATGAGTCTTTGCAGCAAAACATGTATCCCCGTTTGATCTTTCAGATCCTCACCGCGCACAATATGCGTCACAGCTTGCGCAGCATCATCATGAACCACCGCAAGATGATAGGACACACCAATATCTTTTCGGCCTAAAATGACATCGCCAAAGCGGTCTGACTGCGCCGGCTGCGGGCTGATTATACCGTCAAGATTTTGTTCGTTATAGGTCAGGCGGTCAAACTCTGCGCCTAATTCGGCCCGGCAAGCCGCAATGGATAAACGCCATGCCGCCGGCCCTGCGCCGCTTGATAGAGGTATGCCGCCAAGGGGTTTAAGGGAGCTATTGGGGCCGCCTGTGTAAACGGACATATTGCGCGCCGCCATCTCAGCTTTGATCTCGGCCCGCGTTTTCCAGCAAGGATAAATCAAGCCGCGTGATTTTAACGCCGTTAAGACAGCGTGATAATCCGTGATATGTTCAGATTGCAGACGCACAGGCTGGGGCCATTCAAAGCCAAGCCATGACAAATCTTCATAAATTGCAGATGTGAAATGCGAACGGCACCGCGTGTGGTCAATATCTTCTATTCGTAAATAACACACACCCTCGCTGCGGCGGGCCGCATCAAAGGCTTCACGGGCAGCGCGGGCATGACCCCAATGTAAATAACCCGTCGGAGACGGGGCAAAACGCGTTATCATGCTAAAACTATAATAGGGTTTTTAACCCCGCGCAATTTTCTAGTGAACGACGCGCGAGCCTTGCGGACTATCGAGCGCAAAAGGCGGAATATCGACGGCAAATTTCTCACCATCTGGCGCTTTAAGCGAATACGTGCCTAGCATCATACCCGAAGGGGCCGATAACGGTGCACCGGACGTATAACGAAAGGTTTCCCCGGGCCGCAAAACCGGCTGCTCGCCGACAACACCGTCGCCGCGAACCTCTTGGACTTGGCCTCGACTATCGGCAATTTGCCAAAACCGTTCAATAACTTGCAAATCAGTATCGCTTTGGTTCTCAATCTCAACCGTATAGGCCCAGATAAAGCGTCCATCTTGGGGTGAAGATTGTTCTGGAAGAAAATCAGGCTCCACACGAACAATCACATCACCCGTTTTTTGCTCAAACATGCCTATACCTTTTTTCATCCTGCCCTGATAGACGCCTTTTCTGCGCGCCGCGCAAGCTCTTTAACGCAATATTTCTATCTTTTTACAGTTCATTCTTGCATGAGGCGAGTGACCTGCTAGAGGCATAATCATGTCAGAAGGAATTTTATCAGCGTCATCTATCACAGCGCTTACCGCAAATGCCCATATCCATTTTGACGGGAGCGTCTTGGGTGACGGCCAAATTCAGCCCGCCAGTCTTGACCTTCGGCTGGGCCGCATGGCTTATCGTCTTCGCGCTAGTTTTTTGCCTGGCCCGAACCGCAGCGTCCGTGACTGCCTCGATGATTTATCCATGCATGAGATTAATCTGGAGGCCGGCGCGGTTTTAGAAACTGGCTGCGTCTATCTTGTTCCCCTGTTAGAGAATTTATCCCTGCCCGATAATCTAAGCGCGGCGGCGAACCCGAAAAGCTCAACGGGCCGCCTTGATGTCTTTACCCGCGTTATCGGCGATGGCTGTAGTCAATTCGACGCGATACCCCATGGCTATACAGGCCCGTTATATTTGGAAATTGCCCCGCGCACATTTAGCATTTTAGTCCGCACAGGTGACCGCCTCGCGCAGATCCGGTTTCGCGACGGCGCGCAAAAAATCCTCGCCACCGAAACTGTCACGATTGATCTGGAAGGTGAGCATGAAAATGCCGTAATCGGCTACCGCGCAAGGCGTCATTCTGGCCTTGTTGATATTGCCCATGTCGGCGGCCATGCGGCCAAAGATTATTGGGAGCCCATTTACGCGCCAGATAAATCATTAATTCTCGACCCGAATGAATTTTATATCCTTGTCTCCAAAGAGGCCGTCTCTATTCCGGCTGACCACGCCGCAGAAATGGCGCCTATTGCAACAGAAATTGGCGAGTTTCGCGCCCATTATGCCGGTTTTTTTGACCCCGGGTTTGGGATGGGGCCAAACGGCAGCAATGGCTCCAAAGCCGTTCTTGAAGTTCGCGGTAGAGACGTGCCGTTCATGCTCCGCCACGGCCAAGCTGTCGCCCGCCTTGTCTTTGAACCCATGCAAGATATCCCCGATATACTCTACGGTCAAAATGGCTCTAATTACCAAGGCCAGTCTCTAAGGTTGTCAAAGCATTTTAAAAGCTAAGCCTAAGGTTTAAAATTTTTTTACATCAAAATATTCCTGTTAATGGGATGATTTTCCACTTGATTTCAACAAAATATGTTGCCTATTTTAATTGAGGGGGAAATCATAATTAGGTGCAGTATGAAACGGTTATTTTTATTTATTTCATTATTTGTTTTAGGGCTATCACTTCCTTTTAATATAGCAATGGCCCAAGCGCCGGCGGCAGAAATGTTTGGTAAAAACGCAAGGATTGCCGATGCAGCCTTGTCTCCAGACGCCACAGAATTAGCCCTGATTGAGAGCTATCAAGGCGCATGGTTTATTAGAATCTTAAACTTGAAGGCCTCGGGTCAAGAGCCGCGCCTCATCCAGATTGGCGAAGACATTTCTCCAACTTGGATTAAATGGGCAAATGATACGCAAGTCTTGGTGAACATGAGTAAAAGCGACACTTATAATAGGCTGCCGATCCAAGTTGGCGTGATTTACACACTCAATAGCAAAACAATGAAAGGGAAATTCCTTGTTCAGTCTAAAAAATATTTTAGGCAGTTTAATAATAATGTTGTGGATTTTCTGGCCAGTGATCCCGACCATATTTTAATGGCGTTCTCTGACGATAATACGAATAATAAGCGTCCGGATGTTAAACGTGTGAATGTTGAAACAGGCCAATATAAGACGCTTGCGCGCGGCCGCTCAGACGTGCAGTGGTGGCAAACAGATTTAACTGGGGCCATACGTGTCGGTCAGGGTCTTGATGATAATTTCAAGGACGAAATTCGGTATAAAATGCTTATACGCAATCCCGGTGACAAGACGTGGCAAAATTCTAAAGACTATCCCGGACTTGATGCCGACGTTAATGTTCACGGCTTTACGAAAAACCCGAATGAAATGATTATTGGAACGCGCCGCAAGGGCCGGAATACAACGGGTCTATATATTTATGATTTATCCAAAAAATCATATACACGCACGCTTTTTGAAAATGATACATATGACGCATCTGGCATTGTTCTTAACGGCGATGGCAGTGAAGTTATCGGTGCGCGTTACACAGCAGAAGAAAGTGAAGTTGAGCTTTTTGGTGACAATGCGACAATCCTTGACCGTATCCGCCGCAAAAACAAAGGCTACACAATCGACTTTATTGACCAATCTACCGATAAACAAACGCTGATTTACAGAATATCAAATGCTTATAATCCGGGTTATCTTATGATAGTCAATGGGCGCAACATGGAACAAGAAGCTCTAATGGGATATCGCAAAGATCTTCCCAGCGATTCAATGGGCCTTGTTTCCAGTGTTAAATATGCGGCGCGTGACGGGGCTAAAATCCCGGCCTTTATAACGGTTCCGCCGGGCATGGAAGGAAAAGCCCTTAAGGATATTCCCTTTATTGTTCTCCCGCACGGAGGGCCTTATGCGCGTACCAGTAAACGATTTGATACCTATTCACAGTTTTTTGCCTCGCGCGGTTACGGCGTTCTTCAGATGAACTTCCGCGGCTCTGCCGGTTACGGCGAAGCGTTTGAAGATGCCGGACGCGAGAATTGGGAGCTCATGCTCAATGATGTCGAAGACGGTGCGCGTTGGTTGGTAAAAAAAGGCTATGCTAATCCAGATAAGCTCTGCGTCGCCGGCTGGTCATTTGGCGGTTATGCGGCGTTGATGGAAGCGATTGAACATCCTGAACTTTATAGCTGCGTCTTAAGCATGGCCGGCGTAACAGATCTAGCAGACCTCATTCGAGATGAGAAAAAATATCGCTTTGGCGGCATTCGCGCGAAAAACTCTATTCTGGCTGGATTTGAAGACCGCAAAGAAATGAAACGGTTCTCGCCCGCTAAACGTGCAGGCGAAATGAAAATCCCGACCTTTATAGCTCATGGCACATATGACCAAGCCGTGCATTTCGATCAATTTAAGCGTATGAAGGCCGGCTTAAAGAAATCAACGGCCGATGTGACGGCTGTTGCGTTCAAAAATGAAGATCATTATTTATCCAATGAGAAAAACGCGAAAGCCTTTTACGTCGCTATGGATAAATTCCTCGCCAAACATATGGGTGAAAGCCCCTATATGATTAAATAATCCATATTTAATTAAATAATTAAGCGAACCAGCGCAGCTATGCTGCGCTTTTTTTCAGGCTCTGCAACGCGCCGCTGGCCCATAATATCAATAAAATAAGCGGGAATTGTAGCGCGGCCCGTACCCATAAGGCCGCGCGGCTTGTGACCAAATCACCAAAGCCAATTCCGGCTAGGGCCATATAAATATTCGCGGGTAAAACGGCGAGAAGATAAAGGCCCAGCAGCCACCCCGTTAAAGAGCGGTATTTCGGCCATAAAAGCCCAAGCGCAAAGACAAGCTCCATGACGCCCGTAAGCCAAACAATTTCATATTTAAACGGCAGGAGCGGCGGAACAATGGCGGCGAATTTATCTTCATGCAGAAAATGTAAAACACCCGCCAATAGGAAAAATAAGGCGAGAGTCCAGCATATTACCGATTTCAAAATATCAGTTTTTGATCGGCTCATGTTAATATGCCGCGCGGGATCGCGTCATGATTAGCTATCGGCCATTTCAGCAAGCCGCGCCGCTTGATCTTCGGCAATTAAGGCATCGACAACATCGCCAAGCTCATCCCCCGCTACAATTTTATCCAGCTTATAAAGCGTCAAATTAATCCGGTGATCTGTTACGCGGCCTTGCGGATAATTATAGGTGCGGATGCGTTCAGAGCGGTCGCCAGAGC
>CAZEOD010000027.1:26958-31513 GCA_964513675.1 uncultured Caulobacterales bacterium | reverse complement strand
GTTTATGTGCTGGCCAATATTCGCGGCGGCGGAGAATATGGTCCGAAATGGCACCAAGCGGGCCTTAAGACAGAACGCCAGCGGATTTATGATGACTTCATTGCCGTCGCCGAAGATGTGATTGACAAAGGCATTACATCGCCAAAACATCTGGGTATTGAAGGCGGCTCAAATGGCGGCCTTTTGATGGGAGTTATGTTCACGCAGCGGCCCGATTTATTTAACGCCGTTGTCTGCGCCGTGCCGCTTTTGGATATGATGCGCTTTCACACGCTTCTTGCGGGGGCATCTTGGATGGGCGAATATGGCAACCCCGAGGATAAAACCGAAGGTAAATTCCTACGCTCGATCTCGCCCTATCATAATCTTGATCCGAAAGGAGATTACCCCGAAGTCTTCTTTGTCACCTCGACAAAAGATGACCGTGTTCATCCCGCTCATGCGCGTAAAATGGCGAAGCGCATGGAAGATTATGGTCATGATTTCCTCTATTATGAAAATATAGACGGCGGCCATAGCGCGGCGGCCAACCTGAAAGAAACAGCGCGCCGCATCGCGCTTCAGCACACATATTTGCTGCAGAAACTGCGGGATGGTGAGTAGGGTCCCACATATAAATGATCTTATGAAAGCTAAATGATCTTATGAAAGCGGCCCTAGCGCCGCTTTTTTTTGGGGCCGCGCGATATTCCGGCCTAAAATACGGCTCGCCCAAGATTCGCCCTGCTCAAGATTCGCCTGGCTCAAGAGCTTCGCCCCTTGCGCCGCCCTATTTTTCCCGCCACAGTAGTCCCATAAAATAAAGATAAATGGGATCTGCCATGCTGCGTAAAATTCACGATATTCCGCTTTTACTCCTTGTTATTATTGCGGCAGGGCTTGCTTTTGCGGGCTGGGCTGTGGGGGCGAGTTTTTTAGCCGCGCCGATTATGATGGGGGATGTGCAAATCGCGAAGTCTATTGCGGCGCTGGCCAAAGATGCGCTGTTCGTTCCGCTTAAACCCTTGATGTATGCGCTCATTATTATGTCTATCGGCAGTTCAATAGCGATTTCCACAGGCGGTTTGGGCGCGAAATTTTCCCGCGTTATTATCTTCTTTGTGGGCTTCTCTTTGACGGGATTGGCCGTCGGCATTATCATGTTTAATCTCTTCTCTGGCCTTAATATATTTGCCGATCCGGCCGCAGCGGGGGCGGGCGACGGTAAGGTTGGGTCTGATCCTTATGCGATTAAAATTTACAAAGTTCTGACCTCGCCTTTGATGATTTCTATTTATGCGGGCGTTATCTTTGGCGGGGCGCTGAAGCGTTTAGACCTTGGCCGCGAAGCAGATAAAATTTCCGATCTGTTTATCAAAGGCTTTCGTAAGTTTTTACAATATACAATTCCGCTCGCGGTGTTTGGCTCGATTACTTTGGCTTTGGCGCGCCCGGGCGGCGTTCAAACCTTATTTGATCTCTTCCCAATTCTTGCGCCTTATATGCTGACTATGATTATTGTGTGGGTCGTGATGATGACGGTGACGACGCGGATACAGGGTAAGGGCTTCGGCTTTATCTGGCGCGGCGTCTATCCGCAGGCCGTTGTAGCCTTTTCAACCTCTAGCTCTATGGCGACCTTGCCGGCGACGAAACAAGCCTGTGATGATCTCGGCGCGAGCGGGGATGAAGCTACGCCGTTTTTCACCATTGGCGCGACCGTGAATATGACGGGCACGGTGATCGGGCTGTTGCTGGTGTCGCTCTATGCGATGAAAGCCTACGGCCTTGATATCGCCCTTGGCGATATGATTACCGTTGGCTTGCAAAGCCTTGTCTTTGCGACAGCGGCCGCGGGCACGCCGTCGGCATCGGTTGTTTTGCTGGAAGATATCCTTGTCAGCCAAGGCGTCTCGGCAGATTATGCGACCTATGTGACGGGATTAATTATCACGATTGATACGCTAATCCTCGACCGTTTGCGCACAGTGATGAATACACAATCTGATAGTATGAGCACGGTGAACGGGCTTAAACTATATCATAAAAAGCCGCGTATTTTAAAGGATTCATAAACCACGAACAGGGGGAGGCCTATGCGCCAAATGATGAGCGCCGCGATGACTGCGGCTATATTGGGGAGCCTCTTGGCAGGCTGCAAGCTTAAATCAGATCTGTAAGCGGGTGAGATCGCCGTGAAAAATGCACGCGATAAGGCGGATCATTTAGCGGCAGCGGCAGGCGCGAGCATCACAGGTGTTCTGGATTTGGATAGCTATCAAGCGAGCTATAGCCAGCGCGCGGCCAGCGCACCGCCTGTTAATCTTTCGGCGGCAGGGGAAAGCGGCGCGCTTTTGGAGGGCGGTGATCCTGTCGATGTGATAGACTTAAACCATTCCGCAGGGCCGCAAGTGGTCTCGGCCGCTATAGAGCTTGAGTTTACCTATGAATAGGCGTCGCGGCGGCAGCGGCGGCGGCCTAGGCGCGGCTTTGACCGGCACGATTATTCCCCGCCCGCCAAAATGATAACAATAAAAGAAAGAGTTTTATATGACGACAACAGCTCCGCCTCAGGCTGATAATTTACAAAAAAATAAAAATAACGAAGGGCAGCTGTCGCGCCGTCACTTTGCCCTGATGAGTATATTGGGACTTGGCGCGGTGGCCTGTGCGCCCGATAAAAGGGGGGGAGATAAGGCGGGCGCGGGTAAGACAGGCGCGGGCGGAGCTGCGCAAACGGACGATAGCATCACCGCCAAGATACAAGCGGCAGAAGAGCTGTTCGGCGTTGAGTTTACGGCGGCAGAGCGCGAGCAAATGCAAGCGAGTTTTGACGCACCCAATCCTGCTTTGAAAGCGCTGAGGGATTTTGAAAAGCCCAATAGCCTCGCGCCGGCTATGGCCTTTAATCCGCGCTTGCCGGGGGTGAATTACGCGCCGCAAACGGACGGCGTGATGATTGAATCGCCAGCGAAGCCTCTGCCAAATTCCGATGTTGATATTGCGTTTAGCTCGGTTGTTGATTTGGCGGGGTGGATTAAAAACGGCGATCTTACATCTGAGCGTTTGACGCAAATTTACCTCACGCGGATTGAAAAACATAACCCCGCGCTAGAGGCCTTTATCACAGTGACCAAAAATTTGGCGCTCTCCGAGGCGCGCCGCGCGGACCGCGAGATTGCGGCGGGCGCTTATAAAGGCATGTTGCACGGTATTCCTTATGGGGCGAAAGACTTGCTCGATACGGCGGGCATTAAGACAACTTACGGCGCGGAGCCGTTTAAAAACCGTGTGCCGGATAGGGATGCGGCCATGATTACCAAATTGCGGGACGCCGGTGCGGTTTTGATCGGGAAAACATCACTGGGCGCGCTGGCTTATGGGGATATCTGGTTTGGCGGTGTGACGCGCAATCCGTGGAACACCCAAGAAGGCTCATCAGGCTCAAGCGCAGGCTCGTGCTCGGCTGTGGCGGCGGGGCTTTGCGCCTTTGCGCTTGGCACAGAAACGCTCGGCTCGATTATCTCCCCGTCAACGCGCTGCGGGACTACGGGGCTGCGACCGACCTTTGGCCGCGTGAGTAAAGCCGGCGCTATGGCGCTATGTTGGTCGATGGATAAAATTGGCCCGATCATTCGCCATGCCGAAGACGCCGCCGCGATTATGGCGGTGATTAACGGTAAAGACGTCAATGACCCCAGCAGCCTCGATATGGGCTTTAATTATAAGAGCGGCACGCCCCTATCAGGCGTCACTTTGGGATATGATCCAGCGTGGTTTGAAAATGCCGATGCGGGCCAAAAAGCGGCGCTAGAGGCGGCGAAAGCGTCCGGCGTTAAAACCAAAGAGCTTCGGAATATCCTTCCTGATCTGCCCTATGGGGCGCTGAGTCACATTCTCTTTGCCGAAGCGGCGGCGGCCTTTGAAATGCTGACGCTGGATGGGCGCGATGATAGCCTAACATGGCAAGATGATAATGCGTGGCCTAATAGTTTCCGCGCGGCGCGTTTTATCACCGCGATTGATTTGGTACAGACTGACCGTATTCGCCGCTTGGCGATGGAAGCGATGCATAAAGTCTTTGCGGATGTTGATATGCTCATCAGTCCGCCTTTTGCCGGCGGGCTTTTGCAGGTGACAAATTATACGGGTCATCCCGCGCTAGTCATGCGGGCCGGATTTTCCGAGCAGCCTGCGCGCACGCTTTTCGGTAATGCGCAAACAGATCCGGATAGCGCCTCTGCCACAGTGCCAAATTCAATCGTGCTCTGGGGGCCGCTTTTCGCAGATGGCGCTCTTATCCGTCTAGCGAAAGATATCGAAACGCGCCTCGGCATGGCGGCGAAACGTCCGGCGGACTTTAAAGCTTAGTTTTCATGCAGGGTCTAACGCCCTGTTAGGATTTTTACGCTAAAAGGGCGCTATGTTACGCTCTTTATTTATCGCGATTATTACGGCTATTGGCGCGGCGGCCTGTTCGAGCACGCCTTCGCCGCAAAGACTAGCCGGTGTATCTGGGGATGGCGGCGGATATACGCCTGTTCCGAAAGGCGCTTATACCCTGCCGGATCACCAT
>CAZEOD010000027.1:0-26948 GCA_964513675.1 uncultured Caulobacterales bacterium | reverse complement strand
ACTGACCTTGCGCGACGCCGTGACCTACTCACAAAAAGACCCGCGCTGGAAAAACCACAAACTCGGCGGTTCCGGTGAGCCGCTGGAAAGCGATGGCTGCCTTTTAACGGCAACGGCGATGACGCTGGCCAATCTCGGTTTTGAAACCAATCCAGCGGATTTAAATAAACGATTGAAAAAAGCAGATGGCTATACCCGCCAAGGCTGGCTTAAATGGGCTTCCATTAGCGAGGTGACAGGCGGCAAGGCCAAAGCGAAGTTTTACACCGAGGTTTCGGACGGCATTATCGAAGGCTGTATGGCCGATGGATTTTACCCGCTCGCCCGCTTTGATCTGCCTTATGGGCGCTCTCATTGGGCGATGATCCTGCACCGCGATGGGCGCGGTTATCATATGCGCGACCCGCTCCGCCCCTCCAAAAGTCCGCTGATATTTCCCAATGACGCTAGCGGCTTTAAAGCCGTAAGATGCGTGGGACTCGCGCAGTAACCGCGCGCGTGAGGCCACGCGGCCCACTGGAGCGGCAGATAAGCGCTTTATTATGGGCGCGCTTAAAGTTCTTGATTTGTTCTAATATTTTTGATAGCTCTATTTAAAGGAGTTATCATGGTTGCCTCTATTACCACAGTTGCATTTGTCGGCGCAGAGGCGCGGCGCGTGGATGTGCAGGTGCAAATTGCGCCGGGCTCGCAGGCCTTTTCGATTGTTGGTTTGGCCGATAAAGCGGTGGCCGAAAGCCGCGAGCGGGTGCGCGCAGCCTTTGCCGCGATTGGGCTTGATCTGCCTTATAAACGCATTGTGATTAATCTGGCGCCGGCGGATTTACCTAAAGAGGGCGCACATTATGATTTGCCGATTGCGCTTGGCCTTATGGCGGCGATGGGGGCATTGCCGATTGATGCGATTGCGGGCTTCATTGCGATGGGGGAGTTGTCACTCGATGGGAGTTTACGTCAAGTGCCGGGGGCTTTACCCGCCGCCATGTGCGCCAATGAAAACGGGCTCGGCTTTATATGTCCGGCTGCCAACGGCCCTGAAGCGGCGTGGGCGGGGGAGATTGATATTTTCGCCCCGCAGAACCTTGTGCAATTAATCAATCATTTTCGCGGCACGCAAATTATGTCGCCGCCCCTGCCGGGTGATATGCTGGATGCGCAAAGCCCGCTTGATCTTCGCGATGTTCGCGGGCAGGAAACGGCGAAGCGGGCGCTTGAAGTGGCCGCAGCCGGCGGGCATAATCTGTTAATGGTCGGGCCGCCGGGGTCTGGGAAATCTATGCTGGCTGCGCGCTTGCCGGGTCTATTGCCGCCGCTCTCCGCCCGTGAGCTTTTGGATGTGTCTATGATACATTCCGTGGCGGGCCTATTGGAAAAGGGGCAGTTATCACGCTCGCGTCCGTTCCGAAGTCCGCATCATTCGGCCTCTATGGCCGCCATGGTCGGCGGCGGTGTGCGCGCGAAGCCGGGGGAGGCCTCTTTGGCGCATCGCGGGGTATTATTTCTCGATGAGCTTCCCGAATTTACGCCGCAAGTTTTAGATAGTTTACGGCAACCGTTAGAAGAAGGCGAGATTACAGTTGCCCGCGTCAATGCCCATGTGCGCTATCCGGCGCGGTTCCAATTAATTGCCGCGATGAATCCTTGCCGCTGCGGTAGCGGCGGGGCAGACGGCATTGCCTGCCGCCGAGGTCTTCGCTGCGCGGCGGATTATCAAGCCCGCGTCTCTGGTCCGTTTATGGACCGAATGGATCTTCAAATTGACGTTCCGGCTGTGACGCCTGCTGACCTTGTGCTGCCGCCCTCCAAGGACGGAACAGCGGAGGTGGCTGCGCGGGTCGCCATAGCGCGGGCTGTGCAGATTGACCGTAATGGCGGCCTCGCCAATGCGGAGCTGCGGGCAGACCGCCTCGATCATGTTGCGGAACTTGATAAGGAAGGGCGTCAATTATTACTTCAAGCGGCCGAGACTTTGGGGTTAACCGCCCGCGGATATCACCGCGTTATCAGAGTGGCCCGCACATTAGCAGATTTAGCAGGCTCTGAGAATATTCATCGGCTTCATATTGCGGAAAGTCTGTCGTTTCGGCGACAAACGCGCAGTGAAATATTAGATAAAAAAACAGGAACGGCCTCATTTTACAGAAAATCTAAGTCAAGATGATACGAGCTACGGCGCAGTTATAGGGCATTATTTACAGCCTGCGCCATGTTTTTGCGTATTTGGTAAGACATTGTTTAGACTAAGTCCTCATATTGACACGTAACACACTCGATTCACGTGGGGATAGTTCATGAGCACAGACGATATGCTAGCCGCGCAGCTTTGGCCTTGGCCAGATCCGATTATTAAACGGAATGCGCAAGGCGGCGTTATTTTTGTCAATGCAGCTTTTCTGCAATTATATGGCGGACAGGTCACGGATTGGCATGGCTGCGCCGTGGATGGCTGGCCTGCGCCGACAACAAGCCAAGCTGCAAGCCGTTTCGAAACCCGTATCCCTACGGCCGAAGGCGAGCATATTTTTGATTGGCTTGAATATGTCACAGCAGATGGCGGCGCGCTTGCGATCTCGCGAAATATTACGGCGCTGTTAAATCATGTCCCGGTGCCGCCGCAAGAGCCTGATCTCGCTGCGCCGGTTTATGCTGAAGACATCCCGCATACGCCGCAAGCGGCTGAGACGGCCGCCCCCCTAACCGCACCCCTAACCGCACCCATGGCAGAGCCGCAAACAGCCGCCCCCGACGTTAATCATGCACCGCATTATGATGCCCCCCATCACGAAGACCCTGTTCAAGATTATGTGCCAGAACATGTAACTGAACATGTAACGGAACAGCCGCCGGTCCCCGCCGAGCCAGTGCTTGCTGCGCCCGCGCCTGATGCCGTTTATGACGTTGCACCTCTTGCGCCGCACGTTACGGAACCTACTACGGTGGAGATGGCCGCTGCGCCGATGGCACAAGCCGCGGAGGTTGAACCTGAACGCGATTTCGAACGCCGGGCCTTGCCGATTGAAGATGATGAAAGCTTGCTGGGAAGTAATTGGCGCGACGCCGTAATTGCCAAAGCTGTTGGCGCAGATGATATGTCTGCCGTGTCAAATGCGGCCCCAGTTGACATGCCGATGGAAGAGGTGGCGGCGATTGCCGCGCCGGAATCGGCTTTATCGGCCAAACCAGAGGCCGCCGATAACATGCCGCGTATTTTGCTGGCCGAAGATAATGCGATTAATGCGCTCTTGACCCGTACACTTCTTGAAGCTGATGGCTGTTATGTCGAAGTTGTCGAGGACGGCAGCCTCGCGGTTGATGCGGTCAAATCGAAAAATTACGATATGATCTTGATGGATATGCGTATGCCGAATATGGACGGCCTTGAATCAACACGCAAAATTCGTAGCCTGAGTAATGAAGCCAAAGCGATTCCAATTATCGCCCTGACGGCCAATGCTTTTGATGATGACCGAAATGCCTGTTTTGATGCCGGCATGAATGATTTCATGACAAAACCTGTCTCGGCTGAAGAGCTACAGCAAATGGTTCAGACCTGGACGAAAACAACATCTGCGGCCGCCGCCTAAGACGGTCATAGATAGCGGGGGCATTTACCCCGCTTACGCATTGTTTTGACGCTGGACAAGTTGATGCCTTAAGGGCAGGTTGCGGCCATGAAAAACCCCCGCTCAAACTCTGGCTCATATATGATGTCTATAGCCTCTTGGACGGCTGTTATTAGACCCTATTTTAAGCCCAAAATATTGGCAATGATGTCCCTTGGTTTTGCCTCGGGGCTTCCCTTTATGTTAATATATTCAGAACTATCCTTTTGGATGAAAGATGAAGGCGTTGATTTATCGGTCATTGGGTTTTTCTCTTGGATTGGCCTCGCCTATACATTCAAAGTGTTCTGGGCCCCGCTTGTTGACCGCTTGAAATTACCCGCCCCATTGGGACATATGGGGCAAAGACGATCTTGGATGTTATTGGCCATTATCGGCACAATTATTGGCATGCTAACCATTGCGAGTTCTGATCCGTCCCAAGACTTAACGCGCCTCGCTTTGGGGGCGGTAATATTAGCAACCTCTGGTGCAACGCTAGATATTTCAGTTGACGCTTGGCGGATTGAAGCGGCGCCAAATGATGAACAGGCCAATATGGCTGCGAGCTATGTGTTAGGCTATAGATTAGCGATTATTGCCGCCGGATTATCCTATCTGGTTGCCGATCAATTTAATTGGAATATTGCCTATATGTTTATGGCCTGCGTGATGGCTTTTAATGGGTCGGTTGTGTTTTTTATTAAAGAGCCATCTCGCGCGCTGCGGCAAAAAGCTTTAACCTTCGCCCAAGCGGTGAAAGACAATGTGGTTAATCCCTTTTTCTCATTTGTTGGGCGGCTGGGCCTGTGGACGCCTGTGGTTTTTCTTTTGGTCGCAACATATCTGATTAGTGATAAAACCATGGGGCCAATGGCAAAACCGCTTTATCAACATATTGGCTATACGGAAGGGCAAGTGGGGATTGTTGCCACCACATTTGGCCCGTGGCTTGTTATTTTGGGCGGCTTCATGGGGGGGATTATTTCTCTGCGTTTTGGTTTGATGCGCTGCCTCATCATAGGCTCTGTTTTAATGGTTGTCACCAATGGGGCCTTTGCGTGGCTGGCGACAGTAGAGACGCCGAAAACGGCCTATCTATTTGTCACGATTGGGGCTGATAATCTGGCGGCCGGATTCGCCGCAACCGTTTTTATTGCCTATTTATCATCGCTGACTGAGCTAAAATTCGCAGCAACGCAATATGCGTTTCTAAGTTCGATCTTTAATCTTGTCGGGAAAACGCTGAGCGGATTTACGGGAATTATGGCGCAGAAAATGGGGTTTGAGACATTCTTTATCTTTACGGCGAGCCTCGGCATTCCCGCGATTATTCTCACCATCATAATTTTAATGTTTGGGCCAGATGCGGCAAAAGGGATACGGCCTAACGCGCCAGACGCTACGCTGGGCGACCATGCCTCAGGCGATGCGTCTGCGCCGGAAACTAAGGCTTGAACCTAGCCTTGGAATCGGCGAGTTTGCGGGGCCATGATGAAACCACAGAAAACCCAAATTAAAGCCGCAAAACCGGCGAAAGACACGGCTAAGCTAACGCCGATGATGGCGCAATTTATGACCATCAAAGCGCAGGCGGGGCCGGAGGTTTTGCTGTTCTACCGCATGGGTGATTTTTACGAGCTTTTTTTTGATGACGCGGTCAAAGCGGCGGCGGCGCTGGATATTGCGCTGACAAAACGCGGCAAACATCAGGGCGCAGATATTCCGATGTGCGGCGTGCCTGTTCATGCGGCGGAGACCTATTTACAGCGGCTTATAAAAAAAGGCTTTCGGGTTGCTGTATGTGAGCAAACGGAAAATCCGGCCGAGGCGAAAAAGCGCGGCTCTAAATCTGTTGTGCGCCGAGAGATTGTGCGGGTTGTAACGCCCGGAACCTTGACCGAAGATAATCTTCTTGATGCACGCGGAGCAAATTTTATTGCCTGTATGGCTAAAAGCCTCGCGGGGGATTATGCGCTGGCATGGGCGGATATTTCAGATGGGCAATTTCGCGTTTGCGCCGCCGATGAAACGCGCCTGCTGAGCGAGCTAGCAGCGCTCTCACCGCGTGAGCTTATCCTACCCGAAGGGCTTTACCAAACGCCAGAATTTCTCGCGCAGCTTAATATGCCGGCGGCCGCTTTAACGCCGCTGCCGACACCGAAATTTGACCGCTGCAACGGTGAGGCGCGGCTTAAATCCTGTTTCAAGGTCGGCAGTCTTGAAGGGTTTGGCGCCTTTACGCCGGTGGAAATATCGGCTTGCGGGGCGCTGCTTGATTATTTGGAATTAACGCAAGCGGGGCAAAAGGCGGAACTCTCTGCGCCGCAACAGCAAAGCACTGCTGGGTTTATGGCGATTGACCCCGCGACGCGGCGCAGTCTTGAAATTGACCGCACCCAAAGCGGGCAGAGCAAAGGCTCACTTTTATCCGTTATTGATAAAACCGTGACGGGGCCGGGTGCGCGGCTTTTGGCGATGCGGATTTCGCGGCCTTTAATTGATGTCGCCGCGATAAATGCGCGCTTGTCGGAGGTTGAGTTTTTCACCGCCCATGATGAAATTTGCACAAGCATGCGCGGCTTGCTGCGCGAATGCGGGGATATGCAGCGCGCTTTATCTCGGCTTATCTTAGGGCGCGGCGGCCCGCGTGATCTGAAGACATTAGCTGCAAGCTTAAAACAAGGCGAATTAATTTCAGCCCTTTTTGCCCGCTATCCCGGCATTGATATTCCGGCGAATGTAAGCGCGGCGCTCGCGATGATAAGCTTATCGGATAAACCCGCGCTGGCGGGCTTGACTGATGATTTAAATAAGGCGCTTCAAGAGGATGTTCCGATCTTGGCGCGGGATGGGAATTTCATTGCCCCCGGCTGGTCGCCAAAGCTTGACCATTTAAAAACCCTGCGTGATGAGAGCCGCAAAATTATCGCGGGGCTTCAGGGTCAATATGCGCAGGCGGCAGATGTGCCAAACCTTAAAATTAAACATAATAATGTCCTCGGATTTTTTATCGAAGTCACGCCGAAATATGCTGATAAAATGCTCTCTATGGGGCCGGATAGTGTGTTTATTCACCGCCAAACCCTTGTCAGCGGCGTAAGATTTACAACCACAGAACTCGCGGAGCTCGACGCTAAAATATCAGGCGCAGGCGATAAAGCCTTGGCGATAGAACAGGCGCTATTTAACGATTTTTTGGGCCGCCTTGGCCGCGAAGCGGAGATGATAAGAGACATGGCCAGCGCTTTAGCTGCGCTTGATGTGGCTGCGGCGGCAGCGGTTTGGGCGCAAGGGCATAGGGCCTGCCGGCCGGTGATTGATATGAGCCTTCGGTTTGACGTCAAAGCTGGCCGCCATCCTGTTGTCGAGGCGGCGCTGTCAAAAGCGGCGGGCCATCCATTTACCCCCAATGATTGCGTTTTGGATGCAGACGGCGAGAAAGGTCAGCGCCTGACCTTGATAACGGGGCCGAATATGGCGGGTAAATCAACTTATTTGCGGCAAAATGCGCTTATGTTTATTCTCGCGCAATCTGGGTTTTTTGTCCCCGCAGACCGCGCCCATATCGGCGTGGCCGATCAGCTATTTTCTCGCGTCGGGGCGTCGGATGATCTCTCTAAAGGGCAATCAACATTCATGGTCGAGATGATTGAAACGGCTGCGATTTTAAATCTATCAACGCCGCGTAGTTTTGTCATTTTAGATGAAATTGGACGCGGTACGGCGACCTTTGACGGGCTTTCCATCGCATGGGCCGCCGCAGAACATCTTTATAATGTGAATAAATCACGCGCGCTTTTTGCCACCCATTATCATGAGCTTACAGATTTGATTGATAATTTACCCTTGGCCGGCAATGCCTGTCTTCACGCCAAAGAATGGGAGGGGGATTTAATCTTCTTACATGATGTACGCGCGGGGGCAGCGGATAAATCATATGGCGTACAAGTCGCGAAATTGGCTGGATTACCCAAAGCCGCTGTTGACCGTGCGCGGGCTGTTCTTGGGCGATTAGAAAAAGAGCAAGATGAGGCGGGTGACCGTTTGGGCAATTTACCGCTCTTTGCAGCTCCCGCCCAAAACGCCCCGCCCACGCCGCCAAGCGCCGTTGAACAAGCTTTGCGCGATTTGGATGTTAATGAGCTTTCACCGCGCGCCGCGCTTGACCTTCTCTATGAGCTGAAAGATAAAGCACGCCTTGACGCTTAAATGACATTTTACCTATGAAGCTACAGCTATGACGTTACACCTATGAAACTACCGGGCCTTATATCGACATCAGCCGCGCCCGTTTTGACGATTCCAAAACGTATGAATACCGGTATTGAAACGGGCATTAATGGTCAGGATTTTCGCGTCGCTTTAACGGCGCGGCACAAAGAGGGCGGGCCGCAGCTTCGGCGCGATATTCTTGCGCTTTTCAAAACCATGCGCGAGGATGCGATGACCCGCGCCAGCGATCTTTTTTTGGCGGGGCGCTTGGGCGGGCTTGAAATGGCGCGCCGTATTGCGGCTATTCATGATGAGGTTCTGACCGCGCTTTATGATTATACCGTGACTCATATTGTGCGGGCCTCTAATCCAACGCAAAGCGAGCGCCTTGCGGTTTGCGCTGTTGGCGGGAATGGGCGCGGGGAAATGGCGCCGTTTTCTGACATAGATTTGCTGTTCCTATTGGCCGATAATAAAGGCTCGGCCTTTACCGAAAGCGTCACGGAACATATGCTTTATATGCTCTGGGATATGGGGCTGAAAGTCGGGCAATCTACACGCTCGATAGAGCAATGCCTGAGCCTTGCCAAAGAGGATCAAACGATTTTAACCGCGCTGCTGGATGTTCGGTTTTTGTCAGGGGATGAAGTCCTCGCTAATGATCTATATGGGCGGTTTCGCAAAGATATTAGCAAAGGTAATGGCCGGCATTATATCGCGCAAAAATTGGCAGAGCGCGATACGCGCCATACGCGCGAAGGGAACTCCCGCTATGTGATTGAGCCCAATATAAAAGAAGGCAAAGGCGGGCTGCGTGATTTGCATGTGCTCTATTGGATTGCTCGCTATTTGGACAAAGACGGCGCTATTACAGATGCGCAGGCGACAGAGCCTTATGTGCAGATGCGGCTTTTTGATAAAGCGGCGGCGCGCCGTTTTGCGCGGGCCGCAGATTTTTTATGGCGCGCGCGTATCCATCTTCACCTCACGGCCAAACGGCCAACGGAAAGTCTATCATTTGACCACCAGACGGTTTTGGCCAGAAAAATGGGACATGCCTCTGGCCCGGTTGAAGTTGCAGTTGAGCGTTTCATGCGTGAATATTTCACCAATGCGCGAGAGGTCGGAGCGCTGACGCGGATTGCCTGTGCGCGCCTTGAAGACGAAAATGCGCTAAGTTTACCAAAGGGATTGAGCTTATTTGTTCCAAATCGTCGGCGGGGTATGAAAAACAAAGATTTTCTTATTCACAAAGGCCGGATTAATTTTGCAGATGATATGCAGATCAGAGAGCGCCCTGAATTAATTATGCAGCTCTTTAATGAGGCTGGACGGCATAATTTAGATATACATCCTGATGCGTTTCAGGCGATTAATTTTCGCCGAAATTTAATTGATAATACATTCCGGCGGCGGGCGGATATATTCGCTATCTTTAAAGAAACTTTACTTGAATCTGCAGCCCCCTATGCCACGCTTAAAGCCATGAATGAAAGCGGCGTTTTAGGGCGCTATTTGCTTGAATTTGGCGGCATTGTCGCGCGGACTCAATTTAACATGCATCATGCGTTCACGGTTGATGAACATACGCTTTATTTGGTGAATTATTTTCATGATCTATTATCGGCAGAGTTAGACGCCGAAAACCCGGTTGCGGCGCGTCTGGCTAAAGGATTTTCAGATGATGAGCGCCTGACGCTTTACCTAACATGTTTGCTGCATGATACGGGTAAGGGGCAGGGCGATCAATGTATTGAAGGCGCAATGCTTGGACGGCGCGCCTGCCGCCGTATGGGCGTGCCGAAAGATATAACCGACACGGTTGCGTGGCTTATTCGGCGGCATTTGGATTTATCAGAAACGGCGCAGCGCCGCGATATATCTGATCCTGAAACCATCGCAGAATTTGGCGCATTAATCGGCTCTCAACAGCGGCTTGATTTGCTTTATGTTTTAACGATTGTTGATATTCGGGCGGTTGGCCCGGATATTTATAATGATTGGAAAGGCTCGCTGCTGCGTGAGCTTTACCGCGCGGCGTCTGATTATCTATCTGGCCGGCCCGCTTTAGCCCCGAAAGCAAAAGCAGATGCGGCGAAAGAACAATTATTTGAGCGCTTACCGGAAAAGCTTTGCGCGCGCGTTGCCCCTATCATGCAAGAGCTGCCGGATGGATATTTTAACGCAATGGATATGTCTGATCTCGTGCGTCATGCGCGGTTCTTGGGCGGCGCGATGAACGCAGATGAGCGGCCTGACCTCGCTGTGGCGACGCATCGAAATTTGAAAAGAGATCATACGGAACTCCGCGTGATGACCCAAGATCGGCGCGGATTATTTGCGGATTTATGTCTTGCGATTTCAGCAAGCAATGCGTCCATTATTGGCGCGCGTTTATTTACCGGCACAAGCGGGCTGGTGATGAATGTGTTTTATCTCCAAAACGCGCAAGGTCTGGCCTATGGCCGTGATAATGACGGCGCGCTTAAGACGTTGCAAGCTAAGGCTGAAGCGGCGGTGCGCGGGGAGGCCGATGATTTATCTCTTCCCAATATTATGAGCTCGCGGCGGGCGGAAGCCATTCCGGTTCATCCCGATGTGAGTTTCTCCGAAGCGGCGCAGGGCGACCGGTTTATTATTGAAATTCAAGGCCGCGACCGGCCCGGTCTATTGTGGGAGCTTTCCGCATGTTTGCGCAATCTGGAGCTTAATCTATTGTCTGCTCATGTTGAAAATGTCGGCATTATGGCGGTGGATGCGTTTTATGTGCGCTGTTATCGCGGCTCTGATCTGGCATCTGATATTCGGCAATCTGAAATCCGTCAGGCTTTGCTCGCTGTGCTTGATGACGCGGCCGTTGTGAGTGCTGCGTGAGGCTTCTCCGCTCAACTGCGATTATCGGGTCTATGACCCTGATTAGCCGCATTTTGGGCCTTGTGCGGGATGTGCTTTTAGCCAAATTTCTCGGGGCGAGCGTTATTAATGACGCCTTGATTGCCGCGACACGTTTGCCGAATTTATTCCGCCGTATGTTCGCGGAAGGCGCGTTTAATGCGGCCTTTATTCCGCTTTACTCCCGCCGCCTTGAAGGGGAGGGCGACGACGCGGCAGCGAAATTTGCCGGCGAAGCCTTTGCGGCGCTTTTGGTTCTTGTCATCGGAATTGTTATTATTTTCGAGCTAACCATGCCGTGGTCATTTAACCTTATTGGCGGCGGGCTTGACCGCGTAACGTCAACGCCGGGGCAATTAGCGCCCTATGATTTGGCTGTGATTTATGCGCGGCTGACCATGCCATATTTAGCCTTCATGTCGATTGCCGCTTTAATGGCAGGCATGTTAAATGCGCGGCATTATTTTGCGATGGCCGCCCTTGTGCCGGCCTTGCTCAATGTTGTTTGGATTGCGATATTAGCTGTGGCCTCGCAATATAATATGGCGCCGAGTGTTTTGGCGAAATGGCTCGCGCTTGGTATAACATTCTCAGGCGGGCTTCAAGCCGCTGCGCTGTGGTGGGGGTTAAAACGTGCGGGGATATCCTTGCCGCGTAAATGGCCGCGCCTGACATCCGGCGTAAAACGTTTAATTATTTTAGGTGTTCCCGGTCTATTATCGGCGGGCAGCACGCAAATTAATTTGGCCGTCAATACATTTGTCGCTACTTTTGAAAATGGAGCGGCGAGCTGGCTTTATTACGCAGACCGCCTTTATCAATTACCTTTGGCCTTGATTGGGATTGCTATGGGTATTGCGCTGCTGCCGACCTTGTCACGGCGGCTACGGGCGGGGGATGAAAAAGGCGCCATGAATAGCATGAACCGCGGTATGGAAATCGCCGCCTTTTTAACGCTACCGGCGACTGTTGCATTGCTCATTATCCCGAGCTTTCTTATCGGCGGATTGTTAGAGCGGGGTGAGTTTACCGCGCTAGATACAGAAAATGCAGCCTTGGCTTTGTCGATGTTCGCGCTTGGCCTTCCGGCATTTGTCGTGTTGAAAGTCTTAACGCCGGCCTTTTTCGCGCGGGAGAACACACGCACGCCGATGATATTCGCAGCGATCTCCGCGATGATTAATTTAAGTCTTGGCGTGATATTATTCTTCACGATTGGGTTTTACGGTTTGGCCTTGGCAACATCACTTGCGGCGTGGGTGAATGTTGGCTGTTTGGGCGTTGTGCTTTACCGTGAAGGCTGGTTTCATTTTGATGCCCGTTTGAAAAGCCGCTTGCCGCGCATTGCTCTGGCAGCGGGCGTAATGGGGGCGGTTTTATGGGCCGCCGAGCCTTTTGCGCGCGGATGGCTAGATGGCGCTTTAATTACGGATTATCTCGCGCTCATTACGATGTGTGCCCTGGGGGGGATTGCTTATATCATCGCCGCCTTTGGTCTGCGCGTATTTAATAAATCCGATATTCTGGATGCTGTGAAAAAACCGGCAGCGGATAAGAATCTTTAGCTCCGCCTTTTTTAAAGCCGCGCTTTTTCATTGCTAATTGACGCCGTTTTTTCTAAAAGCGCGGCTCTATATTAAAGGTGACATCATGCCAGATCATGCAGATAAAGAGACAGGCTATACGGGGCCGCAGCGGGTTTTTTCCGGCGTACAGCCAACGGGATCTTTGCACCTTGGGAATTATCTTGGGGCGCTGAAGAAATTTGTCGATCTTCAAGACGATCATGATTGTCTTTACTGTATTGTCGATCTTCATGCGATCACCGTGTGGCAAGATCCCAAAGCGTTAGCCCAGCAAACCCGCCATATAGCTGCGGCATTTCTGGCGGCGGGTGTGAACCCTGATAAAGCCGTGATTTATGCACAATCCGGCGTTAGAGCCCATTCAGAGCTAGCGTGGTATTTTAACTGCGTGGCCCGTATGGGCTGGCTTAACCGCATGACGCAGTTCAAGGATAAGGCCGGTAAAAATTCGGAGAAAATGTCTGTCGGGCTATATGATTATCCTGTTCTGCAAGCGGCGGATATTTTGGCGTTTAAGGCGACACATGTTCCGGTTGGCGAAGATCAAAAACAACATTTGGAACTCTCGCGGGATATTGCGGCGAAATTTAATCATGATTTTGATGTGCCTAATTTCTTCCCGCTGCCAGAGCCGTTAATTAAAGGCCCCGGCGCGCGGATTATGTCCTTGCGGGACGGAACAAAGAAAATGTCAAAATCTGACCCGTCTGATATGGCGCGGATTAATTTGACGGATGACGCGGATAAAATTGCGAAAAAAATTCGCAAAGCCAAGACGGATGCTTTGCCCTTTCCTGATAGTCTTGACGGTTTAAGCGGTAGGCCCGAAGTGGCTAATCTTGTTGGGATATATGCGGCGCTGTCTGGCCAGACGGATGCGCAGATTATCTCTCAATATGCGGGCGGGCAATTTGGGCCGTTTAAATCTGACTTGGCGGATGTTGCGGTGGCAAAATTATCGCCGATGACGGACCTTATGTCGCGTTACCTTGCTGACCCTGTCGAGATAGATCATATCCTAGCGGCCGCCGCCGATAAAGCGGCAGAAATATCCGATCCTATCTTGGCTGAAACGCGCGATATTATCGGATTTTGGCGGCGCGGATTATAAGAGCTAAAGGCGTTCAGGAGTTTAAGATGAAAGATTATATTATCCCTGCGTTTTTGCTGGCGATTGGCGGATTTGGCTTAAGCGCTTGTTCTGGCGAAACGAACGTGCCACGCCAAGAGAGCTTGATATCATCAGCCGTTGAAATTTCCGAGGCCCGCGTTCGCCCGCCATTGCCGGGGCAAAAAATAGCGGCTGGATATTTTACGCTTGAAAGCGCGGCTGGCGATCGTCTATTGGCGGTCACAACGCCGGCGAGCGCGCGGGTCGAGCTTCATAACCATATTAATGACGGCGGGGTTATGCGTATGCGCCGGATCGACGGCGGCGTTGATATTCCTGCGGGCGGCAGCATTGAGTTTAAACCCGGCAGTTATCACATCATGTTATTTGATGCCAAAATCACCCCGCAAAGCGAAGATATTGCCCTGACCTTTGATTTTGAAACCGCCGAAGACGTCACAATTATCGCTGATATTATGTCCAGCGAAGCTTATGGATCTGGCGGGGCTGATAAGGCGTCTCGCGGCTCTGGTGAGGCGAAGGGCGAAGAGGATAAAAAGGCTTATGGATCGGGCCATTAAATCTTAGCCTGCCTCTGCCGAAAATCAATCAAGGCGCGCTGGAACTAATTAAAGCTTTTAGCTTGTCTTTATCACCGCGCGCGGCGCGAATATAAGATAAGGTGAGGGCAAAATTATCGGCGCGGCTTGTTAGGTCTGGATGACTGGCTGAGGCTTGATTTTGGCCGCTGCTGCTCCCGCCATCTGATAAATAGAGCTGTTCGGCCCAAAACTGGGCGAGGCTGGCAGGGTCATATCCGGCGCGGGCGAGCAAAATCAGGCCAATCCTATCCGCATCCAGTTCGATCTCCGGCGTGCGGTCTCCCGTTTCATGGCGCAAAGCATGGGCCATTTCATGCGCCATGATATAGGCAACACGGACATCTTCGCTAATCTCTTGCAACAGGCTGGAGGTCATCCAAATTTCGCCGTCAATATAATGACCATTCACGGCATCACTGAAAAACAGGGTGACGGGCAAGCGGCATTGCTGCGTGATCGGCAAGTTTTCCGTAAAGGCGCGATCATTGCGGCGCAAGGTGAGCTTTGCCGTCTCACCCGCCGCTAATTTATTAAGGGATGTATGAAACAGGGCCTTGCCCATCGCGCCTTTCAGGCGGGGGTCAGAGAAAAGCGGCCCGTCTATCAGGCTCTCCCCGTTCAGGGCCGCGATGCGGTCACCTGATAACAGACCTGCGGCGGCGGCTGGGCTTCCGGCCCGCACAGTTCGGATCGACATATCGCTGCCAACATTTAAATAATAGCGCGCTGCGGGGCGCAATTCTTCGGGGTAATCACTCAGCGTATGTGTGGTGATGCCAATATCGGCTTCGGTTTCAGCGCAAATATCCGCATTGGCGGTCTTAAGCCGAGACGCGATACGGTCGAGCCGCTCATTCAGGCCCATATATTGATTAAGCACATCTTGAAAACGGACATCAATCGGCTGTGGTTGCGTAAGCGGGCCAACTGAGTCTTGAGCCGCTACGTCTTGGCCTGCGCCGCCGACCGCGCCGCTGGTGGTTTCATCCGGCCCATCCGCTTGCGCAATGGGGCTATCTTCACCCGCTTTACCCGCAGGGCTACAGGCGAGGAGCAGGCAGGCAGCACTGAGCGCAATCCAGATATGAAGGCGGCTTCGGCGCTTCATGAAGCGGTTTAGCCTTTTCCTTTGAAATTCGGATAGAGCGGGACGCCCGCTTGGCGTTTGGCGTCAATTTCGCCTTTCGCGGCTTTAAGGCGTAAAAACCGATCAGGCGTTGCTGGATGGCTCTTAGCCCGTCCAATGCCGCGCGGATGACGCACGCCAATTCGCCGCCAAATATTTTCGACATTTTCGATGTCGTAACCCGCCCGCGCTGCGTAATAAAGCCCAACATAATCCGCCTCGGATTCAAAGGGCCGCGTATAGCGCGTTGCAAATCCACTGAGTACGGTATTTGTAACGATCTTGCGAATATGACCCATCGTATTATGAGCCAGCTCATGGCCTAAAATAGCCGCAAGCTCTTCATCGGTTTCTGTGAAATTCATCATACCCGTTGTCACGGTAATACTTCGGCCTGTGGCAAAGGCATTAATCAAATCACTACTGCGCAGGCCAATTCCGTAATCACATCCCGGAACGGTTTGCACGGTGAGATTAAGCGTTTTGCCATCTCGGCGAAGTTGAAGCTTTTGCTCACCATTATCACTAACCGCGATTTTTCGCAGCGCCGTGCCAGAAATAGGGATGGCTTTTGAACTGAGAATAATATCGCCGCGCGTCACGCCGGCCTTGGCGGCGGGGCTATCGGGGACGACATGTAAAACAACAGGCTCATCGCCAAGGCCAAGCTCAGCCGCCGCCTCATCGCGGATATGTTTGGAATAGCTCTCAGCAGAATGGGTGATAAGGCCGTAATAAGGATTAACCTTTGGGCATAGCTCTGCATTTTCTGTCAATATCGGCTTGGCGACGCGGGCAAGCCGCATCATATGCCCATGTTGCAGCTTCAGCGCGTTCTTAATCTGTAGCCGCGCTTCGCTTTTCACGAGCTCGGGTTCCGGCTCGGGTAAGCTGGTGCTTATGGTGGCACAGCTTGTAAAAAAAAGAGCGGCGGCGCTGAGTGTAAAAAATGCGTGTTTCATAGGTTTTCTATGCGGGGGGAATATAGCGGCGTCAAACATTCTAATATCACTTTAATGAGAATTTTTACGGCATGCGCTTTTGTTCTCTTGCGAAATGGTTATATCCTTGCCATCTATGCGCTAATCTGAAGGAAAAGCCATGTTTATTCAAACTGAAGACACACCCAATCCGGCCACGCTTAAGTTTTTACCGGGCCGCGACGTGACAGGCGATAATAATCCGCCCCGCGATTATGCGCGCGGAGATGCTGTGACAGATGCGCCTTTGGCCGAAATGTTATTTATGATCCCCGATGTGATGCGGGTATTTTTTGGCCAAGATTATATTTCGGTCACGCGCAGTGATGAGACGGATTGGAAGTTTTTAAAGCCCGCTGTTCTTGGCGCGATCATGGATTTCTATGTGGCGGGCGGCACAGCGCTTTTGGATCAAATTAAGAAAGAAGCTGAAGACGAGATTATTTATGAGGGCGAAACCGCCGAAATCGTCGAGCAAATTAAAGAGCTGATAGAGCTGCGCGTTAGGCCGGCGGTCGCGCAGGACGGCGGCGATATTGTCTTTCGCCATTTTGATGAAAAAGACGGTGCAGTTTATCTTGAAATGCGCGGCGCTTGTGCGGGCTGCCCCAGCTCGACAATGACTTTGCAGCACGGGATTGAAAATCTGCTAAAACATTATGTTCCCGAAGTGACGCGGGTTGAGCCGGCGCTTTAAGCGCGGCGCGGCGGGTGATTTGTTTATCTCTTGATACAACGGGCGGGGCCTGTACGGCGGCTGTCACAGATGCGCAGCGCGTGATGGCGCAGCGCAGTGATAATATCGGCCGCGGCCATGCCGCACATCTCGCGCCCATGATCGCCGAGCTTTTGGAAGCGGCGGGTCTCATGCCATCTGATATTGACCGCATTGCCGTTTGCACAGGCCCGGGAAGTTTTACGGGTCAGCGCGTGGGCTTATCTTTTGCGATTGGTTTTGCCTTGCCGCGTGATATTCCGGTTCTTGGCTTTTCATGTTTTGATGTTTGGGCCGCGCAAAAGGATCAGGATAATTCGAAAAATATACTTGCGCTCGCAGATGTTCGGCGCGGAGAATTATGCTGGGCTTTTTACGAAAAGGGCCGCTTAACGCATCCGCCGCAAACACAAAAAACGGCTGATGCGCAGGCGGCTTTTGCGCAATTACCGCCGCATGAGCGATTACAAGATTTGCCGATTGACGGCGTGGTGTTAAGCCGCCTTGGCCTTGAAAAAGACCCTGCGGATTATCCTGCGGCGGCGCTATATTCACGCCCGCCTGACGCCAAGCTTCCGGGCGGTAAATTGCCGCCTGCGCGATGATAATTCGCCCGCTTTCCCGTGATGACGCGGCGGCGGCGGCGGTGTGTCATGCCGCGAGTTTTGCAAAAGCGTGGGACGCAAATGCGATAGCGGCGCATATTGATAAAGATTTAGCCCTTGGCGCTTTTAACCCCGATTTATGCGGCTTTGTTATCCTAAGCCATGCGGCCGATCAGGCAGAGATCATCACGCTAGCGGTTCTCCCCGCGCTGCGCCGCGCTGGGCTTGCGCGCGGCTTGGTTGACGCGGCCTTTAAGGCGCTAAAACAGCGCGGCGCCGCGGTGGTGTTCCTTGAGGTCGCCGAAGATAATCAGGCTGCAATCGGGCTCTACCGCGCCAGCGGATTTGTGCCAATGGGCCGCCGGCCCGCCTATTATAAACGCGCAGGCGGGCGGGTCGCCGCTTTAACCTATAGAAAAAATCTGTCGGGCTGAACGATTTTTATGGGGTGGACGTATATTCTCTAAGCGCGTAGATTAAGGGTAATATTCCCTCGTTAGACATTGAATGAGAGTAAAATATGAGCAGTTGGATTGAAGAAAAATGCGCCAAGCACGGGCTTCGCATGACCGAGCAGCGCAAAATTATAGCTAAAGTTTTATCCGAAGCCGAAGATCATCCGGATGCGGAAGAACTTTATCGCCGCGCTTCATCTGTTGATAATAAAATTTCCCTCGCGACGATTTACCGAACTGTGCGCCTCTTGTCGGATGCGGGCATTATCGAAACCCATGATTTTCGTGATGGCCGCGCCCGTTATGAAACGGCGGACGCCGAACATCACGATCATCTGATTGATGTGCAAACTGGTGATGTGATCGAATTTGTTGATGAAGAGATTGAAGCGCTACAGCATAAAATTGCTGAAAAACTCGGCTATGAACTCGTCGATCACCGTCTTGAGCTATACGGGAAAAAGCGAGGCGGCGGCGCGTCCTAAGCGGAAAAGCTGCGTATGGCCTATCATATGTCTGAGGCTAGGGAGCGCTAAGGAGCGGCTATGAGCGGATTGTTATATGTTGCCCTCGGCGGGGCCCTTGGCGCATCAAGCCGATATGGCCTTGGGCTTTGGATTGACCGCGCCGCCGGAGCAAGTTTTCCCTACGGTACACTCAGCGCGAACATTTTAGGCAGTTTCCTAATGGGGATATTGGCCGCTTGGCTGGCTATGAAATCAGGCGGGTCAGATGGCGCGAGATTATTTATAGGGGTTGGCCTTTTGGGCGGCTTTACAACCTTTAGCAGTTTTTCTTTGGATGCGATGAATTTACTGCGCGATAAGGGGGTCAGCTCTTTTGTTTTATATGTCGGTGCATCTGTCGCGCTGTCACTCATGGCGATTACAGCGGGGCTTTGGGTGGCCCGAAAAATCCTATCTTAAGGGGCTTTTAGGCCGCTATATAAACATGGTAACGACATAATCATCTTATGATGAAGGGGGGCTGGTTTGGTCTATCAGACTTTAAAGCAAGACGATTATGCCAAGGCAATTTCATTGCCGTGGTGGAGCGTGCAATTAATTGCATGGGGCCTCTTTTGTATCTTATCATTTTTATCTTTGACATTGTGGTACGGTAATCCGCGCTGGATGCATGTTGTGCATATTGCGCTTCAAGCGGTGAGCGGCGCGGTGATGACGTGGCCCTTATCACGGGCTCTACCCTTTATTAATCGAGGCGGTGTTTTTACGCGCGTATTTTTGCATCTTCTTGTGATCGGCGCTTTTGCTTTTCTGTGGAATATTTTTCGAATGGCAACATTTGATTATATGATTACAGCGCGGGATATTTGGCAAGATTTGGGCGGGTGGTATTTTACGGCGCTTTTGATTTTTGGTCTGTGGTCTGCGCTATATTATATGATGCAGGCTTACAGCGCTATCGCCTTTGAACGCGAGCAAGCCGAGAGGGAGCGGCTGCGGCGGGTTGAGGCGGAAAGCCTCTCGCGCGAGGCGCAAATGAAGATGCTGCGCTATCAACTTAACCCGCATTTTCTATTTAATACGCTTAATTCCATTTCGGCTTTAGTTAAAACGAAACGCTCAGATCAAGCGCGAAACATGATTTCTCAGCTTAGCGAGTTTATGCGCTATACGCTGGAGCGCGATAAGCGCGTGACGATTTCACTGGAAGAAGAGCTGTCTATGATTAGGCTCTATCTTGATTTAGAGCGCGTGCGTTATGGAGATCGCCTGCGCACAGATTTTGAGATTGACCCGCAGAGTTTGCGCGCCGCTGTTCCGTCGATGATTTTACAACCCTTATTCGAAAACGCCTTAAAATATGTCATTGCAGGCACATTAAAAGGCGGCGAGATAAAGCTGACCATAGGCTGTCAGGATAAGCAATTATTGATAGATGTCGAAGATACGGGGCATCCCGATAAGCGTAATAGTCCTGATTTTCTATCGGATATTCAGCAAGGGGTAGGGCTGCAAAATATCAGAGACCGCCTAAAGGCCCATTATCAAGACGCGGCCATTATGTCTTTGGGGCCGTCAGATATGGGCGGATTAAAAGTCTCCTTGACCCTGCCGTACCGCTCACATTCAGATGACGGCTAAGCTATGTTAAGGGCGATTATTGTTGATGATGAGCCTTTGGCGCGCGATCTGTTAGAGGCTATTTTATCCGAAATAGATGATATTGAGATTGTGCTGATATGTGCGAATGGGCGCGAGGCCATTGATGGCGTTATCAAATATTCTCCGGATGTTTTATTTTTAGATATAGAAATGCCAGAGCTTACCGGCTTTGATGTGATTAATGCCTTACAAACCGATATCTTGCCGAAAATAATCTTTACAACAGCTTTTTCCGAATATGCGCTTGATGCTTTTAAGGTCAATGCGCTGAATTATATTCTTAAACCTGTTCATGAAACCATGGTGAAAGAAAGCCTTGATCGTGTGCGTCAATCTATGGTCGCCGTTGCGAAGCCGACCATGTTGACGGCCTTGGATAGGGCGCCGTCGACACCGTCTTTGGCCTTGATCGAGCCGAATAAGATTACCATGGCCGATGCGGGTGATATTATTTGGCTAGAAGCGGCAGGTGATTATGTTTGTGTTCATTTACCCCGCAATACCAAGATTATAAGGCGAACCTTAAAAGCATTTATGAATGATTTGCCACCGCAAATTTTCCAAAGAATACACCGCTCGACGATTGTAAATATAAATCATATCTCAGAAATGACAGCGGGAAAAAAAGGTGAAGCCCTTCTGACAATGTCAGATAATCACTGCTTAAAAGTCAGCCGGACTTATGGTCAAGCGCTTCGCTCGCGCCTTAAAGGCGAATAAAAGTCCCGTTTACCGCAAATGATGTCCGCTTCGCCGCATTGCGCTTGAATTATAGGTAAAATGCCCAAGTGTTGAGCTCATAATAAAATATATCTGTAGGGGAATTACATGCAGAATTTTGAGGCGGGGATCACAAACATCCTAAAATTAGGTCATACGACAGGACTTGCTCTTGTGATGTTGGCCGCGATGCCAAGCTTAGCGCAGGCACAAACGAGCGAAATTATCGAAGGCGAAGACGGCATTGACGAAATTATTGTCACGGTCGAGCGCCGCTCTCAATCTCTTCAAGATTATGCGGGGACGGCGGCGGCTATTTCGGGTGAGGAGCTTGCGCTTCTCGGGATTAGCAATTTCAATGAAATTGACGGGAAAATTCCGGGGCTGTCAGTTGCGAATAATCAAGGTAATATCGAGGTTTACATTCGCGGCGTTGGCTCAAGTAATAATACGGAACTTGGCGATCCAGCGGCAGCGACGCATTTAAACGGCGTTTATGTTCCGCGTCCTTCGGGATTTGGCGCGGCCTTTTTTGATATTCAGCGCGTCGAAGTTAATATCGGTCCGCAAGGAACATTGCGCGGGCGAAACGCGACAGCGGGCTCGGTTGACATTATCCCTTGGGCGCCCGGTATCGGCATAACAGACGCCGCGATTGAAGCCTCTTATGGTAATTTTAATGACGTGCGCGTCGAAGGCGTTGTCAATCTTCCTGTCACGGAAAACTCAGCCTTCCGCCTCTCGGCGTTCTTTAATGACCGGGATAGTTTTTTCCAAAATGTAACGCCGGATAGCTCGGAATTAGGTTTAGATATTCCAACCTCTGAGGATGAAGGCGTCGGCGTCGCCGAAGCTGTGAATGATTTTGGTATTCGCGCGGCTTATAAAGTGCAGCCGACGGATAACCTAACGCTTACCTTTACAGGTGATTATATCGAGCAAAAAGGGACGGGTTACACAGGGATTAATTTTGCTAATCCTTTGGGTAACGGAATTGACCCCGATGATATTGATAATCCGAGAGAGGTTTTTGGCCGCGGAATCACCCCCGAAGAAGATACAGAACATTATGGGTTTAAAGGCCATCTTGAATATGATTTCGGCGGGTTTAAAGCGGAATATATCGGCTCTTACCGTGATCTTGTTTATGATTATGAATTTATCACGCCTGCGGCGCCGAATTTTGACGGCGCTCTTGAATTGCTACAGCCTTTTGACTCGACCTTTGATAATTTCTCACGCGTTCGTTTTACAACAGACTCAGAATCCCTTGTCCAAGAACTTCGGTTCTTCTCCGATAACGACTCGGCGCTACAATGGACGGTTGGCGGCTTTTACTTCACCGAAGATCAGCGTACATTTTTGGGTACAACAGGTGATAGAAATCCGTTCTTCCAAGGCGTCGAATTTAACCAAACAACGGATACGGAAAGCTACTCTTTTTACGGCGATGCGACCTATAGCCTAACGGATAAATTCCGCGTGACGGGCGGTTTGCGTTATACACGGGATGAAAAACAGCGTTTCGGAATTAATGCGCGCTATGCCTTTGGCTTTGGTGGGCCTGATTTCTCTTGTTGTTTCATTAACGGCGTTGCTAGCGGCACAGAAGGATTTGAATTTGCAGGCCTAGACCGCAGCATCATTAACCCCGATACAAATAGCGATGGTCAGGTCGATCCTAATGAATCGATTGCCTTCCTTTTTGACGGGATTGCGCAGTTTGGTGACCGCGACGGCTTTGATGATATTTTCCCCAATGGTATGCAAATCCAAGATGTGTTCCCAAATGCCGCGGACCGACCATCATGTGCTGCCTTTGCCTTTGTTGGAAGCTGCGATAATAATATCGTCGGTGATTTCAACGGCGTCGTAGATTTCTCATTAGCTCCGTTTAACTCTAGCTTTGCCTTGCAAAATGGGCGTCTTGTTAATGATTTCGTGGATTGGCGGATTCGGGCGGAATATGATTTTGACGACGATCATCTGGTTTATGCTTTAGTCTCAACCGGAAATAAATCGGGCGGCTTTAATGACAATATTGCGGGAACCGAAGGCCTCGGCATTTCAAACCCTGCGCTTAACGCCCCGATTGATTTTGATACAGATACTTTGGCGCCAACATTTGGGCCTGAGACGTTAACTTTATTTGAAGTTGGGTCGAAGAATGAGTTTGATTTAAGCAATGATGTCAGCGGACATTTCAATGTGTCTGCCTTTTATTATGACTATGATGACTTGCAGCTGACAACGCTTTTACAAGTTCAGCAAGCGCTTGAATTTGAAGGAATCGACCCTGAGTCTTTACCGGAAGATATTAATACGACAGGCGTTTTTGGCTTTACGTTTAATGCGTCTGATGCCGAGATTTTCGGGGCGCAATTTGAAGGCGGACTTGATTTGCCTGATAATTGGAACCTTGACGCGACGCTTTTATGGCTACCAACGGCGCGTATTGTAAATTCGCAAGAAATTCAAGACTCGCGCTTCCAAGCCGATGTTGATGCTGACAATGCGGTTAACCGCAGTATTGAAGGCAACCGTCTTATTCGGACACCTGAATTTCAGTTTAACGGATCTGTGTCGAAAGTCTGGGGTGTGCAAAGCGGCAGCGTCGACGGGATTGTCTCCTTGGGTTACCGCTCTTCACAGAATCAGACCATTTTCAACGGTATAGATTTTAACGATCCTGATAACCCCGATGGGCGTTTGGATGATGAAGTTGATGGATATTTCACCGTTGATGCAGGGGTTGGATATAATCACGGCGATGACGGAAAATGGCGCATTGAAGGCTATGTCAATAATCTGACGGGTATTGAACGCGAGCAAGCTATTATTATCACGCAATTTGATAATACGCGCTTTTTCTCACCGCCGCGGACTTACGGGTTGCGTCTTCGCGCTAAGTTTTAATCCCGCCATAACTTAAGCGAAGCCCGCAGACCGTCGGGCTTCCTCTTTAATTTGAGACTATCATGCCTTTAAAATATTCTCGGCATGGCCTCTTAACGGCTATGCTATGTCTGACGTCCTCATTTTATTCACCCGCTAGTTTTGCGGATGATATGATATGGCCGAAAATACGAAAAACAGTTCCCGCTGATCCGGCGCTTGAAGCGCGTATTGACGCGCTGCTAGCGCAGATGTCGACTGCGCAAAAAGTCGGACAAATGGTGCAGCCGGAAATTAAGAATATTTCGCCGGATGACGCTGCAAAATATCATATTGGCTCTGTCCTGAACGGAGGGGGATCATGGCCAACAGGCGAAGTTGACGGCCCTTTGGCGGGGTGGTTGTCACTTGCGAATTTATTCTACGGCGCGACCATGGACACAGGCGATGACCGTTTGGCCATTCCGATATTATGGGGAACAGATGCGGTTCACGGCCATAATAATGTTCAAGGCGCGACGGTCTTTCCGCATAACATCGGCTTGGGCGCGGCGAATAACCCGGATATCATGCGCGATATTGGAACGATTACCGCCCGCGAAGTGGCGGTGACGGGTATTGATTGGGCCTTCTCTCCAACTGTTGCGGTGGCGCAAGATATTCGGTGGGGGCGCAGCTATGAGAGCTTTTCATCCGATCCAAAAATCGTTGCCGCGCTGTCCAAAGAATATGTGCTGGGCCTGCAAGGTCATCCCGCCCTCGGAAATTTTTTATCGGAGCAGAAAATCATTGCGACGGCCAAACATTTTATCGGCGATGGCGGCACAACCGGCGGCGATGACCAAGGCAATACAGAGCTTTCGGAAGCCGAGCTTTTTAAAACTCATGGCCAAGGCTATGTTCAAACTATAGGCGTTGGTGTGCAAACGGTTATGGCGAGTTTTAATAGCTGGAACGGCGAAAAACTCCATGGCCACCGCTATCTTCTGACAGATGTTTTGAAAGGCCGCATGGGCTTTGACGGGTTTGTCATCGGGGATTGGAACGGTCATGAGCAGGTTGACGGCTGTAGCGTTACCTCTTGTCCGCAAGCGATTAATGCGGGTGTTGATATGATTATGGTGCCAGAGGTCTGGAAAGGCTTTTTGGATAATACAATTTCACAGGTCAAATCCGGCGAGATTTCGCAGGCGCGTTTAAATGATGCTGTGCGGCGGATTTTACGCGTTAAAATGCGCGCGGGCATGTTTGAACATGGGAAGCCGTCTGAGCATCTTTTGGCTGGACGCGCGAGCCTGATTGGCCATGAAGATCACCGTAATGTGGCGCGCCAAGCTGTACGCGAATCCCTCGTGCTGCTTAAAAACGACAATATTCTTCCGCTAAAAAGACAGCAAAATATTTTAGTCGCGGGCCTCGCCGCCGATCATGCCGCCTATCAAAATGGCGGCTGGACATTGACGTGGCAAGGACGTGATCTTGAAACAGGGATTGTCAATCCAGCCTCGGATTATAAAGGTCACACGACTATATTGAAGGGGCTAAAGGCCGCCGGCTCAGCTGTCAGCTATGATAAGGCGGGACGATTTGATGCGCAAAATGCGCCCGATGTCGCCGTGATTGTTATGGGCGAAGCGCCTTACGCTGAATCTGATGGCGATTTAGAGATAACAGATTTTGATGTCACAAAAATGGCTGAATATGAGATGGTTAAAAGCTTTAAGGCGCAAAATATTCCGGTGGTAATTGTCTTTTTATCAGGACGGCCGCGCGGCGTGGATAGACTGATTGACATGGCCGATGGCTTTGTCGCGGCTTGGCTGCCCGGCAGTGAAGGCGGCGGCGTAGCCGATATGCTTATGGCGAATAACAAAGGCCAAGCTAATTATGATTTCAAAGGCCGCTTACCCTTTGAATGGCCCGCCTCTGGCTCAGAGGCCATGCGGTTTCCTCATGGGTTTGGCCTGACCTATGCCGCTAAGGCCGCGCCAAAATAATGCGCCTATTGCGGGTTATGTCCGTCGGAGCTTTGCTTACGATGACCGCCTGCGGGGCGATGGCTAAACAGGCTGAGAGTGATCGCCATTCGGAATATCATCCGCGCGGTCAGGGATGGGCGTTGGTGTGGTCGGATGAGTTTAACGGGCAGGCGCTTGACCGAACGAAATGGACAGCCGAGGAATCCTGCTGGGGCGGCGGTAATAATGAAAAACAATGCTACACAGATCGGCCGGAAAATATTGTCGTTGAAGATGGGGTTTTAAAGCTCAAGGCGCAGCAAGAAGATTTTCAAGGCCTTGAATTTCCGCAAGGCCATGCGCCGCGCGGGGATATAATTACCAAGACATTCACATCTGGAAAACTCCGCACGAAGGGGCTCGCAAGCTGGAAATATGGGCGCATATCCGCCCGTATGAAACTACCGAAAGGGCAAAGCACATGGCCCGCCTTTTGGATGTTGCCGGCCGATGATGTCTATGGCGGCTGGCCTTTATCTGGTGAAATAGATATTATGGAGGCGGTGAATCTGGGTGCTAGCTGTGATGATTGCGGCCCGGCGGGCCAAGAAATTCACACAAGCGCCGCCTTGCATTTTGGTGATAAATGGCCCGGCAACCGCTTCATTACGCAAAAGCGGCCACTCGCCAGCCTTGACGCTATTGACCACTTTCATGAGTTTGCTCTTGAATGGAGCGCAGGTGAAATGAGCTGGTTTGTTGACGGCGAAAAGTATTTCACAGCCTCGCAAGATGACTGGCATAGCGCTGCTGCCGCGGCCGCTGATAATCCTGAAGCGCCCTTCGATCATCCTTTTTACCTCATGGTAAATTTAGCGGTCGGCGGAAATTACCCTGACGGGGTTAATGAAAAAGCTTTTAACGCTGCGTCCTTTCCAAGTGAGCTATGGGTCGACTGGGTGCGGGTTTATCAGCAGCGCTAAGGCGATTTAAACCGCTTAATTCGCCAGCGTGCTCTCTCTTTAATACCCGCTAAAACAATCTCTCTCTTCGGCTCAGATTTCAAGGGTAATATAAGCGCCATCGCTCGCACAGAAAAACGGCATTTATATGCGGCTTGAGCTATTTTGTGTGAAAAATTCAGCATGAAAATCACGCCCATATGTGAGAGGCAGGACAGACATGCGCCTGAAATCACCCAAGATGAGTGCGATCTCTGAATCAAATGAAGTGAATAGGAAGTTTTTACTTCACAACACCTAAATAGCTAGTTATATGGCGGCTGTTACCAAGCTATTTGGCTGTGCGGCCGTGGCGGAATTGGTAGACGCGCAGCGTTGAGGTCGCTGTGGGGTAA
>CAZEOD010000026.1:28631-32051 GCA_964513675.1 uncultured Caulobacterales bacterium | reverse complement strand
GACCAATGATCTTCAGCGCGACACCGATGGTGATGGCATTGGCAACGCCTGCGATGCCGATTTCAACAACGATAACATCGTCAACGGTTTCAAAAACGGCTGGGATTGTCTCGTAAGTAACAGTTTGCGGCTGAACAACAACGGTTTCTGTCACAGTTTCAAAGACAGGCGGGATCGTTACAAGCTCAGTTGACGCCTCTTGGACAACAACTGTGTCTGTGACGGTTTCAAAGACAGGCGGAACTGCTAGAAGCTCAGTTGATGGCTCTTGAACCACCGCTGTGTCCGTCACAGTTTCGTAAGTCGCCGGTATTGTCACAAGCTCTGTGCTCGCTTCTTTAACCGTAACATTTTCTGTTACTGTTTCAAAAACCGCAGGCACTGTTTCGTAGGTGACTGTTTGCGGCTGAACAACAACAGTTTCTGTGACAGTTTCAAACGTCGCCGGAATGGTCACAAGCTCGGTCGAGGCTTCTTGAACAACAACCGTATCTGTTACAGTCTCGAAAGAGGCTGGAACTGTTACAAGCTCGCTAGAGGCTTCCTGAACAACGATCGTGTCCTGATAGCTTTCATACTCTGCGGGAACGACTGAATATTCAACAGATTGCGGCTGAACCACAACTGTTTCTGTTGTCGTGCCATAGACGGGCGGGATGACAATAATCTCTGTTGATGCCTCTTGCGTTACAACGGTCTCAGTCACAGTTCTATATGACGGAAGCGCAACACTTGCGACGCTGCCAGAGGCGTTAACATAGGAGTTAACAGCATTGCGCGCGATAACAGCGCCGCCAGAGCGAACGATGTTTCCGCTGGCATCAATCGTGCCGATGCGCGTGCCCGAGCTGTTTCTTACAGTCCGGTCAGATGCGACGCGATATGTGTTGCCGCCAATCGCGACAGTTGTTGTGACGCCTGAGCCGATACCGATAAGGGATAAAGGATCAACCGCACCACGTGCGATGATGCTACCATTGGAACCAACGAGGTTGCCGGAATCATCAACTGTTCCGATACGTGCGCCCGCGGCGTTTAAAACATTTCTGGAGGAATCTAGAGTATAAGGTGTTCCGTCAATCGTGACTTTGAGGGTGCCGCGGCCAGGAACAAGACGTGTTCCGGGTGCTGAACCCACAGGAACAATCTCATAGCTCGCTTCTTGAACAAGAACCTGTTCTGTGACGGTTTCAAACCGTCCAGGTATCTTGCGAAGTTCCTCGCTTGATTGCCGCAGGACGACCTGCTCTGTTGAAATTTCATATTGAGCCGGGACAATAACCCGTGCAAAACATTCTCCAGGTAATGGATTGCCCGGAGGTAATTCCTGAGCAATAGTAGGTGCAGCAAGTACAGCAACGCTGCTTGCCAATAATAGTGTACGCTTCATTTAGACCCCCAAAAAGTCTCCAGTAACAAAATCTGCACCACGCAGATCACTCCAAATCTTAACCAAATCTTTTACAGATGGCCAGACATTAATTCCTTCTTAATGTTTTAGAAGGAAATTTCAATGCGAATGTTAGTCATAGGCGAAATGGACGCCAAAAAGACACCTCAGCGGCGTTAAGCATCTCCAAATCACCCCGACTATCGCCGTAAGCTTCTTTAATATGGACCTTTTGATCCGAAAATTCGTCATATATACGACGTGTTTTGCCCGGACCCCAGATATTCCATCCAGATATGTTACCCGTGCAAGTTCCGTGCCGCGATTCAAGCTCTGTTGCCATGATTTGCGTGATTCCATGGGGCGCGCCCCAATGCCGCAGATAAGGGCCAATAGAGGCGCTGCATATATATAATGACTCAGGGGCCTGTTTTAGGCGGTTTTTCAGGGCCGTCAGGGCTTTCGGGCGAATCAGGTCGGGGATGACATCGCGGGCAAAATCTGCGGCGCGCTGTTCGACATGGTTTTCAGGCTGGTTTTTGAAAAAACGGCGAATGACATGCGCTTTGACGGCGTCACGTGAGACGAGGCGTAGGACATAACCGATAAAAACAGGAAGAAGACAAAATATATTGATGGCCCAGCTGAAATATCCAGCGTAATATTTTAAAAATAGGGCAAATGTGTCTTTGGTTGTGATCGTGCCGTCAAAATCAAAAATATAAACATCTCGCGCAGAACGTGGCTGCGAGGATTTCGGGCTTATGTTGGCGGCGGTTGAAACCATTTTTGTGTGTATATGTCCTCAGGTTTAGGCGCAATTGCCAATGGGCTTTGCCGTGTATTTCATGTCGCTTCAATGGTAAAGCTCACATATAGTTAATGCGAGATTGTAACAAGAAACTATATTGAAATGCGCCGCGATTCATATTTCCTGTAGACAGATGACGGGAACTGTGTGAACGCTTGATGAATGCCCCATTTCACGCGATTAAATTGCGGCTCTA
Source organism: uncultured Caulobacterales bacterium (assembly GCA_964513675.1). Lineage (GTDB taxonomy): Bacteria > Pseudomonadota > Alphaproteobacteria > Caulobacterales > Maricaulaceae > CALFVT01. The sequence continues at coordinate 29,654 of CAZEOD010000026.1, read as the reverse complement.
CAACCGTCCAGCGGCGGAGGTAATGGAGGCCCAGTTGATGAGATTTTCAGGAGATTTAACCCTATGTCGTCATTAAAATTATTGACTTTTTTGACTGCATCCACTCTGATTATAGCGAGCTGCACACCGGCGCAAAAATCAGATGCGCCGCAGACGTTTGATTTTATTCATGAGGTCAGTGATTTGCCAGCTGATCCGAATGTAACATATGGAACATTACCGAATGGCCTGCGCTATATTTTGCGCCAAAATGATTTGCCGACGAATGTTATTTCTTTGCGTATGGGGTTTTTGGCCGGGTCAATAAACGAAACAGACAGCACGCGCGGTGTTGCGCATTTTCTCGAACATATGGCCTTTAATGGGTCGAGTGATATCGCCGAAGGGGAGTTGATTCCCCGTTTGGAGCGCAATGGTCTTGCCTTTGGTGCAGATACCAATGCATCGACAGGGTTTTTCCAAACGACATATCAATTAGATCTGCCGGAAGCGAGTGATGAGCTTATAGAGGAGGGGCTTTTCATTATGCGCCAAGTCGCGAGTGAGCTCACTCTGGATGCTGATGCGATAGAGCGCGAGCGCGGGATTATCCAATCCGAACGCCGCCGCAGTCTTAGCCCAGCTTATGATGCCAGTATTGCATCGCTTGAGTATTTCCTTGACGGCTCGATTATTCCCGACCGCTTGCCAATTGGTACAGAGGCAACGATTGATTCCGTGCAGCAGGCTGATTTTCAAAATTTTTATGAGACCTATTACCGCCCAGATAATAGCGTTATCGTCATGGTTGGTGACCGTGATGTCAAAGATATGAAGGCGTTCATAGAGGCACGGTTCAATGATTGGACGGCTGAGGGCGCGCCGCCAAATAAGTTTGAAATCACTCCCGTTGAGAATAAAGGCAAAGAGGCGGTTTATTATCACGATCCGGAAATTTCGACAGGATTAAGCTTAAATGTAATGTCAGATTTTGTCTCACGTGATGATACAGCTGAAAATCGTAAGGCTAGCTTTATCGAAAGT
>CAZEOD010000026.1:0-28607 GCA_964513675.1 uncultured Caulobacterales bacterium | reverse complement strand
AATCAACTCTTCCATTTCTATGTCATTAAAGCCCGAAATGTGGGCGGAAGCCCTTGCCGTTGCAGAACAGGAGCTTCGCCGCGCATTGGAGCATGGGTTTTCTCAAGCTGAACTAGACGAGCAGCTCGCAAATAGCCGTAAATCGCAGGAAGTGGCGGTGCAAACCTCACCGACACGCCGAACGGCGCGGCTGGCGGGGGGCTTGCTAAATAGTTTCTACGGCGAAACAGTCGTGACAACGCCGGAAACATCTTATGAGCGCTTCATCGGGTTTGTTGATGATATTACGCTTGAAGACGCTGAGGCGGCGTTCCGTGAAAACTGGAAGGCTTATAAAACGCCGCAGATTTATATGAATACTCCGCGTGTGATTGAAGATGCGGAAAACGCGATGCTCGCCGCATATGATGCATCTGCGGCCGTTGCTGTTGCTGCGCCTATATCGCAAGAAACCGCTGAATTTGCTTACACAGATTTCGGCCCGGCGGGTAAAATTACGAGCCGGACTGTCAATGAGGACATTGGCTTTGAAACGGTTAAGTTTGAAAATAATGTTGTTCTGAATTTTAAGAAAACTGAGTTCCAAGAAGATGTCATTTCAATTCGTGTTCGTCTTGATGGGACAACGCTCACCTTTCCGCAATATCTTCGGAGTCTTTCAAGCTTTGCCTCTACGGCCGTGAATGCGGGCGGGCTAGGCGCTCATTCCAATGATGAACTGCGCACAATTTTGGCGGGAAAAGCCATTGGCACGAGCCTTGGCTTTGGCACGGGCGGGTTTTCTATGTCAGGCGCGACGGTGCCCGAAGATTTGCCCGATCAACTGAATTTGATGATGGCGCGGCTGACCGATCCCGGTTACCGCGAGGAAGCGCGTACCCGTTATGTCAAATCTATCGAAAATTCACTTCATACGCGCGAAACCACGGCGGGCGGCGTAGCAGGCCGCTATACGGCGCAAATTCTACGCGACGGTAATCCGCGCTTTCGCTCGCCTGAGAAGGAAGAATATCTAACGGCAAGTTTGGACGAGGTGAAGACATGGGTGACGCCTTATCTGGAAACAGGCGCGATAGAAATTGGCGTTGTTGGTGATTTTGATTCGGAGCGCCTTGTTAATGAAATCGCGCGCACATTTGGCGCTTTGCCGGCGCGCAATGCTGAGTTTACTGACCCCGATCTTGCCTTGCGTCAGCTTAAGTTTCCCAGCGCAACGCAAACGCCGATAGAGCTTTACCATAGCGGTGATGAGACAACGGCGCGTATGGGCGTTTATTGGCCGCGTCCACCTTATAATAGCTGGGCAGATAGGGAGCGTAGCATTCGTCTTGGGCTGATTGGCAGCATGTTACGGTTAAGATTGATCGAAGTCTTGCGTGAGGAGGAAGGAGCGGCTTATTCTCCAGGACTTACCGGATTTGCTACAGAGCTTTATCCCGATTATGCCTATTCCGGCGTCATTGTAGATGTCGCCCCTGACGATATTGATAAGCTTTATGGGGTCATTGACAAAGTGACGGGTGATATCCGCGCAGGTGAGTTTGATGCCGACCTGCTTAATCGTGCGCGCAAGCCGATTTTGGAAAGTTTTGAAACTAGCGTTGAAAGTAATGGCTATTGGTTGGGGGTTATCGCCCGCGCCGTATCTGAACCTGAAAATTTAGAGTCGCATTTGACGCGCGAAGAGTTGTACCAATCTATAACAGCCGATGAGCTTAAACCCTATGCTCAGATGTTATATGATCCTGCGAAAGCTGTTCGCATCCATATTCGCCATGGGGATATTAAGAAAAATAAGCGTTACGCGCAGTAAATAGATAATTTACGCGATATAAAGCCTTTATTAACTATAAATCACGGCTTTATGTTTTATTTAGAGACAATCGCCTAACTGGCGAGATTTATGCATCTCCTCTCCTGAAAAGCACATGATTGTGCCCATTAAGTCGAGTTGGAGCTTGCGATGTCCTTACGTAATTTGTGGAATAAATATTTGAAAAATGAAGATGGTAATTTTGCTATCATGGGAGCTATCTCGCTTTTAGCGCTTCTCCTTATTACTGGCCTTGCGACTGACACGCAATATTTAGTGAATAAGCAGTCACGGCTACAATCTGCGTCTGATGCGATTGCCTTGCAGGCCTTCCAATCGGGCGAAAGATCACCGGCGCAGTTGGAAGCCATTGCACAGGATTATCTGTCTAATTATTATATCGGCGCAGAACGCGATCAGGTCACAATCTCCTCTATTCGCCGCGAAGGTGATGAGGTGCGGATTATTTTGGCGCAAAATCTGGAAAATGATGGCGGACTTTTCTTGCCACGATCTGACGCCTCCGTTGCAGCCCGGGCGAGCGCTGGAAATGCCGGTGAGAAGATTAATATTTCACTCGTTTTGGACACAACCGGCTCGATGGGACAGCGTGGGCGGATTCAGGCACTGAAACGTGCGGCCAATGCGTTTATCGACCAGCTTGAAGTCGTGGATAATGACTCCTTTCGCGTCTCTGTTGTGCCCTTTGCCCAATATGTGAACATTGGAGAGCGTAATATCAATGCGCCTTGGGTCGAGCCAGCGGCGAATGATTCACTACGGGGCTGTGTGGGGTCACGTCTTGGCGCGCAGGCTTTGCAGCCAGAATTTTCAGGAGACCCGATTATCGCTGTTTCGGCCCGTGAAAGACGCGATTCTTGCGGGACAGAGCTTTTACCCTTAACCCGTAATCTGGATGATGTGCGCCGTAAGGTGAATGCCCTGCAAACACGCGGGTTTACCTATCTACCGAGCGGTTTGATTTGGGGATGGAGAACCTTGGAGCCGAGCCTTCCCTTTACCGAAGCGCAAGACACAATCACTCAGGGACAAGAGCCGCGTAAGGTTTTAATTTTCATGACTGACGGTGCAAATACAGTCACGCAATCTCAGAATGAGCACATTATTACAGGCCCGACTTTGCAGGCCAATCAGCAAACGGCCAATCTTTGCTCTGATGCGAAAGCCCGCGATGTTGAAATCTACACGGTGGCTTTGCAGATCACAGATACACCGACGCTAAACCTTATTAGTAATTGTGCGTCGTCAATGGGCCAAGCTTTTGATGCGCAAAATGAAGCTGAACTTATTGGAGCTTTTGAGCAAATTGGACGCGAACTCGGACGGCTACGTCTTACCAATTAATCAAAACTTGACTTTGCCGCATAAAAAAAGCCCGCTCTTGGCGGGCTTTTATTTTGAGATAAGGTGATAACTTAAAGGGGGTTACGATTTTTGATCGATGCCCAAAAGCTGTACGTGGAAAACAAGTGTTGCATCGGCTGGAATACTACCGCGCCCGCGTGAGCCATAAGCCAAGTCACCGGGAATATAGAGTGTCCATGCATCGCAAGGCTTCATCTTGCCAAGGCCTTCAATCCAGCCGCGAATAACGCCATTCGCAGGGAATTTGATGGATGCGCCGCGGTCATATGAGCTATCAAATGTTTCGCCGTTACGGAAAATGCCGTGATAATTCACTTCAATTTCCTGACTGCCAACAGGCGAGGGGGCATCTGGGTTGCCCGCGCTAACAACTGTATATTGTAGCCCGCTAGGAAGCGTAATAACGCCGTCGCGCTCTGCATTTTGGGCGTGCCATGCTTCGGGCTCAAGCTCAGCATCCGGAAGCTCTCCAATAGCCGCTTCATAGGATGAAATATCCGCCAAATGTTGCTCCGCTGGACAAACGGCTAAAGGATCACCAAAAACTTCTAGTTTTAAGGCATCCACATCCGCGCGCAGAGCTTTCGTCTCGGCTGTATTCGGTTGGCAGGCTGTGAGGGCAAGCGCCGCTGCTGCACAGGTCAAAGCGAGTTTTTTCATTAATCTCTCCATATCTTTATCGTCCCCTAGCGGCGGCGATGATATTTGTCAAAGGGGACATGCCGAGCGGGCTGAAATTATACAAATTTTAAGCGGTTAAGCTTTGCTTTCTAGCTTTTGACTCCATGTCCCGCGTGAGGCGAGGCCGTTCATTTTAGACCGCAGGTGAAATGCCGATTGGGCCGCGTCGTAATTTTCAGCTTGGCCTTGCCATGCGAAAAGCGCAGATTGCTGGAGCGCACGCCCAAAGGAGTAGGTCAGTTTCCAAGGAAATCCGCCAATATGGTTCATCATATTTAAATGCTCGGTCGCTGTTTCATTATCCTGACCGCCTGATAGAAAGGCAATGCCCGGTACAGAAACGGGCACTGTGTCTTTCAGGACTTTGATCGTCCGTTCCGCAACCTCTTCAACGCTTGGCTGGTTCGGGCATTTCTTGCCGGCGACCACCATATTGGGCTTTAAAATTGTGCCTTCGAGTTTAACACCTTGCTCGTAAAGTTCGCGGTAGAGCGAGTCGAGGACGACCTCTGTGACTTCGTGGCAGCGCTCAACATTATGATAACCGCCCATCAGGATTTCAGGTTCAACAATCGGGACAATTCCTGCCTCTTGGCAGAGGGCAGCATAGCGGGCGAGGGCGTGCGTATTGGCTTTAATGCCGCCGCGCGTTGGCGTCATGCCGACATATTGATCGGGATGCGAAATTTCGATCACCGCACGCCATTTTGCAAAGCGTGCGCCTAATTTGTAATACTCAGCTAAACGGCCACGCAGACCGTCAAGACCTTCTGTAATCGTTTCACCGGGGCGGCCTGCCAAAGGCCGAGCGCCCATATCAACTTTGATCCCGGGGATGGAATCATGAGATTTAATGAGGTCAACAAAAGACGTGCCATCTTTGGCACTTTGCCGAATGGTTTCATCAAATAAAATGACGCCAGATATATAGTCCTTCATGGCCGGAGCGGTGCGAAACAACATTTCGCGCCAATCGCGGCGATTGGTTTCTGTGTTCGGTGTTTTAATGGAATTAAAGCGTTTTCCAATGGTGCCGTGACTTTCATCAGCGGCCAATATCCCTTGGCCGGGTGTCACCATTTTTTCTGCAATTTGGTTTAGAGCAATAATATCCATAATAGTCTCCGTTGAAAGTTAGGCGCGTAAAATCTCCACGCCGGGCAGAATTTTGCCTTCCATCCACTCAAGAAAAGCGCCTCCAGCCGTTGAAATAAAAGTAAAATCATCCGCCGCGCCAGCGTGTTTAAGGGCCGCTACAGTGTCCCCGCCGCCAGCGACAGCAATTAGATTTCCAGCCTTTGTAAGCTTCGCGGCATATTTCGCAGCTTCGACAGTGCTTGTATCAAAAGGGGCGAGTTCAAACGCGCCCAAGGGGCCGTTCCAAATCAAGGTCTTGGCCTTATCCATATAATCTGCGAGCAGGTTCACTGTTTGTGGGCCTGCATCTAAAATCATCTCGTCGGCGGCAACATCATCAAGGCCGCATGTCCGGTTTTCTGCATGGGCTTTGAAATCTTTGGCGACAACAACATCATGCGGTAGAATAATCTCGCAATTCGCTTTTGCGGCTTTCGTCATGATGCTACGCGCTGTTTCGGCTAAGTCATGCTCGCAGAGGGATTTGCCGACATTATGGCCTTGCGCGGCCAAGAAAGTATTTGCCATGCCGCCGCCAATCACCAGAATATCGAGTTTATCGACAAGGTTATTGAGCAAATCAATTTTGGTTGAAACTTTTGCCCCGCCGACAACCGCCATAACGGGCGCTTTCGGATGCTCAAGGGCTTGGGCAAGATGGTCAAGTTCTCGTTCCATGGCGAGGCCCGCGTAAGAGGGTAAATACTCGCCAATCACGGCGCTAGAGGCGTGGCGGCGGTGAGCGGCAGAAAAGGCGTCCTGCACAAAAACATCGCCGTGACGGGCGATATATTGCGCCATACCGGCATCGCCTTCGGTTTCCTGCGCGGCAAAACGTGTGTTTTCTATGAGGACGACATCTCCTGGGGCCATAGACGCGAGGGTATCTTCGCTCAGTTTTGAGCTGAATTGAACGGTATGACCAAGCATGTCTGATAATGTTGGAAGAATAAATTCGAGGGACAGCTCCGCCTTATATTCGCCTTTTGGACGGCCAAAGTGAGAGAGCAAAATTGTTTTTGCGCCAGCCTGCCGGAGGTGATTTATTGTTGGCAGGGCCGCTTCTATGCGTGTGGCGTCTGATATTGTGCCGTCTTCGCGGCGCGGAACGTTGAAATCAACGCGAACAATTGCGGTTTTGCCACTAAGTTCTGCATCTTCTAAGCGTTTAAATTTCATGAGGGGCTCCGATTCGGCGTTTATTGAACGCCGTAACGATGGCCCATTTCACGGGCAACATCAATCATACGGTTAGCAAATCCCCACTCATTATCGTACCAACTCACAACGCGGACTAAATCCCCTCCAAGCACTTTGGTTAGCGGCGCCGCGAAAATAGAAGAATGGGGGTCATGATTAAGATCAGATGAGACAAGGGCTTGTTCAGTATAGCGTAAAACGCCTTTCATTTTATGGTTGGCGGCATGTTTGATCGCGGCGTTTAAGTCAGCGGCAGTCGTCGCGACTTCGGGCTGAAACGCCATGTCGACCATGGACACATTGGCAGTGGGTACGCGCACAGCAGAGCCGGCCAGTTTTCCGTCGAGTTGAGGAATAACAAGCCCGACAGCTTTCGCGGCGCCTGTAGATGTTGGGATCATATTTAAGCCTGCGGCGCGGGCGCGGTAGAGGTCTTGGTGGGAGTTATCTAAAATCCGTTGATCTTGGGTATAAGAATGAACGGTTGTCATAAAACCGCGGCGAATACCGACGGTCTCCATGATAGTCTGCGCCAGCGGAGCGAGGCAATTTGTCGTGCATGACGCGCAAGATACAACACGATCATGAGGGGTTAGGTCTTTATGGTTGACGCCGTAAACAATCGTTTTATCGACATCTTGGGCTGGCGCTGAAATGAGAACCGAGCCTGCGCCTGCATCCATATGGGCCATGACGGCTTCGCGGGTTCGGAAACGTCCAGAACATTCCATCAAAACATCAATGCCGAGGCTACGCCAATCAACTTGAGCGGGAATGCGTTCATGGGTCATACGGACTTTGCCGCAGCCAAAATCAATAAAGCCGTCGCCTTCGATGACCTCGTTTTGGAAGCGCCCATGTACGCTATCATACCGCAAAAGATGAGCCGATGTTGCGAGTACCCCAGGGCTGTTGATCGCTACGAGTTCAACGTCTTTGATATCATACTCGGCTAATGCGCGCGCGACGAGTCGTCCAATACGGCCAAAACCATTAATGCCAATACGAATAGCCATGAACCACCTTCGTGTATAGGTTGTGAATTTGAGTGTTTAAATTCTTGGGCGTTCGTCTGACGAAATGGGCCTTTGAAGTCAATAAGATATCGCTTGTTTCAGCCCGAATATTCAGCCAAAATGGAAGAAATAAACTGGATTCGAAAGTATGTCATGAATGACAGCGCTGACATAAATTTAGCCTCTGAAAGATTGCGCATAGCGCTCTCTGAATTGGTCAAAAACTTAGAGCCGATTCTCGATAGGGTTGCGCGTCTTGAGGCCGCTGTTGAGGAAGGCCGTCAATTTAGCGAAGACCGATCACGGCTCGCGCAGGACTTAGACGCAAGCCAAGCTAATCTCGCTATTGTTACGGCGCGTGAAGCCAAAATTTCGCAATTAGCCAGTAAAACGCGGGCCGAGTTGGATAGCGCCATTCAGGATATTCAAGCGCTTTTGGGGAAGTCTGACGGGGCCGAAACTGGTAACGGGGCCGGAACCGATAACGGGGATATGTAGAGGTTATTTATGGCTAAAGTTAATCTCAATATTAACGGCAAACAATATGCGCTGGGATGTGATGATGGTGAAGAAGAGCGGCTGAACCGGTTTGGCGCTATTCTGGATGGCAAAGTGACGGATCTGGCCGATCAATTTGGACAAATCGGTGATCTTCGCCTTATGGTGATGGCCGGCATTACTTTGCTTGATGAGATTGATGATTTGCGCCGCGAACGTGACGCGAGTATTTCTGAGGCCACGCGAACGCTAGAGCGTGAAAGTCAAGCGGCGCTTTTGCAGGCCCAAACAAAAGAGCTCACAGCGATTGATGTTTTAAATGCCGCCGCCGAGGCGATTGAAAGAATGGCCGTCAGGTTTCGTCTTGACGATCAGGCGCTTTAACGCCGGACGATAATGCGTTTTGGTCTATTATTTCAGGCTTTAGGCTTGAAATTTTAACAATTATTGTGGGTGTTTTAACTGTTGAGAGTGTTTTACCTGTCGCCGTTGAAACTCCGGCTAATAATCCCGTTGCGATAACAAGTGCCGCTGCAATACGCGGTGATTTAATGACCATTGCCATGTGTGAATCCTTTTAAAGTCTACCCTTTGCTTAACCGCTCTTTACGTATTTTGTTATGACGATGTCATGACGCGCCTATAAAGAAAGCGTGACAATTTGGTATATGTGTGCGGCCGAAAATAGGCTTGCTATTTGGCGCTTCGCAGACCACATAGAGGCTGACGGTTGCTGCAGGTTGCGTGAGTGGTACTAATCCACCGGACCTTAATCTATCCTTAGGGAACTGGCTCTGTGCGGATCGTGGTCCGTTTACTTCCGGTGCCCACCTGTTAAGTCAGGTTCACGAGGATTTTTAAACCGCCACGGATTTTCGCGGTGCCGTCACATATTTTTCAGCTGTTTTGATGTTTAGGTGCGGCTCTGTAGAGCCATATGCGCAGAGTATTATTTCTTGCGAAACGTATCCAAGCTAACGACATTATCGTCATCAGGGTCAGCATCGGGATTTTTTGATGAATCCGCTTTATCTGCTTTAGGCACAGCTATATTTGCTTTAGGGGTATTGGCGGATAAGGGCGAGGGTGATGCCTTCGCAGGTTTCGGCGCAATTTCACCAATAGGGGACGGTTTAGCTTCCATATCAGATGGGCGGTCAAATTGTAGGGCAAAGCCAACACTCGGATCATGAAACCGCGTAATCGCCAGATAAGGCACTTTCAAATATTTTGGCACGCCGCCAAATTTGAGCGTAACTTCGAAATAATCATCGGGCGCTGTGAGGTCCCAGAATTGATGCTCAAGCACGATCGTAATTTCTTCGGGGTATTTCTCGGCCAATGAGGCGTCGATTTCTACATCGGGGTAACGCGTCAAAAATGTAATGTAAAAATGATGCGCGCCGGGCAGGCCATCTTCGCGGATAACGCGGCGAATAGCATCGCGCACAACGCCCCTAAGGGCTAATTGTGCCATATCTTCGTAATTCATCAAATCTTGGCTCATGGGGCTACCGTAAATTAAGTGTCAGCAGGGTCAAGCTATGAAATGATCTAAGCGTGAAAAAATGTCCCATGGCGGGATCTCGCTGTGGGGGATAAAGCTGAGACTATGCTATATGTCACCAATTGGGTGCGGGAGGCCTTATGCCAAAAACAGCGTTGCAAAATTGGGCAGGCGGAAAATTTTACCCGCCTCATGCCAAGCCGCTTAAGGGCACTGAAAATGTCTTCTATGCAACATGGAAATTTATGCGCAATCCTGTCGAGGGATTTGGCCCACTTGCTTACACGCAGCCGATTGTTTCCGTGAAATCACTTGGCGTTCAGATGCATGTTATCAGTGACCCGGCCGGCATGGCGCAAGTTTTAACGCAGCATGCCGCAGCTTTCAAAAAATCACCCTTAGATCAACGCATCATGGGGTCGGCAACGCGCGAAGGCTTATTATCGGTACATGATGAGCAGTGGAGGCGGCAACGCCGCGCCGTAGCGCCCATGTTTAAACATCGCCATATGGCTGACCTCGCGCCGGATGTGAACAGCGTGATCTCTGCGTTTTCTGATAGCTTGGGTTCCGGCGGTGAAATTGAATTATCCGCAGCTATGGCCGATGTCACTTTTGATGTATTGGCCAAGGCTTTATTAGGCGATCCGCAAGGGTTGAATCGGGAGACATTACGGGTCGCGACGCGCCGTGTTGTAACGGCGGCTGGAACGCTGCGCCCAGATGACCTCATTCCGTGGACAGGATATGTCCCGCGTCCAGTTGGACCGCGCGGAGTGATCGCGATCAAACGGCTCAGAGAGGCGGCGGATGATTTATTAACCCAAAGGCAAGACGGCGAGGGTGCAGATGATCTCGTCAGCTTGCTTGTTGAGGCGAAAGATCCCAAAACGGGCACGGGCTTATCGCGGCGAGAGCAGCGGGATAATCTGATTGGGTTTTTTATTGCCGGTCATGAAACTACGGCGCTGACGCTGACATGGGCGCTTTATCTCTTGGGTATGGATAAGGCGGTGCAAACTCGGTTGCGCAATGAAGTAAACACGGTCGCCGGACCGGGTGATGTGCAATATGAAGACCTCGCCAAGCTTGAGTTCACCCGCGCTGTGATTGATGAAACTATGCGGCTTTTCCCGCCCGCGCCAGTCCTCGCGCGGCAATGCCTCAAGCCGGTTGAGGTGTGCGGCCGTAATATTGAGGCGGGCGATATCATGATACTTGCAAATTATGTCATGCACCGCACAGAGCGATTGTGGGATGACCCCCTCGCTTTTGATCCTGACCGCTTTATCAGGCGGCCCGAATTGCGGGCGAAAGGCGCAGCCTTCATGCCTTTTGGCGGCGGGCCGCGAATTTGTGTCGGCGCGGCCTTTGCTGTTATGGAAGCCGTGATGGTGCTCGCAAACCTAATGAGAGACTATGAAATTGACATCGCTCCAGATTGCTACCCAAGACCCAAAATGACCGTGACGCTACGGCCCGAAGGCGGGATTAAGGCGCGGTTGAAACGGATTTAGGCTGGCCGCTGGCTCCTCGCCAGAATCATGAAGTGCGGGTTGGGCCTGTTCGCGGCAACCCGCAAAAATCATAAAACGCGGGTTGGGTTGGCGGGCGGCAACCCGCAAAAATAAAGTGAGGGTTTCTGTTGCCAGCTACCCTCGAAGCCCGCCTAGAGTTATGAGGCCCTAGGAGTTAAAGTGCGAATTTGTCGCGCTGCTTACGCTGCGAGAGCAAACCCTTCATTAGAATTGTCATTTGCAATTACTAAAAATAGGCATTTAACGATACCAATCCGAATGAAAGCTAACCTCTTTAGACGTCTGTCGATCCTATTTCGGCCCCATCAAAAATACTCGCGTCCCAATGGGATATGAGTACTTATGGTGGAGCCGCCGGGTACCGCCCCCGGGTCCAGCCCGCTTATTACAAGCGCCTTTATCATCATAGCTGGCAAGCCAGCCTCTCTTATATAGGGAGTTTTTTTGAAATTGAAATATAGAATATCTGTTTATTTTGAATCCACTGTTCTGTTTATGCGGGATTAAGGTTGTATCAAATAAAGGATGGACTAAGCCTGTGGTTGTTCAGAGGAGCCCGACGCCATAGGCGGCATAAATATATGTAATTCTAAGGTCATTTTGCCGTCTATAGATTGAAACCAAATTAAAGCTCTCTATAGTCGCGGCGTGTAAAAGGGTGTTTTTAATGATGGTATCTGAAGCGCGTATTATTTCATGGCTTGAGCCGCTGATTGGCTTCGACACGCGCAATGGTTCGGGTGATGAGGTCGCCTGCGTTAAATGGCTAGCGGGGCAGTTGGAAAAATTCTCACCCGATCAAATTAAAGTGGATGGCGTGCAGCGCTCTCGCGGGAAGTCTGATAGCGCCTATGTGCTTGCAGTATGGGGGACGCCGCAGATATTGCTCAATGTGCATATTGACACGGTTCCAAGCGGGGCGGGGTGGATCAGTGATCCTTTGGCACTTCGCAAGGACGGTGACCAATATATAGGCCTTGGGACAAGTGATATTAAAGGCGCGGCGGCCTGTATTTTGGCGGCGCTTGAAACTGTAAATCCAACGAATGTCGCTGTTTTATTTTCAGGCGATGAAGAACATGGCAGCGAGGTGATGCCGGTGGCTATAGCTGATAATAATTTGGGCGATATTCCGAATGCCATTATTTGCGAGCCGACGTCTTGCGCTATGGGGGCGCGTCACCGCGGCATGCTGGCAATGGGGGTTAAACTCACAGGCCCGGGCGGTCATTCCTCCTTATCAGATGTCATTGAGGCTCCGCTGCAAAAGATTGCGCGCTTTGCAGCAAAGCTATCTGATTATGGTGATAGCCTCAAACCTATTGGCGCAGACCCTTATAAAGGCGTGTGTTTAAACATTGGGGATATTCGCAGTGACGGCTCCTATAATGTTATTCCAACGGAGGCCGAGTTTAAATTTTCTATGCGGCCGCCGCCGGGTGACAATGTTGCGCGCCATCAACAGGCGGCGCAGGATATTCTGGCGGGGCTTTATCCGGAGGCGAAGCTGGATATTATTGCGGCGCTCAATCCGTTTCAATCACGTGAACCGCAGCGGCTTTCTAAGCTATGCCTTGGATTGCCGCCGACAGATTTACCCTATTGGACCGAAGCCGCTATGCTCAGCGAAGCCGGCGTTAATGCCGTTGTTTTTGGGCCGGGCCATATCGGCCAAGCTCATCGCCCAAATGAATATGTTGAGGGTGAGCAGCTCGTCAAAGCGGCGCAAGTTTATGCGGCTGCGCTTGCGGGAGGGCTATCGTGAGTTCTGGGCATAAAATGCGAGAGCTTGTAATTAGAAGCTTATCGGCCGTCGGGGCAGAGCGCGAAGCAAAATTCTATGCGGATGTCTTTGCCGCTCAAGAGCCAGAACGCTTTGCGCTGATTGTGCTCGACCCGCGCTGCCTTAAAAACCCGCTACTTGAAGCCTTAATTAGCAATTTGCGCATTTTGTCGGATTTAAACCTTACGCCTGTTTTGCTCATCGGCGCTCTAGATTCAGATAGAACGACGGTGAAGTTTTTATCGCAACGGCTCGCGAAAGAACTTGAAGGCGTCGGCGTTAGGTCGCGAAAATTAAATACCGCCTCATATGGGCTTTTTCCCGAAATACGGAAGATTACAAAACAGGGTCAAATGCCTATTTTAGAATTTACGAATATGCAGCAAGCGGTCGATTTGAAGGGCGTCGTTAAAGAGCTCCAGCCCGCCAAAGTCATTTTCCTGCAACCTTCTGGTGGATTGTCGATTAATGGTGACCGGATTGCGGTTGTGAATGTTGATAATATGGATGAGCGCTTGAGCGATGAGAATTTATCAAAAGGTCAGTTGATTTTTAAGCGTTTGGTCATGGAGCTTTTAACATCGCCGATGAATAATAGCGTCTATATTATGGCCTCGCCGCTTAATCTGCTGCGCGAGCTCTTTACAACGCGGGGGTCGGGTACGCTTATGCGGCGCGGCGCCCCCCTAATCGTCACGGATAGTTTGGCGGGGCTAGATCATGCGCGGTTAAGCGCGAGTATATTATCATCTTTTGGCAAGTCGTTAAATGCCGCTTTTTTCAATCATGAAATACGGTCTGCGATTATTGAGCGGGATTACCGCGGCGGGGCGATCATGACCGATTTAGGCGGCATGCCTTATTTGTCGAAATTTTGGGTGACACGCGAGGCACGGGGTGAGGGCATTGCCCGCGATATTTGGCAGGCGGCGATCGTCAATCAGCCTAAAATTTTCTGGCGCTCACGTGAAAATAATAGTTTCAACGATTGGTATATGCGCGTATGCCACGGCATGCAAATGGTCGAAGGTTGGCGCGTGTTTTGGCGAGGCCTTGAGACTAATGATATCTCAGTCGCCGTGACGGCCGCTTCTGCGGCGCCCGAAGACTTTTAAGGAATAGGGTTTTATGACGCTTCATATTACAAGTGCCTTTGACGGCGGGAATATTATTGCCAATAATACGAGCGATCCCTCTAATATTCGGCTGTCTATCCGTAAAGATAATGCGTCTGATTTTTACCAATGGTTTTATTACCGTGTCAGCGGTGGTCGCGATCAAGACTTACATATGGTCATTGATAACGCAAAACATGCCGCTTTTACAGGCGGCTGGGAGGGTTATCTCGCTTGCGCTAGCTATGACCGCGAAACCTGGTTCCGCGTTGAGACCGCTTATGAGAATGACGTTTTAACCATCACACATACACCGGAACATGATAGTGTGTATTACGCATATTTTGCGCCTTATTCTATGGAGCGTCATGCCGATTTGATTGCCTCTTGCCTCCAAGAAACGGGCGTGAGTCACCGTGTTTTGGGCCAAACGATTCAGGGTCAAGATTTAGACTGTCTGTCTGTTGGTGACGGCGAAAAAGTAATCTGGGTGATTGCACGCCAACATCCCGGAGAGACAATGGCCGAGTGGTGGATGGAAGGGTTTCTGTCTCGCCTTTTAGATGAAGATGATCCAGTCGCGCGGGTGCTTCGCCAAAAAGCACGGTTTCATATTGTTCCAAATATGAACCCGGACGGGTCGAAAAATGGTAATTTACGTACGAATGAATCAGGGGCTAATCTTAACCGTGAATGGGGCGTTGCGAGCGTTCAGTCCGCTCCCGAAGTTTATCATACGATTGCCGCGATGGATGCTGATAAGCCTGATTTATGTCTGGATGTCCACGGCGATGAAGCTTTGCCCTATAATTTCATAGCAGCCGCAGAAGGCATACCAGGCTATACGGAGAAGCAAGCCAAAAGCTTAAATGATTTTCTGAGCGCTTATAAAATTTCATCCCCTGATTTTCAGACAGATAAAGGCTATGCGCTGACCGCGCCGGGTACAGCGAATTTGACGATGTGCACGAATTATACGGCTCATGCCTATGATTGCCTCGCCATGACGCTGGAAATGCCGTTTAAGGATAATGCGAATTTGCCCGATAGTGACTTTGGCTGGTCGGCGGATCGCTCCGCTAAGCTCGGCGCGGCGGCGCTAGATCCAATGCTGGCAGTTGTCGATCAGCTTTAAATAAAAAGGCCTCGCAGGAAGGATGTTGCGAGGCCAAGTTCGGGGACATTTTTGGGAAATGACCCGAGGGATGTCGCTGAGTTTTTAACGCCGTGAAGAAGCTCCCGCCGTGATTTCTGTCACAGCGGTTTTATGTGCCGACTAAATTGCCGCGCTATATCTATCACGGCTGCGAGGATGAAATAAATTTACGTCTTCGCAAGAATCATTCAGAGTAAGTTTATGCAACAATATCTCGACCTCCTTTCTCATGTCATGGATAATGGCACTGACCGTATGGACCGCACAGGCACCGGAACACGCGGCGTTTTTGGTTATCAAATGCGATTTGATCTATCAAATGGCTTTCCGATGGTGACGACGAAGAAGTTGCATAAAAAATCTATTATTCATGAGCTCTTGTGGTTTTTACGCGGCGACACGAATATCAAATATTTACAAGATAACGGCGTTCGGATTTGGGATGAGTGGGCCGATGAGAAAGGTGATCTTGGCCCCGTTTATGGCAAACAGTGGCGGCGATGGGTTGCGCCAGAAGGCCGCGTTATTGACCAAGTCTCAAATGTCACCGAAGCGATTAAAGCCAATCCCTATTCTCGCCGTCATATTGTAACGGCGTGGAACCCGGGAGATGTTGATGACATGGCTCTGCCGCCCTGCCATTGCTTGTTTCAGTTTTTTGTCGCGCCCGCCAAAGACGGCGGTAAAGATCGGCTATCCTGCCAGCTCTACCAACGTAGCGCTGATATTTTCCTTGGCGTGCCGTTTAATATTGCCTCATATGCGCTCCTTACGCATATCATGGCGCAAGTCTGTGGTTTAGAGGCCGCTGAGTTTGTCCACAGCTTTGGTGACGCGCATATTTATCATAATCATTTTGAACAGGTTAAGCTGCAACTGACCCGCGCGCCCATGAAACTCCCGCGCCTTAAGATTAATCCTGATGTGAAAGATTTATTCGCTTTCACATATGATGACTTTAAGATTTTAGGCTATAAGTCACATCCGCATATTGCGGGGAAAGTCGCGGTTTGAGCGAATCTGTTACCGCTCTTGGCCTTATGTCGGGCACCTCGCTGGACGGGATTGACGCGGCGTTTCTTAAGACGGACGGGGCGCATGTTGTCGCCTTTGGGCCGTCTGCCTATCGGGCCTATAGTGACGGCGAGCGGCTTATTTTGCGGCAAGCGACGCAGGCCGCTTTAGATTGGCAGTTTAACGGGCCAAAGCCAGATATTTTTAATGCAGCTGAGAGCTGTATTCATGCGTGCCATATAGATATTGTCGAAAATCTGCTGACGGATAATCCTGATTGGGCGGCGAAATTAGATATGATTGGCTTTCATGGCCAGACCGTGCTGCATCGCCCCGCGCGTTCAGATCAAAAAGGGCAGAGCTTGCAACTCGGCGATGGGCAGGTTCTGGCGGATCATTTCAACATGAAATGCATCTATGATTTTCGCAGCGCCGATGTGGCGGCCGGCGGGCAGGGCGCCCCTCTCGCGCCAATCTATCACAAAGCTTTATGCGATTTTTCGCAGCTTAAAGGCATAAGCGCCGTTTTAAATCTTGGCGGCGTTGGTAATGTGACGCTTATCGGAGATGGCCTTTTGCAAGCCAGTGATACGGGGCCAGCCAATGGCCCGCTCGATCAATGGATGCAAAAACATGGACGCAGCTTTGACGCCGGCGGGGAGATGTCTTTGGCGGGGCAGGTTGATTTCAACATGTTAAAATTATGGGGCGAGGGTTTGCCTTTTTTTAACCGTCCTTTGCCGCGCTCGGCTGACCGTTATGATTTTCACGTTGTCAAAGAGCTTATTGGATCTAGCCTTGAGGACGGCGCAGCAACGCTGTCAGCTTTTTGCGCATTTTCCGTTAAAGAGACATTATCCAAAATGAGCGCTATAGCTGACCGCCTTATTTTATGCGGCGGCGGGCGGCATAACAAAGCCATTCGGCTCATGCTGGCGCAAATTTGCGGCGTGCCTGTTATGACGGCCGAAGATATGGGCTGGGATAGCGACATGATCGAAGCCCAAGCCTTTGCTTATTTGGCTGCGCGGCATGTGAAAGAATTGCCGATAAGCTTTCCGCAGACGACAGGTATAACATCCCCCCTTGGCGGCGGGATATTAACAGAGCCTAGGCCTAATCTTCTTCGATAAGCCGCATTTCGCGCGGCGGGCAATATTTCGGCTCTAAATGGCTATCGAGATAATCGTCAATCACGTCCATCGCTTCATCGAGGTGGTCCGTGTAGAAATGATCGGCGTCATCAATACAATAAGTGCTGATAATTTCGCCTTTTTGTACGCGGATTTTCTCAACGACACGGTCAACATCATCGGGCGGGACAATGCGGTCTTCCCCGCCGTAAAGCACAAGGCCAGAGGCCGGGCAGGGCGCTAGAAAGGCAAAGTCATATGTATTGGTCGGAAGTGACATGGAAATAAATCCAGCGACCTCTGGACGGCGCATTAAGAGCTGCATGCCAATCCAAGCGCCAAATTGATAGCCAGAGACCCAGCTAAACGGGGCGTTCTGGTTGAAGCTCTGCATCCAATCCAGCGCATAGGCGGCATCTTGTAATTCGCCTTGCCCGTTATCATAAACGCCGACAGAGCGGCCAATGCCGCGGTAGTTAAAGCGTAAAACGGCAAAGCCGCGCTCTTTATATTGCTCATACATGGCAACAGGGATTCGGTGATCCATATGGCCGCCCGCTTTCGGGTGCGGCGATAGGATCAATGCACAGGGAGCATTCGGATCATCACTAGGTGTATATCGGCCTTCAAGACGTCCATCTGGACCGTTAAAAATCACCTCGGGCATAGGATGACCCCTCATAAATAAAATAACACAATTTTTAATGCAAAAACCGCGCCGTTTAAACTTGACTAAAATAGTCGGAATTACTACATGCCTCACAAATAAGAGGCGAAACATTTTCTTAACAACTTGTTTCGCAAAAAGCGAGAAAAACCTGCATAGGATTAGGTGTAAAGCGTGAAATTGACAGCAAAAGGACGCTACGCCGTTATGGCGATGACGGATCTGGCCTCGCAAGGGCCGGATGCACTTGTCTCTTTGGCCGATATCTCGGCGCGGCAAAAAATTTCACTCTCTTTTCTCGAGCAGCTTTTTCGCCAAATTCGCCAAGCCGGTTTGATTGAAAGCCAACGCGGGGCGCAGGGCGGATATCGTTTGTCACGTCGGCCTGCTGATGTGACGCTCGATCAGATTATCAAAGCGGTTGATGAGCCGATCAAAGCCCATGGCTGTACGCCAGATGCGCGCCATAGCTGCACGGGGTCTTCCGAGCGCTGTTTGACCCATGATTTATGGGGCGCACTTGAGAGCCATATTGGGCAGTTTATGGCGTCTATATCCCTTGCAGACGTGATTGCAGGCCGGGTCAGCCCTTTGGTGATGGAGGCGGCAGAATGAAAGACCGTATCTATCTTGACTATAATGCTACATGCCCCATTCGCCCGCATGTTAAAGACGCGGTAATGGCGGCACTTGATGTCACAGGGAATAGTTCTGCGCAGCATAAAGACGGGCGGGCGGCCGCGCGGCTTATTGGCGAAGCGCGCGAATCTGTTGGTCTTGCGATGGGCGTTTGCGCGCAAGATATTATTTTTAATGGCGGCGGGACTGAAGGCGATAATACGGCCATATATTCTGCGGTACGGGCCGGCTGTAAGCGGCTTTTGATTTCCGGCATGGATCATCCGGCCACGATTTTAGCGGCTGAAAATTTTGACGTGACGTCTGAATTAATACCCGTAGATCACGAAGGCCGCACAGATATGGGCTGGCTTGAAGCGCGGCTTAATAAGTGGGATATTGCCGATGGCCGCCCTTTTGTTGCTTTGGTCGCCGCGAATAGTGAAACGGGCGTTTTGCAAGATGTAGAAACTGCGACAGCTCTGACCCATGCCGCAAATGGCCTTATTCTTATAGATGCCGTACAAGCCTTGGGTAAAATGGACATGACATTTCAGCCGGACTATATGGCGGTTTCGGCGCATAAAATTGGCGGCCCGCAAGGGGTTGGCGCGCTTTATGTGTCGCCAGATGCGCCGTTTACGCCGCTTTTATCTGGCGGGGGGCAAGAACGTCGCCGCCGTGCGGGGACGCAAAATCTCGCGGGTATCGCCGGGTTTGGCGCGGCGGTTCATCCGCTTTATAATATATCGCAAACGGAAGCGCTTCGCGATGCGCTAGAGGCGGCGTTGATAAGATTAGACCCTGTCGTCACTATTTTTGGTAATGGCGCAAAAAGATTGCCAAATACAAGCCTTTTTGCCGTGCCAGACGTAAGCTCTATGACCTTAATGATGCAGCTTGACCTTGCGGGTTTATCCGTCAGCACGGGCACAGCCTGTTCATCGGGTAAAACGAGCGAGAGCCGCTCGGTTCGGGCGATGCGGCGATTAGACGAAGCCCCAAACGGCGTCATTCGTGTTAGCTTTGGCCCGAGCAGCCAAAGGTCTGACGTTGACGCATTTTTGAATGCATGGCGGAAAATCCGCAAATTAGATAAGAAAGCAGCCTGATATGGGTGAACAGATTAAAGTTCCTGACATTAAGGTCAAAGACGGTATCGAAGCGGAAACAGTGGAAGGCGTTCGCGCGCTTGAGGCTGATAAATATAAATATGGTTTTGAGACTGATGTTGAGCAAGAGCTGGCGCCAAAAGGCCTCAATGAGGATATTGTCCGCTTTATTTCGGCAAAAAAGGAAGAGCCGGAATGGATGCTGGAATGGCGGCTAGATGCCTATAAGCGGTGGCTTACGATGGAAGAGCCAAAATGGGCGATGGTTGATTATCCTAAAATTGATTACCAAGATGCTTATTACTACGCTGCGCCCGAAGGCAAGGCCAAATATGACTCCATTGATGATGTTCCCGAAGAAATTTTAAAAGACTTTGAAAAGCTTGGTATTCCTCTGCGTGAAGCTGAGGTGTTGCTCGGCGTTAAAGGGGCGGCTGAGTCTGCGGCTCAAGCGCGCGAGAAACCGCGCGTCGCTGTTGATGCGGTCTTTGATAGTGTGTCCGTGGTGACAACCTTTAAAGAAGAGCTAGCTAAAGTCGGCGTCATATTCTGTTCTTTCTCCGAGGCTGTGCGTGAGCATCCCGAGCTTGTCCGTAAATATATGGGCTCTGTGGTACCTGTTTCGGATAATTATTTCGCGACGCTGAATAATGCTGTGTTTTCGGATGGAAGCTTCGTTTATATTCCGCCCGGCGTGCGCTGCCCGATGGAGCTATCGACCTATTTCCGTATGAATGCACAAGGCACAGGCCAATTTGAGCGTACCTTGATTATTGCCGATAAGGGCAGCTATGTGAGCTATCTTGAAGGCTGTACGGCGCCGATGCGCGATGAAAACCAGCTTCATGCGGCGATAGTTGAAATTATTGCGCTAGAAGATGCCGAAGTGAAATACTCCACTGTGCAAAATTGGTGGCCGGGGGATTCAGAGGGCAATGGCGGCGTGTATAATTTCGTCACAAAGCGCGCAGATTGCCGCGGTAAAAATTCCAAAGTGTCATGGACGCAAGTTGAAACAGGATCAGCCGTGACATGGAAATATCCGAGCTGTATTTTGCGTGGTGACGGCTCCCAAGGTGAGTTTTATTCCATCGCCATCACAAATGGACATCAGCAAGCCGATACGGGAACGAAGATGATCCATCTGGGTAAAGATACGCGCTCGCGTGTGATCTCGAAGGGGATTAGCGCCGGGCGGTCTAATCAAACCTATCGCGGATTGGTCAGCGCGCATCGTAAGGCTGCGAATGCACGTAATTTTACGCAATGCGATAGCTTGTTAATCGGCGATCTTTGCGGTGCGCATACGGTGCCTTATGTTGAAACAAATGTCCCAAGCGCACAGTTTGAGCATGAAGCCACAACGTCAAAACTCTCTGATGACCAGCTTTTTTATTGCCGCCAACGCGGTCTCGGCGAAGAAGAAGCTGTGGCGTTACTTGTGAACGGATTTTGCCGCGATGTTTTGCAAAAATTGCCGATGGAATTTGCCGTTGAAGCCCAAAAACTCGTCGCGATTAGCCTTGAAGGAAGTGTTGGATAATGCGTAGATTTATAGCCTTTGGATTACCAGTATTTATACTGGCGGCTTGTGCCGATAGGTCTGAACAAATAGACATATCTGTCGATGATACAGATTTGCAGGCTGTAACGGCGGTCAGTGATCGTAATATGGCTGATTTCTCAAAGCGCCTTGCGGCGCCCATCGGGTTAAGCTTGGGTCTTGACCGCGATACTGCTGAGGCGGAGATAAGAGGCTATTTTGGTACAACGGCGTCATCCGGCGCGGTTCCAATTTTTAATACGAAAATATTAGCCGATGGCGAGTATGAAATTCTCGTAACGCGCAATGGCTTGGCGGATGATAGCGTCAAATCCGAGCAGCTTTTAGCCCAATTCTCAGACGGCGTTTTAAGTGATTATGGCCTGCGTGTGAAATGCTACCGGAGTTCATCGCCTGATAGCTGGACAACGCAGATATGCCCGTAACGAGGTTAAAATATGTCACGCTCGCTGCGGCGTCTATTTTGCTTTCGGGCTGCACGGTGACGCCGCCGCCCCAAACGCAAACGCAGTCGCAGACTTTAGGCCGTGATAGTGCCATCGGGACTTATGTGGTGGAAGCGGCAAAGCCGGCCCCGACAGGTGCGCCGTTCTCGCGTGTCATTGAGGCGGGCGGCGTGGTTTATTTAGCAGGGCATTTGGGCCGTGACCCCGTGGCGCGCGATTATCCAGCCGGCATTGCCGCGCAAACCACGCAGACGCTTCAAAATATTGGCGATACGCTCCAGAGCGTCGGCGCTGACCATAGCGATGTTGTTCGCTGCCAAGTTTTTATGACGGATATCTCTGGATTTTCAGAGATGAACCGCGCCTACCGCCAGTTTTTTCCGGTAAACCCGCCCGCGCGGACAACAGTAGAAATTGCCGGATTAGCTGCGCCTAACGCGCTTATTGAAATTGAATGTACGGCTGTCAAAACCGATTAAATATTTAGAAAGTTAAATCATGAGTAAAAAGAAATCTGATCCGAAACGTATGCTGATTACCTTGTCAGAAGGCGAGAAAAAATATGCGATGTCCCGCGCCGTTGTTCAGGGCGATTGGTGCTTTGTCTCCGGCACGGTTGGCTATGATTATGTCAAAGGCGAGCTGCCCGAATCTGCGGCGCAGCAGGCACAAAATACATTCGCCAATATTATGGCGGCGCTCAAGCAAGGCGGCTTTGAGCTTGGCCATACAATCCGGGTTCAATATACCGTTTCTGACCGTAAATATATAGATGACGTCATGCCCGTAATTCAGGCGCATTACGGCGCGATTCTGCCGGCTGCGACGATGGTTATTGCCGATATGGTTGATGAAAAAATGAAAATCGAAATTGAAGTGACGGCGTTTAAAGGATAATTCGCTTTGCTAGGGCTACCGCAATGAACGCAAAAATAAACATAGATGAGAAATTCGCAAAATTTAGCGATCATTGGCGGCCTAAAATCGTCGCTGAGCTAAACGGGCAAGAGTTTAAACTCGCCAAGATTAAAGGCGAATATCCGTTTCATGCCCATGACGGTGAGGATGAGATGTTCTTCTGCTGGAAAGGCTCATTCGTGCTTGAATATGAAAACGGCGAGAGCGTTCATGTCGGCGAAGGCGAAGCGATTGTCGTCCCTAAAGGCGTCGTCCACCGCCCTGTGGCCGAAAAGGAGTGCTTGATATTCTTGATTGAGCCGAAAGATTTAAAAAACAGCGGCAATGCTAATGTGGATGCGGTTTATGACGCGCCTGTGGGAGAGTGGGTTTAGCCATGATTGGAGATCATTCATTCGGGCTTTTGGCTAATGCTCAGTTTGTAATGCCCACTTTGGACGTGAATAGACTTATTGTTATTCCGGAGCATCCTTTAGGATGATTTCGGAGGTTCGAAATTCAGGACTGTTTTATTGTCCGGAATGATAGAGAAAGAAAATAAAATGCTAAAAATAAATAATCTATCTGCCGCTGTTGATGAAGGCCGTAAGACCATTATTGACGGGCTTTCGCTTGAGGTGCCTGCGGGCGAAGTTCATGCGATTATGGGGCCAAACGGGGCCGGTAAATCGACGCTGTCTTATGTCCTGACGGGGCGCGACGGCTATGAGGTCACAGGCGGGGCGGCGAGCTTTAACGGTGAAGACCTGCTCGATATGGACCCCGAAGACCGTGCGGCGAGCGGGCTCTTTCTATCTTTTCAATATCCGCTAGAAATACCGGGTGTGCCAACACTGACCTTTCTTAAAACTGCGCTAAATGCACAGCGTAAAGCGCGCGGAGAAGACGAGATGCGCGCACCAGAATTTCTTAAGAAATCCAAAGCCATCGCAAAAGAGCTTAAGATTAGCGCCGATATGCTGAAACGCCCGCTAAACGTCGGCTTTTCGGGCGGCGAGAAAAAGCGGATGGAGATTTTCCAAATGCTGATGCTTGAGCCAAGTTTTATTATCATGGACGAGACGGATTCTGGCCTTGATGTTGATGCGCTGCGGATTGTTGCGGACGGCGTCAACCGCTTGCGTAACCCTGATCGCGGGATGCTCGTGATTACCCATTATCAGCGGCTCTTGGATTATATCGTACCTGATAAAGTCCACGTCCTTGCGGGCGGTAAAATCGCGGCGAGCGGTGATGCAGACTTTGCTAAGCGCCTCGAAAAAGAGGGTTATGATGCTTACGCAGCGTAACCCAAGCCGCTTCGGTAAAAGCGCGCATATTGCGGAGATATGATATGAGTAAAGCTATTCTTGAAAGCCTCCCGCATCGCCGCATGGAGGCCTGGAAGTGGACGGATGTGCGCGGACAGGCCAATGACGGTCTATCGGGCCTGTCATCATCCCTAACGCCCAAGATTGATGCGCCGGATGGCGTGAGTATTACGCTAACATCAGGCGGCGCGACGGATGCGCCCATGGCACATGTCGCGGCGAGGTTTACGCACGAAGTTTTGACTTTGGCCGTTGACGCGGGCGTTCAAATATCATCGCCTGTTACGCTCTCGGAGATGCCCAAGGGTCATGCGCGTATTGCCGTGAACATAGCCGATGGTGCGTCGCTCACTCTTGTCGAGCACCACCGCGGGCAGGGCGGCGGCTTTGCCAATATTGATATGAACATCACACTGGGGAAGGAGGCGCAGCTCACCCGCGTGATTGTGCAAGATGACCCCGAAGATATGCTCCGCATCGCCGCAGGGCGCGTGACGCAGCAAGACGGCTCATCTTATAATCAGTTTACGCTGAGCTTTGGCGGGGCTTTAACGCGGCTTGAAACGCAGCTCCATGTCGAAGGTGAGGGCTGTGAGGCCTTAATGAACGGGGCCTATCTTCTCGACGGCGCGCGTCATACCGATATGACAAGTCATATGCAGCTAACCCAGCCTGACAGCGAAATTCGCCAATCAGTAAAAGGCGTTGTCTTTGATAAAGCGCGCGGCGTGTTCCAAGGTAAATTCCATGTCGAGCGTGCAGCGCAAAAAACGGATGCGGAAATGCGCCATGATGCGCTCCTCATGAGTGACCGCGCTGAAGTGCGGGCCAAGCCTGAGCTCGAGATTTACGCCGATGACGTTGAATGTGCCCATGGGAATACGGTCGGCGCATTGGACGATTCTGCGCTATTTTATATGCGGCAACGCGGCATCCCGCTTGCCCGCGCGAAATCGCTACTGATTGAGGCGTTCCTTGTCGGCGTGTTTGATGATTTAAGCGATGAAGAACTGCGCGGGTCGTTAACTGAGACAGTGCGAACATGGCTTGAGGCAAAGCTATGATATTTAATATCGACGATATTCGCGCGCAATTTCCTATTCTGTCACGAGAGGTGAATGGAAAGCCGCTTGCTTATTTGGATAACGCCGCATCCGCGCAAAAGCCTCGGGCGGTGATTGACGCGATGACGCGGCAGATGGAAACGAGCTTTGCTAATGTTCACCGCGGGCTGCATACACTGGCGAATGAAACCACGGAGAGCTTTGAGGATGCGCGGGCCAAGGTCGCTCGCTTTCTTGGCGCGCCGTCTGCGGATAATATCGTGTTTACCAAAGGCGCAACAGAGGCGCTAAACCTGACCGCTTACGGCCTTGCGCCGCATATTGAGGCCGGGGACGAGATTATTATTTCTCAAATGGAGCATCACTCCAATATTGTACCGTGGCATTTCCTGCGGGAGCGCAAAGGCGCGGTGATTAAATTTGTGCCTGTGACGGAGCGGGGAGAGCTAGATCTTGACGCGCTGAAATCTATGTTATCCGCCAAGACAAAAATCGTCTCGCTGGTGCATATGTCCAATGTGCTCGGGACCGTGAATCCTATTGCCAAGATTGCGCCGTGGGTGAAAGCGGCGGGGGCGTGGTTCATCGTGGACGGAACGCAATATGCCGTTCACCGCCCTGTTAATGTGAGTGCGCTTGGCGCAGATTTCTACTGTATGACAGGCCATAAGCTTTACGGCCCAACCGGCATTGGCGCGCTTTACGGCAGTGACGAAGGATTAGCCGCACTCACGCCGTTCCAAGGCGGCGGTGAGATGATCGATGATGGCTTTGAAGCCCGCGTGCCCTATAATGATCCACCGCATAAATTCGAAGCGGGGACGCCGCCAATCATTCAGGCTATTGGCCTTGGCGCGGCGATTGACTGGGTTTCGCAATTTGATTCAGAGGCTGTGCATCAGCATGAAATGGCGCTTTATCACGCGGCCGTAGATGGCCTGCGGGATATTAAGTCTTTTCGTCTTTACGGCGACGCGGAGGCTAAAGGCGCGGTGCTATCCTTTGGCCTAGAAGGGGCGCATCCGCATGACATTGCGCAAATTCTTGATAAATACGGCATTGCTGTGCGCGCGGGACAACATTGTACGCAGCCGCTTATGGCGCGCATGGGTATTCATTCCACCGCCCGGGCGAGCTTTGGGATTTACAATACGATGGATGAAGTTGACCGCCTCATTGAGGGCGTGAAAAAAGCTTCCCTCTTTTTATCATAAAAACCGATATTATATAGATAAGACCATGATGGATATGACAGATAGACAAAAACAAGCCGAAGCGCTCGCAAATGCGCAAATTCCCGGCCTTACGCCTGATAATGAGCGCGGCGCTGCACCCACAGCCCCCTCCGACGAAGTCGCCCCCAAGCGCGATATATTGGATATCTCTGGCGCCCCCATAGAGCCGCCGTCAGAGGAAGAACTCGAGCGGATTACGGTGGACGTGATTAACCAGCTGAAATCGGTTTATGATCCCGAAATCCCGACGGATATCTATGAGCTGGGCTTGATCTATAAGGTTGAGCTTGAAGATGACCGTACGCTTAAAGTCGAGATGACATTGACCGCGCCGGGCTGTCCTGTTGCGGGTGAAATGCCGATTTGGGTGCAAGACGCTTGCGCCGTCGTCGCGGGGGTTCGCCGCGTTGAAGTCAGTATGACATTTGACCCGCCGTGGACTCCTGATAGAATGAGCGAAGAAGCCCGCCTTGAACTGAACATGCTTTAGGATGACCATGACAACATCGACAACACCCCGGAGCCGCCGTCCACGGCCACAGCTCGTGACCTTAACAGACGCCGCCTATGCGCGCGTGAGCGAAATCCTTTCGGAGCGCGAGCAGGGCTATCTTCGGGTCGGCGTAAAAAACGGCGGCTGTGCAGGGATGGAATATGTCATGGATTATGTCTCTGAAGTCTCGCCGATGGATGAGCTTGTGACCGATAAAGACGTGCAAATCGTCGTTGATGCTAAAGCTGTGCTATTTATTCTTGGATCAGTGATTGATTATGAAACGACGATTTTACATAGCAAATTTGTGTTTAAAAATCCGAACCAAACCGATGCTTGCGGTTGCGGGGAAAGCGTAACGATTATTCCTGTCGTTGAGGCTTAGGCATCTCTGAGGATTTTGAAAGGCTTTGGGCTAAAGCGCGGGCTTGCGGCTTGTGCCAAGACCTTCCGTTAGGCCCGAACCCGATATTACAGGGCTCGCCGTCTGCGAAAATATTGATTTGCGGCCAAGCGCCGGGGCGAATAACTCACCATAAAAATATTCCCTTTGATGACCCATCAGGTAACCGCTTGCGGGACTGGCTTGGGGTTGACCGCGCTGTGTTTTATGATCCGTCTAAGATTGCCATTATCCCAATGGGCTTCTGCTTTCCGGGAACGGGCAGTAGCGGAGATCTGCCCCCGCCGCCCATCTGCGCGCAGACATGGCGAACGCCCCTGATTGAGAGCCTTCCTAACGTCGAGTTGACGCTTATTATTGGTCAATATGCGATTGACTGGCATCTTGGTAGAAACCGCCGGTTAAATCTCACGAGCCGTGTTAAATCATGGGCGGATGACTGGCCCGATAAACTCGTGACCCCGCACCCAAGCCCGCGTAATAATCGGTGGTTGAAAAATAATCCGTGGTTTGAAGCGGATGTGATTCCAGAGCTGCAAAGCCGCGTAAAAGCGCTGTTAGGTTAGGGCGCAAATATCGTATAGACCATAAACATGGAAATCGTCCCAGAGCCGGACGAAAGATCAAAGGGCTGTATGCCTGCAACATCTTCATCTCCGTCCAGTGCATAGGTGAGGTCGAACCTCACAGATTGTTCTGATATTGAGCCGGGCGAAACTGCGGTGCGGCGGCCGCCGTCATAGACTTTTATCTCGCCGGCTGTTCCGCCGAAACTCGCGAGTGAGTTTATGCCCGGCAGAGGCCCTTGGCCGCCTAAAGACGGATCTTGTGCAGCGGTTCCGAAAATAATGTCATCATCCCCCGTGACAGTGACATCCATGGCGTAGGATATATTGGCGAGTGAAAAATTGAGCAGGAAATCACCCGTTGCGATCGGGTTAAATAATTGTCCATTAATATCAAAAGCCGTGTTTGAGGCGACGAAAAAAGACGCATTATGGGTATTGCCTTGGCTGCCGACATCTGTGCCGTCTTCAACACCAAAGGCCGTGAGGGTATCTGCCGCGTTCAAAAGACCCGTTGGGGAATTATCTGTCAGATCACCGCCGAAGCTTTGCCCGCTAATGCCGTCAAAAATTAAACGGCTTGTACCGTCCTGAATTGTGGGGCTGTCGCGGTTGAGCGATTGGAGTGAGCCTGTTGCAACGGTGCCGACATTATTGGCAATGAAGTCATTGCCTTCTGTACCTGATGCGACGTTATCAAGACGAACAAAATCAGAGACAATGGGGGCCGCTCCGCCAGCTTCAGAAAAATTATCTGATCCCCAAACAATGACAATTCCGATATTTTCAAAAAAGGGTCGATCAACAACGGCGGCCTGCGCGATACTCGCGCCAGCAATAGATAAACTTGCCGCAGTCAATAATTTTATCACAGGTTTTCGCATCATCACGTTTTTAATATTAAACTATAAGGGTTTACAAATTCCTTAATTGGCGAAAAGTATGATGACCTTATAGATTTTATTTAATTATTATTGAGATCAATGATGACACTTGAAGACTATAATGCGTTTTGCCTGAGCCTGCCGCAAACAGATCATGTGGTGCAGTGGGGCGGCGCAGATGTATGGAAAGTCGGCGGTAAGCTCTTTGCAACGGCCCGCGAGAAAGACGGCATATTTGAAGTCACCTTTAAGGCAACGGATATAGGATATGACATTATGCGCGATATGCCAGGGCTTCGTCCTGCGCCCTATATGGGGTCGCGGGGTATGAAATGGATACAGCATTACGG
>CAZEOD010000025.1:32944-34431 GCA_964513675.1 uncultured Caulobacterales bacterium | reverse complement strand
ATCTAGCCCGCCTGACAGAGCTTGAGCTTATCGACAGAGAACGGCGCATGATTGAACGCAAAATCAAGTCCGCAATGGACGGAAACCTTCGGCACAGAGCGCCTGACAGGGGCACTGCTTGACAGGCTTACGCATCACGTCAGCATCTTAGAGATAAATGGCGACAGCTACCGTCTGGCCCAAAGCAAAGCCAGATTGGCTACCGCTTAACTCACGACAAACTGGACGACTTTTACACCGCCTGCGACAGCAAAAGGCCGCCGCTGCTATGAGCGACTTTTAAACCGCCATCTGGTAGGTTTTTACTCCGCCGTTGACACATCGACTTCGCCTTCACCAAAAGGGTTTTGCAACCCCGCTCTGCCCGCATTAATCCCCGTTAAATCAAGAGCAAAATCAGTCGGCGCACGTCGATAAGACAGCTCACTTAACGCTGCAAACACCCAAGCTTGAGACGCATTAATAGTCATATATCCCCCTAATTATATAAATTACTCAATATCCAATTTTAAAAACGAGCTTTTGTTCAAGATCGTAAACAACGCGTGGGGCAGAATAAGCCCCAAGACAAACTAGTTTTCCATTGATAAACGCAGCCCCACCTAAGCCTTCTGTAGGCTCTTCAAAGTCAACAGCGAGCTCTGGCATATTATAAGGTATGTCACGTGAATGAACTATACCAAAACCACGCCAAGCCTCATCATGCAATACCTGCACCGTGTGGAACCGTAAATTTTCTTTGTCTGCATTCGCGCGATAATTAACATAATAATCATAAAGGTTATCCGTTAATTCTTGCTCCGTAATATCATCAGGGAATTCAAAATGATTCTGCAAGCCATGTCTTACATATGGATAAATGCCTTCTACAGGCTCAAATAATGACACAATATTACTCTCACTATTTTCTACAGAGTCCCAACCCAAATAGTTACTGTTACGAGGGTCATGATGCCGATTAATAAAATCATTTAGCACCTGTTTTTCCTCTACGTTAAACTTGGAACTGGCTCTAAAGCTCATAACACTTGGTATATGCTTTCTATCGTCTTCAGTCTTTCCCTGATCGCAATAGTAACGCCCCTTACCATCAGGCAAGCGTCTAATAGCCGCGACAAGCTTATCAGGAATCGAATATACACGAACATGAGGGCCATAATATTTGAGAGATGCGTAAACTATAGCTTGACCCTCACGCCGTTTAAGTCGGTCCACTCTACCGCAAGAATAATCATCTCGATACTGTACATTCGAGTATGTGCAGCCAAAGGGCCCAGGCAAATCACCAACTTGTTTGTACTCACTTTCAATCTGCGATTTGGTCGCAAGGAAATGCTCTTTATTTGTTGGCACAAATTCATAAGATTTAAATCGGATATGCGCATTCGGGTTTTTATAGGCGTCGTCACTCATATAAGTAATGGCAAAGGATAGATCTTCCACATCCGGATACCATGTCACTTGCGGGATTGTCATAGAATCAGAGG
>CAZEOD010000025.1:0-32934 GCA_964513675.1 uncultured Caulobacterales bacterium | reverse complement strand
AATCAGAGGCTTGTTCTAATTCATAACCTCTAAGCCCACGTTCACAATAATGCCTCGGCGGAACAATCGCTATGGCCTCGCCCGTCGACGTTGCCTTAAACATAATCGCAGGCTTTAAAATACCATGAAAAGACCCCGGCACCTCCCGGTTATAGCAGGAAATCACATAATCAAAGTTTAGGCTCTCACCTGTCTTGATAACTTCGAAGTCAGCTTTGATATGGACGTAAAAGCCATTATCCTTTGTCAGATTGGCATCATCATGGACACTTCTTGTCTCTGCGGTATCGGCACTCAAAGAAATGTCGCATCCAACCAAGGCCAGACACAACGCAGTTAAGATGATATTTTTCCCCACTAAGATCCCCATTTACTCCCTTTTTTCGTAACCGTTTAACGTAAGCGTTTAACTTTCCTCAACATAGTTCCATGGCAGCAGTTTGTCGAGTTTTGAGATTTTAGTGTCTTGGATATTGGTCAGAGCGTATGTCAGCCGTAAGGTGGGGTTCACCAAACGCTTACGAATAATTAGGCTGAATGTGGTTAATTTTAACAAAAATTTCAATTTTACATGGGGGTGCGGCTTATAACCGAATCATATTGAGGTCTGCGGCCATCTATATAGCTGGCCGCGCCGTGTAAACAGGCTTGCTTCGTTTAATATTAGGGTTGCGCTATGGATTTAATTGCGCGGTCGATCACATAGGCCCGAATATTTTGCGCATCATCTTCTGACAAGACATCTTTAAAGCTCACCATTCCCAGATCAGACAAAGCCCCTTCGAGAATAATTTCATTCCAATCCTCAGGATCATGTAAGGCGTAAGTGCTGCGAATATCCGGAATGGGGCCGCCTGCTACAGCTGTATCGCCGTGGCAACCCGAACAATAACGGGCATATGTTAGGCGTCCGCTATTGATGGCGTCTGCCGTGGTGAATTGCCGAGGCGGATCAATTTCGGGAGCGAAATCTTGGGCGGGCGGCAAGCTATCGCTGCCGCCAATTTTATAGACAAGCACGCTGCTTCTATTGGGAACCTTTCCCGTGTCAGTATGTGCCAATTCTCCGAGTAGTAGAGGTAAAACACCGCCCCAACCGGCAACAAGGGCGATATATTGCTCGCCGTCCATTTCAAATGTCATCGGCGCCGCGACAATACCTGTTTGCACATCTGTACTCCAAACTTTTTCACCCGTTCTTGCATTATAGGCTGCAAATTCCTGATTTCGATTGCCTTGAAAAACAAGATCGCCAGCCGTTGATAATGTCCCGCCGTTCCACGGGCCGCCATGATCTGCGCGCCAGACTTCTTTTTGGGCGACAGGATCCCAAGCTACAAGGCGGCCTTGGAGGCTTTTCCTGACGCTCGTTCGAATGGCCTGATCGTCGGGCAGGCCAATAGCGCCCAAATCAATACCAAGATTAACGGTTTTTTCTCTGAGTTTGAATGTGTCATTCGCGATGTCTGGATCTGCAATATAGGGGAAGCCTAAGTCTTGCGCTGCAAAATAGACAAGCCCCGTTTGCTCATTATATGACATGGGGTGCCAGCTATGTGCGCCCATGGGTCCGGGCTCGCCGACAAAGGGCTTCCCCGTTTTGTTGTAATAAGCGTCTGGGACGATGTCGGGACGGCCTGTTTTGGGGTCAAGTCCATTGGCCCAATTCACGCGGGCGAATTTTTCGCCTGATATAAACTCGCCATTGGTTCTGTCCAAAACATAGAAAAACCCATTTTTCGGGGCTTGCATCAAGACTTTGCGCGCGGTTCCCTCAATGTCGAGATCAGCCAAGATCATATGCTGGGTGGCTGTAAAATCCCATTGATCGCCGGGCGTCGTTTGGAAATGCCAGACATATTCGCCCGTGTCTGGATTTAGGGCCACGATAGATGATAAGAATAGATTATCACCACCTTCGGGGCTTCTCACATCTGGGTTCCACGGGCTTCCATTGCCGACGCCAATATATAATAGGTTTAACTCAGGATCAAAAGCCATTGAATCCCAAACGGTGCCGCCGCCGCCCACTTTCCAATATTCCCCCGTCCACGTCTCTTTGGTGGTCTCATGGATTTTATTTTCTACAGGATTTGAAGGGTCTCCGGGGACTGTATAAAAGCGCCATGCTTGCTCACCGCTTTTGGCATTATAGGCTGTAACATAGCCTCTTACGCCAAACTCACCGCCGCCGTTTCCGATAATAACATTGCCGTTTACGATGCGCGGCGCCCCGGTGATCGTGTAGCTTTTATCACGGTCAATAATCGTATCCTTTGACCAAACTTCTTTGCCAGACAGAGCGTTGATTGCAATTAACCGTCCATCAAAAGCGCCTAAATAAATTTTACCATCGGCATAAGCGACGCCGCGGTTCACAACATCGCAGCAGCCTTTAATCGCCCAATCGCCGGGAACTTCCGGATCATATTGCCAGATCAGCCGCCCGCTTTTGACGTCAAAGGCCTGAACCTTACTCCAAGCACTGGTTGTATAAAGAACGCCATCTACAAATAACGGCGTCGCTTCCTGCCCTCTATTTGTATCGAGATCATAATGCCACGCCAAGGAAAGATCGTTTATGGTATCAAGATTAATAGAGTTGAGTTTGCTGTGGCGGGTTTCTGCGTAATTCAGGCCTGTTGTGAGCCATTCATTTGAGGAAGACGCTATATCGTCAACCAAGCTATATGCGCTTTGTGATTTTTTATCGTCCTTTGACGTGGATGTTTCCGGCTTGGAGCAAGAGGCTAAAGACGCAAGACTTATTGCAAGGCTCAGGTTTACCAATAAATTTCGCATATAATTTCCCTCGAATTTTTATAGGACTATAACAAATATTAATGCAAGGCGCTTGCCTTAGAGCGCACAACATGTACTCTCTGGCTGATGCAGTTTAAGGCAATAACAGCTTATAAAATACCATTTTGATTGGAAAACGCCCCAAGAGTTAGAAAGTTATCGCGCCATGCTCTTAAAGTCTCAAAGTAAATTTCAAACCACTCAGGTCGGTGCGTGGGGGGATGAGATTAAACGTATCTTTGGCGGACTGGAAATCGACGTTCCAGACATTGCTCATTTCAAGGCCTCACTTGATATTTGCACGGTTGACGAATTTAATCTCGCGATGGTTAAATCTTCTCCGGCTCGGGTGTCACATAGGGGGTCAATTGGTGCCTTTTCTGAAGCAGAACGCTTTCTTATTAAGCTGCAATTCTCCGGTCATAGCCGCATAAAATTTGGCGATAATATTGTAGAGCTCGCCCCGGGGGATTTTCTGATTTGCGATAATTCGAGGAGCTATTTATTGGAATTTGAGGAAACGACTGAAATTCTTTCGATTCCGATTCCAAAGAAAGTTTTAGGCCGGTTTCATGCCAAACCCGAAGAGCTTGCCTTTAAAAAAGCAGAGCAATCACTCGCAATAAATAATATTTTGTTTTCCTATCTCAAAACTTTATGGCTCTCTCGTTCAATGGAGTCTATCGACGGCCATGGAAAAAGGCTTTTGGCAAGCTTTTTTGATTTACTTGTCCTCGGATTTGGCGATGCTGGCGGTATTAATGTCAATATTTCATCAACCCAGCGCGGACATCTTGAAAGATGTAAGGCCTATATTGAGAAAAATTTAGTCAAAGAGCGGCTTAGCCCGTCACTCATTGCGCAAGACCTTATGATTTCTGAGCGCTACGTGTTTTCTATTTTTGCAAATGCCGGGCTCACGGTGTCGGGATATATAATGTCTTTACGTCTCGATAAAGCCGCCCAAATGCTACGTAGTCAGAGATTTGAAAAACAGACCATTGCAACGATTGCTTTTGACTCTGGCTTTAAATCTGCCGCCCATTTTTCGCGCGCATTCAAAAGCAGGTTTAACGAATCCCCGACAACTTACCGTAAGCGAACATATCTCTGACTTGACTGTCTCGGAAGTGCGCTCTCAGACAAGAATTGATGCTTTCTGATATGCGGCAGAATAGTTAACATGTTATATACCGCCTTCATAAACATTCTTTCTAATAATAAGAGCGGGGAATCCTAACATGACAATTTTCAATAAGACCTCACATTTCAAAGGCGGGAGTGCGTCAATATTGGCGCTGTCCTTGATGATGGTGTCAGGCGGCGCAGCCACCGCGCAAGATGATGCAGCTACGGCCAATATTACGCTTGACGAAATCATTGTGACCGCGCGGCGTAAATCTGAAAATCTTCAATCCGCACCTGTTACGGTTTCGGCTTTTAATGAAAATACGCTCGAAAATCTGGGCGTTTCAAATAATATTGATATTGGCCGTTTCACACCAAGCGTTGTCTTTGATAACACGTCCTCATTTGCGGGTATTGATACATTTCAGGCTTTTATCCGCGGCGTCGGGCAAACTGATTTCGCTTTAAATACTGACCCCGGTGTCGGTCTTTATATAGATGGGGTCTATATTGCACGCGGCCCTGGCGCGGTGACAGAGTTACTTGATATTGAGCGCATTGAGGTTCTTAAAGGCCCGCAAGGGACATTATTTGGCCGTAACGCGATTGGCGGCGCGGTT
Source organism: uncultured Caulobacterales bacterium (assembly GCA_964513675.1). Taxonomy (GTDB): domain Bacteria; phylum Pseudomonadota; class Alphaproteobacteria; order Caulobacterales; family Maricaulaceae; genus CALFVT01. The sequence continues at coordinate 28,384 of CAZEOD010000025.1, read as the reverse complement.
AATATTGTCACGCAAACTCCGTCTGATGAGTTTTATGCTAAAGGCAGGGTGCGCTACGGCTCTTTTAATAATATTGAAGCGAGCGGCGTAATTAATGCGCCTGTTGCGGAAAATTTAAATGCGAGTCTCGCATTTTCTGCCGATACGATTGATGGATTTCAGGAGAGAGTTCCGTTCCCATCAGACCTCGCAGCTTTAGGAAGTCCGGGCGGGGCGCAAACATCTGTGCCTTTGGATCAATTATTAACCACAGGGACGAGTTCGGGGCGTGACCCCGGCGCCAAAGCGGGCGGGACTCTACGGGCTAAATTAGCGTGGGACCCGACTGATGATATTGATATCGTTATTTCGGCGGATGCGACCACGCGGCGCGATGCGGCAAATCCAACAACCTTATTGGAGGTCGATCCTAACTTCGCGCTGGGCGGTTTGTTTAACACATGTGTTGGTATTCCGGCTGATGTCTTAGCTGGTATTCCTCCCGGAGCTGGCCCGCCTTGTTTATCGGATTTCTTGGCAACATCTATAAATGGAGATGGGTCACGGCCCGATCAACAATTTAACGCGCAATTCATAACGGATGATATTGACGAGACCTTTGCGACCGGAGCCAATTTTGCTGATAGCGACACGCGCGGGATTTCAGGAGAGGTCAATTGGCGAGTCAACGATAATTTATCAATTAAGTCGATTACGGCTTATCGAGAGTTGGAGTCGGCCTTTGGTCTGGACATTGATAGCTCGCCATTAGTTTTCGATCAAACAACTTTTGTCCTCAACACAGAGCAATTCAGTCAAGAATTACAATTTAATGTTAACCTTGCGGACCGGTTTGATGCGACACTTGGCGCTTACTATTTCAATGAAGATGGTAACCAGCTAGATGCGGTGGCGATTGCAGGGGGTTTAATACAAGTCGGGGGTGGATTTAACCAAGGCACAGAAGCGGTCGCTCTTTTTGGCGAAGGTAATTATAAAATTACGGATGATATTACGGTTCTTTTTGGCGGGCGATTTACCAGCGAGGAAAAAACGCTCGACCTGAACCAGCAAAATTTAAATACAGCTTTTTCAACATTGGGCATACCAAGCGCAGCTCTGCCCCGTCCTGAAGATGCAACATTCTTAGCTCCGTCAGACCCGTTAGAAGAAACATTTGATAATTTCTCTTTCCGTGTCGGTGCGAACTGGCAAGTGACAGATGATCTCTATACTTATGCGACCTATTCGCAGGGCTTTAAGTCAGGCGGTTTCACAACGCGCCTTACTACATTTTTCAGCGAGGCTTTAATCGCGGCTGCGGATCCAAATGATCCTAACGTTTTGCGCTCTTTGACCTTTCAGGAAGAAACGTCAGATAATTATGAGATTGGGTTTAAAGCCAATTTTGCTGGCAACCGCGTCCGCTTAAATGCAGCGGCCTTCTTAAATCAATATGATGATATTCAAATCGTCGTGCAGCGCGGCGTGAGCCCGTCAAATGAGAATATTGCTGCGGCTGAAATCAAAGGTATTGAAGTTGAATTAGAAGCGTTATTGACAGACCGGGTTCGATTAAATGCGACTTTGGGTTTGCTAGATGCTGAGTATACAGACATCGACCCAGCCGCAGCGCCTTTGCTCGTCAACCGGTTCGGTCAGCAAATTACTTTAGACACGCCCTTGCAAAATACGCCTGATTTTACGGCGAGTGCAGCGCTTAATGTTGATTTGACGGATGAGCTTATTGCCAATGCGAACATCTCACTTATTAGCGAAGTGACAAATGACCCCTTTGCTGTCGAGAACCTTGTTCAAGACGGATATGCTTTAATTGGCGGCTCATTGACCTATAGGCCCGAAGATAACTGGAGCCTAAAATTAGGCGTTGATAATCTAGCCGATGAACGGTTTATCGTTTCAGGCTTTGAAGCGGGCGCACTTCCCTTTACGGTCGGCTCGTTTAACCGCGGCCGTGAAGTTTATGCTCAAGTTGGGTTTGAGTTTTAAACAAAAGCTAAATGATCCTCTCACTTTGAATTAAAGTGAGGGGATCACTCTATGGCATCTTAAAATCTTCCCCCAATCTATATTTTAAGATGCCATAGATATCTATTTTGGATTGCGCCAAGAGTCAGGCTCTGGCGAGCTTTTAAGGCGTTGCGATGCCATTAAACCGCAAGCCTTTACGGCGTAGGATGAGCGCTCTGAGGGGTGTGTCTACGGCTTAAGTATCCACCGAATAGCCTTTGAAGACATGTGAAAGTTAATTAAATATAATAGGAATATAAAATGTCGTCAGTCAGCAATCAACACGCCCCATCTTTCGGTAATATTATCAATGGCACAACGCGCGTATCTGAATCGACTTTTGAGGTGCTAAACCCGTCTGATGGCTCATGCGTTGGATTGGCTTATGATAGCGGCGTTAGTGATCTGGATGAGGCTGTAAATGCCGCGCAATCGGCTTTTTTATCGTGGTCGCAAACATCAGATGAAGATTTGCAAAAAGCCTGCGAGGCTGTGACGAATAAAATCAATGAGCATGCTGAAGAGTTAGCCGTGCTCCTCACAAAAGAGCAGGGAAAGCCTTTAAACGGTTTAGGCTCGCGCTGGGAGCTTGGCGGCGCTGGGGCGTGGGCCGGATATACCTCTGGCCTGAGTTTGCCCGTGAAAATCCTTCAAGATAATGAAGAGGGCCGCGTTGAGCTTCATAGAAAACCCGTTGGCGTGGTTGGGTCTATTACGCCTTGGAACTTTCCAGTGATGATTGCGATTTGGCATATTCTTCCGGCTTTGCGAACGGGGAATACTGTTGTTATTAAACCCTCTCCTTATACGCCGTTATCTACCGTGCGTTTGGTTGAAATCATGAATGAGGTTCTTCCGGCGGGCGTTGTGAATTGTGTGACCTCGAGCGATAAAAATGACAATATCGGCGCTGCAATGTCAGAACATACGGGCATAAATAAAATTGTGTTTACCGGCTCGTGTGCGACAGGGCAAAAAATCATGGAATCTGCCGCCCCTACGATGAAGCGTTTGACCTTAGAGATGGGCGGAAATGACGCCGGCATTGTTTTGCCTGATGTGGATGCATCAGCGATAGCCGAGGGGCTTTATTGGGGTGCTTTTATAAATAATGGTCAAACTTGCGCAGCCTTGAAGCGCCTTTATGTTCATGAAGATGTCTATGATGATGTGAGTGAGGCGCTTGTGAATTTCGCTCAAAATATTCCTATGGGCGACGGCATGGACGAAGATAATATACAAGGGCCCATCCAAAATAAAATGCAATTTGATAAAGTGTCCCGGCTTGTCGAGGCGGGGAAAACCGAAGGCCGCGTCTTATTAGGGGGGGATAAGGGGCCGGGTTTGTTTTATCCTGCGACGATCATCACGGATGTCCCGCATGATAATCCATTGGTTTCAGAAGAGCAATTTGGCCCTGTTTTGCCGATCATTAAATATTCGGATTTAGAAGAGGCCATCGCGATGGCAAATGATTCTGAAAATGGGTTAGGCGGCTCCGTGTGGTCAGCGAACACCGATAAAGCGAAAGCCGTTGCTCGCCGGCTAGAGTGCGGCTCCGTTTGGATTAATAAACATGGTGCGATCCAGCCCAATGCGCCATTTGGCGGCGTTAAAAAATCTGGTATTGGGGTTGAGTTTGCACAAGAAGGCCTTGAGGAATATACAGATATTCAAGTTGTTTTTAGCTAATCTATTAATCCCTAAGGCTATTTGAATGTGATATCCATATGGCTATGTTAATGGAAAAGTGACGTTAAAATGCCCTTAGAAAAAAATGCAGATAGCCTTTGCATAGGCGCGCCGGAACGGGCAAAGATAACGCCTTATCAAATTTGGGTTTTAATCGCTCTTGCGACCTTAAATATGCAAGATGGTTTTGATATTCTGGCTATATCCTTTGCCGCGACAGCGATCACAAAAGAGTGGGGCATATCGCGCTCAAGTCTCGGAATTGTCTTTAGCGCGGGCTTATTGGGGATGATGCTTGGCGCTCTATTGCTAAGCAAAATCGCTGACAAAATAGGTCGCAAACCTGTGGCTGTTTTGGGGTTATGTCTGTCGGGGCTGGGAATGCTCATCGCTATGATTGCGCCTTCAATAGAGGTACTAGTTATTGGGCGAATTATCACAGGCTTTGGCGTCGGGGGGATATTGGTTAGCCTTAATACACTTGTCGCAGAATATGCGGGCGAAAAATACCGCGCATCGGCGATTGCTATTTTCCAATTAGGCTTTCCCATGGGAGCTTTTCTGTCTGGATTTATTGCGGCCTGGCTCCTTGAAGCCGCCTCTTGGCGTTATATATTTGGGTTTGGGGCGATGACCTCATTTATTTTTATTCCCATTATTTTGTCTTTGCCAGAATCGACGGCCTTTTTGGCAAAATCTAAAAAACCGAATGCCTTGCAGCTTATAAATAAAGCTCAAGAAAAATTTGGCCGGCCGCCACTCCTATCCCTGCCCGTGAATGAACAAGAGGGGGCTTCAAATCCGGATGCAGGCAAAAACGATAGATTATTATCCAAGACTTATAGGGTAAGAACGCTCTTGATTTGTCTTAGTTTTTTCATGCTTTTAACCTTGCTTTATTTCATGCTGACATGGACGCCGAAAATACTCGTTGATATGGGATTTTCGGAAGCAGACGGAAATAAAGGCGGCCGATTAATAAACCTCGTAGGGATGTTGGGCATCATATTTATGGGGCTTCTGAGCCTTCGTTTCTTACCCGCGCTTATCGTCGGCATTTACCTAACGGCTCTCGCAATCCTTCTCTTTGCTTTTGGCTTTGTATCGCCTCTTGTGGGGGGCGTTTTTGTATCTATTGGCATAATGGGGTTTCTTTTACATGGGTCTATGATTGGTTTATATTCAACCGTTCCGACATTATATCCCGTGACTTTGCGCGCAACGGGAACAGGCTGGGCCGTAGGACTTAGCCGGTTTGGAGCTGTATTAGGTCCCGCATTCGCAGGGTTTTTGCTTGATAACGGATGGTCTATTACGCAGCTTTTCAAAGCTTATTCTGTTTTGGCTTTATTCGCAGCTATTTTGGCTTTGCTTTTATGGCTGACGCTGAGGCGATCAGGCGCAAGTTTCAGTGATTAACCGCTTTACGCTTTAGGCTTGACCTCAAAGGCATAACCTGCGGAGCGAACCGTGCGAATAGGGTCGCCGCCGCCGGCTTTTTTTAAGGCTTTGCGAAGACGGCCAATATGGACATCAACGGTTCGGGCTTCGACATAAACATCGCGGCCCCAAACGGCGTCTAATAGCTGTTCGCGGGAAAATACACGGGCAGGATGGCGCATGAAATGATCGAGCAAACGAAATTCGGTTGGCCCCAAATGGATTTCGTTCTCATTGCGCCGCACGCGAAAAGCTTTGATATCAATTTCAATATCGCCTTGGCGAATAACATCGTCGAGCAATCCGGGTTGCGAGCGGCGCAGCAGCGCACGAACGCGCGCTAGAAGTTCCGGCGTTGAAAATGGTTTCACAACATAATCATCTGCGCCGTAATCAAGGCCTGTAATCCGGTCCGTCTCATCACCGCGTGCGGTAAGCATAATAATCGGGGTTGTCCGCGTTTCTGATTTTCGGCGTAGGCGGCGGCAGGCTTCCACGCCTGATAATTTTGGCATCATCCAATCCATTAAAATCAGATCGGGCGTACGTTCAGCCGCCATGACAAGGGCTTCATCCCCATCAGAGGCAACGCCCACTTCATAGCCTTCTTTTTGAAAATTATATTCTAAGAGCGTGGCTAGTGCATCTTCGTCTTCAGCTATTAATATATAAGGTTTCATCTGAAATCGCCTTTATCAAAAGGTAGGGCCCTCATCACGCGGGACAGCGCTGAGGGGGGTCGTGTTTTGAATATCTTGTTGTAAATGATTGGCCGTATGGGCGTAGTAAACAGCTTCGGCAATATTGCTCGCATGATCGGCCATGCGTTCATAATGGCGGATGATAAACATTAAATGCGTTCCGACACTGACATTAAGCCGGCTTTGCGTCATGAGCTCTAAAATATCATTTTGCAAAATTTCATGTAGGCGGTCGATATCATCATCTGAATGATAGACTTGCATGGCGCGGGACGGGCTTTCATGGGCTAAGGTATCGAGCGCAAGAACGACTTGCCGCTGGACTTGTTTGCCAAGCCGCATAATGCCGGTATTGGACGGTAAGACCGTCATATTTTCAGGGTCTTTTAGGCGCCACGCAATATTGGCCGAGAGCTGCCCGATACGTTCGATATCGGCTGCGATTTTAATAACGGCAACAACGCGGCGTAAGTCTTGCGTGCCAAGCTTATATTTAATTAGCAGTTCTTCGGTGTCATTATCAATGTTTTGCCGCATCACAGCCAGCTCTGTTTTGCGCCCGCCTAGACGCGCAGCTTTGGTGACATCGCGGGTTTGTAAGGCATCAAGCATTGCCCCGAGCATGGCCTCGACTTGCCCGCCCATCATAGCGAGTTGGCTCACAAGATTAACGACATCCGTTTTAACCTTGGGCTTTCCAAATATACGCTCAATCTTTTGAGCCATTGCCACATACCTTTAAAATCTCCCATGTCGAGTCAGGGAGGCAGAATAGACCTGCTTATTTACGGTATAATTTTATCTTATAATGACGGTTTTGTGAAGAATATATGACACCATAAGTAGTCGAAATACGGCCGATTTGCAATTTAAAGCTGGATTAGGGTGAAATTTACGGCGTTACGGCGGAACAAAGCCGCGCTGCATCGGCGCTGATTCGGCGCTGTTATCATCGGATATGTCCGGCGCGAGAGGTAAGATGATAATAAATTCAGTCCCGTGGCCTTCCGCGCTTTCTATGTAAAATCCACCGCGATGCCAGCGGACAATATGTTTCACAATCGCAAGCCCAAGGCCTGTGCCTTTCTCTTTCGAGCTTCTATCGCCGGCAATACGGTAAAAGCGCTCACCAAGGCGCGGAAGATGTTCGGGCTTAAACCCTGGCCCGGCATCACGGACAGACAAGCGCCAATAATCCTGTGCCGTTTTTGGCGGAATAACAATACGGCGGCGCGGCATATCTTCAATGATTGGTTTATGGGAAAATTGATCGCCCGGCATCCAATTATTAAGCCGGTCAACCTTGATTGTGACTTTACTTTTAGGCGGGCTCATGCGCACGGCATTATCAATTAAATTAAGCGAGAGCTGCACGAGTTCATCTTGGCTGCCCATGACGAGCGCATTTTTCTTTTTTCCATTCAGACTGACATTAACATTACGGCGTTTGGCAATCGGGTGAACAGCCTCAAGGGCAGCTTTGGCGGCAAGGCCCAGATCGGCGCGCTCTGTGGGAATGATATGTTCTATTTGCTCAATCTTGCGAAGAGATAAAATATCCACAATCAGGCGCTGCATACGTTCCGCTTGTTCTTGCATAATCCCGAGAAACATTTCCCGCGCCGTGGGATCATTCTTGGCATGGCCTCTCAGCGTTTCGATATAACCAAGCATAGAGGCAATCGGCGTTTTAAGCTCATGTGAGGCATTGGCTAAAAAGTCAGACCGTACCGTATTATTACGTTCAATCTCGGTAACATCTGTGAAAATAATGACGGCGCGGTTGATGACCTCTTCTCCGCCATAGGGCGTTATGACAGGCATGCCAGAGACGCGAAGATGCCGGTCTATAGAGCCCGGGCGCTGGATTGAAATGGGCGCGCCAATATTGCCGTCGAGTGTATCTTGTATAAGCTGAGAAACATCGGGGTCACGTATATAGCTCAGCAGCGGGCGGTCGAGCGAGAGATCAGGAAAGAGGCGGCTCGCAGCTTGATTGGCATAGCTAATCATATATTGACGATTAATAATGAAAATCGCCTCTTGCAGCCCTTCAGCAATCGCAACCTCTAAATTAGAGTCAGCGCGCTGCAAAGGCTGTCCGGTATAAGTATCGGCATCGGCATCATTTTTCTGCGGTGTGTTGGCGGCTTGCTGTTCAGCTAAAAGTGACGGGTTGAAGTGGTGATGTATCGCGCTGAAACAGGTCACGATGATAATAACAAAGACGGCTCTTATGATAGGGCTTTCTAGGACATCTACAGATTTAAGCGCATCAAAAAGAAGAATACTAAGCGCGGCCATAATGACAATCATGGTCAGATATTTAGTTCGCAAACGGGCCATAAAGCTTTCTTTTTTAAAATACGCAAAGCTATCTGCGTGTTTTATACGTATGGATTATAAGCTGTCATAAAATTTTAACAGTGCTATTGATAAGAGGCGAGCCTATCAAAAATTAATGACAAGGTCATGACGAAAAAAACGCGCCAAGGTAAAGGCGGGTTTGGGATGTTATGATTGGGGCGAGACAATTTAAAATTATCGTTTTTCAATAACAATCTATTGACTTTCGGTATGGCGGCAGCGTAGAAGGCAAGAAAAGGGAGTGGTCTAATGCGTCATATATGGCTCGTGACAACAGCGATGGCTTTACTTGGCGGATGCGGCAGTTTTGCGGCGGGCGAACGGTTCCTGCCCGAGCCTACATCTACAGCGCTTGTATTGCCGTCGCCCGAGAGTGGAAAATGGGCTGGACTTGCCCCCGAAGATCTGCCGCAAACAGATTGGGCCGCGGGGTTTAACGATCCAGTCTTGCCGCGTTTAATCGACGAAGCTCTGGCTAATAATGCCGATATCGGCGCCGCTTTGGCGCGCTATGACCGCGCTTTAACACAGCTTAAAAATACGCAAGCTGGACGCTTACCTACACTTTCAGCGCGAAGCCGTGCGGCTCGTTCTGAGCCTTTTGGCGGCGGCGGCGTGATTAATATTCCGGGCGGGGGGCAAATTCCTGTCGGCGGCGGAACGACTAATCTGAGTGTGGGTCTTGATGCGTCATGGGAGCCTGATGTTTGGGGCCGTATTCGCGATACGATTGGGGCGAGCGAAGAATCCGCCTCTGCATCAGCCGCAGATTTAGCCGGTGCGCGCTTATTAATTGCGCAGCGGGTTAGCCAAACATGGTTTGATATTATTGAAGCGCGGCTCTTGCTCGAACTCTCCGCGCGGGATGTTGAAACGCAAGACCGCGCTTTGCGCTTAACCCAGCGCCGGTTTGAGGGCGGGGTAACAGGATCGAGTGATGTTCGCCTCGCGCGCTCGGCTGTGGCTAATGCACAGGCCCTTGCAACAACGCGCGAGCAGCGTTTGTCATCATTGACGCGCGGGCTTGAAATTTTACTGCGGCGTTATCCGGCCAATGCGCTTGAAGCGTCGCCTGATCTACCAAGCTTGCCAAGGCTATCCGGTGCGGGGGCGCCGGCATATCTGCTAACGCGGCGTCCTGATTTGCTCGCCTCTGAGCGCCGGATGCGCGCGGCGGGGCTTAATGTTGATGTCGCCCGTAAAAATCTCTTGCCGCGACTGTCTTTATCATCAGGCCTTGATAGCTCTGGCTCTGGGTTAAGTGATATTTTTAGCATCAGTAATATCATTAGTAATTTGGCAGGCAATTTATCGCAGCCAATTTTTCAAGGCGGCGCACTTCGCGCCAATGTTGAAACGCAGCGCGCGATATTGCGCGAGCAAATGGAGCAATATACAGGCACGCTTCTAACCGCTTATTTAGAGGTTGAAAATGCACTGGACGGGGAGCAGCTTTTAGCTGAACGCGAAGCGGCCCTGCGGATTTCCCTCTCAGAAGCGCAGCGTGCAGAAGAGCGGCTTGAGCAGCGCTATGTTGAGGGGCTTGCGACGATTTTACAGCTTTTAGATGCGCAGTCGCGCCGTATTAATGCGGAAGGGCAGCTAATTACGGCCCGTAAAGACCGTCTGACGAACCGCGTCGCGCTTCATGTTGCGCTTGGCGGCGGTGAATTTGGGACTGAGATAACAAAAGACGTGGATGATGTGGTTCCGAAATGGGACCTAAACATCTTGTCACGGGACGAATAGATAAATTTAGGTTAAATTCCTTTAACCCTTGATATGGCGAGAGACAAAATGCCGAACGAAACTGGAATGCAGACACAGGGCCCTAAGCGGAGTGTTTTGGGCTGGATATTGCTTATTGCGATCCCGATTTTAATTATCATTGGGTTTTTTGTTGTCACTCAAATTGTTATTAAGGCCAATAAGAAGCCCAAAGAACGCAAGCGGAGTTTTAATACGCTATCTGTTTTGGCGGATTATGCGCGCACAGAAGATGTGAAATTATCCGTTAAAACGCAGGGTGAGGCGCGTCCTCAAATCGAAATTGATCTGGTTCCTCAAGTCAGTGGTCAGATCATAAAAGTGTCTCGTAATTTTATTGAGGGCGGCATTATCAGAAAAGGCGAAACGCTTTTAGAGATTGAACCAGTTGATTATGAAATTGCGGTTATTCAAGCCGAAGCAGATGTCGCGCAGGCCGAACAAAATTTGATCCGCGAAGTGGCCGAAGGCGAAATCGCGCGGCGCGACATTGAAGAATTAGGCATTGGTACGCCGTCCGCCTTGGCCCTAAGAGAGCCGCAGCGCGCCCAAGCCGAAGCGGCCGTTAAAGCCGCCAAGGGCCGTTTGCGAACGGCACAATTACAATTAGGCCGAACAAAAGTTCGCGCTCCTTTTAATGGCCGGGTTAGGGCTAAATCATCCGATATTGGTCAATTTGTCTCCCCGGGTGCGCGTCTGGGCCAAATATTTTCTACCGACGTCATTGAGGTTCGTTTGCCGCTAACGGATAATGATCTTTATAAGGTCAATTTACCACTTGCATATGTCGCCAAAAATAAAGCCGAGGCGCCAAAAGTAAAATTAAGCGCGATTATAGCTGGACAGCGCCGCGAGTGGGCCGGCTATATCATGCGCACAGATAGCGTGATTGATGTTCAAACGCGGGCCTTATCCGCGATCGTTGAAGTTTACGACCCTTTCGGGGCCGGTAAGTCGAAAGATGGGTTTCCGCTAGTGCCGGGTTTATTTGTTGATGCCGCCATAGATGGCCGCGTTTTTGAAAATATTGTTGTTATACCGCGCGATGGGCTCCGGCCCGAAGATAAGGTTTATCTGGCCGATGATAAAGGCAAGGTCGAAATTCGCGATGTATCTGTTATTGATACAAATGCAGAGCGCGCCGTTATATCAAGCGGTCTTAAAGATGGTGATCTTGTTGTCCTCTCGCCAATGGAGCCTTCGCGCACGCGCCTTACATTAAAGGTTGCCGATGTGAATGATCCGTCACGTTTATTGGTCGACCCGCCTGAGCCGGAATGGTCGAAAAAGGCTCGTGAGAAAAAAGAAGAAACGAGTGAAAAGCTAAATAAATGGCGTGAGAAAAAAGCGAAAAAAGACGGGAAGGCGGCCCCCAAGCCGCTTAAAAAGTCAGATCAGAAACAGCCGAAAGCTGAGGGCGAGGGCGCACCCGCCGGCGCGTCCGAGGCGAACGGCGCGGCGAAACGTGATTAAATTTAATGCAGGCTTATTGTTATAAGCCAGACTATATAAATAAAGCCGAGTGATTAAGAGGCCGAGTAAATGAAAAATATTGTTAAGTGGTTTGTTAAAAACCCTGTTGCTGCAAACTTACTCATGCTGCTCATGTTTGTTATGGGTGGTTTTGGTTATTTTAATCTCGAGCGGGAATTTATTCCGCAAACGCCGGTTAATGCCATGAGCGTCAGCATTGCGTGGCCGGGGGCTTCCCCTCGTGATATTGAAGAACAACTTGTCGTCCGTATTGAAGAAGCCGTCGAAGGATTAGACGGGATTGATTATATTGAAGGCAATGCCCGTGAAGGCTCTGGCTCTGTAACAATTACGACTAAACTCGGCATTGATTATGAAAAGATGGTTGATGAAGTCAATGCCCGCGTTGATTCGATCCAAAACCTCCCGCCTGATGCGTTTCGCCCTGAAGTCTCGCGGGCTGAATTGCGGCCCGATATCATGTATCTTGCTTTGCACGGCGATGTTGACCGCCTGACATTACAGCGGGCCGGCGAAGATTTACGCCGTCAGTTGACGCAGTTAACGGGATTACAGCTAACAAATCACATCTCTAAAGTTGAAGAGCAGGTCACAATCGAAGTCTCTGAAGATGATCTTCAACGCTTTAATTTGACCTTTAACCAAGTGGCGAGCGCCATTCGGAACGCCTCGGTGAATTTATCAGCAGGCGCAGTTGAAACAAGCGGCGGCACATTGCAGCTTCGCGCGCGCGCACTGGCCAATAGCTCAAAAGAGTTCGGCGACCTCATTGTGCGGCAAACGCCCGATGGCGGCACTGTTCGCGTGCGAGATATTGCGACGGTTAAAGATGAGTTTCAGGAAGATAAATTTGATAATCGTTTCAAAGGCGAGCCAGCAGCCGTTTACCAAGTTCTTTCGCCGGATAAAATGAATATTACGGCGTCGGGTAAAGCGATCCGTAAATTTGAAGACGAGATTCAAGATAGCCTTCCGCCGGGTTTAAGTTTTTCTATCTGGTTTGATGGATCAACCATGTTTGATAGCCGAATGAACTTGATCGGGGGCAATGCCCTCTCGGGCCTCGTACTTGTCTTGATTGTCTTGATGCTTTTCCTACGTCCCGCCGTTGCGATTTGGGTGACAATCGGCATTGCGGCGGCTTTTGCGGGCGCGATTGGGATTGCGCCTTTTATTGGCATTACGCTGAATATGATTTCGCTTTTTGCTTTCCTTTTGGTTATTGGTATCGTGGTGGATGATGCGATCGTTGTCGGCGAGGCCGCGCATTTACATGTTGAAAATGGCATCACGGGCGACCGCGGCGCTATTGGCGGCGCGAATATGGTTATCAAGCCCGTTTATTTTGCGGTCATCACAACAATCATGATGTTCGTTCCTTTTATGCTGATGAGCGGGCCTATTAGAGCCTTCTTTGAACAGATCAGCCTTGTTGTGATCGCGGTTTTATGTTTCTCCCTGATTGAAGCCTTTTTTATCTTGCCAGCGCATTTGCGTCATTTGAAGCCCGTGCCGCCTAACCAGCAAAACCGGTTGTTACGCTTTCAAAATAATATGGCCAATGGATTAGTGTCCTTTGCCCAGCATAAATTCCGACCGCTTGTCGGGTTTCTTATTCGCTTTCGTTACGCGACTTTGGCGACATTTATTGGATTATTTATCTTTGCGGTTGGGCTTTTGCAGTCGGGTATCGCTCCGCAATCTTTATTGCCCGAAGTTGAAGGCGACATGATCCAGTTCAATGCGCGCTTTCCTGAAGGCACAGCTTTTGAGCGCTTGCAGCAAGTTTCAGATCAATTAGGCGAGGGCATTATTAAATTAAATGAAAATGCCGAGGCTGACTTTGGATTGGATTTTGATGTGATTACAGCGCCGGGTATGTCGGTAAGTCGCCGCGGCGTTGAAGGCTATTTAAGACTTGTTGACGGCAATAAGCGGCGCGAAATTTCAACCAAGGATGTTGCAGATAAGCTTGAAGAATATGTCGGCCCTATCCCGGATGCTTACCGTGTTCAATATGGCTTTACGCAAGGGGGTCTTGGAAATCGCGGCGGGCTATTTTACGGGATTGCATCGACGAATCCAGATGCGCTGAAAGCGGCGCTTCTCGATTTGAAAGGCGAGCTTGAAAGTTACAGCGCTGTGACACGTGCATGGGATGGACTGGAATCATCAGCCCAAGAAATGCAATTTACGCTTAAGCCCGGCGCGGAAACACTGGGCATTAATTTGGCCGATGTCACCCGCCAAGTCCGCCAAGCCTTTTTCGGATTAGAGGTTCAGCGTTTGCCGCGTAACGGCGAAGATGTCCGCGTGATGTTGCGTTATCCGCAAGCGGCCCGCGAGTCGATTGATAGTCTTCAAACCTTGCGCATTCGGGCTGCGAATGGCGTTGAAGTTCCGCTTTTCTCTGTTGCTAATGTCGAATTTCGGGAGGGGATTACGCGGATTAACCGTCGGGATCGCCAACGCCTTGAATTTACCGGCGCACGTGTTCGCGGCAACTCCGATGAAGTGGCGCGAATTCGAAAAGACCTGGAAGATAATTTTTTCCCAAGTTGGGAATTGCGTCATCCGCAAGCCGAGCGCGTGAATGTCGGTGAAGATGAAGCCCAGTCAACATTCTTTAGTGAATTGAAAACCAGCGGCCTTGCGATTTTACTGATGATGTATGGTTTGTTGGCGATTGCATTTAAATCCTATGCCCAGCCTCTGCTGATTATGATTGCCATACCCTTTGCCTTTGTCGGTATGATTTTTGGGAATGCCATCACGCAGGTGCCATTTGGTATGATGTCCGTCTTTGGCTTTTTTGCAGCCTCTGGCGTGGCGGTGAATGATAATCTTGTTTTGATTGATTATGTGAATAAATTACGCAGTAAAGGCGTGGGCGCCTATCAAGCGATGATGGATGCATGTGTCTCTCGGTTCCGGCCAATCTTGCTGACCTCTGTGACAACCTTTGTTGGGATTACGCCAATTTTATTTGAAACATCGGCCCAAGCTGAATTTCTCAAGCCTATGGTTGTCGCGCTGGCTTTCGGCGTCTTATTCGACTTTTTCCTCACTTTGATGTTGGTTCCTGCCATGTATGGAATTGGCGTTGATATTCGGCGTATTGCACGGAGTATTTGGACGGGGCAGTCCCAGCCTATGCTCGGCTCGACGTATGATCCTGAACTGGCTTTGGCTTTGGATGATATGGAACTTGACGATAAGGTATCAGCCCCGCCGCCATCTGGACAGGCGCAGCCCGCTGAATAGCCTGTAAAATTAAAAGTAATATTTAAACTCAGAGAACAAAATGTCATTTAAATACTTCATTGCGCCCTCCTTAATTATTCTTGCCTTAGCGGGCTGTAGCGGCGGCGGCGATGCCAATGAGGCCGCTTTGGCTGAAAAACCTGTATCAGCCGAGTCTGTTAAAGCTAAGATCAAGGCTAAGACTAAAACCAAGGCTAGATTGGGAGCTTTCGGAATTGATCTTGAAAATATTGATGAAAGCATCCGGCCCGGTGATAATTTCTTTAAATATGTTAATGGCCTATGGATCGAAAATACTGAAATTCCGGCGGACCGCTCGCGTTATGGCGGCTTTGGGGTTTTGCGTGACCTGTCAGAAGAGCGCGTTAAAGATATTATCGAAGCGGCGGCGGAGCGAGATGCGCCGCAAGGCTCTGATGAGCAAAAAGTCGGTGATTTTTATGCCGCTTTCATGGATGTTGACGCGATCGAAACGGCGGGCCTTAAACCTGTTCAGCCTGATCTTGACGCCATCGCGGCGGCCCAAAGCCATGATGATATATTGCGTTTAATGTCTGATCCCGCCCTAGGAATCCCCAGTGTTATTGCGCCGTTTATAAGTATCGACGCTAAGGATGTTGAAAATTATATCGTTTATTGGACCCAGTCAGGTTTGGGCATGCCCAACCGCGATTATTACTTTGATGATAGCGAAAAGGGGCGCGGCCTTATTGACGGCTATACGCAGCTTATCAGCACGATGTTGACGGAAGCGGGTATGGATAATGCGGATGAGCGGGCCGCAGCTGTTATTGCCTTTGAAACCGCGCTGGCGGCTAGCCATTGGACGCCGACGAAGCGCCGTAACCGCGACCTTACCTATAATAAAATGACAAGGGATGAGCTGAAAGCCTTTGCTCCGGGTGTGTCTTATGATCTGATGCTTGAGACGCTGGGCTTGTCCGAGCAAGATATATTTATTGTGCGCGAGACGGATGCGATCCAAGGCTCGGCTAAGATTTTCGCAAAGACTGATATTGCTGTGCTTAAAGATTACGCCGCTGCGCGTTATCTGATCGGTAAATCAGATTATTTGCCCAAACGTTTTGATGAGGCGAGCTTTGATTTTTACGGTACAGCCCTGCGCGGCACGGCGGAGCAGCGCGCCCGTTGGAAGCGGGCTGTTGGCCAAATTGACGGCATAATGGGCGAAGTTGTCGGTAAGGTTTATGTCGCTGAACATTTCCCTGAAAGCTCTAAAACGCAAATGCTTGACTTGATCGAAAATCTTCGCGCAGCCTTTAAAGACGGCATTGATAATCTGGATTGGATGGCGGATGAAACCAAGGTTCAAGCCCAAGATAAGCTCGCTAAATTTAATCCAAAAATTGGCTATCCCGATGTGTGGACAGATTATTCCGACCTCACGGTGGAGCGTGATGATTTGATTGGCACTGTGAAATCTGCGTCTGTTTGGGGCTGGGAAGATAATATTTCCAAGCTTGGCGGGCCGGTTGACCGTGATGAGTGGGGTATGAACCCGCAAACTGTTAATGCTTATTACCGCGCCAGCTTAAATGAAATTGTGTTCCCAGCGGCGATTTTGCAAGCGCCGTTCTTTGACCCCAATGCTGACCCTGCTGTTAATTACGGCGGCATTGGCGCTGTGATTGGTCATGAAATGGGCCATGGTTTTGATGACCAAGGCCGCAAGACCGACGGCGACGGCGTCCAGCGTGATTGGTGGACAGAATCCGATGGGGCGGCGTTTAAAGAGCGGGCTGATGTGCTGGTTGCGCAATATAATCAGTATGAGCCCATTCCGGGTGTGACCGTGAACGGCGCGCTCACATTGGGTGAAAACATCGGTGATTTGACGGGCTTAACTATGGGGTATGCCGCCTATAAAAAATCACTCAACGGTCAGCCTGCGCCCGTTATTGACGGGCTAACGGGGGATCAACGGTTCTTCATGTCTTATGCTCAAATTTGGCAAGTAAAATCGCGCGCCGCGGCGCTAGAGGCGCAAATTAAAACCGACCCACACAGTCCGGGTGAATATCGCGCCAATGGTATCGTGCGTAATTTCGATGCGTGGTATGACGCCTTTAATGTTCAGCCCGGTGATGCGCTTTATCTTCCCCCTGAAAAGCGCGTAAAAATTTGGTAAGGCCGATCAAGGCGAAGATTATGATGGCGGCTGTTTAGCCGCCATTTTTTATGGCGCTTAACATGGCTTTTAATTGCCCAGACCGCGATGGATCACAGGCCGCGATTTGGCTATAGCGGCGGCGAAACTTTCCGGGAATATCTTTAAGGGCAGCTTGCCCTTTTCTCTCGATGGCGGCGTAAAACTTGCTGCGCTGCGCTGTGATCCCGCGCCCAAGCCATATGTTTGACTGCGCGTGATGCGGCCAGGTGGCATAATGTTTTTTATACCCCTCCAGACCGGCTCCAAGGTCAATATTCTCATAGCCAAGTTTCGGAGCCTCTGTAACAAGCGCTTCTAATAATTGCATCCCCGGCGAAAGATTGTGCAGAGCATTATCATAGCCAACCATCCAGCTATGAAAAGTGATCCCGTCCGTGAGGCCAAGATCCATTGCGGCGGGTTTGCCGCCGACCATCATAACATGCAGATCACAGCGTAGAGCCGCATTGGGGCCGGCCTCCCATAGCTGCCTTAATAAGCGGCGCGTCCAATCCACACCGAGGACATTATATTTGCCGGTATCACTGAATTTTTGCGTTTTCCATTTCAAGAGCCTATCAAAATGAGCAGGGTCTTGGGACTGCCAGATAAACGCCCGCGCGCCGACTTCGGTGTCTGTTTTCTTGATCCGGCGGCGTAAAGATTTCAGATGCCGGCGATAAGAGCTATCGCGGCTCTTCCGCCACGCATCAGCGCCGGCATAATCCGCCAGACGCATAACAGCGCAAGCGACCATAGCGCCGCCTGATGGCGCTGCGACTGGCACATTCATTTGCTGCGGCATATGCAGCGCGCCAATAGAGAGGCGGCGCAGAATATCCGTCATATCAACTTTAAGCGGGGCGGCGGAAATGATGCCGTGATAATCTGTCATTGGCGCGCCTATGGGCCGTGCGCTGCCGCCGCGCCGCCTTTGCTGAAAGGGTAGAAAGCCAATGATATCTTCGTTTTTTTGAATGATGGCAACATAAGCATCGTCTTGCAGCTTGCCGAGACGCTGCGTGTAATGGGGGTGAAAATAAGGGCTATAAAGCGCAGGGTTATCTCTGCGCATAGCCTCCCATGCCGCGCAATGCGCTTTTGTTAAATCAGCAGCCTTAAGGCAGTTTATATTCATTGATGTCGCCATGTTCCGCGCGTCATAGCAGAATTTAGTTATGAAGATTTTAAGTTAGCTGTTTAAAGCAAAAGAGACTGTATAATGTTTATATTGCTCTTCGCATTGTAAAGGCCCAGCAGATCATGCTGGACTTATTTTTTTCATAGCGCTTTAGGCGCATTTAATGGCCCTGTATTTGAACGCTCAGATTGTCAGTAAAAGAGAAAATGACGGCTTGCGATCAATGCGCAAGCCGGGAGAATTATTAGGAGGCCGATTTTCTGACGAGGCGCCCATCTGGGCCAACATGTAAGCCGCATTCTTGATTTTGGTCTTGGTTTTCATCTTCATTTTCCCACCACCAACGTCCTGCACGGGGATCCTCGCCAGCCGTGATAGCGCGGGTGCAAGGTTGACACCCAATTGATGGGTAGTTTTGGGCATGGAGGCTGTTCACGGGTATGTCGTGCGCGCGAATATATCTCTCCATGTCGTCATCTGACCAATCGAGAAGGGGGTTCACTTTTATCAGATTTCGGCCGCTATCATTTTCAGCGAAAGTCATTTCACCGCGGCTTGCCGTTTGAGCCATTCTGATACCGGTGATCCATATTTTCGCATCTTTTAAAGCGCGTCCTAAAGGAACCACTTTGCGGATATGACAGCATTGTTTGCGGGTCGCTTGGCTGTCATAAAAGCCGTTAATACCCTTTTCTAAAACGAAGCTTTCAATATCTTGATGGCTCGGATAATAGGCGTGAATTTTTTTACCATAGCGGGATTCTGTATCCGCCCAAAGCGTGTAAGTTTCTGGAAATAAGCGCCCTGTGTCCAAGGTGACAATTTCAATATCTAAGCCTTGCGAGAAGATGGCATGGGTGATGCACTGATCCTCTTTACCAAAAGAAGACGTAAATACTTTCCTCTCAGGGCTTGACTGTTCAACAGCCTTTAGTCTCTCCGCAAGGTTTTCAAGTTTTATGTGGGTTAACGCCTGCGTTAAACCTTCGCTGCTATTTTCCATTTCATACCCTCGCCGTGGTGTTTGAATCTATGATTTGCTCTTTGAACTTATATTTATTTGAGGTGTCATATCCTGATGTCTTAATGACGCCCGCCCTGGTTTAATCCTAAGCTATAAGTTTGCGGCTTTGCCATGTAAGTCATTTTTAATAAAGTAGAACGTAGAATATTTACCAAGGTGAGGAAAGTAAGAAATCAGGTCTAAAATCATCACGATCCGCCGCAATTTATTGATTAAATATTTAAGGGTCATGATGACGGGTTTTTAGTCAGCATTGCGTCCTCATCTCTTGAGCGGCATATATGATGCGTTAAAAATATAGAAGGGTTGGCGAGGCAGGCTATATATGACCGGCCGGATATGATTTGTCCGATAAATCTAGCGTTTAAATATTATAAACTCTTTTCCGTTCAATATCTTATCTATATTTTGATGCTATAAATCCCCCCCCTGATAAAGCCGCATAGACTTGAGAAACACTTTAACGTTTCAGAGAGTATTATGACCGGAAAAACGCCTAATCTTGATTTGCCTTATATTGCCCCTGCGCAAGCTCAAAAACATGTGACTCATAATGAGGCGATTAGGGCGCTTGATGCTTTAATCCAGCTCTCTATTATCGGCGTTGAAAACAGCCCTCCAGATAGTCAGCAGGATGGCGCGCGCTATATTGTCGGGTCTGAGCCGAGCGGGGATTTCTTAGGCCATGCTAATGAACTCGCAGCGTTTCAGGACGGCGCTTGGGCCTTTTTTATGCCGCAGATTGGCTGGCAAGCTTATCATCAAGATCAAGCGGGCCTGTTTGTTTTTGACGGGAGTGAGTGGAAAGCTATTAGCGGTGAGGGCGCAGATATGACGGCGCGGCTTGGTATTAATGCAGCGGCAGATGATATTAACCGCCTCGTGGTTCAATCGGACGCCGCACTTTTCAATCATGATGGGGGCGGACATCAGGTCAAAATTAACAAAGCGGAACAGGGCGATACGGCGAGTCTTGTTTACCAAACAGGCTTCGCGGGTCATGCGGAAATGGGACTCACGGGAAGTAATAATTTTGCATTAAACGTGAGTGCTGACGGGGCGAGTTTTTTAAACGCTATGCAGGTTGATAATGTGACGGGTGATGTCAGTTTTGGCGCGGGTGTAAACCGCGAGCGCTTGCTGCCGACACTGCCGGAATCTGGTAGCGGGGCTGAATTTTACGGCTTTCCTAATTTAATAACGACGTCCACGTCGCAAACTGTCTTTAGTTTACTGAGTGGCCGCCTTTATTTTGGCGCGGTATATGTTGATCGCCCAACAAGAATAACGGGCGGATTACTGGCCTTGTCAAAAGGCTCGACATCGCCTGATGCCCTCATGCGGCTTGGGATTTTTGATATTGGCGTGCCCAATGGCGATAAGTGGCAAGTCGGCGGGCTTCGGGCCGATTTTGGGGCGCAGGCCGCAACAGAGGCGGGCGGTCTTGATTACACGCTTGAGCAGCCCGTGTTACTCGAGCCAGCTTGGTATATGTTCGCGGCAGGGGTTAGCGGCGCGGATGCGCAATTACGGTGCTTGCAAAATTATACGCCGGGATTGACGCAATATAAATTGACGGGGTCTGGAGGCTCGACATTATTTCGTGTCGTTGGGCCAAGTGCTTATTGTTTTTTAAGTAATCAGGGGGACAGTATCCGTGACGGCTTCCCCGCAGATTGGGGGGATCAGCTTATGAATGATGCGGCAAATTCGGCCTTCCGCTGTTTAACCTTTTTTGTCCCAAAATTTCGTCATTGGAATGCGCCTTAACGGCAAGATTTTTGCGGGCCCATATCTAAATGAAAGTGATCTTTATGGGCGTCGTTATAATCTGGCGAGAGGGTAACGCGAAAAATGCGGCAGGCGCTTTTGCGAACGCTGCGCAAAAATGTCTTTTTATCCGCCTCGCCGTTCCAGTCATTTAAAACAGAGATAACCTCGCCATTTGAGAGGGTAAACCCCGTAATATCCCACGCATTGGCAAAGGCATGTTCTGACCATGCGCCGGAGCTATTGCCGCGTTGCCGCCGACAAGAATATGTCCCGACATGGTGAATATGCGTCACGCTTTCGCCAAATATTTTTTGCGCGGCGCGGTCAATTTCTCCGGCCCATATATGACTGCCAAGCGCGAGCGGGCATTGCATCGTCGCTTCACCGGGCGCAAGACGTATTTGATCGCGCGCCGCTACATAGCGGGCTGTCCTCCAGCCGCATATTTCGGGGCCATCTTTGGGCGGGGCCGGTACGGATTGAAGCCCGTCAGCTTGGCGGGCCAGATTATCACAGGTGGAATTAGGCGAAAGGCTCACCCGCAATAGCTGGGTTGATGTTGAGAGGCCAAGAGGGGCATTGGGATTCAGCGACCGCCAGAATAAATGCTGGGACGGGATATGGCGATTAGCCGCCCAAAACCCCGCTGCGAGACTAGCTGCGAATATGAAGAGTTTGACGTAGCGCCATACTTGCCGCTTTAAGCGGCGGGAGCTGCGCTGCCCCCTATGTGTCTTGCGTTTTCGGATTGTCTTCACCCGATATCTGTAAGACTTTTCGGGTTATTCGACAAGGCAAACGACCTGCGCAATTTGCCGATTACGGCGATATTCATCCGCTTGCAAACCGTAACTTTTCAGTGAAATCATGCGGGCCTTATACGCTTTATTCTCGTTAATAACCGCTCTGAGGTTGCGCGGCGCAACAGAATAGACTCGGCCCCGCCTTATGCTTTCTGCGGCGACTACGCCGATAATTTCTCCGTCTTTGTCAAGGACAGGGCCGCCGGATAACCCGCCTAATGATCCTGTCAGCCCGTTAGAGCGTCCGGCTTCGGCCCAGGCCAATATCGGTTCATTCGTGCGGTAACGGCCTTTAATCCGCATTCGGCCTCGGCCCAAAAGTGTAGCTGTAACTTCACCGGGCCGGCTTTGCGGAAAGCCAAAGAAAAACCCATATTCGCCAAGGCGGCGCGGCGTATAAAGATCAGAGCGAATAGGCGCTCTTGCCCAACCTCCTGTCAAAATGGCGAGATCTGCATGTTGTGAGATATCGACCTGCACGGGAAGGAATTTTTCTGCGCTCATACGCAGGGCGACTTGATCGCAACTATCAACGACATGACGCGCGGTTAGCCATGTGCCCGTCTCAGAGATTGCAAAGGCGGTTCCCACGCCCGATTGCGGCGCGTCGACAGTGACTAAAACACGTGGATCACGGGGGCTATCGCCCGGAAGAAGCGCGCCTATTTCTGGCGGCGGCAAGGGCGCATTTTTTTCATCTTGTGCGGAATTGGAATAGATCACAATTAACGCGACAATCGCGCCGTAGAGCAAATAATCAGGAACGCGAAAGATCTGATTCATCAGCCGGCTATGGCAAAAGCGAGCAAGATAGAACCCGCGATTTTAAAAGCTGCGAGGACAAGGGCGGGGGCAATTTCATTGGCTTCAATGCGCTTGGACAGGCTGTTGAAAAACATATCTGTGACCCGAAAGAGAAAAAGCTGTAGGAATAAACTTAATGTCCCCCATGCCGCGACATCTATCAGGCTGAATTTATTAATCAGGCAGGCCGCGAGCGGAAGTGCGAGGCCAATGACAAGCGCCGAAAATGTGATGGCGGCTGCGACATTGCCGGATTCAATTAATTTCAACTCTTTTATCGGGGTTAATTTGACATAGATGAATAAGCCCGAAATATAAATGATTGTCACGACGATCAAGTAAAATACAAGCCAAGGAAAGCCGCTCGCGAGGCTGTCTATAATGGGGCTCATGGGGTTAGATCTCCGTTTGAAATTATTATTATAACTTTGGCTATTCGGCGGCTAAAAAGCAAGCCGTGATTTGGCCTGTTATAGAACTCCACCTTGAATAAGGCGGGTTTATGGCCCGCGCTTGTGAGCGCTGAGAAAAACATGTAGCCTGTTAAAAAAACAAGAGGATAAAGGGGGGTATTATGCGAAAGCTATTCACGGCGTTTGGCGCTATGGCTATTTTGGGGCTGGGGATTTTAGCGCTGAATTGGGGCAGCGTGCAGCGGCTTTTAATGGTCAAAGATTTTTTAAATCCTGAGCGCGTGGTTTACAACTTCGCCCATGCGGGGGACGCTTTTCACCGCCGTGATCTCGTTACATCTGCGCCTGAACATATGTGGGAGCGCGCGCCGAGGCCTCTGCCTGAAACGGTTAATATTTTGGGTGAAAATGTTTCTGTTGAAGCTTTTTTGACGGACACAGATGCGGTCGCCCTTTTGGTCATAAAAGACGGGATTATCCGGTTTGAAGATTATTACCAAGGTGCGCAGGCGGGCGATCACCGGATTTCATGGTCAGTGTCAAAAAGCTTTTTATCGGCGATGATTGGCGCGGCGGTGGACCGGGGAGATATTAAAACGCTGGATGATAACATGGATATCTATGCTCCGCGCCTGAAAGGCACAGCTTATGAGGGCGTGTCTATTCGCAATGTTTTAAATATGTCGAGCGGCGTTAAGTTTAATGAAGATTATTTCGACAGTAATAGCGATGTGAGTAAGATGACCTATTTACTGGCGGTCAGCGGCTCACTCGACGCGTTCACAACGCGCTATAAAGACCATGACTTTAAGGCCGGCGAGTTTATGCGCTATGTCTCGATTGATACCCATGCGCTGGGTATGGTGCTACGCGGAGCAACGGGAAAAACGGCGTCAGAGAATTTCGAAGATGTGCTCGGGCGCCATCTCGGGTTTAGTGAGGGGATCCATTATATTACAGATAGCGAAGGCTCGGAATATGTCCTTGGCGGGCTAAATATGACGGCCCGCGATTATGCTCTGCTCGGGCAGCTCTTTTTGCAAAAGGGGGTGTGGAACGGCGAACAAGTCATTTCTAAAGACTGGGTTCATGAGAGCACAGCCCCGAGCGCGCCGCCGCCGCTTGAAGGCGGAAGATTAGGATATGGCTATCAATGGTGGGTGCCGATGACGCGCCCAGAGCCTCATTTCCAAAATGACTTCTCTGCGGCCGGATTTTATGGTCAGCATATTTATGTCAATCCTGACCACGGCACAGTGATTGTTAAATTATCCACCTTTAAAGACGCCTCTGAAGTGGATGAAAATGGCGTCTCGCACGGATTATTGGCGATGGAATTTTACCGCGGCCTATCGGAGTATTACGCAAAAGCAGAGTAAAGCTAGGCCGGATTTATTGCGCCTGAGCCGAGCGTCTAGGGTGTCCCGCGCTAGAGCTTTCGCCGTTCACTCGCGCGCATTTTCTCAGATTCGGATTTAAGCTGTCCGCAGGCGGCCAGAATGTCTCGCCCGCGCGGGGTTCTGATCGGGGAGGCGTAGCCGGCGCGGTTGATGATGTCGGAGAAATCCTCGATGCGGCCCCAATCGGAACATTCATAGGGGCTACCGGGCCAAGGGTTAAACGGAATAAGATTGACTTTGGCGGGGATGCCTTCAAGGAAACGAATTAATTCCTTGGCGTGTTTATTGCTATCATTCACGCCTTTCAGCATAACATATTCAAAGGTAATCCGCCGCGCATTAGAGAGGCCGGGGTAATTCAGGCAGGCCTCTTTAAGCTGGGCGAGCGGATATTTACGGTTAATCGGCATGATCTGCTCGCGCAGCTCATCATTGGCGGCATGTAGCGAGATGGCCAACATGGCCGAGGTGCGGGCGCCAAGCGGGATAATATCTGGCACAACGCCCGATGTTGATACCGTAATCCGCCGCCGCCCGATCATCAGCCCATCATCAGAGCATATCGTATCAATCGCATCGCCGACATAATCTGTATTATAAAGCGGCTCGCCCATGCCCATAAAGACAATATTGGTGAGTTTGCGCGCATCTTTACTACTCGGCCATTCCTCAAGATCATCACGGGCGGCAATGACTTGCAGGACAATTTCGCGTGGGGTGAGATTGCGCACAAGCCGCTGTGTGCCTGTATGGCAGAATTTACATGTCAAAGTACAGCCCACTTGTGAGGACACGCAAAGCGCGCCCGTCTTAGAGACATCGGGAATAAACACGCTTTCGACTTCAATGCCGGGTGACATGCGAATGAGATATTTGCGCGTTCCGTCAACACTGATTTGGCGCTCGATAATTTCAGGCCGCGCGAGGGAGAAATGCGCCGCCATTTTTTCGCGCAAAGGCTTGGCGATGTTACTCATTTCGGAAAAATCGCGCACACCCCAATGATATATCCAATGCCAGATTTGCGTGGTGCGCATACGAATTTTTTTTGGCTCAAGACCAAATTCAGCCAGATGATGCGCAATCGTCTCGCGGCCCAATCCTGCGAGCAGGATTTTGCCTTGCGCGTCGCGGGGCGTGTCAAAGGCCGGAGCCGGATTATCAATGATTATTGTGCTCATAAAAATACTCTCGGCGCGCCCTTACACCATTCATACGGCTTTGGCGAGAGGGGCTGGGCCGGCTTTACTTGATTTGTGCAGGCTTTAGGAGCGGCGGAATATCGCCCGTTGTCCCTGAGGCTTCAAGGGCCAAGATTTTTTTGAGCCATATGGATTTATTCACCGCGCCTACGCCAAGGCGGCGAAGATGGGCGAGAGGCCCGCGTTTGATGCCGTAAAGCTTGGTGAGCATATCTGTGGCCGCTCCAAGCATACGGCTATCAAGCCCGCGCCACATATCATATTCACTTAAAATCGGCCCGCCCAAATCTTGCCCCGTCTGTCGGGCGTCATGTAATAGGCTCGCAAGGCTGGCAACATCACGCAGGCCAAGATTAAGGCCCTGACCAATTAGCGGGCTAATTTGATGGGCCGCGTCCCCGATTAAAGCGATGCGCGGGGCGGCATATTTATCTGCGGCTTGTAAGGCAACCGGATAGCTATAGCGGGGCGATAACAGCGAGATATCACCATATTCACCGTGAAAGCGAAGACTAAGCTCGCGAATAAAATCTTCATCGGAAAGGGCGCTAGCGGCTTTTATAGCTTTATGCGTGTCAAACCATGGAATTTGCGCGCGGTTATTTGTCATTGGCAAGAGGGCAAAGGGCTGTCCGTGGTAAAATATCTGACGCGATATGCCGTGATGCGGCTTTTCAAATTGCACATTGGCGACAATAACCGATTGGCCGTAAGGCTCTCGGCGAACGCCAATACCGGCCCATTGGCGCAGGCGTGAGGCCCCGCCGTCGGCGGCAATCACCAAGGGCGCGCGCAGGGCTTGCCCGCCGCTCTGCAATGTAATTTCGGCAAATCCGTTTTCTATGCGCAAGGCGCTCGCATGGGCCGGCGCGATCACGTCGATATCGGGTGTGTCTTTAATACGCCGATGCAGCGCGGCGGTTAAAGGCTTGGCTTCAAGCATAAAGGCTAAAGACGCCGTGTCAGGGGCTGCAAACTCAAGCTTGAACGGGGAGGGCGCCTGTCCGCGCTCGGCCTCCTCGACGCGCATATCGCGCATCGGCTCGGCGAGCTCTCTGAGGCCCGTTAAGCCCAAATGGTCAAATAAATTCAGACTGGCATGGGAGAGGGCATAGGCCCGTCCATCTCGGCTTGGGCGATTAAAGTCATTTTTGTCAATAATCGCAGGCGTGAGTCCATAATGCGCCGCTGCCAGCGCCATGGTTAGGCCTGTGATGCCCCCGCCAATAATCAGGACATCATAATCATATAATTTTCTGCGCTTTGCCATAACAGGGCTGTAGCCTGCAATGCAGCGAAAATCTACCGCACAAATCCGCGCATCTCACCCGGGATGGAAAGCCTAAATTTTTTATGAAGAAACCAGACTTTTGCCGCAGCTCTTAACGGGCTGTTTACGCCTATATTTTACACTCTGTTAATCCATTCAGGGCTTACAGGAGTCTTTTCATCTATGGCGATGACCGATTACGATAATGCAATGGCCGAAAATTTAATGGCGGCCCCGCCCCTGAGCGGTAGCGCGGCCTTTTGGCGGGCTATATCGGGCCTTGTGATTTGCGGGATTAGCCTTGTTTTATTCGCGGTGCTCCTATCGTTTAGTCCTTACGATCATACGGGTGATACAGCGGGATTAGGCGGGACGCAAAACTTGCTGGGCGGCATGGGCGCGAATCTATCTAATCTTATGATGCAAGTTATTGGCGTGGGCGGTTATTTATTGGCAGCCATGATTGGGTTTGTCGGCATAAGGCGTCTTTTGGCGAAACCTAGCGCGCGTAGCCAATGGCAAACAACGGGCCGTATTGCCTTAATTGCCGGCATTATTTTCTTTGGCACGGTTACGCTCTCCGGATTTCCAATCCCGAAATATTGGCCGATGGGCACGGGTCTTGGCGGGTGGATTGGGGATATATTCTATCTTAATTTTCGCGGCGCATTAGAGGCGCTGAATGTGCCGTTATCCGGTTTTATTGTGACTTTGTGTTTTTTCTTGGCCGCAGCTTTTTGCCTCGCGCGTTATATTGGCATTGTTGGGAATGACTTTTTAGAAATTGCCGATGCCGCCGGTCTTGTTTGGGCGACATTTCGTGTTCGCCTTGACCAATTTATTGGATGGATCGGCCGGAAAATAAATAGCTCTTACGGCGAGCAAATTTCGCAAGGTGAAAGCCTTGAGCGTCAATTCGGCCATGTTCCGGATATTGCCCCGCTCGCCGCAGCGCCGGTTGCTGGCCCCGTTACTGCGCCTGTCCCTGCGCCTGTTTATCAGCCGGCTCCAGCGCCCGCTCCGCCGCAGCCCAAAGCGAAAACGCGGCGCGTGCCAACACCGAAAAAGCCAGAGTTTCATTTCCCTGAAGGCTCTGATTTTGTCCTCCCCGGGCTTGATTTGCTGAAAACACCGCCGCCCCGCATGGCGACGGCTGATCCCGGCATGTTGCAGCGTCAATCGCAATTACTTCACCGTGTGCTGGAGGATTACGGGATTAAGGGCGAGATGGGGCAAGTGAGCCCCGGGCCTGTTGTCACCTTATTTGAATTTGAGCCTGCGCCGGGCGTGAAAAGCCAGCGCGTGATTAATTTATCAGATGATATTGCCCGTAATATGAGCGCCGAATCTGCGCGGATTGCCGTGGTGCCGGGCCGCAATGCGATGGGCGTTGAAATGCCGAACCGCCGCCGCGAAACGGTATGGCTTAAAAATATGCTCGCCAGCGAGACCTTTGTGAATGCGCCTGAAAGCTTGCCGTTGATTAT
The DNA here is from genome assembly GCA_964513675.1 of uncultured Caulobacterales bacterium. Taxonomy (GTDB): domain Bacteria; phylum Pseudomonadota; class Alphaproteobacteria; order Caulobacterales; family Maricaulaceae; genus CALFVT01. The sequence continues at coordinate 162 of CAZEOD010000025.1, read as the reverse complement.
GGGCGAAGATATTGGCGGCGCGCCTTTTGTCGCTGACCTCGCGAAGATGCCGCATTTACTGGTCGCGGGGACAACCGGCTCTGGTAAGTCGGTCGCGGTCAATGCGATGATTTTAAGCTTGATGTATAAGCTTACTCCCGATCAATGTAAGTTCATCATGAT
>CAZEOD010000024.1:28296-34776 GCA_964513675.1 uncultured Caulobacterales bacterium | reverse complement strand
TGCGCCTATTGCCCCGCGATTGCCGGAAATTCAATTTAATGCGCGCTCTGTTGATAGAGAGCTATATGCCCATCAACGTGTTGGAAAACCTTATAAAATTGCGGGTAAACGTTACACGCCAAAACATCAGCCTAAATATGATAAGACCGGTTTGGCCTCATGGTACGGCCCTAAATTTAACGGTAAGCCGACAGCATCGGGTGAGATTTTTGACAAATCTGACCTGACGGCGGCCCATAAAACATTGCCGCTTAATAGTCTGGTTCATGTCACAAATTTAGAAAATGGGCGTACATTAATCGTGCGTGTTAATGACCGAGGCCCATTTGTAGACGACCGTATTATCGACCTTAGCGAAGCTACAGCTAAAGCTTTGGGGACGATCCAAAACGGCCTCGCTAAAGTTCGGGTTCGTTATGCAGGGCCGGCGGATCCATCTGCGGCAAAACATATGTATAATGCACCGTCGCCGCGTCCGCAAACGCCGCCTGCGCCTTTGGCCGCAGAGCGTCCGCAGGCGTTATCAACGCCTGCCCCGCAGCGCCCTCTTGCCCCGCAGCCGCAGATGCAGCCTCAACCGCAACCGCAGCTACAACCTCAGGCGCAAAGTGAGTATCAATCTCTGCGGAGTTTAGGCGGGCAATTAAGTTTACCGCCTGTGCAGCCTACGCCGCAGCCAGAGCGCGTCAGTGAAGTTGAGATGGCTCAACCTTTATATGAGCAGCCGCAATATGATGCGCCAGTTTATGACGCGCCGATTCCGCCGCATGTTCCTGCGCCAATTGCCCGTGACCGCTTAGCGCCAATCACGCCGCCGCGGCCTGCACAAGGCGGAAATGTCACGCTGACGATTAAAGGCCCGATACATTTAGCGGTTCAAGATGACGATGCCAAAGCGCCGACATGGATACCAGCCGTTAATCGCGTAAATAAAACACGTTAGCCGCTGAAAACGACATCGCAAGGCTTTACCCAAGGCCTTGCCTATGAGTAAGATAAAAGCCCTCATTATGAGGGCTTTTAGATTCGTATAGGGCCTTACTCACGTGTTACATTTTCAACGCCTTGCATATTTCATATGTGCCATTTTATTGGCTCCGCCGTTATGGGCGCAATCTGCGTCTTTTGAAACTGACGCCCCTCATGCTGTTATAATGGATCATGATAGCGGGATTATATTATTTGAAAAAAATGCGCGCGGCGCGATTGCTCCGGCTTCAATGACCAAAATTATGACCGCTGATATTGTGTTCGAGCAGATCAAGTCTGGCAAGCTCGCTTTAACCGACACATTTCGCGTTTCCGAGGACGCATGGCGAAGGGGCGGCGTTAAGTCGGGCTCTTCGACAATGTTTTTAGATGTCAATTCGGATGTGTCTGTCGAAAATTTATTGCGCGGCGTGATTATTCAATCCGGGAATGATGCCTGTATCGCTTTGGCCGAAGGTATTGCCGGCACAGAAGCGGCTTTTGCCGCGATGATGACGCAGCGCGCACAAGCTTTGGGTCTTAAGAGTGCAAGTTTTAAAAACGCAACAGGCTGGCCGCATCCCGATCATAATATCAGCACATATGACCTCGCCCGTTTAGCCCGCCATTCTATCGAGAGCTATCCTGAGTTTTATCCGATATATTCCGAGCGGTTTTTTAAGTGGAATGATATTACGCAATCCAACCGCAATCCGCTGCTTGGCGCGATTGACGGTGCAGATGGCCTTAAAACGGGCCACACGGAAGCGTCAGGTTATGGTCTTGTTGGAACGGCTATTCGTAAAGGGCAGCGGCGCATCATTGTGATTAACGGCCTTAAAAGTAAGGTCGAGCGGCGCGATACGGCGCGTGCGCTTATGGCGGCGGCGTTTTCACAATTTGAGATTTTATCTCTGCGAAAGAAAAATGACCTCGTGGCTGACATCAGTGTTTATCTGGGCAAGGCTGACCGTGTAAAAGCGGTTGTGCCGCAAGATATTGCAATCGGCGTCGCTAATCTCGATGTGAATAATATCAAGATTGAGCTAACCCATCCCCAAGAGGTCGCCGCGCCTATTGTAATAGGCCAAGAGCTTGGGCGTATTACGGTGACCGCGCCGGGGCGTGAGCCGCAAATTATTCCTGTTGTGGCCGCCGAAGATGTTGCGGCAAAAAAAGGCCTGTCACGCGCGCTAAGCGTATTGAGACGAAAAATAGGAGGCTAATCATATGCCGGACTACGGAAAATTTATCACGCTTGAGGGCGGTGAAGGCGCTGGAAAAACGACACAAGGGAAGCGCCTCGTTGAGGCCTTAAATGCTGCGGGTATTGAAACCGTTTTAACACGCGAGCCCGGCGGAACATTTGGCGCGGAAGCTATTCGTGAGTTAGTCTTATCGGGCACAAAAGATCGCTGGTCAGGAATGACAGAGCTGCTGTTGATGTATGCCGCGCGGATCGACCATGTTGAGAAATTAATCCGTCCAGCCCTAGAGCGCGGCGCATGGGTCATTAGTGACCGCTTTGCCGATAGCTCAATCGCTTATCAAGGCTATGCAAGGGGATTGGGGAAAGACAAAGTCGCGGCCGTCCATCAGGCCGTTATGAGCGGATTTGAGCCTGACTTAACTATACTTTTTGATATTGACCCTATTTTGACAATGAAACGTGTTGAGACGCGCGGTGAAGATCTTTCCCGTTTTGATAGCGAAACCCTTGATTTTCATAAAACGCTCCGTGAGGCTTTTCTTGATATTGCTGCCGATAATGAAGACCGGTTCTTTACTTTAGATGCGGCTGAGTCGCGTGATGCAGTTCATAAGCGTATTCTCTATGCCGTTAGTTCTATTTATCCTGATTTGGCAGGACGTTTAGGCCATGCGAACAGTTGAGATAGACCGCTTTCCTGAAGCTGACCGCGTTGAAGGCTGCCCCCACCCAAGAGAGACATATTCTTTATTAGGGCATGAGGCAGCTGAACGGCTGTTTATTCAGGCCATTGAAGGGGCGCGCCTTCATCATGCGTGGTTGATAACCGGCGTTAAGGGGGGTGGGAAAGCAACACTTGTTTACCGTATGGCGCGTTATCTTTTGGGAGCCTCACAGCTCCTGAATAGCAGTCTTGATTTCAGCGCCGATGATCCTGTTTCCCAGCGGCTAGCCAGCCTTGGGCACGGCAATGTCTTTGTCTTGCGCCGACCCTATGACCAAAAGACCAAAAAGATCCGCAGTGAAATACCCGTAAGCGAAGCCCGAAAACTCAAAGAGTTTTTAACCCAAAAGCCAGCAGAGCCAGGGTGGCGGATTGTCATTATTGACTCTATGGACGAAATGAACCGCAATGCCGAGAATGCGATTTTAAAAAGTCTTGAAGAGCCCCCCGAAAAAACGATGTTCTTTTTAATTTGCTCTAATCCGGGTCGCCTTTTGCCGACGATACGCTCGCGCTGTGTCAGTCTGCGGCTAACGGCTGTGCCGCTAGATCAAATTCAAAACTGGATAAAGCAACGCGGGGCATATGATGCCGATATTATGGAGGCTGCGGTGAAATTATCGCGCGGCGGGCCGGGGCGTGCTTTCGCCTTGTGTGAAAGCGCTGATAATGTGCTCTTGCCGCTCTCGCGCTATATTGCGAGCCTGACAAAAACGGCTGACCGCGTCGATATGAAGATTAGTCAGAGCCTTGCCCGTCATGATCGCCGTGCGGATCGCCTCCTGTTTTGGCAATGTCTTGCAGATTTACTAGAGGCGCAAGCCCGCTTCACGGCAAGCGGCGAATGGGCGTCTGCGTTTAAACCTTTTCCCATCGCCAAGCCCGCGACAACATGGGCTGGCCTCGCAAGCCGTATGCGTCAACTTGCGGGGCAATCAGATGGGTTGAATATGGACCATGCCAGCGTCATGATGACGGCGCTTAATGAAATCAGGAGCGCCTAATGTGGGTCGATAGCCACGTAAATCTCCATGGGGAGACATTTAAAGATGACTTAGATGCACTTATGCTGCGTGCTAAAGCGGCGCAAGTGACGCATATGTTGACGATTTGCTGTCAGCTTGCCGAGTTTCAAGAGGTTTATAATGTGGCCGCGCAATTTGATAATATGTGGTGCAGTGTCGGGACGCATCCTCATGAAGCTAAACATAACCCAGATATTACGCCCCAAGATTTAATTCAGCATAGCCATGACCCCAAAGTCATCGGTATTGGGGAAACGGGCCTCGATTATCACTATAATTATAGCGATAAAGCGGCGCAATTTCATAATTTCCTAGCTCATATAGAGGCCGCGCGGCAAACGCAGCTTCCGCTGATTATCCATAGCCGTGAGGCGGATGAAGATATGGCCGACATATTAGAAGCAGAATATAAAAACGGCGCCTTTCCGATGTTGTTACATTGCTTCACAGCGGGCGAAACCCTTGCGCGCCGTCTTGATAAGCTGGGCAGTTATTTTTCATTATCTGGTATTGTGACTTTTAAATCTGCGCAGCCAATACGTGAGATCGCGGCGCTTATGCCAGATGATCGCATTATGATCGAAACCGATTGTCCTTATTTATCACCTGTGCCTTACCGGGGTCGGCGCAATGAGCCGGCCTTTGTCCCGCATGTCGGCGAACAACTGGCCGACATTAAGGGCTGGAGCCTTGAGCGCACAGCCGAGACAACGACGGCCGCCTTTTTTAATCTTTTTGAAAAGGCGAAAGCGCAAATAGACGGCGAGTCATCATGACGATACGGGCGACAATATTAGGCTGCGGGTCATCTGGCGGCGTTCCGCGTGTGGGCGGTGATTGGGGCATATGCGATCCGAATGAGCCTAAAAATATCCGCACGCGCTGTTCACTCTTAATCGAGCAATGGGAGGGGGCGGAGGAGCCGGATAATGAACATAAAACCGTTGTTCTGATTGATACATCACCCGATCTTCGCGCGCAGCTTTTGGCGGCGAAGGTTACGCATATTGATGCGCTGCTCTATACACATGACCATGCCGATCAAAGCCACGGGATAGATGATCTACGGGCCGTTGCTTACCGGATGCGAACGCGCATTCCCACCTATATGGACGCGCCGACCAAATCCGTTTTATGGCCGCGTTTCAAATATTGTTTTGAAATGCCAGATGGGCGCACCCATCCGCCGATATTGGATTTACAAGACGTTATCGCGCCGGAAGACACGGTTTTGATAGGCGGCGCAGGCGGCCGCATTGATATTCGTGTTCTTGGGGTGTCTCATGGCCCCATTCCGGCTTTAGGCTTTAAGTTCAACAGCAAGATTGTTTATACGCCGGATGTCTGGGATATAGACGCGCATGTTTTAGACCAAATAAAAGGCGCTAAAACATGGATATGTGATGCGCTGCGTTATAATCCTCATCCAACACATGCCCATGCGGATAAAAGCCTGATGTGGCAAGCCTACACACAGGTTCCTGATATGATTATGACTAATCTTCACGTGGATATGGATTATCATATTTTATCGGCAGAAATCATGGGCGGCCAATGTCCAGCCTATGATGGATTCACGCGCGAGCACCCATAATAATACGGCCTCACGTTTTCCTTACATAATCATATAATTTTATTTGAACTCTCCTGACCGCCCACGCGACAGAGCAATAACACAGTAAATCACCCCGTCTTGTGGGGGCGTGTTTTTATTATTTGCTCAGCTCAAGGAGAGAAAAAATGAGTTTTACGAACCGACAGAATAACAGAACTACGGGTCTTGCAAAACATAGTTTAACGTCATCTACAGCCGCTTTTGCTATGCTATTAGCCGCTCCAAATGTTATGGCGCAATCCGTATCAAGCGTTGAAGACGGCGAGATGATTGTCTTAAACAACGTGAATGTAACAATAGGTGAACCTGTTGTCATTATTGCGAATAATGATGTGACCGTAACGAATAATGGGACATTGACAACGACAGGCGGATCGCAAACCGTTCAGGTTAATGCGGACACAACAGGCGGTATTGTTAATAATACAGCCGCAGCCATCATCGAAGGCGACTCGCGCGCGGTTAATATTGACGGCGACTTTTTCACGCTCAATAATGACGGTATTATTCGCGGTATTGGCGATCAGCGTAACGGAACGGTTTACGCAAACGCATCCGCGCAAGACTTTGTCATTAACAATAATGAAGACGCCTTAATTGATGCGGGCATGGGCAATAACGGCGCAGGCATTGCGCTTGAAATTGGGAATATGGGCAATCCGGTTGGCGGGTCTATTACCAATGCAGGTACGATTAACGGCCGCGGACAAGCAGCTCCGAGCGGCGGAACAGCTGGCGACGGCATCCGTTTCTTTGGGCCGGGCGTCCTTCCTGCTTATGAATTTAGCGGAGACGTTACAAATTCAGGCACAATCACATCTGAAAGCGCTGTTGGAACCGTTGCTGCTATTCGCTTTGCCGATCGGATCGGCTTTTCGGGCACATTAGAAAACACATCGACAGGCGTTATCTCTGGCGTTCAAAATGGTCTTTACTT
>CAZEOD010000024.1:0-28196 GCA_964513675.1 uncultured Caulobacterales bacterium | reverse complement strand
CATTAGAAAACACATCGACAGGCGTTATCTCTGGCGTTCAAAATGGTCTTTACTTTGGTAATGCCGACCACACTGGCGGTGTTGTGAATAATGCAGGCGTTATCAGCTCTGGTAGCCGTGCGTTCAATATTGACGGCACTGGCCTGACATTAAACAATTCAGGCGAGATCCTTGGAACTGGCGCGCAGCGTAATGGCACGCTTTATGCTGACGGAACGGCGACAGACTTTACGGTTAATAACTCCGGCACGATTGATGCTGTTGTTAGCGGCTCTGGTTTTGCGGCGGAAGTCCAAGCTGAAGGCAATGCGTTCAGCTTTACTAACTCCGGCCTGATCGCAGGACGCGGCCAAGGCGATGCGGCGACAGGCGCAGCGGGCGATGGCTTGCGTATCGGGAATGTCGGTAATGCAGGTCTTGCGACAGTTGCTATTGATAACTCAGGAACAATTTCCTCTGATAGCGCGGTTGGCACAACAGCGGGTCTTCGGATTGTCAACGGCATCTCTGCTGCGGGTACGATCAATAATTCAGGAACGATTACGGGCGTTCAAAATGGTCTTTACCTTGGTAACGGCACAGATGCAGGCCCGGCTGATTTTTCTGATCTTGTTATTACGAACACATCAACAGGCGTCATCAGCTCAGGTAGCCGCGCGTTTAATGTCGACGGCACAGGCGTTACGCTTAACAATGCGGGCGAGATTCTTGGAACTGGCGCGCAGCGTAATGGGACTGTCTATTCAGACGGAACGGCGACAGACTTTACGGTTAATAACTCCGGCACGATTGACGCAGTTGTTGAGGGGTCCGGCTTCGCGGCTGAAATCGGCGGCGTAGAAGGCGGCAATGTTTTCACCTTTGATAACTCTGGTACAATCCAAGGGCGCGGCGATGTCGACAATGCCGATGGTTTCCGTGTTGGCAATCCGGGTAATATTGGACTTGCAACAATTGCGGTTACGAACTCTGGTCTTATCAATTCAGAAAGCAACCAAGGCACAACCGCAGGCTTGCGTTTTGTCAATGGTGTGAGCTTTGCTGGCACGATTGAGAACTCAGGCACAATCTCTGGCGTTCGCAATGGTGTTTACTTTGGCAACCCAGTTATGGGCGAAGGCGCAGATCACTCAAACGGCGTGTTCACTAACACATCAACAGGCGTCATCAGCTCAGGCAGCCGTGCGTTTAATATTGACGGCACTGGCCTGACATTAAACAATGCGGGCGAGATTCTTGGAACGGGCGCGCAGCGTAACGGTACGCTTTATGCTGACGGAACGGCGACAGACTTTACGGTTAATAACTCCGGCACGATTGATGCTGTTGTTAGCGGCTCTGGTTTTGCGGCGGAAGTCCAAGCTGAAGGCAATGCGTTCAGCTTTACTAACTCCGGCCTGATCGCAGGACGCGGCCAAGGCGATGCGGCGACAGGCGCAGCGGGCGATGGCTTGCGTATCGGGAATGTCGGTAATGCAGGTCTTGTAACGGCCAACATAACAAATTCTGGAACAATCTCTTCTGATAGCCTTGTCGGAACCACTGCAGGTCTTCGTATTGTCAACGGTATTAGCTTTGCTGGGACGATTGATAACTCTGGTACGATTACTGGCGCGCAAAATGGCCTTTACTTTGGTAATGCCACGGATGCGGGCGGTGCAGACTTCACAAATGCGGTTGTCAATAACTCCGGCGTTATCTCATCAGGAAGCCGTGCATTGAACATTGATGGGCTTGGCCTAACAGTGAACAATTCGGGCTCTATCTTGGGTCTTGGGACGCAGCGCAACGGGACTGTTTACGCAGACTCAACAGCAGATCAGTACACATTGAACAACAGCGGCATCATTGATGCGGGCGCTGGGAACAATGGGTCTGGTGTATCATTGCAATCTGGCAATATTGACGGCGAAACTGTTAGCTTCACAGTTAACAACTCCGGCATTATTCAGGGCCGCGGTACAGAGGCGGTTCCTGCGGGTCTTCGTGTCTTTGCCGGCGCGTCTAATGTCACAGTTGATGCTGATATCACAAACTCAGGAACGATTGCCTCTGAAACGGGCGCTGCGATCTTGATTCAAGGTGTCGATTTCAGCGGAACCATCGTAAATAGCGGAACCTTAACCGGTACGTCTGTTCTGGATGCATCAGAGGCCTTAGGCGGCATTAGCTTCGATCAAATCGGCGGCGGCTTCCAAAGTGACTTTATTGGATCTGATTTCAGTGACGTTCTAAATGTTAGCGGGCCAAGCTTTGCCTTGGGCGGTAACATCTTAAATGGTGTTACAACCAATATCGCAGCTGGAACTGTTGCGACTGTCTCAGGGTCACGTCTTATCGAAGGTGATTTCACGGCCAATGGCACGTTAAACTTCCGCCTTGGTCAAGACATCTTAGCGGTTGATGGGAATACAACGCTTGGATCAAATAGTGTTGTAAACATTAACGTTGGAACAGATGTCACCGCGCTTTCACTGGGTGAAGAAATCTTTGTCCTGACTGAAACAGGCAGCTTCACGAATAACGGTGTAGCGGTGAATGTGAGTGATGATGACTTCTTGGTGGATTACCTTGTTAATCTGGGGTCTGTCTCTGTAACGGCTGTTGCAACTGACCTTGCGGGTCAAACAAATGATCCAAACTTCTCAGTCTTCGGATCAGCTATCACGGGAGCTTTGACAGCAGGGCAGCTAAGTGCAGCCAATGCAAATGCTCTGAATGATCTACCAAGCGGAACAAGCTTTGACTCAGTCGCAGGCGATCTCTTGCCAACATTGAATGAAGGTGTGTCACGCGAAATTTGGGAAACCAATAGCTTGGCGAATAATTTCATTGCTGATCGTCTTGCTGCGAATGCACCAACAGGGGCATGGGTTCAAGGTCAGTTCCGTACAGCGGACCGGGGCGAAGAGAGCCTAAGTGTTGATGGGTATGAAGCTGATGCAACAACTTTCTCAGTCGGTGTTGATCGTCAACTTAGCACGGCGCTTCGCCTTGGTGTTGCCGGTAGCTTCTCAAGCATTGAGATTGATAACGACAGCGGAAGCGAAATCGAGCTAGATACGTTCCAAATTTCCGGTTACGGCCAATATGAAGCGGGACAAGCATTTGTCACGGGCCAAATTGGTTATATCTTTGGTGATGCTGAAACTGACCGAACCTCTGCATTGGGCCCCGTAAATGGTGACTTCGATGTCAGCGGCTTCACGGCCCGCGGTCTGGTTGGCTATAATGCTGGATCTGACGGCTTTAAAGTTTCACCGCACGCAGGTTTCCGTTACGGTTCAATCTCTGAAGAGAGCTTTACCGAGCTTGGCGGTCTTGGCCTTGCGGTTGACGGCGATAGCACAGACTTCTTTGAAGGCGTAATTGGCGCGACATTCGCTCCCGCTCTAGCAGCTAAAGGCGATTGGGCTATTAAGCCAAGTCTCCGCGCTGACTATATCTATGACTTCACAGGTGCGTCTCGCGATCAAGCCATCACATTGGCGGGCGTAACACCGTTTAATGTGACATCAGGCGACTCAGCCGAATCTCGCTTTGAGATTGGCGCTAACCTTGATCTTATCAATGCGGGCGGTACATCCTTCGGTATTGGTTATGAGGGCGATTTTGCATCAGGATACACGGCGTCAGCTGGTTACCTTCGTCTTCGCGTCGGCTTCTAAGCTGTCAAAGAACAGATAATGAAGACCTTAGCCGGGGCTCTTGCTCCGGCTTTTTTGTGCTTAATTTCAAATGAAATAATTATGGTTTGGGGATTTTGCCGCGCAGCTAAGGGCGTTAGGCCCAATGTATATCGGAGATCTGACAAGTTTATAGAAAGCCTTGTGTGAAAGGCTGTATCTGTTTGAGGTAAGGAAGTGGTGCCCGGAGGTGGATTTGAACCACCGACACACGGATTTTCAGTCCGTTGCTCTACCAACTGAGCTATCCGGGCAGATGCAGGCGGTATTAACGCTTGAATCGAAGCGCGTTATAGGCAAGCCGCCGCGCGCTGTCTATCTAAAAAGGATAGAAAATTCAGTATTTTTTATAGGGGTTATTTCTCGATAAAGTTTTTGCTCTTGCGAGGGATTTGCATTAAGAGCGGGAGTGCAACAGGATAACGTCATGACCCTAGATCAACTCCCTAAGAAAAAGCCTGCGCGCGTCACCGGATTTGTCGATCAGCAGCCCGATATTGTTCTGCGATTGCGGGAAATCGGCTTTGCGGAAAATGATAATGTTGAAGTCAGGCATTTCGGTCTTTTTGGTAAAAACCCAATGACGATTGACCTGAACGGCGCTTTGATTGCGCTGCGCCGCGATGAAGCGGCTTTGGTTGAAGTGGAAATATCATGACGGTCAAATCTGATGTTAAACCGCTTCGCCTTGCTTTGGTGGGCGCGCCAAATTGTGGGAAAACGTCGCTATTTAATGCGTTGACGGGCGGGAATGCCAAGGTCGCCAATTACCCCGGCGTAACTGTGGAGTATAAATTAGCGCCGTTTAAAACCTTACAGCAACAAAGTGTGACTTTGATGGATTTGCCGGGTGTTTACGGCGATTGCGGGCATAGCCTTGATGAAAAAGTTACGATCAATGCTATTCGCGGCGAAATAGACGGCGAAGTGCCGCCGGATGGCCTCATCATTATGATGGATGCATCCCATATTAATACGCATCTTCATAATGTTTTGCAGATTAAAAATTACGGACTGCCGGTTATCCTTGTTTTGAATATGATGGATATGGCTGCGCGGGATGGAATTGAGATTAATATTGATGGCTTACAAGAGGCTTTGGGAATTACGGTGATTCCAAGCGTGGCCGTGCGGGAGAGTGGGCGCGGTCATTTAAACGCGTTTCTCGATGGGTGGATCGATGATATTCGCACCGGAAATGCCTCAGCGCCAAGGCCGCAAGCCGAGAGCCTTAAAGTGATGCAGGCCCGCGCGCGAGCGATTACGGGGGCGCATGTACGCCGTGACCGCACTGCCGATACTTTTACTGAAAAAGTCGATGCGATTGTGTTGCACCCGATTGGCGGGGTTCTGATTTTACTCGCCATATTGTTTTTTATGTTTCAGGCGGTCTACACATGGTCAGGCCCCGGCATAGAGGCCATCGAGGGCGTGTTTGGGATTTTGAAAGGCGGGCTTGAAGGTGTGATGCCTGATAATTGGCTGCGCTCGCTCTTGGTCGACGGTATCATCGAAGGCTTGGGAGCTGTGGTCGTTTTCTTGCCGCAAATTTTGATTTTATTTGCCTTTATTCTGCTCCTAGAGGCATCTGGCTATATGACGCGCGCTGCCTTTTTGGTCGATACCTTAATGGCAAAAGCGGGGCTGAATGGGCGGGCCTTTATTCCGCTGCTGTCTAGCTTTGCTTGCGCGATTCCGGGGATCATGGCTGCGCGGACAATCGAGGAGGAACGTGACCGGTTAACAACGATCTTGATTGCGCCGCTGATGACCTGTTCAGCGCGTTGGCCTGTTTATTTCCTTGTGATTGGCGCGTTTATTCCGGCCACAAAAGTCGGCGGGTTTAACTTGCAAGGGCTTGTCGCATTTGGCCTTGTTATGGTCGGGATTGTCTTCGCGTTAATTGTTGCGGCGATTTTAAAGCGAACGCTTCTTAAGGGCGCAAAGCCAACCCTCATGCTTGAATTACCAAGTTACAAAATGCCGGTATTTAAAGATTACTTGCGCGGTTTGTGGGATAGGGCGATGATCTTTATATCGCGCGCTGGACGGATTATCTTGCCCGCGACGATTGTGATTTGGTTTTTGACAAAATACCCCAGCCGAGATGACGGAATTGAAGGTACATTCGCGGGCATGATTGGCCGTGTGTTAGAGCCTATTTTCGCGCCGATTGGCTTTACGCTTGAAATGATTATTGCTTTGATACCGGCTATGGCCGCCCGCGAAGTGGCTGTGAGTGCGCTGGGGACTATCTATGCACTGGACGAATCAATCGGAGAGGCTGAACTGGGCGGTGTATTATCCGCAGATTGGACATTAGCTACGGGGCTTGCCTTTTTGGCGTGGTTTATCTTTGCGCCGCAATGCCTGTCGACATTAGCGGTGATGCGCAAAGAGACAAATGGGTGGAAATGGCCCCTGTTTGCCTTTGCCTATTTGTTTGCTTTAGCGTATGTCGCTGCTGGACTCACATATCACATAGCGCAAGGGTTTGGTTTATAGCCCTTGACGCCTTTAAATTAAGGGACATCCCATGGCCGAGCTTACACGCAGCGAACAGCGTCATCAACAAATGGCAGGGGCTATTACGGCCTTATCAATGGATGCTGTTCAGGCGGCAAATTCGGGGCATCCTGGCATGCCGATGGGCATGGCTGATGTGGCAACGGTTCTCTTCTCGAAATTTCTAAAATTTGATCCCAAAGATCCAAATTGGGCCGATCGTGACCGCTTTGTTTTATCAGCGGGTCACGGCTCTATGCTGATTTACAGCCTGTTACATCTGACAGGTTATCCGAAAATGGACATGGAGCAGATTAAAAACTTCCGCCAGCTTGGGTCTCTGACGCCAGGCCATCCGGAATATGAGCATACGCCCGGTGTTGAGACGACAACAGGCCCGCTCGGCCAAGGCCTTGCTAATGCTGTCGGCTTTGCCCTTGCAGAGCGCCATATGAATGCACGTTACGGCGATGACCTTGTCGATCACAGAACTTATGTCATTGCGGGTGATGGCTGTTTAATGGAAGGTATCAGCCAAGAAGCCATTGGCCTTGCGGGTCATTTAAAGCTGAATAAGCTTACGGTTTTATGGGACGATAATAATATCACGATTGACGGTTCTGTTGAGCTTTCAGACAGCACAGATCAGCTTAAACGCTTTCAAGCTTCGGGCTGGAACACGATTGCGATTGACGGACATAACCCAACGCGAATTGCGTCGGCTCTTCGCCGCGCGCAAAAATCAGATAAGCCGACTTTAATCGCCTGCAAAACGACGATTGGTAAGGGGGCTCCCAATAAATCAGGCACATCAAAAGCTCACGGCTCGCCATTAGGTGATGAAGAAATTGCAGGCGTCCGCCAGTCGATTAATTGGCCATATGCGCCGTTTGAAGTTCCTGACGATGTTTATAAGCTATGGCAGCGACCCGCCCGTGCAGGCCGTCGTTTGAATACCGAATGGAAATCACGGCTGGGCGGCCATGAAAAACAAGCGGATTTTAACCGCGCGATTAAAGGCGAGTTGAATGAAGGCTGGAAAACAAGCTTGGCAGAATATAAAACGGGTTTAGCTGAAAACATGCCAATGCTGGCCACGCGCGCGTCATCAGGTAATGTTTTAAAGGTCTTGACCGAAAGCCTCACCGATATGATTTCCGGCTCGGCTGATCTTGAAGGGTCAAATAAAACACGCACACCGGCGACATCATCGGAAATTCAAGCCGATAATTACGGCGGCCGTTATGTAAATTATGGTATTCGGGAACATGCTATGGCGGCTGCGATGAACGGCATGGCACTTCATGGCGGCATTATTCCATATGCCGGAACATTCCTTGTGTTTGCCGATTATTGCCGGGCCGCTATGCGCCTATCTGCGCTGATGAACCAGCGCGTGCTTTATGTCATGACCCATGATTCGATTGGTGTTGGCGAAGATGGCCCAACCCATCAACCCGTTGAGCAGGTCGCCTCGCTGCGGGCTATTCCCAATCTATATGTCTTCCGCCCCGCTGATGCGATGGAGACGGCAGAATGTTGGGAGCTTGGGATTGAGCGTGATAATGGGCCGAGTGTTTTTGCGCTAACACGTCAAAACCTGCCGGCGGTTCGCTCAGATATGGATGTCAATATGTGCGCACGCGGCGGCTATGTCCTACGCCCTGGCGCGGGGAGTGACGATATTATCCTTATGGCCACAGGTTCAGAGGTTCATTTGGCGGTTGAAGCCCATGAGCGTCTTGCGGCGGAAGGTATCTCTGCGCGGGTAGTATCAATCCCATGTATGGAGCTATTTACGGCGCAGGGCGATAAATATGTTCGCTCTGTTCTGGGTAAAGATTTGCCGAAAATTGCGATTGAAGCGGGTATCGAGCAAGGCTGGGGCCGGTTCTTATCGGCGCATGATGATTTTATCGGTATGGAGGGCTTTGGCGCTTCGGGGCCGGGTGCGCAGCTTTTTGACCATTTCGGAATTACGGTTGACGCCGTCATTGACGCGGCCAAAACACGCCTTGGACGGAGTTAACCCGCCAGCCCTATAGGAGGCCCATGTGAAAGAACTTCCAGGAGATGTTTTTGTTAGCTCGCAAATTTTGCCCGCGCATATAGAGGCGCTGGCAGAGCAGGGCGTCATGACGATCATCAATAACCGCCCTGATATGGAAGTGCCTTTGCAACCCTTATCAAATGATATGTCGGACGCTGCCATAGCCTCTGGCATTGATTATGCTTTTATTCCTATGGCTGGTCATTTAACATCAGGGCTGATTGATGCGGCTATAAATGCCTATGAAAATATGCCGCGTCCTATTTTTGCTTATTGTGCCAGCGGGACTCGCTCAACGATCTTATGGTGCTTTGCCCATGTGAAAAGCCTCGGTGTTGACGGCGTATTAGACGGGGCTGCCAAAGCGGGCTATAACCTTGAGCATATCAGGAATAGCCTTACGCAATTTCTTGAAAGCCGCTCTACGGCTTAAAATTGTAAGACGCTTATTGCCGGGAAAGGACGGTTTATGTCCTCGGAAGACATTGCAGACATTCGGTCGATTAATCCGAATAAACGGTTTGTCCGTCCTTTTGCGGATGATCTTATTGCGGCCATTGTTGTGTCTGTTTTGCTCGTCCCGCAATGTCTTGCTTATGCGCTATTGGCGGGTTTGCCGCCGCAAATGGGAATTTATGCATCTATTTTGCCCTTGGCGGCTTATGCGTTAATCGGCCGCTCACGCCAGCTTTCGGTTGGGCCAACAGCGGTTGTGTCGATTATTACGGCGGCTGTTGTGGCCGGATTTCCCGAAGTCCAACGCCCTGATATTGCGATTATACTCGCGGGAATGACGGGGCTTATCCTCATAGGTCTTGGGCTTATTCGCGGCGGAATCATTATTAATTTCGTTCCGCGCCCCGTAGTGTCTGCCTATATTACGGGGGCTGCGCTTTTGATTGTTGTCAGCCAGCTTAAACATATTTTTGGCGTAGACGGCGGCGGACGAACTGTCGTGTCGATGCTCTTATCGCTCCAGAAAAATATCGGTCAAGCGAGCGCGGTCACGCTTATGATTGGCCTCGGCATGATTTTTATTTTAGTGCTAAATAGGCGCTTTATGCCGCGGCTGTTGCTGCGGACGGGGTTGACGCGCTCTAAGGCGCGCATGGCGGCGCGGTTCATGCCTGTTGTTTTAGTGGTCGTTTCGATCATTTTAAGCGCTATTTTGCAGCTTCAAACGCGTTATGGCGTTGCGATTGTCGGCAATATTCCGGCGGGATTGCCGTGGCCGAAACTACCCGAATTATCCATTGGTTTGATTGAAATTTTAATGATGCCAGCTATTGTTGTCGCCGTCGTGGCCTTTGTCGATAGCATGTCCATTAGCCAAACTTTGGCCGCTAAGTCTCGCCAGAGAAGTGCCCCTAATAGCGAGCTTCTTGGGCTCGGCGCGGCAAATATTGCAGCGGCGCTCGGCGGGGCTTATCCTGTGAATGGCAGTTTGTCGCGCTCGGCCGTTAATGTCGCTGCGGGGGGGCGTACGCGCTGGGTCGGTGTGTTTACCGCTGTGTTTATGGTGTTGGCGGCATTATTCCTGACGCCTTATTTGAAGTTTCTGCCTTTGGCTATTTTGGCCGGGCTCATCATTGCGGCCTGTTTGTCGCTGCTTGATTTTCGGCAGATTTGGCGTACGTGGCATTATAGCCGCGCGGACGGCATGACGGCAGCTTTGACATTTCTCGGCGTTATATTTTTGGGTGTGCAATGGGGCGTTTTAATTGGCGTCGTTTTAGCCATGGCGCTGCATATTCGAATGACGTTAAAACCGCATATGGTGGAAGTCGGGCGTATTCCCGGCACGGAACATTACCGCGATGTGGCGCGCTATAATGTCGAGACAGTTTCAAATATTGTGACCCTTCGCATAGATGAAAGCCTCTATTATGCCAATGCGCGTTATCTTGAGGATAAAGCGGCGCGTATCGTCAAAAGCAATCCCCAAATGGAGCATCTGATTTTAATGTGTCCGGCCGTAAACCGTATTGATGCCAGCGCGCTTGATAGCCTTTTTGTCATTATGGGCCGCCTGAAAGCTTTGGGTATTCAGCTGCATCTATCAGAGCTGCATTCGTCGGTTAAAGAGCGCCTTCACCGCTCTAATTTTATGGACAGATTAACGGGCCAAATTTTTCTGTCTCACCACGAGGCTATTTCGGCGCTAGAGCCAGAGCCGGATTGGTCACAATTTTCCGACCATATTGATATACATTAATTGCTATAGATGCGACGTTTAAGCTGATTTCACCTTTATGTTGAAAGTCGCTTTCCTTTTCATGTTGGGTTTGTTACGCATGTCTCAAGTCATGTGACGCGGCGCCTGTTTGGGGGCGACCTCACAACAAAAAGAGAACGATATGCCGGATCAAACTGCATCCGGACCTCAGGCTGCGCTGAAAACATCAGCGCCGCCAGAGACCGGCACTACAGGCGCTAATACGTCAGGGGGGCACCCGTCAAAGCCGCGTCGACGTCGGCGGCGGAAGAAACAGCCCATTTATGCCGCCCTTGACCTTGGCACAAATAATTGCCGCCTTTTAATCGCCCGTCCGCAGGGTGAGCGCTTTCGCGTTATTGATTCCTATTCAAAAGTTGTGCGCCTGGGGCAAGGCCTTTCGAGTACAGGCCGTATATCAGAGGCGAGCACGCTAAGTGCGATTGACGCCTTAAAGGCCTCTGCGCATAAAATGGCAGAACGCCGTGTTACGCGCTGGCGCTGCGTTGCAACACAGGCCACCCGCCAAGCCGAGAACTGTGATGAGTTCCTCGCGCGTGTCAAAGAAGAAACCGGCGTCACGCTCGAGGTGATATCGCCGCGTGTTGAAGCGCGCCTATCTGTCATGGGCTGCCTTAATTTGATTGATACGGATAAAGATGTTGTCCTTGTGATTGATATTGGCGGCGGGTCTACGGAAATAAGTTGGGTGGATGTGCGAAAACTGCGAGCGCAAGGCGAGCTAACGCGCGTCCATCGCCCGCCGATTAGTGCTTGGGCCTCATTACCCGTAGGTGTTGTCACTTTGTCAGAGCAGTTTCCGGAACATGAGGACCGCGAGGCGTGGTTTAATGATATGAAAGACGCAGTGCGCGGGCATATCCATGAGCGCGGCGCGGCGAACCGTTTTACCAAGGCGTTTGCGGCGGGGCAGGGGCATATTATTGGCACATCGGGGACAATTACGTCTTTAGCGGGAATACATTTGAAGCTTCCTTATTATCAACGTGACCGTGTCGATGGCCTTTGGATGCAACAAAGCGCCGCCGTTAAGATTGCGCGTGAAATGGCTAGCCGGTCACTCGATGAGCGTGCGGCAGAGCCAAGCATAGGTAAAGATAGATCGCATATGCTCGTAGCGGGCTGCGCGATTATTGATGTCCTTTGCGAGATGTGGCCCTGTGATCGCCTGCGCGTTGCAGACCGCGGCTTGAGGGAAGGGATTTTAATGGGGCTGATGGGGCAAAGCCAAAAGGTGTTGATGAAGAAAACCTCCGCCGATTTATCCGGGAGCCAGAGTGATGAGTAACGGGAAAAAACCACCATCGCGCCGCCGCTCGGGGGCTGAATCCGGTCAAAAAATGAACGGAAGCAAGCCGACAACAGAGCGCCGTAGCCGCATGACCGAGAAAATGGATAAAGATAACGCAACACGCATGCTGACCCATAAGGTCAAAACGGCGAAGGGGCGGAAGATTTCTTCTAAGCTTTGGCTGGAGCGGCAATTAAATGATCCTTATGTTAAAGAAGCTAAAATTAAGGGCTACCGCTCTCGGGCGGCGTTTAAAATCATGCATTTGGATGACCAGTTTAAATTAATTAAGCGCGATAGTCTGATTTGCGATTTGGGCTGTGCGCCGGGCGGCTGGACACAAATTGCGATTGAACGCGGGGCAAAGCGTGTTGTCGGAATTGATATTCTCCCTGTTGAAACGGTTGCCGGTGCAGAGTTGATCGAGATGGATTTTATGGACGAGAAAGCTCCTGCTGTTTTAAAAGACATGTTGGGCGGCCCGCCGTCTTTGGTGATGTCTGATTTGGCTGCGAATACAACGGGTCATAAAAATACGGATCACCTTAAAACGATTGCCTTAGTTGAAGCCGCCGCAGATTTTGCGATGGATGTTTTGGTTACTGGCGGCGATTTCGTGACTAAAGTTTTCCAAGGCGGGGCGCAAAAAGACTTGCTAGATCGCCTTCGCGGCCGGTTTGAGGTTGTGAAACACGCCAAGCCGAAATCTTCTCGCGCGGGGAGTCCTGAGATCTATCTTGTCGCAAAAAACTTTCGCGGTTAGAGCCGCCCTGTGAGCGATGTTATTTATATCAACCGCCGAATTTTTATTCCGCTGTCGGAAATTGATTTCAAAGCGATACGGGCGAGCGGGCCGGGCGGGCAGAACGTCAATAAAGTCTCATCGGCGATTCATTTGCGTTTTGACGTCAAAGCCTCCTCTTTGCTTGAGGGGTATAAAGATCGTATCTTGCAATATTCTGACCAAAGAATTTCGTCAGACGGTGTGATCGTGATTAAATCGCAAAGCTCTCGGCTACAGGCCCGCAATAAAGAGCTAGCCTTAGAGCGCCTGCAATCGCTTTTAAAAACAATCTTCACAGATAAACCCAAACGCCGGCCAACGCGCCCGACGCGGGGGAGTAAAGAACGTCGCCTTAAGAAAAAGGCTGTGCGCTCGGCCGTTAAAGCCGGACGCGGTAAAGTCCGTTTGGACTAGTCTGTCCCGTTAAGCCAAGGCTGTTTTGAACAGTGCGAGTTTGCGCTCCCATGCTTTATTAGACAAAGCCTCATCATAAACGGCAGAATCAGGTGGGCACCAGCCATGCTGCGCGCCTTCATAAACCTCAATTTCGGCCTTGCGCCCCGCCGCGTCAAAAGCAGCACGAAGAACATTTTTATGGTCAGGGGCGCGTTTATCATCATTATCGGCAATGGCGATAAGGTAGTCTGCTGTCATAGACGGAATGAGTAAATGCGGGCTATTTTCATTATCCCGAACAAGGCCGCCGCCGTGAAAGGATGCCCCCGCGCCAATGCGGTCAGGACGTTCTGCTGCGGCAACCATCGTCATAGGGCCGCCCATGCAATAGCCCGTTGTGCCAATCATGCGGCTTGTATCCACAGCTTCTTGCGCATCGAGCCAGTTGACGAATGTGTTGGCATCAGACTTATTCGTCTCGCGCGTTAGGGCGCGGGCAAAAGGAATAATCCGCTCGCGGACACCTTCCGAGCGGAAGGTTTCGCCGACCTCTACTAATGTGTCTTGGGTTTGGCGGTAATACGGGTTTATCACAAGTGCCGCATAGCCGTCTTTCGCAAGGCGGTTTGCCATCATTTTAAAAGCAGGTCGCAGGCTCACAATATCGGGCCAAACCAAAACGGCAGCATGTTGACCTTCGGATGGGTGGGCGAAATAGGCATTGGCGGGCCCGTCCGGTGTGTCAATCATAACATCTCGAGACGTAATGCCTGAATCTGGTTCATTGACTTCGGCGCTAGTACACCCAGCAAAAGCCAGTGAAATCGCCGCGCCGCCAGCTAAAAGGCTAAATTCACGCCGCGTAAAGTTTTTCTCATAAAAGCCCTGATTTTCTAATTCTGTAATGTCATCGCACATAGTCTATACCTTCGTGATATTGGTGATGCCTCCCTAGCAGACAACAGCGCGGCGCGTCGAGTAAGCTTATTGTGATGTGGGATCAAAAGTTTTATCGTTCACGCCAAAACTTACCGCTCCCCTTGATGTGAAGCGATTTGGACATAGCGCAGCTTACCCCTTTGCGATGGTTACCGCTTTTTTCTTTTTTTACGCAAACGGGCGGCGAACATCACTTTGATGCCCGCCTATAGGCATGGCCTATAAAGCTGCGAGATTGGCTTTTTCAAAGGCCGAGGACTGCCGTTAGGTCTAAGCGGTCGCGCCCTTATGAACCTTACGATTCTAAAGGCGGGTTACAAGGCGTCCGGCAGGACGGATGAAACGTTACTACAGCCGCTATCTGCACCAATCACACCTTAAAACAACGTCAACGATCACTTGCCTGTCCCAAAAGGTGATAAGCGTAATATAGGCGCATATGGTCGGGCGTGGATAAGTTTTGCCGCGTAGTTCCGTTATTGGCGGTAAAACTAGCGATATCGCATTATATCATCTTGCCTAAATGGGCTTATGATCTGTTGCCGTTATGATGTCTGCGCTTTATTATGCGTTATTGACATTCTGCTTTAATGATTGCGGCGGCTTAATCTCTTGGCGCTGTAACAAAGACCTTGCGGCTAGGTTATTAATCCGCTATGCGGCGCATTGAATGAGTCTATAGCCCTATTGGCGCTATGATTTTATATTGAATATGAGCATAAGGAGGCCATCATGGCGGTCCCTAAGAGTAAGATTTCCAATTCCCGCCGCGGTATGCGCCGGTCACATGACAGCCTCACAGCTGTTAATTACGTTGAAGATAAAGATAGCGGCGAGCTACGTCGTCAGCATCATATCGACCTTAAGACAGGCATGTATAAAGGCCGTCAGGTGCTTGAGCCGAAAGGCTAAGCTTGAAATTTTTATATAGGGCCGGTTGTTGACCGGCCTTATTTTTTTGTCAAAAATTATTGCGCTTGGCTAAATTTATTTAGAACAGACAGTTTCGCAATTATAAAACAGGAGATTCCTATGCCCGCGATTGAACAAATCCACGCCCGTGAAATTCTGGATAGCCGCGGCAATCCAACCCTTGAAGTTGACGTTACGCTTGAAGATGGCGGGTTTGGCCGTGCGGCCGTTCCGTCAGGTGCATCGACTGGGGCCTATGAAGCGGTTGAGCTTCGGGACGGCGACAAAGCCCGCTTTGGCGGCAAAGGCGTGCGCAAGGCCGTACTGAATGTAAATACGGAAATCGCAGATACGCTTTTCGGTCTTGATAGTGAAAACCAGCGCGGGATTGATACAATCTTGCTTGAGCTTGACGGGACAGAGAACAAAGCCAAATTAGGAGCGAATGCGATTTTAGGCACATCCCTCGCGATTGCCAAAGCGAGTGCTAATTCACAAAATGTTCCGCTTTACCGTTATGTCGGCGGCGCGAATGCCCATGTGCTTCCTGTGCCGATGATGAATATTATCAATGGCGGCGAGCATGCGGATAATCCGATTGATGTGCAGGAATTCATGGTCATGCCCGTCGGCGCTCCGAGCTTTTCTGAAGCGCTTCGCATGGGCGCGGAAATTTTTCATGCCCTAAAGGGTAAGCTTAAAGCGGATGGTCATAACACAAATGTCGGTGATGAAGGCGGATTTGCGCCGGGGCTTGCGTCCTCTGTTGCGGCGCTGGATTACATTATGGCAGCCGTAGAATCGGCGGGGTATAAGCCGGGCGAAGATGTATTCTTGGCGCTTGATGTTGCCTCTACCGAATTTTGCCATGACGGAATTTACCATCTTAAAGGCGAAGGCAAAAAGCTCAATAGCGGCGAATTTGTCGATTATCTGACACATCTTGCTGATAATTATCCGATCATTTCCATCGAAGACGGTATGGACGAAGATGATTGGGATGGCTGGCAGGCCCTAACAGCGCGTATTGGTGATCGCTGTCAACTTGTCGGGGATGATTTATTCGTCACCAACCCGAAACGCCTTGCGCGCGGCATTGAAACGGCCGCGGCTAATTCTATTTTGGTTAAAGTCAATCAGATTGGCTCGCTCACAGAAACGCTCGATGCGGTTGATTTGGCGCACCGCGCTGGATTTACGGCTGTGATGTCTCACCGCTCCGGCGAAACTGCGGATCATACGATTGCGGATTTAGCCGTGGCGACAAATTGCGGACAGATCAAGACGGGCTCACTCGCACGCTCTGACCGGCTCGCGAAATATAATCAGCTCCTACGGATTGAAGAGCAGCTCGGCGTTATGGCGCATTATGCAGGACGGTCTGTCCTGCCTTAGCCGGCGTAACAATAGATCAAATAAGAGCGCTATAAGGAGACTTATGGCGCTTTTTTTAAAGCTTCATTCACCATAATAGCTGATAAAGGGGTATGGAGCGCCTGCGTCTTATATCTCGGTTTTGGCCCGTGGCCCTTTGCGCCGTGTTTTACCTCTATTTGATGGTTCACGCCTTTACTGGGCGTCAGGGACTTTTGCGCTGGGTTGATTATCAAAAAGAGACGCAGCGCCTTGATGTAAAATATGAGCAGCTTTCACAAGAGCGGGCTGCCCTAGAGCGCCGCGCCGCGCTTATGGACGGCCATCATGTCGATTTAGACTGGCTTGACCATGCTGCGCGCGAAAACTTATTTTATTCGCATCCGAAAGATATCACGATTTGGCTTGACGATTAGGCTATAATCCGCTTTTTAGCATCACAGCATGATGTATTTATTTTGCATCCGAACTAATGGAGCCTTTAAATATGGCCACGACTGCTAAAAAAACGTCAAAAACGAAGAAATCTGCGCCCAAGACGAATAAGGATGAACTCCTTAGCTATTACCGCGATATGCTGCTGATCCGGCGCTTTGAAGAAAAAGCGGGACAGCTTTACGGCATGGGCCAAATCGCTGGGTTTTGTCATCTCTACATTGGACAAGAAGCCGTTGTGGTTGGATGCCGTGCGGCCATGAATGAGGGTGACCAGATGATTACGGGTTATCGCGATCACGGGCATATGTTGGCGTGCGGAATGGAATCGCGCGGCGTGATGGCCGAGCTAACGGGGCGTATTGGCGGTTATAGCCGTGGTAAGGGCGGCTCCATGCATATGTTCAGCACAGAGAAACATTTCTACGGCGGCCATGGTATTGTTGGCGCGCAAGTGCCGATTGGCGCAGGTCTTGGCTTTGCCAATAAATATTTAGATAACGGCGCGGTGAGCCTCGCATTCTTTGGCGACGGCGCGGCTAATCAAGGGCAGGTTTACGAGACGTTTAACATGGCTAACCTTTGGGATTTGCCGGTTGTCTTTGTTATTGAAAATAATCACTACGCTATGGGCACATCGGTCGAGCGCGCGTCTGCTGAGACAGAGCTTTATAAGCGCGGACAGAGCTTTGGTATTGAAGGTCATCAAGTTGACGGCATGAATATCCTCGAAGTGCGGGACGCGGCGAAAATGGCGATTGACCATGCACGCGCCGGCAAAGGGCCGATGGTTCTGGAAATGAAAACCTATCGTTACCGCGGCCATTCTATGTCGGATCCGGCAAAATATCGCACGCGCGACGAAGTGAATGAGGTGCGCGGCGAACGCGACCCGATTGACCAAGTCAAAGAGGTTCTGCTTAAGAAAAAATGGACAGACCTCGACGGGCTTAAGGCCATGGATAAAGAGATTAAAGCGATTGTTGCAGACGCCGCAGAATTTGCACAAACGTCACCGGAACCGGAAAGCTTTGAGCTTTACACAGACGTGCTGTTGGAGGGTTAAACCATGGCGATTGATATTAAAATGCCGGCGCTCTCTCCAACTATGGAGGAGGGCACACTCTCGAAATGGCTCGTTAAAGAAGGTGATACGATCACATCTGGCGATCTTTTAGCTGAAATTGAAACCGATAAAGCGACAATGGAAGTTGAGTCGATTGACGAAGGCATTGTCGGTAAAATCCTTGTCGCCTCTGGGACGGATAATGTGAAAGTTGGCACGGTAATCTTGCAGCTTTTGGAAGACGGCGAAGACGAAACGGCTCTAAGCGCGCCGGCTGATGCACCCGCAGCCTCTCCGGCCGCAGCGCCTACTACGCCTGCGCCGCAAACGGCAGCTGCCGCCGCGCCGACGCCGACGCCGACACCGCGCCCTGTGGCGTCTGAGCCTGAGTTTGGCGCCAATGTAAAATTAGTTCCAACAACGGTACGCGATGCTCTTCGTGATGCCATGGCCGAAGAAATGCGCCGCGACGAAAAAGTCTTTGTGATGGGCGAAGAAGTTGCCCAATATCAAGGCGCTTATAAAGTCACACGTGAGCTGTTGCAGGAATTTGGCGAAAAGCGCGTTGTCGATACACCGATTACAGAACATGGTTTTGCCGGTATCGGTGTCGGTGCTGCCATGGGCGGACTTAAACCTATTGTCGAGTTCATGACATTTAACTTTGCCATGCAAGCAATCGATCATATTATTAATTCTGCGGCTAAGACGCTTTATATGTCGGGCGGTCAGATGCGCTGTCCTATCGTTTTTCGTGGCCCGAACGGCGCGGCGTCACGTGTTGGCGCGCAACATTCACAGGATTATTCCGCGTGGTATGCGCAAATTCCCGGCCTTAAAGTTATTGCGCCTTATGACGCGGCTGATGCGAAGGGATTACTTAAAGCAGCCATTCGTGATCCGAACCCGGTTGTTTTCTTGGAGCATGAGCTTTTATACGGCGAAACCTTTGATGTGCCGGATATGGATGATTTCATTATCCCGATTGGCAAAGCTAAAGTGCGCCGCGAAGGTACTGACGTGACGATTGCGACCCATTCGCGTATGGTTGGACGCTCCCTCGAAGCGGCTGAAATCCTCGCGGCTGACGGCATTAGCGTTGAAGTCATCGACCTACGCACACTTCGCCCGCTTGATACGGATACGGTTGTTAACAGCGTGAAGAAAACCAACCGCCTTGTTTGCGCGGAAGAAGGCTGGGGCCAGCACGGCGTCGGCGCGGAAATCTCAGCCGTTGTAACCGACCAAGCGTTTGATTATCTGGACGCCCCGCCGGCGCGTGTTCACCAAAAGGATGTGCCGCTGCCTTATGCGGCCAACCTCGAAGCGCTCTCACTTCCGGGCGTAGACGATGTTGTCGAAGCGTGCCGTAAAGTATGTTACAAGGACGGCTAGGAGAGCAATATGCCCATTGAAATTTTAATGCCTGCGCTATCTCCGACCATGGAAGAAGGAACGCTTTCAAAATGGCTCGTTAAAGAGGGCGATCAAGTTAATTCCGGCGATGTCATGGCCGAGATTGAAACCGATAAAGCGACGATGGAAATTGAAGCTGTGGATGAGGGCGTAATCGCCAAAATCCTTGTTGGCGATAACAGCGAAGGCGTGAAGGTCAATGCGCCGATTGCGATTTTGCTGGAAGAGGGCGAAGATGCGAGCGTGCTGGACGGTTATGTTGCAGGCTCGCCTGCCGCTGTACCCGCGCCGCAAGCCGCGCCCGCTCCCCAAGCTGATACGCCGAAAGCTGCGGCACCTGCGCCGCAAGCTAGCGCTGCGCCGTCTGGCGAGCGTATCAAAGCTTCGCCTCTGGCAAAACGTTTGGCTAAAGAGGCTGGACTTGATCTATCAACGATCACCGGTTCTGGCCCGAATGGCCGTATTTTAAAAGCCGATATTGAGGCCGCTAAAACAGCGCCGCAAACCGCAGCTGCGCCGGCTCCTAAGGCCGCGCAGCAAGCGCCTGCGCCGACAACGACCGAAGTTGGTATGCCGCTCGGCGGCGGTGCGGATTACCTCACTAAATTAGGGGTTCCGGCTGGGAGTTATGATTTGGAGCCGCTTGATGGTATGCGCCGCGTTATCGCCAAGCGTTTATCCGAATCCAATAATAACGTGCCAGATTTCCCGCTAACGATTGATTGCGAAATTGATGCGCTGTTAAAGCTACGTAAAGAGCTAAATAGCCAAGCTCCAGAAGGTGTGAAGGTTTCCGTCAATGACATGCTTATTCGGGCTTCGGCTTTGGCGCTTAAGCAAGTGCCAGATGCCAATGCGAGCTTCACGCCGGACGGGATTGCGCGGCATCATAACGCCGATGTCGCTGTTGCCGTTGCGATTGACGGCGGGTTGATTACGCCGATTGTTCACCAAGCGGAAAACAAAGGTTTGTCTGTGATCTCAACCGAGATGAAAGATCTAGCCAGCCGTGCGCGGGAGCGGAAATTAAAGCCGCATGAATATCAGGGGGGCACTTTTAGTATTTCGAATTTGGGCATGATGGGGATTCGTGAATTTGGCTCTATCATTAACGAGCCGCACGGGATGATCTTATCTGTTGGGGCCGGCGGCCCGCGCCCTGTGGTCAAAGACGGTGCGCTTGCGATTGCGACGGTTATGACCGTGACGCTGACCTGCGATCACCGCGTTGTTGACGGCGCGCTGGGCGCAAGATGGCTACAAGTCTTCAAAGGTCTTGTCGAACAGCCGATTACGATGATGCTTTAAGCCCCTATTGGTTTAAAATCTAAATGAAAGGGAACTCGCCTGTTAGCTCCCTTTATCTATTTATCGTGACGCCCGCGAATTAAATGTTCATTTGGCCCGATTCTTGCTAGTATCTAGCAAAGGACAAGAGGCCGATTATGTTTTTTAAGTCATTAATTGCGACATTAGTTGTTATGGTTTTGACGGGCGGGTTTATCTATTTCAGTTCTGCCCCTACGTCTACGTCTACGTCTAAGTCTACGTCTACGTCTACGCCTGAGGATAACAGCCCTGAAATCAAAAGTGATGCCCCCCTTATAGAGCGCGGCTCGGATGGCCCAGCTATAACGGTTAAGGCTGATATGGAGGCACCGTCCGTAAAAGACACGCCCCAAAGTGAGGTACCGTCTCGCCGTAATTCAGGCTGGGTAAATTTAGCGCCAAAAAGACAGGCGGCAAAGGCGGCCCCTAAAACAGAGCCTAAAACCATGGCTAAGACGTTGAATGAAGGCCTTGAAGATGCGGGGGTAATCAAAGATAAAGATTTGCAAGACAAAGCCTATTTGAGCCTTATTGAGACAGCTATAGAGGAAAAAGCCTATAGCCGCGCATATCGCCTAGTCGAGAAAATCGAAAGTGAGGCTTTTAAATCTATGGCGCGTGAAAAACTTGACGCGGCCATAGCTGTGAAAAACTAGCGCGGCTGCGCATAAAACCTCGCGTTATCTTAAAGTTAAGGCTTACAAAATAGCGGAATATAAGATAGTAAATAGCCGAATTAATTTAGATGTAAATTAAATGCGAGGCGTCTTATGTCATCCTATGATCTTATTGTTATTGGTTCCGGCCCGGGCGGTTATGTTACCGCTATTCGGGCCTCTCAACTGGGGCTTAAGACGGCGATTATCGAGAAATCTGAGCTGGGCGGTGTCTGTTTAAATTGGGGCTGTATCCCAACAAAAGCGCTTCTGCGCTCTGCGGAAGTCTATCACAATATGCAGCATGCGGCGGATTATGGCCTTACCGCACAGACCGGCTTTGATCTGGGCGCGATTGTAAAGCGCTCTCGTAACATTGCGGGGCAATTATCATCTGGTATTAAATTTTTGATGAAGAAAAATAAGGTTGATGTGATCTCTGGATTTGCGTCTTTAAAACCGGGATCGCAAGCGCCGATTGTTACGGTTGACGGCAAAGACTACACAGCAAAGAATGTTATCCTTGCGAGCGGAGCGCGGGCGCGGACAATTCCGCAAGCCGGGCTTGCGCCCGATGGTAAATATATCTGGACAGCCCGCGAAGCTATGGTGCCAGATAGCCTGCCCAAGCGGCTCTTGGTCATTGGCTCCGGCGCGATTGGGATGGAATTTGCTAGCTTTTTCAACGCTTTTGGTTCCGATGTGACTATTGTTGAAATGGTTGACCGTATTTTGCCCGTTGAAGACGAAGAGATTTCAGCGCTTGCCCGTAAGGCTTTTGAAAAACGCGGCGCGACAATTAAAACGGGTACGCAGGTGAAATCTGTAACGCCGGGGGCTTCTTCTATCAAAGCGGTATTGGCAGGCGAAAACGGTGAAGAGACGCTTGAGTTTGACCGCATCATCCTCGCGATTGGGATTGTTGGCAATGTCGAAGATATGGGGCTTGAAGCGCTCGGCGTGAAGATTGACCGCACCCATATTGAAACCGACGACTATTCTTTTACGGGTGTTAAAGGGCTCTACGCGATTGGCGATGTGACCGGTGCGCCGTGGCTTGCCCATAAGGCCTCGCATGAAGGCATTATTTGCGTTGAGAAAATTGCCGGCGGTCATCCGCATCCGCTTGACCCGAAATCTATTCCGGGATGCACCTATTGTCATCCGCAGATTGCCAGTGTTGGTCTGACGGAAAAGGCGGCGAAAGAGGCTGGCCATGACGTTAAAGTCGGGCGCTTTCCCTTTATCGGCAATGGTAAGGCCATTGCCCTTGGTGAGCCTGAGGGATTGGTTAAAACCGTGTTTGATGCCAAGACAGGCGAGCTTTTGGGCGCGCATATGATCGGCGCAGAAGTCACGGAGCTTATTCAAGGTTACACGGTTGCGCGTCAGCTAGAAACGACAGAGGCCGAGCTTATGGAAACTGTATTCCCGCATCCGACATTATCGGAGATGATGCATGAAGCTGTGCTTGATGCTTATGACAAGGTTATCCATATCTAGGCTTTGGGCTTAAGGCGGCTACACGGATTTTTTTCGTGTAAGCCCCAGTTTTATCATAATATTTTGTAATTTGACTGCGCTTGGCCCTTTAAGGTGTAAAGCTGGTTTTTCGATGATATGCCATGAGGCTTTTGCGAGAATATAGGTGAGTGCATAGCCAATAAAGATAAGCGGCCACACGGTGAGGCTTGGGAAAAAATAGAACACGCTTTGCAGCACGGCCCAGTGATAAATATATAATCCGTAAGAGACATCCGCGAGCTTTTGTGTCCATGTGAGCTTTGGGGCCTGTATATAAGCCGCGATCATAACGCCCCATGCGAGTAGTAAATTCATAAAAATTTCTAGCATTGCAACATGACCGCGTGCGAGCCATGCTAATCCAAAAAACACTGGAATTAATAGGATTTGAAAAGATATATCCTCGCGGTAAGCATAAATCATAGCCCCGAGACCATAAGCGATTCCAAACCTGCAGAGACTTTCAAACGTTGCAGGTAAATATTCGAAAATGCCGAAATACTGCCCTAAAAACCAAGCTAGGCTTGGTAGCAGAAATTGCGCCGTAAACATATATTTATGCCGCAGGCCACCGATAAGAAATAATAGCCATGTTCCGATATAAGCCAGAAACTCATAGCGTAATGTCCATAGTGCTGCGGAGCCAATTTGCTCGGCATTAGTGGCAAATGTTCCCGGCATATACATCTGCGTATCAATAAATGTCAGCACTTTGGCGGGTTGTAAATACCAATCGGGGGAGGCAAAAAATTCTCTCAAAGGTAAATTCGTAACAAAGGGTCCAATCACCAGCATAACAAATAGAACATGCACGATAAGTGCGGGATAAATCCTTAAGGCGCGTGCAGATATAAAGCTTGCACTGTCTCCACGATATAGCATGGATTTTGTAACAAGGAATCCTGAGGCAATAAAGAACATATTTACGGCAATATAGCTAAAGGTATATTGGAAAAAAATTTGCGGTTCATCCTCTGATCCGCCAAATACGATAGCGTAACCATGTCCAATGATAACAAGCGTGGCAAAAATCAATCGAAGCGGTGTGAAGAAATTATCATGCCCATCGCGAATTTTTATTCCCCGCCAAATTTGTTTTGTGATGCTCATAATTTCCCCATTGTCGAAAAGACTTTTTAAGGCTCATTTAAATAAAACGATAACAAATATTTCTTAAAAAACGGTTGTTTTATTTGGTCATAAAGCCCAATTAGGCCCTATGGCTACATTGATCGACAAAAGCAGTAATAAATCGCGTCCTCGGCATCCGGAAAAAGCGAACCGGCCCGATAGTGAAATTTTGCGAAAACCGAATTGGATACGTGTCAAGGCGCCGACATCCAAAGGCTATGCCGCAACGCGAAAGATTGTCAAAGACAAAGGGCTTGTAACGGTTTGCGAAGAAGCCGCGTGTCCGAATATTGGCGAGTGTTGGGAAAAGTCCCATGCGACCTTTATGATTCTTGGCGATACCTGTACGCGGGCCTGTGCCTTTTGTAATGTCAAAACGGGTATGCCATCGGCGATTGATCCGATGGAAGCCAAAAATATTGGCATTGCCGTTCATGAAATGGGCTTGTCCCATGTTGTGATTACATCGGTTGACCGCGATGATTTATCTGACGGCGGGGCGCAGCATTTTGTTGATGTCATTAACTCTATCCGTTTACGGTCGCCGAAAACGACGATTGAGATTTTAACGCCGGATTTTCTGCGCAAGGACGGCGCGGCGGAGACCGTAATTGATGCCAAGCCGGATGTGTTTAATCATAACCTTGAAACAATTCCGCGGCTTTATTTAAAAATCCGCCCCGGCGCGCGCTATTATCATTCACTGCGTCTGCTTGAGAAGGTCAAAGAACGCGACCCTGCGCAATTTACCAAATCCGGCCTTATGGTCGGCCTCGGCGAGACCAAAGAAGAGGTTATGCAGGTTATGGATGATATGCGCTCTGCGGGAATCGATTTTTTGACGATCGGGCAATATCTTCAACCAACACGAAAACATGCACCGATTGACCGCTTTGTCACGCCGGCGGAGTTTAAAGCCTATGAGACGATTGCGAAAGCCAAGGGGTTTTTGCTGACATCGGCGACGCCGCTGACGCGGTCAAGCTATCATGCTGATTCTGATTTTGCGCAGCTTCGTGAGGCGCGCCAAAAACGCAAAGGCTAAGCGCGTGCCCTCGACACATTTAATTCGCCGCGTTTGCGCCGCGCCAGATGATGTTTTTAATGTCGTAGCAGATGTTGAAAAATACCCTAAATTTATCAATTTAATCTCTGCCCTGCGGATCACCAAACAATTATCAGAGACGGATTTCGAAGCCGAAGCCATTGTTGCCTATAAAATGCTCCGCGAGACCTTTCGCTCGCGCATCCATATTGACCGCGATGAAAACCGCATTAGTGTGACAAAAGCACAGGCGGGCGGGGCGGTTAAGACGCTTGAAAATAGCTGGAAATTTTATCCGCTGTCCGATGGCTCGACAGCCGTTGACTTTTATGTCGATGTGAGCCTGAAAGCCTTTCCGCTTAATATATTAATTCGGGATAAAATGAACCGTGCCACGGACGTTATCATGCAGGCATTTGAACGCCGTACGGCGCAAATCTGCGCGACGGTTGGCGATGATGAGCTTAACCTTGCGGCGGAGTATAAGCGCTTAGGCTTAAAAATAGCGCGCGCGTAGAGGTTTTCAAGCGGAATTATATGGCAGGCGGATTCATTTAATCCTGCCAAAAGCCATATTGATTACCGCCGTAGAAAAAAATTGAAAACTTGCCATGTCCCGCTATCTCCATAACAGGATGGGCTAATTCACCCCCGGCCTCTACGGCTTTGGCGGTCGCCTTGTCTATGTCATTTGTTGAGAAATAAGTCCGTGTCGTTGGTGCCTCGGCGTCATGCATAGGCGCTCTGACAGAAATTTTGCTCCCGTCAGGCAAATCGGCTAGCCGTCCATTACCAAGTTCAGCTATTGGGGCAGAAAATACAGTCTCATGAGACGCTTCTAAGATTGCGATCGTTCCGCTAACATCCGTAGTCACAATTTCAAGATAACGAATTTTCATAAATATGCCTCTCACTTAATAATCACCGATCTTGGGATATAATAATTAAATTGGGATGTGTCGAGAGCAGGGCGTGGTTCAGTATTATTTCATAATATAGAAAATCAACTTTTCGGCGCTATTTCCTGATTAAGATTTTTTAGGGCTTCATAGCAGGCCATATCGCGAACTTTATTGCGGCCGATGTCGCCAAAATTATAAAGCGCCGCTTGGGCTGTTATCTCATCGCCATTGCCGCGTCGCGCGCTCCCGATCCAAACGGTTCCAACGGGTTTGGCATCTGAGCCGCCGCCGGGGCCAGCTATGCCTGTAACTGAAACGGCGATATCGACATTTACTGCGCTGAGCGCGCCTATGGCCATTGCCTTGGCGACATCATGGCTAACCGCGCCGTGCTGTTTGAGCATTGCCGCAGGGACGGCTAAAAGGCTCTGTTTTATCTCATTGTCATAGGCGATAATGCCGCCTTTAAAAACCTGTGAAGACCCAGAGATTGCCGTTATGGCCGCGCCAATAAGTCCGCCTGTGCAGCTCTCGGCGGTGGCAATCGTCAGGTTTTTATCGGATGCGGCTTGGATGAGCTGTTTCGCTTCGGCGAAGATATCCTTCAAAAGCGGGTTCATAGGGCGGGTAGTTTTATTGTTGCGGCGGCTTGTGCGGCCAAGCCTTCATTACGGCCTGTAAAGCCGAGTTTTTCAGTTGTCGTCGCTTTGACACTGACCCGTGTGAGGGGCAGGCGGCATATCTGCGCAATACGCGCGCGCATCGCCTCTCTATGGGGTTTCACTTTGGGTTTTTCGCAAATAAGCGTCACGTCAACATGTTGGAGCTCGCCGCCGCGCTCTGCGATCATATTAATGGCAAAGTCTAAAAACCGATCGGACGCGGCCCCTTTCCATTGTGGATCACTCGGCGGGAAGTGATCGCCAATATCACCCGCTGCCAAAGCTCCGAATATGGCGTCTGTGAGGGCATGAAGTCCGGCGTCCGCGTCTGAATGTCCTTTTAATGTATAGCCGCAGTCTATCGGGACACCGCAAAGCCATAACACATCGCCTTTATCAAATTGATGGACGTCAAACCCTGTGCCTGTTGCGATATATGTGTCAGTCATAAGGGCGTGCTCTGCTGCGCGAAAGTCATCGGGATAGGTGACTTTAAAGTTTCGGGGATCACCCTGCGTGAACGCGATTGATAATCCAGCCTGTTTGGCAAGAGCTATATCATCTGCGAAGCTTTCCTCAAGGGGCTGCGCGTCAAAGGCGGCTTTAATGGCGCTGTAATGAAAGGCTTGCGGTGTTTGCATACGCTGTAAAGCGCTGCGATCAACGCTGCTACCGTCAAGCGTTTTAAGCGCGTCAATGACAGGAAGGCTCGGTACAGCGGCTTGATGGGTCTCAAGTGCCTCCGCGAGCGCGTCTATCAAGGCGCTTGTAAGAAAGGGACGGGCCGCGTCATGGAAATAAACATAGTCAATATGGCTGTTTTGCAGGGAATCGAGTCCTCGCCGCACAGATATTGTGCGCGACGCCCCGCCAACGCATGTTTTGACTTCAAAGGGCAACTTCTGCACTAATTCTGTTATAAATAGGTCATTTTCAGCAATGACCACGCATATTTCATCGAAATTAAAGGCATTATTGGCTGTTTTAAGGGTGTGTTCAAGCAAAGCCTGTCCCGCAATCTTATAATATTGCTTTGGAATGTCGCGACCTGCGCGGGTGCCGCGTCCGGCGGCGACTAAAATAAGTGCGTGTCGTGTCATGGGCCCTCAAAAGCGCGATGAAATATTGTGCGGCAGTGATTCTGTCGTTAAAGAGACATCATGGTCAAGCAGCTCCATATCGGCAAGCATGAATTAAGCTCTCGGGTTCTTGTCGCGCCTATGTCCGGCATAACGGATTTGCCGTTTCGCCGTATCTTGCAAAAATTCAAACCCGGATTAGTTGTGTCGGAAATGGTGGCCGGTGAGTTTTTATCAAAGGGTGATCCCGAATCAACGGCGCGGGCGGCGGGCGGCGGCGAGATTTATCCGCTTGTTATACAGCTTGTTGGGCGTGAGGCCCATTGGATGGGCGAGGGCGCCCAAATGGCCGCGGCGGCGGGGGCTGATATTATTGATATTAATATGGGGTGTCCGGCCCGTAAAGTTACATCGGGATTATCTGGGTCGGCGCTTATGCGTAATCTCGATCATGCGGAGAGCCTGATTAAGGCTGTGGTCGAGGCCTCGCCTGTGCCTGTTACGCTGAAAATGCGGCTGGGATGGGACTTAGATCAGCTGAATGCCCCCGAGCTTGCGCAGCGCGCGGAGAGGTTAGGCGTGCAGATGGTCACGGTTCATGGCCGTACGCGCAATCAATTTTATGAAGGTCATGCCGATTGGGCCGCTGTGAAGCTCGTGACAGAGGCGGTCTCTATTCCCGTTTTCGTTAATGGCGATATTGCCTGCGGGGAGACGGCGCTGACGGCGTTGTCACAATCCGGAGCCGACGGCGTCATGGTGGGGCGCAGCTTGATTG
>CAZEOD010000023.1:0-37077 GCA_964513675.1 uncultured Caulobacterales bacterium | reverse complement strand
CAAGCAGGATATCATCGCCGTCTCCGCCGCGAAGCGTATCGTTACCCGCGCCGCCTGATAAAGTATCATTGCCCGCAAGACCGCCAATCGTGTCGTTACCAGCAAGGCCGTCAATTGTATCATCATTCGGGCTACCTAGGAGGATGTCATTGCCGGGCGTTGGAACATTAAGGTCAACAACAGGTGCAATAAAGTCATCGTCATCGCCGCCGCCGCTTACAGCAAGCGCAACACCGACAAGACCGGCAACCGCTAAACCAAGAAGCGCAACACTTCCACTATCAAGCGCTTCAGCAATGGCAGCTGGGTTTAATAAAAACTCACCATTTTGTTCAACAAATGTACCTGCATCGAGTGTAATAACTTCACCAGACTCAAGAACAATTTCAAGTGTTCCGTCTTCAAGACGCCGCGTTGATGCGACAGTATTAAGTGAGGATACAGCAACAAGCTGCGCATCTGCTTCTGCCGCTTGGGCTTCACCTGCGAGAGCAACAGCACCCGCTGCCGCTGCCAAAGCTGCGGCTTTGCCAGTTTTAGACTTTTTGTCTGATTTAATAATTTTTGCCATTCTTGTTTCTCCTAGGCATGAATTTCTTCAAGGAACCAAAATTGGGGGAGGCGTATTGGTTCACATGTAACTCTGTCGTGGAGGATCGCAAAAGGGTTCAAAAAAAATTATTGCAGGGCTATGTTTAATATATAAGGCGTTAATAGCCTTATATATTGCAGCATTTTAGTGAGGGCATTGTGAGTTTCACAAAGGAAGCCGTCTGCACAGTAAGGGGCAGGGGCAAAAACCGCCTAATTTATGAAGCTGTTTTATGGCTCAATCAGGTTTGAGATATCTGACTTATATCTTTCGCTAAGCGTCGTTTTGGCCGGATAGAAATTAATATCATTATAAATATCATCGACACGGCGGAGATTTTGATAATAACCCCGCATATTGGTGTATTTTCGAATTTCCTTGAAAGGCCAGATTTTCATATTATTTGCAAACCGCGTCTGATAGGCCATAGCTTGCTTTATGCCTTGGTTTTTGGGAGTTTCGAAACTCCACAGATCTACGCCAACACATTCAGCAATATCTGCGGCGTCTAAAAAGGCTCGAATAGCAAAGGCCGTATAATGAAAAGCGCGTGTGCGTCGTAACTCAAGGGGTAATTGCCCCTTTTTATTTATTTGTCCGGGAATGCGCGACGCCTTCACCCCGTTTGCGATGATTTTAACCGCGTCTAAATCCCCCGCATAAGCGGAAAACGCCATAAGCTGCACGTCATAATATATACCATGATTATTAACGGAGCTGCGAGATTCTTTGCCATTTTCACTTGTGAGCATCCAGAGTGAATATTGCGCAAACCAGTCTTTTATAAGAGCGGCTTCCGCCGTGGATATCGCGCCCATATGTTCCAACATACCAAGGGAATCAATGATTCGAACAAATCTATAGCTATCAATAATGCCGATGCCGCGGCCATCCGTTTTCCCGGGAATCGATTGGGTGTAATCCATATTTGGGTTCATGCGTGTGTCTGGATTTATAAACCAAGCCCGAACAAATTCTGCCGCTTTTTGGGCATAGATTTTATTCTGACTAAGATAAGCTGCGAGGGTTAAGTTCTCAACACCATGAGAAAAATTTGAAAACCGGTCACTGTCAAAGGAGTCATCATAACGCTCTGGATTCGTTTCCCCATCTCTGCGAATATAGGGAAGTCCGCTCTTTTTTTGCGGGTTTGGCCACCAATAGGGGCCAATGCTATAATAATCATTTTTGCTACCGCTTGGCGGCGTTTTGGTCTTGTTGGTAACGCTATATGCATCTTTGGCGAGCTCTTTCTTGGCGAGTTCTATCATGGCATCATAAGCGGGCTTGATGGATTTATCATTCGCCGTAATCTTAGCGCGGCTTTTTTTAAGGTTCTCTATATCCCAAATAAATAAAAC
The DNA here is from genome assembly GCA_964513675.1 of uncultured Caulobacterales bacterium. Lineage (GTDB taxonomy): Bacteria > Pseudomonadota > Alphaproteobacteria > Caulobacterales > Maricaulaceae > CALFVT01. Next base: position 35,124 of record CAZEOD010000023.1, on the reverse strand, counting down.
TGGATTGCCTGATGCATCCGCGGTGCAGTTTTTGGAATGATTGGAAATCGGTGCCTGCGTTGATGTTTGACCATGACATAGTGTCACGAGACAAGCCGCAGATATAAGAAGGCCTAAAGATGTTATATAACGTTTCATAATAGCCCTTTACAAAAATGACGCCCAAAAGGCGTCATATAAAATAATTATTTTTAGCCCTAGAACCGGGCGCGAACGCCGGCAAATAAACGCCGTCCAGAATAATCAGCCTGCGCCAGACTATCCGGTACAGGACGGGAGAACACATTAGGTTCATCAAACAGGTTCAACCCTTGAAGGCGTAATTGGATATTATCCGTTAGGTCATAACTGGCAGAAAAATCAACAAACTCCTGACCTGATGTGAAACGGTTCGATCCATTTCTAAAGTTCTTTAGATAAGTTGATCGGCCTTTATAGGCAACCCGTAGCGTTAATTTGTCATTTTCCCAGAAGCCAACAAAATTGCCTGTATGCTGGGATGCGCCGTCAATGCCGCCCGGATCAAGCACATCGGCCAAAACAACGCCGTTTAAGTTACCCGCACTTGGAAACTCGAAATTTGAATCGGCATAATTATAATTAACTTGGATACCAAAACCGCTCAGCAAACCGGGGAGGTAAGAGAACTTATGATTAACGGCGACTTCAAAACCATAAAGATCACTCCCGTCATCATTATTATTGGGTCGCGTAACAGCAATATTCGCCGGAGTCCCATTCACGTTGAGCGAAATATCTTCAACAACCTGATCGAGACCTGTTTGAAGACGCTTATAATAAGCCGCCAGTGTTAAAGAGCTATCATCCGACTTGTACCACTCAAAAGATACATCCAAATTTTGCGCCTGTAACGGTTCAATCTGCGGATTACCTGCGGCCGTCACAATATCAGATAAATCAGCGAGATCTGTTTCATCATCAAAATTAAGAGCTGCGGATAGGTTTCTTGGGTTGGGCCGCGCAATCGCTGAATATGCCGCAAAGCGTAATAGCTTATCCTCATTGAGTTCAAAGATTAGGTTTGCACTTGGGAGAACATTCCAAAACCCATTTGATTCTGTAAAGGCGACACCTTCGCCGTCATCAATTTCAATGATGCCGTCTTGACCCACTGTCGTTGTCAAATTTGCACCAATGCCAATAGACTCGATTTCAGTCCGCACAGCTCTGATACCAAAATTACCATAGGCTGGAAGCCCGAACATCTCAGTGCTGAAATCGGCCATTCCGTAAAAGGCATAAGTTTGTTCTGATACATCAGAATCAGAGCCGTCTAATCTGACAAACTCTTCACCAAAACCAGCATTTCGATCACCCGTTACAGCTGTAAATAAAGCCTCCGGATCAAATGTCGCAAATGTAAGGCCTTGTAAATTTGTATTATCTTCACCTTCAAAAAGATTTCGGACAGGAAAGACATCGCGGCGTGCGGCTATCGCAGCGTCGGAGAAATAATTGCCGTCAACCAATGATAATGTGACATCATTACCGTCGTCATTCGTCCGTTTAAGGTCTACATAGCGTGCGCCGATCCCTATATTCGTAATAAAGCCATTATCAACGGCATAATCACCATCTATTCGCGTTGTAAATATAGTATTATCATTATCTTCCGGCCTGCGGCGTGCGCGTGCACCATTTGTGAAATTAGCATGATCGTTTAAATCTGCCAAAGTGAAGGATTCCCCTTCAAGAATAGTGAAATTTGGAACCGTCGTATCGCGGCTATCAAGCCGAAAATCGACACGATCTTGTGTACGGATTCGTAAATCTAACTCATCCTGACGGCGTTTTGTGTCTGAATAATTAGCATCGACTTCAAGCGATAGTTTCTCGTTTGTCCACGCCACATTACCACCAATTTGGAAGAAACGTTCGTCACGCTGACGAAACACACTTTGATTTTCAAACCGTGTTTCACCTTCATGAGCCAATAAAGCGCCGCTTTCTGAAATCGCAATCGGGTTAATGCGCCGGCGACCATCGCCGATAACAAGATTATGGCGGAGTTCATTGTCGCGGCGGTCTGACCATTGCGCATCAAGATTAATATCCCAAGAGCTATTCGGCTTCCATTGCAAAGAACCGATGATGGAGTCCCTATCAGCTTGGGTTTGCAGCGCGCGGCCAAGAATATATTGATTGGATATAAGATATAAAGGGGAGGCGTTATCGTCGTTAAAGGCACAATTACCGCCATTATCACTCGTCGGACTTATGGTGTTACAAGCCCGGAAGTTGGCACTGGTTGCATAAACTTCTTCCGGTGCCGTATCGCGGCGAATTTGACCGCCAATAGATATGCCTATTTCGCCCTCTCCTAAATCAAATTGATTGACGTAGGATCCAGAAATCCGCGTGTTAAACGGCTCGCCGTCATCTACGCGGTCTTCATAATCACTATAGCCTAAAAGCCCTTGGACTTGTAACCGGCGGCGGTTGTAATCAAGTGGACGTAATGTTTGCAAATTAATCACGCCGGAAATACCGCCTTCGGCAAAGTCGGCTTGCTGTGATTTAAAAACCTGAACGCCGCCAAGAAGCTCTGATGGAAACTGACCAAAATTGACATCGCGGCCATCTGCACCGGATGTAATTTCACGGCCATTAAGCAAAGATGTTCCCAAAAAAGGGCCTAAGCCCCGGATGGAGATATTAGATGCGCCGCCTTTGAAGCGGTCTGAGGTCACGCCTGTGACGCGCTCTAACGTTTCCGCAATCGACAAATCAGGAAGATCACCAATTTCAGCACCGACAAGAGCGTCTGAAATAGCTGTCGTTGCACGCTTGACCTTGAGTGATTCTTCCAAAGACCTTTGAATTTCGCCTGTTGCAACAATTTCGTCTACTGGATCATTATCATCGTCAACCGTCTGCGCCATAGCGCCGGATGACAGCCCGAGTGTCAAAATAGTTCCAATTAGCAAGGCTCTTTTTTTGGACAAACGGTTAAACGCAACGTCCTGATTGAAGTTATACATATACTCCCCTTTGAGTGATAAGACTTATTATTTTATTGTTTTCTTATCGCAATCAATTGCGCTCACAAAAGAAGATGTCAATAAATTTATCTGACCAATTTGAGAGAATTGGCCAGAATATGTGGGGAATTATTATTAATTAGGCATTTTTATCACAGTATTAACCCGCGCAAGGCGGATTAATACAGCTTTGACTTGACCAAAAGGGAGTGTGTATTGGACTAACCAACCTCAGTTGGCGAAATATGATCCATATCAGTAAAGACTTGGTTCTCCCCCCCCATAGACCAAATAAAGCTATAAGAGGATGTTCCAGCGCCGCAATGCATTGACCAGATAGGGGAGAGGGCAACTTCGCCCGATTTCATAATCATATTCCGCATATTATCGGCCTCACCCATAAAATGGAACACACGCGCATCATCATTAAGGTCAAAATACATGTAAAATTCGGACCGGCGCTTATGCGTATGGGGCGGGAAGGTATTCCAAACGCTTCCCTCTTTCAAAATCGTAAAGCCCATAACGATTTGGCAGGTCTTCACAATATCCGGATGAATGGGCTGGAAGATAACACGGTCATTACTCGTCTCTGTGGCGCCTAGCTCGACTAGATTGGCCTCTGACTTTTTAACATGTTGTGTGTCATATCGTTTATGCGCAGGATAGCTAACAAAATAATATTTCGCAGGATTTGCGGCATCAGAGCTGGAGAACTTAATGCCTTGTGATTCGCGGCCGACATAAAGGCTGTCTAACGCCGCCATATCATATGATACGCCGTCAACTTCGATTTGGCCCGTGCCGCCGATATTAATAATGCCTATTTCGCGGCGCTGAGCGAAATAATCACTGGCAAGATCTTTATGCGTTGGGATTTCAAGCACTTTCTTCACGGGAACGGCTGAGCCGACAATGCCGCGGTCAATATCTGAATAAACGAGCGGGACTTCATCCTCACCCCAAAGGGTCTGGACGACAAATGTGTCTCTTAATTCAGAGTTTGTCATTGATTTATAACGGACAATATCCGCCGAGTAACGTATTTCCATGGTTAAACCTTTAAATTAAAAGCCAGTAATCGTGCTTTTGATATTTACTTTCTATTGGCGTTTAAATCTTTTTGTGTTGATTTCAGCCAGTTTTCAAAGTCTTGCTCCGTCGAGAGACCACCCAGCTCCTGCGCCCATGCAGCAGCGGTATAATATTCGATATTATCACGCGTCTTGAAGACAATATAGTCATCATCATCATCGGTCCCTGTTTGGGCTACATCAGCGCTCTGGTAAAATAAGGCTAACCCTAGATTATCAGGCACAAGGCTTTGACTACCGTAACGTGCTTTATATTGCCAGCCCTCGTTGGTTTTGGAGGCCAAACTTTTTGTGTTTGGATGTATAATAAGCCCCGCAGCAATCGGGTAATTGCAATCGCCGCTGACTTTGACTTTTGTCATACGCTCATCGGCATTTATTATATATTGAGCCTGTATATCTGATCCGCAATTTTGCGATCCTATATGGCTCACTTCAAGCCGAGCTGTGGCGGGTGTGTCTTCTAAGACGGCCGCTTTATATCTTTCAGCATCTCCGATTTGCACGACGTTTCCATCCTTATATATGCCAAATCCGCCCGCCCCGAGGGAATTGCCAACTTTGAGGATATCCATGCCCCAATCTGCCATTGCGTGATAATCATCTCCGCGGCCAACACGCGATAACACCATGTCAGTGGTTTTTTTGCCAAAAATATCCAGCGCATTACGCCCATCAAGATAAAGGCGGTAGCCGACTTTGTTTGATTCCCAACCCGGTCCCTCATAAGCGAGTAATTTATCGCCGCGTTTATACCCAGCCGGTGTCATGATAGACGTGATGGATACCCCATTTTGGGTCAAATCACCTATATCAGCTGCGGCTTTGTCTATAAGCTCTGCATCAGTTTCTTGGGACGCAGTGGAAACAGGTGAGGGCGCTTGACTGCAACTGACTAAGTTGGTCAGCAGGGCGGTAGAGGCGCTTAACGCATAAACTGTTTTTAAAGGTAAGGAGAAAAAAGATTTATTAAACATCTTATTGTCTTTCATCATTTAAAATTTGGATCAGTTGCGTAAATCTATTTGACCAATTGCAAACATAATGCAAGTGATATATGACCAATAAAAAATGCAGGGGGATGGAATGAAGCGGCCATTATTTACATATACTATGGGCTTAATCCTTAGCCTCGGCGCCGTCAATTGCGGCTCACCATCCGTTGAAACAGAGCCTAAATCCACGGCTAACATACAAGCGGAAGGTATCTTCAGCGTAGCGGCCATTCAAGACGTAACAAATGGGGTTACTGATTGGCAATTGGCCCATATGGAGTTAGCCGAATATGGCGCTTTCGTACCGAGCTTTCAGGAAAGAAGCGAGGAAAAACGGGGCTGGATTCAAGGCACATTCCTCAAAGGCATGGCAGATTGGGCGCTTGAAACCGATAATGAGGATTACTTCAAGTTTCTAAAGGCTTTTGCTGAAAAGCAAGATTATCAATTGGAAGCGCGTATTTATCACGCTGACGATCATGTTGTCGGGCAATATTACGCGGCGCTTTATGATCGTTATAATGATTTAGAGATGATTAAGCCGACTTTGCAGGTTTTCGACCAGATTTTGGATAATCCATCGGATGTATCGCTAGAATTTGGCCCAAAGGGGACGGAAGCCGGATATTCGCATGAATGTTTGAAACGTTGGTGCTGGGCGGATGCTTTGTTTATGGGGCCTCCCGTTTGGACAAAGCTTAGCAAAATCACGAATGATCCTAAATATCTTGCGTTTTCTGATGAAGAGTTCTGGATCACTAAAGATTATCTTTTTGATGATGCGGCCGGACTTTTTCTCCGCGATAGCCGTTTTTTTGATCGCCGAGAGGAAAATGGCGAAAAAATTTATTGGAGCCGAGGTAATGGCTGGGTCTTCGCGGGACTGACAGACATTATTGACGATTTACCGAAAGACCACCCCTCTTATGATCGCTATGTGGCGCTATATAAACAGATGGCCGCGAGCCTGATTGCCTTGCAGGATGACAGCGGCTATTGGCCCGTTTCATTGGCAGCAGGTGATCTTTACCCCGTGGCAGAGTCGAGCGGGACAGCCTTTTTTGTCGCAGGCTTATCTTGGGGGCTTGCGAATAATATGCTGGATAAAGCGGCCTATTTGCCATCCGTAAAACGCGGATGGCGTGCGCTCAATGCCGCTATTAACGATCAAGGCATGCTTGGATGGGTGCAACAAGTCGGATATGCGCCGGACCGCGTATCGCCTAATGAAACACAGTTTTACGGCAATGGCGCGTTTTTGCTAGCCGGTGCAGGCGTGCATGAATTATCCGAAAAAGGTTTTTTTGATAAACCTGCTGGAGGTCAATAATGATTGATCTTAACCGCAGGGCCTATCTTGGGGGCATGGCCGGCCTCGGTTTAACATCAGCAGGGCTTTCCGGCTGTTCCGGTAATAATATCTCGAGCACGGCCTTAAAACTAGCCCACACATTAAGTGCGGATCATCCTGTCCATCAAGCCATGGTGTTTATGGGCAATCGCCTCGCGGAATTATCTAGCGGCGAGATGAGCCTTGATATTTACCCCAGCGGACAGCTCGGCAATGAGCGCCAATTAATCGAGCTTTTGCAAATCGGCTCGGTGTCCATGACCAAGGTATCTTCAATTTCAATGGAAGGCTTTTCTTCTAAAATGAAATTATTCTCTATACCTTATCTATTTCAAGACAGCGGCCACGTCTGGCGGTTTTTAAATTCGGTTGATGGGCAACCGCTGCTCGATTCTCTCCGCGATGTTCGCTTGCAGGGCCTCTGTTATTATGACGCTGGCAGCCGTAGTTTTTATATGACCGATAGCGCCGTGCGAAAGCCATCTGATCTTATTGGTAAAAAAGTCCGTGTCCTGCCAAGCCGAACCTCTATTGAAATGGTTGAGGCTTTGGGCGGGGCGGCCACACCGATTTCATGGGGCGAGATTTACACGTCCTTACAGCAAGGAATTGTAGACGGCGCAGAAAATAATCCGCCCTCTTATTTCTTGTCCAAACATTTTGAAGCAGCCCGATATTACACATTAGATGAGCATACAGCTGTGCCGGATTTATTAGTCATGTCTCGCCGCGTTTATGACAGCTTGTCTGAACAGCAAGGTCAATGGCTCCGCCAATCCGTCAAGGAATCCGTGATTAAACAAAGAGAGCTTTGGCGCGCGGCGTCGGAAAATGCGATTGAATCGGTGAAAAAAGCCGGCTGTGAGGTGATTTATCCCGATAAACAGCCTTTTCGTGATGCCGTCTCGGGTATGAAAACAAAATTTCAACAATCAGAACTCGGCCCGCTTATTGGCACCGTCGAAGATTTAGAGAAGCTCTCATGAAAGCCATTATGAAACCTATCGACGCGGCCCTTAAGTGGTGCTTGGTTTTTCTTGCGGCAACTATGATAATTGTTGTGACATGGCAGGTTGTATCGCGCTATGTTTTACGCGCGCCAAGTTCGCTAACCGAAGAAATTGCCCGCTTCCAACTCATCTGGCTTGGCCTTTTGGGGGCGGTCTATACGTTCCGTAACCGCATGCATGTCGGAATTGATATTCTTGTCACGCCGTTAACAGGCAAGCCGCGATTAATAACTGAATTAATTGCCTTAATATCTTGCCTTATATTTGCACTTGTTATTTTGCTTTACGGGGGGGCGCGGCTTGTTTCCTTGACCTATGAGTTAGATCAAAATTCAGCCGCTCTTGGTATTCGCATGGCTTATATTTACAGCGTCATCCCGATTAGCGGAGTTTTAATGTCGCTATATGCCCTGCAATATATAGGCGACATCATATTCAGAGGCGAAATTCACAAACCGAGTGAAGTCTCTCCTGATGAACAGCCATCTTTAAGCCCGAAGGATATATAATGTTAATTTCCATTCTCGTTCTTCTGGGTATTTTCTTTGTTCTTGTCTTACTGGGCGTGCCCATTGCCATTAGTATTGGGCTAGCCTCACTCTCCACCTTAATGATGACAATGTCATTTGACCCCGCGGCTGTAACTATGGCGCAGAGACTTGCCGGCGGGCTTGATAGTTTTACGCTGCTAGCCATCCCGTTTTTTGTTATATCAGGATATTTAATGGGGCAGGGCGGTATTGCCAAACGCCTTATTGAGGCGGCGAAAGCTCTGGTTGGGACATTTCCGGGCGGTCTTGCATTGGTTAATACGCTATCTTGTATGCTTTTTGGCTCTATTTCCGGTTCTGCTGTTGCGGCGACGTCTGCGATCGGAACCTTTATGGTGCCGGCTATGGAAAAAGAAGGCTATGACCGCAATTTCAGCACGGCCGTCACTGTGACGGGATCAATTTTAGGGCTGTTAATTCCGCCGAGTAATGTCTTGATTGTCTATGCTGTTGCCGCAGGGAGTGTCTCTATAGCGGCCCTGTTTATGGCCGGTTATTTACCCGGAATTTTGGCGGGTTTAACCTTGATGATCGTCGCGGCTGGATATGCTGAAAAACAAAATTACCCTCGCTCCCCCAGAATACCCATGCGGGCCGCGATAAAGAAGCTGTTAGAGGCTGGCCCAAGTATTTTAATGATATTCATTGTTGTTGGCGGTATTATTGCCGGCATTTTCACTGCCACGGAAGCCAGCGCTATAGCCGTGATTTATGCGCTCGTTTTAACGCTTTTCTACCGCGAGATTGAGGTTAAAGACCTTCCGAATCTTTTGCTTAAATCTATTGAGACAACGGCTATGGTTTTGCTTTTAATTGGTGTGTCGACAGGTATGGCATGGGTCTTAGCCTATGAAAATATTCCGCAGTCCATTAGCGACGGACTTCTAAGTATTAGCGATAATCCCTTCGTGATTTTGCTGCTTATCAACATTATCTTGCTTCTTGTTGGCGCGTTTTTGGATATTACCCCCGCTATTTTAATCTTTACGCCAATTTTTCTGCCGATTGCCATGGAACTTGGCATGACCCCGCTACATTTCGGCATTATGCTTGTCTTGAACCTATCCATTGGCTTATGCACGCCGCCCGTAGGCAGCGTACTTTTTGTGGGCTGCGCTGTTGGCGGCACAACCATTCAGGAGCTTATACGGCCTTTAATCATGCTCTACGGCGCCTTAATTGGCGCGCTATTATTAGTGACTTATGTCCCCTTTATTAGCGAAGCTCTTCCGCGCGCTTTTGGCTTGATGTAAGGCATATAACCTATCAATAAGGACATTATGATGATTGCATCTATGTTTGACATATCTGGAAAAACGGTTTTGGTAACAGGCGCGAGCCGAGGAATTGGCCAAGCTATTGCTGTGACCATGGCCGATGCGGGCGCGCGAGTCATAGCTGTTGCGTCCCGCGTTGAAAACTTGGCGGATACTGCATCGCAAATAAAAGCGATTGGCGGGCAAATGAGCCCCTTGGGCTGCGATCAATCATCCGGACAAGATATCGAGGACGCCGTCAAAAAGGGGTTAGACCTTTACGGGGGTATAGATATTCTGGTTAATAATGCGGGCACAATCCGCCGTAGTCCTGCGCGTGATTATTCCGATGAAGATTGGAATGCCGTATTAGATGTTAACTTAACGGGGGTGTTCCGTTTTTGCCGCGCAATTGGCGGGACGATGATAGATCAAGGCGCAGGTAAAATTATCAATATTGCATCCTTGCTGAGTTTCCAAGGCGGGATTACTGTACCAGCTTATGCTGCCAGTAAGGGCGGAGTTTCTCAACTAACCAAGGCCTTAGCAAATGAATGGGCCGCAAAAAATGTTCAAGTTAATGCGATTGCTCCGGGCTATATTGCAACGGATAACACAGCGGCCTTACGAGCCGATGAGGCCCGTAATCAGTCGATTTTAGGCCGTATTCCAACGGGCCGTTGGGGCGATCCTGAAGATATTGCCGGCGCGGCCTTGTTCTTGGCGTCACCCGCATCTAATTATATCAACGGCCATATATTAGCTGTTGATGGCGGATGGCTCGCGCGGTAAGCGCATTATAAATTAAATAGCTTTAATTGGTTAGATTTTATTCGCCATTAAATAGCGCTCTCTTTTTGCAGATGTGCGCTGCTTTGCTTCTTTAACGGCGTTAATCTCTGTCGCTTCCAATAGCGTATCAATAACGCGGGACAAATGGTTACGCATGGCCATTCTCGCGGCTTTAGGGTCATTTGATTTCAGGGCCAAGAAAATTTCAACATGTTCGTCAATACTGGGCTTCACCCCCTCAAGACGAATAGTTTTATACATGTTTTGAGCCAAAACAGATTTTTCCCTGAGGTTCCAAAGCTCTTCTATAATGGCGACAAGCGCTGAATTTCGCGTTGCGCGGGCTATTGTCATGTGAAAATCTTTATCCGCAGTTTCATGACTTTCGTTTTCTTCATTTTCAGCCTCCATGCGCTTGATAATGCCGTCCAAAGCCTGAATTTCTTCATCGGTTATCAAGCTCGCAGCTAAAAACGCAGCTTCGCCTTCAATTAACATGCGCGCCTCCGTTAATTCGAATGGGCCAACATCCAAATCCAGATTATTACCAGGTGAGAGGGGGCTCTTGGCTGTCGTATGAGGGAGCACATAAACGCCAGATCCTTTACGAACTTCAACGCGATTAGCGATTTCAAGCGCTATTATGGCTTCGCGCATCGTGGGACGGCTTACATTATATTTTACGGCAAGCTCACGCTCAGCCGGGAGGCGTTCCCCTGTTTTATAATCTCCCGCAATAATGAATTTCAAGAGATCATCAGCAACAGTTTTATATAAGCGTGCTGTCTTCATTACTCTCCCCCTTTGTTATTGTTATGAGCCCCGATGACGATTATGCAACGCGACCCTAACACAAATATTTTAAGACATGCGATATGAAACCCAAATAAATATGACCAATTTTAAAAAAATAATCATTTTTGGCTTGTCCAATTATTAGCAACAGGACATAATATTAGTATAGTCCGATAAATGATTTGAGAGAATATGTCAAAAGATTCGCCATTGCATGAAGATAGATTATTCCCGCCGGATCCAACCCAGCGTAAATTATGCCGTTTGCTCTATAAGACTGTAAAAGACCTGCCTATTATTAGCCCGCATGGTCATACAGATCCATCCTGGTTCGCCGAAAATAAGAACTTTGACAATCCGACCGCACTACTCATCCTGCCGGATCATTACGTTTTGCGTATGCTCTATAGCCAAGGTCTCTCCATGGAGAGCCTTGGAATAGCCCCAAAAGACGGCGCAGATTATGAAAAAGACCCGCGTGTTGTTTGGCAGCTTTTCGCCGATCACTATTATCTTTTTGCCGGCACACCGAGCCGCATTTGGTATGACCATGTCTTTGCGGATATATTTGGTCTTGATATCCCTTTTGGCCCTGACACAGCCATGGAAATTTACGATCATCTGGACGGCGCACTGAAAACAGACGCCTATAAGCCTCAAGCGCTGCTAGACCGCTTTAAAATTAATCTTATCGCGACGACTGAAGGCGCTCTGGATGACCTCGCGCATCACAAAGCGCTTGAGGGCACACCTTATGCGCCGCGCGTCATTACGACATTTCGGCCCGATGATGTTATTGATGCGGATAAGCCTGAATTTGCGAGTAATCTTCAAAAGCTCGCGGAGCTTACGGCTCAAGATACAAAAACATGGGCCGGATATTTAGAGGCTTTGAGGCTTCGGCGGAAATATTTCCGCGATGTAGGGCGGGCGACTGCCACGGATCATGGCCACCCCACTGCAAGAACGGCAAATCTGTCCACCGATCAATGTCAGGCGCTTTTAACCTTATGCTTATCAGGCAAAGCAAGCGCAGATGATACGGAGCTTTTACGGGCGCAAATGCTAACGGAAATGGCGGGTATGAGTGTTGAGGACGGCATGGTCATGCAAATTCACCCCGGTAGTTTTCGCAATCATAATCCAGAGCTTCATCACCGCTTTGGCGCTGATAAGGGCGCAGATATTCCGATGCGGGTTGATTATACACAGGCGCTACAGCCGCTCTTGGCGAAATATGGGAATAATCCAAACCTTACACTGATTTTATTTACGCTTGATGAGAGCAATTATGCCCGCGAACTTGCAACTTTGGCGGGGCATTACCCTTGCCTTAAACTCGGCCCGCCTTGGTGGTTCCATGATAGTCCGCAAGGCATGATGCGGTTTAGGGATCAAGTGACGGAAACCGCCGGCTTTTATAATACCGCCGGATTTAATGATGATACACGCGCCTTTTTATCCATCCCCGCCCGTCATGACGTGGCGCGCCGTATGGACTGCGTTTATCTAAGCGGTCTTGTCGCAGAGCATAAAATTACGCTGGATGACGCGCGTAAAATCATCATTGACCTAACCTATAATCTTGCGCGCCGTGCTTATAAATTACCCTTAGGCGATGCGGCCTAATATGACGCAATTATCCGAAAGCACGTGGCATGAAGCCGCCGCAGACAGGCCCGATTATGACCGCGCGCAATGCGGCATTGGCATTGTCCATTTTGGACCGGGGGCATTTCACCGCGCTCATCAAGCCTATTATACGGATAAGGCCGTCGCTATTGGCGGCGGAAATTGGGGCATATGCGGCGTATCGCTTAATAGCCGCGGCGCGGCGGAAGCTTTAACGCCGCAAAATGGCCTTTATACGCTGGCCGTTAAAGATAAAGCCCCGAATTATCGGATCATCGGCTGCCTGAAAGAGGTCTTATGCGCCAAGGATAATTCGGATTTGGTCTTTGAGCGCTTAACCGCAAAAACGACTTTTTTCGTGACATTGACCATTACAGAAAAAGGCTATGCGCTTAGCCCGACGGGTGAGCTTGATCTGTCTAATGCGGCGATTGCAAATGATATCCTATCACCTCGTAGCCCTGTCTCTGCCATCGGGTATTTAGTCGAGGCCTGCCGTCGGCGCCGCATCGAAAACCATGCCCCGTTGACCTTGATAAGCTGCGATAATCTTCCTGAAAATGGGGAGAAACTAAAAACGGCCTGTCTGGAATTTGCGCGCCAAATCGACAGTGATCTTGCTGATTATATTGAAACATCAATTCGATTTCCAAGTACAATGGTTGATAGCATTACGCCGGCATCTGACGCCGCATTATTTGAGGATGTTAAGGCGAATATCGGTTTGACAGATCATGGCGCTGTGCAGCGTGAGCAGTTTACCCAATGGGTAATCGAAGATAATCTACCGCTCAACCGTCCGGCATGGGTGCGCGCCGGCGTTATCATAACGCCGGATGTGAAAGCTTTTGAAAAAACAAAGCTTCGTATTTTGAACGGGGCGCATATCACCCTAACATATCTTGGATTATTACTCGGCCTCGACACTGTTGAAGATGCAATCAATCACCCTAAATTATCGCTTTTTGTGGACCGCTTAATAGAGCAGGAATCTATTCCAACAATACAGCCGCCTCAGGGACTAGATCTAAAGCAATATTGGTCTGCGACAAAAGCCCGATTTGAAAACCCGCATATTCGTCATCTTCTGGAGCAGATATCACATGATGGCTCGCAAAAAATCCCAGCTCGAATTTTTCCGGTTATCCAATATTATCAAGAGCAGAATAAACTTTCTCCATTCGCCTGTTTTGTCGTTTCGGCTTGGATCGAATTTAATCGCCGCCGAAGACTAAACGGCACGCCGCCTGTAGATGGTTACTTATCCCAGGTCGACACCGCGCTACCTGACACTTCGCTTAAGGCCGGAGATTACGCCAAAGCTTTTATCGAGCTTAAGGGTTTGTTTCCTGATGACATCTCCACAGATAAAGCCTGTTGTGATATGATTATTTCAGGCTGCAAAGCGCTCGCTGATACATCAGCAATTTTGGCGCTTGAAAGCATTATAAATGAATAAGTTTAAGATAAATACCAAATGGCCTTTGGCCGCGCCGAAGCCAATGTTGCGGCCATTTTGCAGCAACGGATCGGGCCATATTCAGCCCATAGTTACGACTCACAATAACTATTGATACAGACTAAACGGAATTAAATGCCATGAAAATAACAAATGTAAAAACAATAGTGACCTGTCCTGACCGGAATTTTGTCACCGTAAAAATTGAAACCGACCAAGGTATATATGGCATTGGTGACGCAACATTAAATGGGCGTGAATTATCTGTTGTTAGCTATATCAAAGATCATATTGCGCCTTGTCTTATTGGTAAAGACGCGGGCCGCATTGAGGATATTTGGCAATATCTTTACCGCGGCTGTTATTGGCGGCGCGGCGCCGTCACAATGACGGCTATTGCGGGTATTGATACGGCTTTGTGGGACATCAAGGCCAAAGCCGCGAACATGCCGCTTTATGAATTGCTTGGCGGTAAATCGCGCGACGGCGTTATGGTCTATGGTCATGCAAACGGTGCTGACATTGCGGAGACGACCGATCAGGTTGCGAAATATATTGATTTAGGCTATAAAGCTATTCGCGCGCAAACGGGTATTCCTGGCTTGTCATCAACATATGGCGTGTCCAAAGACAAAATGTATTATGAGCCTGCAGACGGAAACCTGCCCAGTGAAAACATCTGGAGCACCTCCAAATATATCAACCATATTCCGAAATTATTCGACCATTTACGAAACAAGTTTGGGTTTGGTTATCATTTTCTACATGACGCCCATCATCGCTTAACACCGCAAGAAGCCGCTAAAGTCGGAAAATCGCTTGAGCCTTATAATCTATTTTGGCTTGAGGATAGCGTGCCCGCAGAAAATCAAGAAGCCTATCGTATGATACGTCAACATACGACCACGCCTCTGGCTGTTGGCGAAGTTTTTAATTCGATTTGGGATTGTAAAACCCTCATTGAAGAGGGCTTGATTGACTATATTAGAAGCACAGTTGTTCATGCCGGCGGGATTTCACACCTTAAGAAAATATTTGAATTTGCTAGCTTGCATCATGTCCGGTCTGGCTCACATGGGGCCACAGATTTATCGCCCGTCTGTATGGGCGCCGCGCTTCATCTGGACACGGCTATTTATAATTTTGGGGTGCAGGAATATATGCGGCATACTGAAAAGACGGATGAGGTTTTTCCTCATGCTTATAGTTTTAAAGACGGTTATCTTTACCCCGGCGATGTCCCTGGGCACGGCGTTGATATTGATGAAGAGCTTGCAGCAAAATATCCGTATGAGCGGGCTTATCTGCCTGTAAACCGTCTTGAAGATGGATCAATGTTCAACTGGTAGGCCTCCATATGACCCCCATAAAGCTCTTAATATCCTCAGGCTTCATAAGTGCAGCCTTTATCTTATCAGCCTGTCAAGCTGAGGCTCCGCATAGCTATGCTGGTGACGTGCAAACGAGCGAAACGACGCGGGTGAAGATCAATCAAACCCGCCAGAAAATCTCGCAAAATTGGCAATATCTTGAAATGGCTGAACGTGATGTTGCGCGTGTTGATAAACTGGGCACATGGGAAGATGTGAATTTACCGCATACATGGAATGCGGATGATACAACCGATGTTATTACTGGCTATCGCCGAGATGGATCGTGGTATCGCAAAGAAATTGATTTAAAAACACAGCCAGAGCAGCGCTATTTCTTGCATTTTGAAGCCGCGCAAATGAAGGCTGAAATTTATGTCAACGGCCAAAAATCAGGCGATCACATTGGCGGTTATACGGGGTTTGACATAGAATTTACAGATCAAGCCGTATCTGGAGTTAATGAGATTTTAGTCCGCGTTGATAACGGCATTGATAAGAATTTGATTCCTTCGCAAAAAGCGGATTTTTTCCAATATGGCGGCCTGACCCGCGATGTCTGGGTGCATACTCGCCCTGATGTCTTTTTAAAACAAGTCCGCGTTAATACGGATGTGAATAAAGACCGCGCAGTCGTTACGCTCTCTCCTATTGTAAATGGCGGTGAGGGGGAAAGCTATCAGAGCGTTATAACGGGGCCGAATAACGAGACTATTGCCGAGGGCGCTGAGCTTGAATTTGTTATTAATGATCCTTCGCTTTGGTCGCCGGATAGTCCAAATCTATATCGGCTTAGAACAGATTTACTCGATGGGGACGGTAATGTTCTGGACAGTTTTGAGGATAATTTCGGGCTGCGCTGGTTCGAATTTAAAGCCAATGGCCCGTTTTTTCTGAATGGCGAGCGGCTATTGCTGCGCGGAACCCATCTTCATGAAGGCCACGCCGGTATGGGCTCGGCGCTCTCCGATCAGCAGCGCATTGCCGATTTGACCGCAATCAAAGACATGGGGGCTAATTTTGTACGCCTTGGCCATTATTCGCATGATCCCGTGATTTACGACACAGCCGATAAACTCGGCCTTATTCTTTATGATGAAGTTCCATGGAACCGCGGCGGCGTTGGCGGCGCAGAGTGGCGTGAGAATACACAAAATATGACGCGGGCGATGATTGCCCAAAACTATAATCGAGCGTCGGTTTTTCTCTGGTCGCTCGGCAATGAGATGTATTGGCTACCCGACCAAGAGGGCGGTGGTGATCGTACACGAGTCGCAGAAGAGCTACAAATGCTCCATGACATTGCCAAAGAAATGGATCCGGGGCGATTAACAACAATTCGAAAATTCCCCGAAGGCGATGATATTGTTGACGTTTACTCACCGTCTATATGGGCGGGCTGGTATGGCGGCGGTTATGTGCAATATCAAGAAGCCATCGAAAAGGCCCGCGCTGAACATCCTGCACTCTTACATATGGAGTATGGCGGGTCGTCACATGTTGGCCGTTATCTCGAAAAGCCCTTTGGGCCTTACGGCACAGCCGATCCCGAGAGTCTGGGATCGGTTGAGGAGGCCGTGAATCAAACAGGCGTTATATCTGTCGCTAAATCCAAGGTTTGGGATATGACCTATATGATTGACCTCTTTGATTGGCATTTAAGAGTGTCAGAAACTGATCCTAATTTTGCCGGAAATGCGCAATGGGCTTTTAAAGATTTTGGGACACCTATTCGTCCTGAAAACCCGCTTCCCTTTGTCAATATGAAGGGCCTCGTGCAGCGCGACGGCGTTAAAAAAGATGTCTATCATGTTTTTGCCAGCTATTGGAAAAAAGACCCTGTTTGCTGGATTGAAAGCCCGAGCTGGAATTACCGCGAAGGCAGGGCCGGCGAGACAAAAACGATTTCTGTTTTCTGTAATACCGACACTGCGGAGCTGTCTTTAAATGGCAACGCTTTGGGTAATAAAAAACGAGACATTAATAAATTTCCGGCTTCGGGGCTGACATGGGATGTCGCTTTTGAAGAGGGAAAAAACACATTATCGGTTGAAGGGTTTAACGCAGAGGGTAACGTCCAAGCCCGTCATGAATATGACCTGACCTATACGAGCCAAAAAGCCGGAAAAATGGTCGATATTATCCTGACAACATCTGAGAATAAGGATGGCTCGGTCACGGTTTTCGCTGAGGCGCAAGATAAAAACGGACTGCGTGTTACCAGCTTTAACGAGCGGGCTTATTTCACTATAGATGGTGGCGGGCGTTTTTTGAAAAACCAAGGAACACCTACCGGCAGCCAGACACGTGATATGGCGAGCGGAACAGCCTCTATTATTTTCTATCCCGGCGATACGGCATCAACGTTAAATATTCAGACGCAAGATTACCGAGGCTATTATTTAACGGTTCCAGCAAAATAAGGTTATGAGCCCGGACGCAAATTCGGGCTCATAACAAGACGATAAAGCAAATGACTTTATTGACTATGGCGCTCTATGAGCGTGTCGATAACCTTATCAAAGCTGACATCTTTGGCGCGTAGCAAGACCATTAAATGATACAGTAAATCCGCCGCTTCACTGGTGAGCTTTTCATCCGTTTCCGCGACAGCGGCAAGGGCGGTTTCTACGCCTTCTTCTCCGACTTTTTGCGCCGCGCGCCGCAACGGGCCCTGCAAAAGCTTGGCTGTGTAAGAGCTATCTGGATCAGCCGTTTTTCGCGCCTTAATTAAATCTTCAAGATAAGGCAGAAAGCCAAGGCCCGTATGCCCCGTCGTTTGAAAGCAAGACGCCGTCCCTTCATGGCATGTCGGGCCATGCGGAAGCGCTTTGACGAGAATAGTATCTTTGTCGCAATCAACGGCATGGGACACATATTCTAAATAATTTCCGCTTGTTTCGCCTTTTACCCATAATTGCTGACGTGATCGGCTGAAGAAAGTGACTTTGCCTGTTTCAAGCGTTTTTTCATAGCTTTCAGGACTCATATATCCAAGCATAAGAACGGATTCGGTTTTAGCGTTTTGCACAATCGCCGGTATAAGACCGCCGCCTTTTTCAAAATCTATACTCATAGCCTTATCTCAATCTGTTGACTTTTTAGGTAGGATTTTAAATCCGGAATAGCAATGACAGCTTTATGGAATACACTGGCGGCCAATGCACCGTCGACATTCGCCTGTTCAAAGACATCTTTAAAATGTGATATTTCGCCCGCACCACCCGACGCAATCATAGGGACGGGGCAGGCCGCGCGGATAGTTTTAAGTTGGGTAATGTCATAGCCCTTACGCACGCCGTCTTGGTTCATACAATTCAATACGATTTCGCCCGCACCGCGCTCAACAACTTCTTGAACCCATCCGAGTGTATCGCGCCCTGTCTCGCGCATTTTATCAGGATCCCCCGTATGCGAGCGCACACGGTAGCGGCCATTTTCCTCAAAACTATCAATCCCAACAACAATGCATTGGCGGCCAAAAGCATCGTGAAGCTCATTAATTAAACCAGGCCGCAATAGAGCAGGGGAGTTGATGGAAATTTTATCTGCCCCCGCCGCGAGGCGCGCACCTGCTGCGTCAACACTACTAATGCCGCCGGCGACGCAAAAAGGAATATCTATAGCGCGCGAGACGGAGCTAACCCATTCAGGACTGACCTCGCGCTGATCGGTCGAAGCCGTGATATCGTAAAAAACAAGCTCGTCAGCCCCTTCATCGCGGTAACGTAACGCCAGATCAAGAATAGAGCCAACGTCAACGTGATTGCGAAACTGCACACCTTTAACAACGCGGCCATCCCGCACATCAAGGCAGGGAATGATACGCCGCGCTAACATGCAATTGCGTCTTCTAAGGTGAATTTGTTTTCATAAAGCGCCTTGCCGATAATAACGCCGTGAGGCTTAAGCTGTTTTAGCGCGCGGACATGATCGAGCGTCCCGACACCGCCGGATGTTATAAGGTCGATGTTCGGGTAACGCGCAATGATCTGCTGATATAGCCCAACATTTGCCCCGCCGAGAACACCATCTTTACTTATGTCCGTAACCAGCAGCGTTCGCAGATTTTCATAGGCGTCAATAACATCCCAAAGTGTTTCAGAACTTGCTTCTGTCCATCCTTTTAATGCGGGTCGCGGCAGGCCATCATCTCCGACGTTAATATCAAGCGCGAGGACGATCTTATCAGCCCCAAATTCAGTCATCCACGAGGCGACTAATTCTTTGTTCGAGACGGCTAAAGACCCAATAACAACACGGGTAACGCCGCCGCTTAGCAAGGATTTAATTTGCTTTGCATCGCGAATACCGCCGCCCGTTTGGACAAAAAGCCCGCTTTCACTTGCCATCTCCATAATCAAGTCGCTTTGCGTGCTCATGCCCAGCTTAGCGCCGTCAAGGTCAACAACATGCATCCATTTAGCGCCTGCCGCTGCATAGGATTTAGCCACATCCATCGGCGTGGCTTGGTAATCTGTGCGCTGATTAAAGTCGCCTTTATAAAGGCGAACGCAGCGGCGATCCATTAGGTCTATTGCCGGAAAAATCATGGTCTTATCCTTTAGCGAAATTGCTAAGTATTTGAGCCCCAATAGCGCTACTGCGCTCGGGGTGGAATTGACAACCAGACACATTTTTGTGGCTGACAATCGCAGAGAAAGGCGTGCCATAAGCCGAGCTTGCCAATGTGTAATCGCCTAAGGGGACCGCATAGCTATGGACGAAATAGGCGTAATCTCCCGTTTTAAGTCCCGTCAAAAGAGGGCTGTCTTTGACAATATTAAGCTGATTCCAGCCCATATGCGGGGAGGGTAAAGATTTTGCATCCAAGGTTTCAACGCGCCCCGGAATAAGACCAAGCCCCGCCGTTACCGTTTCGCCTTCGGTCAAGGTTTCGAACAACAGCTGCATACCAAGGCAAATTCCCATGACGGGCTGCTGTAGGCCTTGCAGGCAATTCCGAAGCCCGCGCTCCTCGATTTTTTTCATCGCATAGGGCGCAGCGCCGACTCCCGGAATTAAAACCTTATCGGCAGATTCAATCTCAGATGTCTGGCTTGAAATAAATACTGGAATATCAAGGCGTTCAAAGGCGAACTTAACAGATGATAGATTCGCGCAGCCTGTATCAACAATAACGAGGGACATGATTTATAACACGCCCTTCGTTGACGGAATATCCCCGCCGACACGCGCAAAAGCGGGCCGTAAGGCGCGGCCAACACCTTTGAAACAGGCTTCGATAATGTGGTGAGAATTTTCGCCTTCGACATCAATATGTATCGCAGCGCCCAAAGTTTGCGCCATGCTCTCAAAGAAGTGCGGGCACATTTCGACAGGGAACTCACCGACATGATCGGTCGGAAACTCACCTTTAAAAACAGCGGCGGGGCGGCCGGATAAATCAATCGCGACCCGCGCCTGCGTTTCATCCATTGGCATAACAAAGCCGTAGCGGCCAATGCCCGCTTTATTCCCGAGCGCCTTTTTCAGCGCGCTACCAAAAGCCAAAGCCGTGTCTTCGATGGTATGATGCGCGTCAATATGAAGATCCCCCTCACAAGATAAGGTGAGGCCCATGCCGCCATGTTTCGCAATCTGCTCAAGCATATGGTCATAAAACCCTATGCCCGTGCTGATTTTCACGACGCGCGTATCATCAAGATTAACCCGTACAGCAATATCGGTTTCATTGGTTTTGCGAAACTCTTCACCGATACGATCTTTAGATTCATCTTGCGGGGAGACGCCAAAAGCTTTGAGCGCAATTATATTTTCCTCTGGGGAGCCAATCGAAATCCTCACCTTGCCAGTTGTCGTTCGGTAATCACGAATTTTAACATTACGCTTGGTAAGTTCAGAAAATAACGCCTCATCATTAATAATATCGAGTAAAAGAAAATTAGCCGCAGACGGATAAACCGTCTTAACAAAGGGGGAGCGGCTTAGTGCCTTAGCCATATGTTCGCGCTGCTCAATTATTTCAGCAACACGGTCGGCATGAACGGACATAGCGGAGGGCGAGAGGGCCGTCATAATCGCGTGTTCAACGGGCCGGGCAATCGGGTAGGGCGGCAGGACTTTAAGCATAATATCAATGACGCGCGGATCAGCAATCGCAACGCCGCCGCGAACGCCCGCAAGCGCATAGGCCTTGGAAAGAGTCCGCATAACAAATAGATTTGGAAACTCTTCTATGCGGCCTGCAAAACTCGGCGTATCTGAAAATTCATTATAAGCTTCATCAACTGCGATAAGCGTATTTGGAAAATCACGGCATAGTTGCTCAATAAAGCCCGCAGTAATTTCATTACCACTCGGGTTATTAGGCGTGCAAATGAAGATAGCTTTTAAATTTTGCGCCGATTTTGCTGTTTTCAAAATCAACTCTTTATTCCATGTGAAATCATCATTGAGCGGAGCTTCGATAATCCCAACGCCCTGAATTTGCGCGCAGGTTTTATAATAACCAAAGGTTGGTGGACATATGAGAATATTATCCTCTCCCGTTTCGCAAAATGTGCGCAGCAAAATTTCAATCGCTTCATCCGCGCCGCGCCCCACCATTATCTGTTCAGGTCGTGAACCGTAAAGCGCCGCCAGACGCATACGTAATGCGGCGGGTTGCTGCTCTGGATAGCGGTTAAAATCCTTTGTGCTGCTCACGGGGGGCGGAGCGTAAGGGTTCTCATTGGCGTCTAAATGCAGGGCATCTGTAGAGCCGCCGCGCGCAGAATAAGCGGACATGTCCAATATGGTTTGGCGCGTAATATTCTGAGGCCAAGTCTTCATGAGGGCTCACTTTCCAAACGTAACGAAACAGCACGGCGATGCGCTTCGAGACCTTCTAATGACGCTAAGCGTTCAACCGTAGGGCCAAGACGGCGGAGGCCATCAAGGGTGAGTTCTTGTACGCTAATATATTTCATAAAACTTTCGAGCGTGACGCCGCTATATGCGCGCGCTGCGCCGTAAGTCGGCAAGGTGTGGTTGGTTCCGCTGGCATAATCACCCACGGATTCAGGTGTCCATGGCCCTAAAAATATCGACCCTGCATTTTGTATATCAGCCACATAACTCTCAGGGTTTTCAGTTTGCATAATTAAATGCTCTGGTGCGTAATTATTGATAATATCAAGCCTGTCTGATTTGTCTTTTGCAATAAAGAAGCGCGCAAAATCAAGGGCTTGCGCGGCAATATTACGGCGCGGCAAACTGGCGAGCTGCGTCTTTATTTCTTGCTTTATATTATCTGCTACGCTGACATCACTACAGACGGCAATCACCTGTGCAACGGTATCATGCTCGGCTTGCGAGAGGAGATCAGAGGCGACAAAGACGGGGTTAGCCACGGCATCGGCAACAACCATAGCTTCGCTCGGGCCGGCTGGCATATCTATAGCGGGGCCGCCCGGCGCTTGCGCGGCGAGCGACTTGGCGGCCGCAACATAGACGTTGCCGGGGCCGAAAATTTTATCGCATTTAGGAATTGTTTCTGTGCCATAAGCCAGTGCAGCAATCGCCTGCGCGCCGCCGCAAGCAAAAACATCCGTGACGCCGCACAAATAAGCCGCCGCGAGTATGGCGGGATTTACCTGTCCGGTTTTACGGGGAGGTGTCACAACAACACGGCGCGCGCAGCCCGCGACTTTCGCAGGAATAGCAAGCATCAGAAGCGTTGAGACCAGCGGCGCTGTTCCGCCCGGCACATAAAGCCCCGCAGAGTTTATAGCGCGGGCTTCACGGCGGCATGTGACGCCCGGCATGGTTTCTACAGAAATATCATTCGGGGTTTGGGCTATATGAAAGCGCTCTATATTGGCCTTGGCTGTTTCCATGGCGGCCTTATCATCGCCGTTAAGCCCGTTCCATGCGGCCTCACACTCCGCTAGGCTAACGCGAAGGCTCTCCACCTCTGCGCCGTCATATTCAAGCGTTAACGCGCGCATAGCTTTATCTCCGCCCGTTTTCACCTGCGCCATAATTGCGGCCACGCTGGCAATCACAGACGGGTCGCTCATAGCTTCGGGGCGGGCGAGGGCGTGTGTTCGCTCCTGCGCGGTTAGAGATGTCCAATCATAGGTTTTCATGGCTAGCTCATCATTTTTTCAATCGGCAACACCAGAATTGCCCGCGCGCCCAGCGCTTTGAGGTCTTCTAGCGTTTCCCAGAAAATATTCTCCGTACAAACGGCTTGAACCGCGACAAGTTTATCCATCCCTGCGAGCGGAATAATCGTCGGCGCATCGGAACCCGGTAGCAACGCTGTAATCGCATCGACCTTATCCGTTGGCGCGTTAAGCATGATATATTTTGTTTCTGCCGATTTTAAAACACCGTCAATACGTGAGCAAAGCTTTTCATATATCTCGGATTGAGCGGGGCTAAGCGCGCGGCTAGACGAGATTAATACGGCTTCGCTATTTAAGATGGTTTCAAAAGCCGTGAGGCCATTAGCCTCCAGCGTTGCGCCGGACGACACTAAATCACAAATACTTTCAGCAATGCCAATAGAGGGCGCGAGTTCAACAGCACCTTTCATCTCAACCGCTTTGGCGGATATTTTATTCTCCGCGAGATAACGCGCCATGACACCCGGATAGGTCGTCGCAATACGTGTTCCGTCAAGGTTTTGAGGCGTTTTTATCGCGCCGCCCGTTGGGGCCGCAAGGCAAAGCTTACAGCGCGAAAATCCAAGGCGCATATCAATCTCGGCATCAAGGCCGGATTTTGCCGAAAGCTGCTCTTCGACAAGAACATTTTCGCCGACAATACCAATATCCGCCGCGCCTGTCGCAACGAAAGTTGGAATATCGTCATCACGGACAAGCAGTAAATCTACAGGTAAATTTTTCACCCGCGCTAAAAGGCCGCCAGAGCGTATAGAAAAGCGCAGGCCACATTTCTTTAAAAGGTCAAAAGAGCCTTCTGCTAATCGCCCTTTTTTTTGCAGGGCAATGCGTAATCTATCCGTCATGCTGTTATCCGTTATTTTATTCGTTGTCTTGTTTTGCGCGGTCAAGGACAATGCGGTATCCCTGATGAGGCTCATCTTTCAAAAACCGTGCGACACGTCCAATGGTTGTTGTCGATACACCTGTTTGACTTTGTATATCGCGGTAGGAAATACCGCCGCCGTCAAGGATTTGCGCAACATGCCACCGTTCACGCAGCGCCCGCAATTCAGCCGGCGTACATAAGTCGGTCAGAAACCGCGACATATCCGTTTCATCGGCCAAAGAGGACAGGGCTTGCGCTAGTGATATATAGTTTTTTTCACTCAAAATAGCTCGCTTATTTGTTAACTTGCAGCGTTATATTGTATTATCGTGCTAATACAATATTAAATTTTAAAAAAATGACAGTTACTTCTTACAAAAACTATTGACCCCAGCGCTGCATCATTAAAGAAATATTCGCATAATTATAATATCGGAGTGGTGTAAATTCTGATGACGCATGAAACATATAAAAATGACAGGTTTGGATGATGGTTGATTTCACAAAACGTGACCGTTTAAAATTACTTGCGGGTGCAAGCGCGGCTATTTTATCAGCTTGCGGCGGAGGCGGGGCAGCTCCGCAGCCCCCGACAACAACAGCTGTCTTACCACCGCCGCCCCCACCACCTCCTCCTCCGCCACCTCCGCCTCCACCCCCGCCGCCAGTCAGTGAAAGTTCGGCCACCACTTTGCGTGAGCGTTTCGAAGATAATTTCACAATAGGCGTCGCGCTATCTAGCCCGCAATCTGATGATTTAAACTCTGAATCGCGCCGTATAGCCTTGGAGCAATTTAACGGCATCACGCCTGAATTTGAAATGCAGCCAACATTCCTCTCGCCAGAAGAAGGTGTGTTTAATTTTGACCGTGCAGACCGTATTGTCGATTTTGCACTTGAAAATAATATGCCCGTGCGGGGTCACTCGCTATTATGGCATGAGCAAACACCCGATTATTTCCTTGTCGGATCACGTGATGATATTCGCCAGCGCGTTGATACTTATATTGGAACGGTTGTTGAGCATTTCAAAGACCGAATATCTGTTTGGGATGTTGTTAATGAGGCTGTTTCAACGGATATTTTTAGAGGCGATGATGGTGTAGGGCCTGACAGGCAAACTATCTGGTTTGATGCCGTTGGCAATGCAGATTACGTTGACTGGGCTTTTATAGCGGCGCGCGCGGCTGATTCAAATGCACAATTATTCTTGAATGATTTTGAAACCGAAGAGCCGCGAAAGGCTGGTTGGTTTCGTGATATTGTTCGCCGCCTGCGTGAGCGCGGCGTGCCGATTGACGGGGCGGGGCATCAAGTTCATCTTCGGCTTGAATCAACCGCTGAATCTGTATTGGCATCCATTGACGCTATGCAGGAAGAATTTCCTGATCTTATTACCCATGTAACAGAAATGGACATTAACATGTATACCGACCCGGGCTCATGTTTTGAAACGGGAACAAATTGCTTGCCTGATCTCGGCCCTAATCCGCCCGAAGACTTGCTTCGGCAGCAAGCCCAGATTTACCGTGATGTTTTCGACGGTCTCGTACAGCGACCATTTGTAGAATCAGTAACAATTTGGGGGGTTACAGATGGTGACAGTTCCGCAAACACAAACCCAACCACGCGGTTTAATCATCCGTTATTATTCGATCGTCAAGCAGAGCCAAAATCATCCTTTTTCGCAATTACTGACCCGAACTTCGTTATTTAATGAGATCAAGCGGGCGTGTTAATGCCCGCTACCAAAGGCCCCTGTTTTGACGCCGTAATCTACTGCAATGCCGTAGTTAGGATCATCTTGCGTATCGACCATTAACTGCCCAGCTTTATTTAGCAAACGATGGCAGTCCTGCGTTAAATGACGGAGTTTAAGCTGCTTTCCTGCGGCCTCATATTTAGCTGCGAGGTCTTCAATCGCTTGCAGGGCAGATTGATCGACGACCCGAGAGCGCATAAAGTCGATAATCACTGTTGCCGGATCATCTTCTATTGTAAATAGCTCGGCAAATCCAGCCGTCGAGCCAAAGAATAAAGGGCCTTCGATCTCATAAACTTTTGCGCCCGGCTCACGTACAGAATCGCGCTGAATAATATGAATGCGGCGTGCATTATTCCACGCATAGGCGAGCGCCGACACTATAACGCCGACAACAACCGCAATCGCAAGGTCGTGCATAACCGTTACAACGGTCACAAGAACAATAACAAAGGCATCAAGGCGCGGAATTTTTCGCATGATGCGCAAGCTTTGCCATGCGAATGTTCCGATCACGACCATAAACATAACGCCGACTAAAGCAGCAAGCGGGATTTGCTCAATGAGAGATGAGCCGACGAGGATAAAGGCGAGAAGGAACAGCGCAGCGGTGATGCCTGAAAGCCGGGTGCGCCCCCCCGATTTTACGTTAATCATGCTTTGCCCAATCATAGCGCAGCCGCCCATGCCGCCAAAAAATCCTGTGACGATATTAGCGCCGCCTTGCGCAATACATTCTTTTGACGCACCGCCTTTTTGTCCTGTCATTTCACCCACAAGATTTAGCGTCAGCAAGCTTTCAATCAGGCCAATCGCGGCAAGAATAAGCGCATAAGGGAAGATGATACTGAGCATCTCCATATTCAGCGGTACGGCCGGAATATGAAGCGGCGGAAAGCTTCCGCTAATACCGCCCGTTGCTTCAGTTAGGCTGCCAACCGTCGGTGTATCAAGGCCCAAAAATATCACAAGAGCTGCAACAATACCAATTCCGGCCAGCGGGGCAGGGATCGCTTTGGTGAGCTTAGGTGTCCCCCAAATAATCGCCATAGTCAGCGCGGTTAGCCCAAGCATGAGCACTAACGGCACGCCCGTCATATAATTAGCGGAGAATATCGACATAAATCCGCCATGCGCATCGCCTGCCGCATGAACCGTTTTTCCTACAGCCTCCACCGCGGGAACTTCAAATTGTTTAAGCTGCGCGAGGAAAATAACAATCGCCAGGCCATTAACAAAACCAAGCATAACAGGGTGAGGAACCAAACGAATGAATTTCCCGAGACGAAAAATACCCGCTAAGACTTGAAGGATACCCATTAAAACCACAGTCGCAAATAAATATTCAACGCCGTGCTGCGCAACTAAAGCGACCATAACAACGGCAAGCGCGCCTGTTGCGCCTGAAATCATACCGGGACGTCCGCCAAATACGGCTGTAATGAGCCCGACAATAAAGGCGGCATATAAGCCGACGAGCGGGTGAACCCCGGCAACAAAAGCAAAGGCAACAGCTTCGGGAACAAGAGCAAGCGCAACAGTTAACCCTGATAATACTTCAGTTTTAGCCTGCATGGCCGTTAAAGGCGTTCCGCCGCCATTGCCATTGTCTGGCATACCTAATTTTCGGGCAAATTGCGTCAATGATGCGCGCATGATCTATCCTCTATATCATATATGCGCGTGGCTCTACGCTTATGGGGTAAATATGCAAGTAAAAACCGCCGCCCCATAACGCCCCGTGCTAAAGCGCCCAATGCTAAAGCTCTAAGATGATAAATCATATTCAATCTTAACACCAAAGATGCACCAAAGGACTCTTTACTTTGCGCTTAGCGATCTAAACGGTAGCTCACAAAGGCTATTTCTTGGCTATCAGGCGACCATGCAGGGACATTAAATGTACCTTGCCCGCCAAACAGGCGCGTCAATATTCGCGGCGCCTCGCTACCGTCCGTAGGCATAATCCGCAGGACAACTTCGCGGTTAGGCGGGTGATCGCTGACGTCAATATCAAGCCCAAAAGAGACAAAGGCAATCCATTTTCCGTCAGGAGATGGATGGGGAAACCAATCGCGATATTCATTATCAAAAGTGATTTGCTTCGGGTTTTGACCATCTTCATCAATCCGCCAGATATTCATATTTCCAGCGCGAACAGAGTTGAAATAAATATGCTCGCCGTCGGGGGAGTAATCCGCACCGTCATCAAGCCCAATCTCGCGGGTGAGAGCATATTCCTCCCCGCCCTTATCCGAAATCGCAAATAAATTATAATCATTCCCAAATTCAGGGCGGTTCGCCGTATATACGAGCGTACCATCCTTAGGCGACCACGCATGCCAATAGGAATTACCTGTGTCTGATCCCGCTACAAGGCGCGGATTATCGCTGCCTTCAATCGGCAATATATACATCCGCGAGAGGTTATCCTCTTGCGTTTGGTCACTAATGACGATCTCTGTTCCGTCCGGCGATATGCCGTGGTCATTATTCATTTTCTTTAGGCCGCCGGTCTTAATCAAATTCGGCTCACCGCCCTCGACCGAGATATTATATAAAAGGCCGTTATGATTATAGACGAGGAATTTCCCGTCACGCGACCAATTCGGAGCTTCCATTTTATCATCAAAATAGCGAAGAAGACGGCGATTACCGTCATTTATATTGATGATTTCAAGCGCTGAGTCGACAGTTGCGCCGTAACCCGTATCTTCTATAACAGGCAAATCTAGCGGCGCTAGTTCAATGTCGGAAAAATTAGCCGTTTCAGTCACCGTATTATTATGGGCTGAAAGTGCTAACCCTGCAAAATAAGGGCTCTTTATGTCCGTTTTAACAGAGCCGCTGGTTTTGACCCACGGGCCGTCTTTCTTCGCAACTGACATATAGCCATATCCGTCAATTAATTCGAGCTTCACGCGGTCGGGCGCGGATATATTCGACACGAGCTGATAGGTCTCGCCGCCTTTAACGTCGCGGTATTGCAAACTGGTTAAACCGTCTCCGTGAACAACGACATCAATATAGGGGCTATCTGCGGCCATAGATTGACGAATCATAACGCCGCCCTTGCGGTGCGGGTCAACGCCATCGCCGACAAATTCAATCGCGCTCGATATAGACATATCACCTGACATTTTTTTGGCTGTAAAAACCATATCATCGCGCTGGCCCCAAATATTTGCGCCTGACGCCGTCAAGGATAGCACCCCTGTCTTACCATTATAAACGGCACTGCCCGCTTGGCTGACCTCGCCAATATCAACAGTCAGATCAAATGGAGAGGCGTTTAAGGCTGGCTTTGCGGCCGCCGTTTTTACAGTAATATCAGAAGGTGCCTGCGGATTTTCACATCCGCCCACAAAAGTTAAAACCAAAATTGACGTGGTTATCAGTGCCTGTTTCATGTGATGTCCCGTTATTTTTTTGTATTTTCTTTATTGCTGTTTACATGACATAAATTGACATCGTTGTCAGGCATTATTTGTTTTAACAGTCCTCAAGTCTTCGGACTGCCCATATTGATGCTGATAATTTTAGTTTCACCTGTTTTCGCTCGGCTGTTTCTATGTTTTACAGTTTTATCAGTAGCTCTTGTGACTTTTCTCTAGCGCAACCCCTAAAGACCTGTTAACGCGCTCTCGCAAAAGCGATGGAGACTCCAATGGAGATTCGGGAAGGCCTTACCTTCGATGACGTGCTTTTGCAGCCCCGCGCGTCAAACATATTACCGGCTCAAGCCTCACTTGTGACGCGCTTGACGCGAGGTATAAATATCAATGTTCCGCTGATTTCTGCGGCTATGGACACGGTGACGGAAGCACGGCTCGCCATCGTTATGGCGCAAACGGGCGGGATTGGTGTTATTCACCGAAATTTGTCGATTGAAGAACAGGCGGATGAAGTCCGCAAAGTGAAGCGCTTTGAATCGGGTATGGTCGTCAACCCGATTACAATTTCACCTGATGCAACGCGGGCTGATCTTAAAGCCATGGGCGAGCATTATAATATATCCGGCATTCCGGTTGTTAAAGATGACGGCACCTTAATTGGAATCGTGACGAACCGCGACGTGCGCTTTTCTGATGACCCTAATTCGCTCGTCAAAGATTTGATGACGAAAGATGTCGTCACCGTCAAACCGGGCGTAAGCGAAGATGAAGCGAGAACACTCTTACATAAGTTTCGCATTGAACGCCTTGTCGTTGTGGATGATGCGAATAAATGTATCGGCTTGATTACGGTTAAGGATATGGAAAAGGCCGAGAATTACCCGAATGCCTGTAAAGATGCGAGCGGCAGCCTTCGGGCAGCTGCGGCTTCAACCGTTGGCGAGGCAGGTTATGAGCGGGCAGTCGCTTTAATCGAAGCCGGCGTGGACGCAGTTGTCATTGATACGGCGCATGGACATTCGATTAAAGTTATCGACCAAGTTAAACGCCTTAAGGACAGCTATCCTGATACACAAATTATTGCCGGTAATATAGCCACCGCTGAGGCCGCCG
This sequence comes from uncultured Caulobacterales bacterium, assembly GCA_964513675.1. Taxonomy (GTDB): domain Bacteria; phylum Pseudomonadota; class Alphaproteobacteria; order Caulobacterales; family Maricaulaceae; genus CALFVT01. Next base: position 4,544 of record CAZEOD010000023.1, on the reverse strand, counting down.
AAGCCCTTGTGGCTGCTGGGGCAGATGCCCTTAAAGTGGGGATTGGGCCCGGCTCAATTTGCACAACACGGATTGTAGCGGGCGTCGGCGTCCCCCAGCTCACCGCAATTATGGATACGGTGGCTGTAGCCAAAGCTGCAGGGATTCCCGTTATTGCAGACGGCGGTATTAAATATTCCGGCGATATGGCCAAAGCTTTAGCTGCCGGCGCGGAGAGCTGCATGGTCGGCTCTATGTTGGCAGGCGCAGAAGAAACGCCGGGTGAGGTTTTCCTCTATCAAGGGCGGTCTTATAAATCTTACCGCGGTATGGGATCGGTCTCGGCCATGGCCCGCGGTTCTGCGGATCGTTATTTTCAAAAAGAAGTCAATGACACGATGAAGCTTGTCCCCGAAGGGATTGAAGGCCGCGTAGCCTATAAAGGGCCGGCGGGGCCTATTTTGCACCAACTCATTGGCGGTGTGCGGGCGGCCATGGGCTATACGGGCTCGGAAACAATCTCTCACTTCCATGACAATGCGCTATTTGTAAAGATTACCAATGCGGGACTGCGCGAAAGTCATGTCCATGATGTATCCATAGCGCGCGAGTCGCCTAATTATTCTATGCCGACTTAAAGGGGCATTGATATGCAAACAGGTCTTTTATTACCCGCCATTGTGCAGGGAGGGATGGTTTTATCCCTTGCTTTTACAATGGGGTTTGCACGGTTTTTTGCCGTCAAAACAGGCCGTGTTAAAACACGCGATATCGCTAAACATGGATGGACAGGGCGGTTAGGTGTCTTGAGTGATAGCTATGATAATCAATTCCAAATGCCGCAGCTGTTTTATGCTGTCTGCATTATTTTGACCCTTTTAAATGCCGCGTCACCCCTTGCCATTAAACTGGCATGGAGCTTTGTTGTTCTGCGTTTCATTCATATGATTTGGCATAACACTGCAAATGTGATTGTCATAAGATTTGTGATATTTGTTTTAAGTGGCATCGCGCTTTTATCCTTATTTATCATTGCTTTAATGGCTGCCTTTTAATGCGCGCCGGTGGACGATATCAGGCCGCTATTGAAGTGCTTGTAGACGTTTTGACGCGCCACACGCCCGTTAATGATGCTTTGCGTGATTGGGGGAAATCTCACCGTTTTGCCGGATCGAAAGACCGCGCCTTTATTGGCAATTTGGTTCATGATGGCTTGCGAAAGAAATCTTCGATTGGCTGGCAAATGGATGATGACAGCCCGCGCGCCCTTGTGCTTGGGACCTTATTATTTGAGCATAAACTGCCGCTAGCTGAGATCGATACGGCCTTTACCGAAACACATGGCCCCGGTGCATTGACGGCGGCAGAAAAGACGCGCGCCGCCAAGCCGATTGCGCTAACAGACGCCCCAGAGTGGGTGCAAGCCGATGTGCCGGATTGGGTCTGGCCTGCTTTTGCCGATAATTTCGGCGAAGAGGCTGTTGCGGAAGGGCAAGCTTTGACGGCTTCTGCGCCGCTTGATCTGCGGGTGAACCGTATCAAGATGGAGCGAGATACCGCTTTAGCTACGCTCGCGCCGCAAAAGGCCAAGCCAACGCTAATTTCGCCTCATGCCTTGCGTATAGAGCGCGACGGGCCAAGTTCGCGCCTACCAAATGTGCAAATAGAGCCGATCTACCAAGAAGGCGGCGTTGAAATTCAGGATGAAGGCTCGCAGGTCATTGCAGCGCTTGTTAATGCAAAAGACGGCGATAAAATTCTTGATTTTTGCGCAGGCGGCGGCGGAAAATCGCTCGCCATTGCCAGTGATACACAGGACGCGGCCAAAATAACGGCTTTTGACATCGACAAACGCCGTCTTGCCCCGCTTTATCAGCGCAAATTAAGAGCGGGCTATGAGAATATCGACGTGGTCCAGCCGCCCTTATCCAATCTGTCAAAACGCAAAGGCCAGTTTGACAAAGTTGTTTTGGATGCACCTTGCACAGGCGTGGGAACATGGCGGCGTAAGCCCGATTCGAAATGGCGTCTTTCCGAGAAAAGCCTCGAAGTTCGCTTAAAGGAACAAGAAGCGGTTTTAGAAACAGGTTGCGAGTTTGTTCGAAATGGCGGGCTATTATTTTACATGACCTGTTCCATGCTCGCCGAAGAAAATGAAGGGCAAGTCTACGCCTTCCTTGAACGCCACAAGGAGTTCACCTTACTCTCAGCAGGTGAAGTATGGGAAGAGCTTTTCGGTGTTGAGGCTCCGAAGCCGTGGTCATCCGATGGGTGCTCATTGACATTAACACCGGCCTCTACGGGAACTGACGGGTTTTTCTTTGCCGTTATGGAAAAATCTGCTGATGGCAAACCGCCCAAAGAAGACCCTTCCAAAGCCGCTTATGCGCCAGAAAATTCATAGAGTTAATATTCAGAGTGAGACATTTATGAGCGACACAGAAAAAGATGGGCAACATGAACGCCTATTGATTATCGACTTTGGGTCGCAGGTTACAAAGCTGATTGCGCGCCGCGTGCGCGAATCCGGTGTTTACTGCGAAGTCCATCCCTATAACCGCGCAGATAAAGCGATGATTGACCGCTATAACCCGCAAGCCATTATCTTATCGGGCGGCCCAAATAGCGTAACGGGTATTGGTAGCCCGCGCGCTGATGACAGCGTCTTTACACGCGGGCTTCCTGTGCTGGGTATTTGCTATGGTCAGCAAACCATGTGCGCGCAGCTAGGCGGAGCAGTCGAGACATCCGAAGAAAAAGAATTTGGCCGCGCGGATTTGAAAATTGTCGCAGACAATCCTTTATTTGACGGCCTTGCGCCGATTGGCGAAAGCGAGCGTGTTTGGATGAGTCATGGCGACCGTGTTAGCGCCATTCCTGAGGGGTTTGAAATTATCGCCACATCCGGCAATGCACCTTTTGCGGCAACAGCCGATATGAGCCGTAACTTCTTTGGCGTACAGTTTCACCCCGAAGTCGTACATAGTGTCAATGGCGCGAAAATGCTGCGTAATTTCACACATAAAATTGCGGGCTTTAAGGGCGATTGGTCTATGGCGGCCTTCAAAGATGAAGCGATTGCCGCTATTCGCAAGCAAGTTGGCAGTGGCCATGTTATCTGCGGGTTATCAGGCGGCGTTGATAGCTCTGTTGCAGCGGTTTTAATCCATGAAGCGATTGGCGAGCAACTCACCTGTGTTTATGTCGATACAGGCATGATGCGCAAAGGCGAGAGCGATCAAGTCGTCAGCCTTTTCCGCGAACATTACAAAATCAACCTTATCCATGTGGACGCGGAAGACACCTTCCTAAATCAATTAAAGGATGTGTCAGATCCAGAACGGAAACGTAAAATCATCGGGGCCGCCTTTATTGATATTTTCGATGCTGAAGCGAAAAAAATCGAAAATGCAGAATTTCTAGCGCAAGGCACGCTCTATCCAGATGTCATTGAATCCGTGTCCTTTGACGGCGGGCCAAGCGTGACCATTAAATCCCATCATAATGTTGGCGGCTTACCTGAGAAAATGAACCTTAAACTTGTCGAACCCTTACGCGAATTATTCAAAGACGAGGTGAGGGCGCTGGGCCGAGAGCTTGGCCTGCATGAAGATTTCGTCGCGCGCCATCCGTTCCCGGGGCCGGGCCTTGCTATACGTTGCCCCGGCGCGGTCAGCAAAGATCGTCTTGATATATTACGCGATGCAGATGCGATCTATCTGGATCAAATCAAAAAACACGGTCTTTATGATAAAATTTGGCAAGCCTTTGCCGTTATCCTGCCTGTGCAAACCGTCGGGGTTATGGGTGATGAGCGAACATATGAAAATGTGTTAGCGCTGCGGGCTGTAACATCGACGGACGGCATGACGGCGGATTATTATCCTTATAGCCATGAATTTCTGGGTGAGACGGCCACGCGAATTATTAATGAAGTGCGCGGCGTCAACCGCGTCGTCTATGATGTCACGTCAAAACCCCCCGGAACTATTGAATGGGAATACCCGCCCCCCGATTGAGAGCCAAGCCATGAGCCTGCCGAGCGGCCCGCTTGCGGGTGTGAAAATTATTGAACTTTCGGGAATTGGCCCCGCCCCTTTTGCAGGGCGATTGCTGGCGGATATGGGCGCAGAGGTTATTGCGGTTGACCGTAAAGGTGGCTTGCCGCCAATGATTGATGCCCGCGGTAAAAAATCTATATGTCTTGATTTGCGAAAGCCAGAGGCCGTTGAGGCGGTGTTAAAACTTGTCGATAAGGCGGATGTTCTCATCGAAGGATTTCGCCCCGGCGTAACAGAGCGGCTTGGCTTGGGGCCGGATGTCTGCTGCGCGCGAAATCCAAAACTAGTTTACGGCCGCATGACGGGATGGGGCCAATCTGGGCCTTATGCGCAAATGGCCGGTCATGATTTAAATTATCTGTCCATCACAGGCGCGCTTCACGCTATGGGCGGCGTGAATGATGTGCCGCGCCCGCCGCTTAATCTTGTTGGAGATTATGGCGGCGGTTCTATGTTTTTACTCGCAGGTATCTTAGCGGCCCTCCTCAAAGCACAGCGAACGGG
>CAZEOD010000022.1:0-38445 GCA_964513675.1 uncultured Caulobacterales bacterium | reverse complement strand
TGCCTGCGGGGAGACGGCGCTGACGGCGTTGTCACAATCCGGAGCCGACGGCGTAATGGTTTGGCGCAGCTTGATTGGCAAGCCTTGGGGACTGCTGAGCATCAGCGGCGCTGTTGATAGTGTTTCAATTAGACATGTTAGTCGTGCAGAAAAAAATGACGTTATTTCAGAGCATTACAAAGATATGCTAAACTTTTACGGAGAGCGCAAAGGCATAAGAGTCGCGCGGAAACATTTGGCGGGTTATATTGAAAATGCGCCAAACATAAAGACTGCTGACATGCGCGAGTCTATGCGGCAAGCTGTGTGCCGCAGCAATGACCCTGACTTTGTTTTAAGCGTGATAGCGGCGGCCTATATCGGGTCGGGCCGTTTGGAGATTGCCGCATGAGTCCTTTACCCCCCGGTATTCACGCCCTTGCAGAGGATATGCCTTATGCCGTTTGGCTGTTAACGGGTGAACGGGCCGAAATCATATGGGCGAATACGGCGGCCGAACAATGGCTGGGCCGCTCCAACCGCGCGCAACAATCACAAAATTTGCCCGATATTTTGACGCTACCGCCAGATGCCATGCTCAGCTATGAGCGCTGCCGCGAGAGTCAAAATCCTGTGATTATTCGTCACTGCCGTATTGAATTACACGATGGCCGACATGGTGCGCCGCTTTATCACATGTCTTTCTTCCCCTGCCAAAACGGAATTGGTTTGCAGGTACAAACCGCGGCGATCCCGAAAAATGAAAATACGGCTAATCTTGATGCCATGTCGGCCATGGGACGTATTTTGGCCCATGAGATTAAAAACCCGCTGGCGGGCATTAGCGGGGCGGTGCAGCTATTGCGCCCTGATGTAAACGGTGATGAAGCGGTCAGTTTGCTGGATTTAATTGGCGGCGAGATTGACCGTATTCGGCGTCTTGTTGACCGCATGGAAACTTTGGGCGAGCAGGACCCTGCGAATACGGCATATGTCAATATTCATGAAGTCCTCCGCCGTGCCGCGCGGGTGATGTCGACGGAAAAGGGCCGAACAATTACGTTCACAGAGCACTATGATCCGTCTTTGCCGCCGATCATGGTCGATGAAGATGTCATGATGCAGGCGATCTTGAACCTTATCAAAAATAGCGTTGAGGCGATTGAACTTTCAGGGCAGGGCGGCGAGATTATTCTCAGTACCTTGTTCCGCGCCGGCGTTCGCCGTCGATTAAACGGTGGTGAGCTCTCTGAAAGCCTCCCGATTGAAATTAGAATCATTGATGATGGGCCGGGCTTGCCTGATGTCATTCGCGATCAAATCTTCCAGCCCTTTATCTCGAATAAGCCGGCAGGGCAGGGATTAGGCTTGGCGGTTGTGTCTAAAATTATTTCCGGTCACGGGGGGATCATTGAAGTGAAGTCCCGCCCCGGCGAAACCATATTTTCTATTCTTCTCCCTTTAAGCGATGAGGTTGTGTCATGAAGTTTGATATTCTTTTGGCCGATGACGATGATAGTGTCCGGTTGATACTCAATAAAGCGCTCTCGCGGGCGGGGCATAATGTCAAAGCCACGGATAATGCAGAGACGCTCGTAAAATGGGCGCAAAGCGGTATTGGCGATATCGTTGTCAGTGATGTGATGATGGGCGGAGAAGATGTTTTTACGCGCCTGCCAGAAATATATGAGGCGCGGCCTAATCTTCCCGTTATTATTATCAGTGCCAATAATACTGTAAATACAGCCCTTAAGGCGGGGGAGCTCAAGGTCTTTGAATATGTGCCCAAGCCCTTTGATCTTGATGTCGTCACAGAGGCTGTGCAGCGCGCTGGCCAAAGCGTAAATCCGAAAAAGTCGAAAATTTCGGCGGAACTGCGAAAGCTGCCGATGATTGGCCGCAGTACCGCTATGCAGCCAGTGTATCGGGCTGTCTCGCGCTATGCATCGGGCGATTTACCCGTTTTAATTCAAGGCCCTGTCGGCGCGGGGAAAGATTTAGTTGCCAAGCTTATTCACGACGGCGGGCCGCGGCGGGAGCGCCCTTTTATTCGAGTCAGTGATTTTTCAAATCTGTCTTTGACCCTGCAAAAAGTAAACGGCGGGGATATTTATATTGATGAAATTGCCGAGTTGTCGACTGCGCAGCAAGAGGGACTTCTCGCCTTGATGACTGAGAGCGAATATATCGCGCCGCACCAGCGCCCGCGCGTGTTATCCGCGACGCGAAAAGATTTGCGCCGCCTCGCAGCTGATGGCGGGTTTCGCGATGACCTTTTATTCCGCGTTAATGTCGCTGAAATTAGGATTCCGCCGTTATCTATGCGCGAGCGCGATACATATGAACTGGCCGAGTTTTTTCTATCACAAGCTTCGGGTCGCCATAATCGCCGCTTTGAAAGCGAAGCCCTTGATATACTTCACCGTCATAATTGGGTGGGTAATGTCCGTGAACTTGAAAATATCGTGCGGCGTTTATCCGTGCTTTATTCTGATGATGTCATAACGGCCTCTATGGTTTTGCAAGAGTTGTCAAAGAAACTCGACGGGACAGGGGGGGCAGATGATGAAGCGAAAATGGACGGGCTCCTTGAAGAAGCTTGCTCGCGGCTTGTCAATCACGGCGCAGATATGCAGCCCGGTCAAACGCTTTATACAACGGCGCTGGCATGGGTGGAAAAACCGCTTATTATTGAAGCGCTTCGGGTTACGGGCGGCAACCGTGCCAAGGCCGCAGAAAAGCTCGGTATTCACCGCAACACGCTCAGAACTCGTTTGCAAACGCTAAATATTCAGTAATTCTATGAATCTTTGAATATAACTGTTGATTTTACGCAACAGTGCGGTAATTTCGCCATAAGGAGCTTCATGGCGGTTATTGAGCAGAAAATATCCCCTTTAAAACGGGCTTATAAAATACCGCGCCATAATAATCTGGCGCGTTCAGCTCTTTTTGGGGCTGGCTTTGTGCTTGCTATTTTTTTACTCGTTTTAGGCTCGCTCTATTCTGTGTCGGATAATCCGGCCCGCAAAGCGCGAGTCCTATATATCCTTATCGCGAATATTGCTTTGATTGTTATGCTGGGGGCTTATCTTGCTTATCAGGTTTTAACGCGGCTTTTTGTAAAAACGCCAGAGCAATTAGCGCCGCTTCTTCATCGGCGCTTTGTGCTGACCTTTAGCCTGATTGCGCTTATCCCTGCGATTATTGTTGGCGCTTTTTCATCGACGTTGATTAGCCGAAATATCACAGATCTTTACGGTGAAAATATTAGCGGCACGATGGAATTGGCCCGTAATATTTTGGGGAATAATTTGGGCCGAGAAATGAGTGTTCTCGGGGAAGAAATTAAGTTTACCGAGACGGATTTCCTTAATCCTAATGAACGGTTTTTATCCTCACGTATTACTTTCACGGCCTATATCAACCGGTTAGCGCGGGGCCGTGATTATGACGCGCTTTATATTTTAACGCGGCAAGGGGATATCCTAACGCGGTTCGAAAAAAGTACAGCGCCGTTATTTGAAATTCCGGTTCCGGCCGCTTTTGAGGAGCTTGATGCGGACCCGAGCAAAGTTGCCTTTCAGGACAAACCAGAAATTGACTATTTGATCGCGCTTAAAAAACTGACGGAATATGATGATGCTTATTTATATGTTGGTAAGTTTCTTGGGGCGAATAGTCAGATGTTATCGCGCATTGCCAGTATTGAGCGCGAAGAAAATGCCTTGCTTCGCTATCAGCAAGATCAAATATTTTTTAACCGTGTCTTTTTGCTGACATTTATCGAAACGGCTTTGCTGATTTTATTTGCGGCTATTTGGCTCGGCTTTGTGCTGGCAAACCGGATTATTCAGCCGATGGAGCAGCTTGTGCAGGCGGCGGAGCGTATTCGCGACGGTGATTTAAATGCCCGCGTTGATATGCGCGGGGATTGGGGCGAGATGTCCGATGTCGGCGGCGCCTTTAACCGCATGACTCAGCAGCTACGGGCGCAGCGTGATGAGCTTGTGACGGAACATGATACCTCAGAGCAGCGCCGCCAATTCTCCGAAGCCGTGTTATCGGGGGTTCGGGCGGGCGTTATGGGCCTAACGGAAGATGGCCGGATTACATTGATGAATGATTCCGCAGAACGGCTGTTACAGCGCCGCGCGGATGATTGGCTTGGCTATCCGATTCAACAAGCGATTCCCGCCTTTGCGCGGCCCTTTATGGCGGCGCGCGAAAGTCTCGGCAATTTGTCCGAAGATCAAATTGAAGTCGATATTGGCGATGAAATGCTGAATTTGAATGTGCGCGTGGCGGCCTATACCGGCGCGCGTGATGATACGGGCTGGGTTGTAACATTTGATGATATGACGCGGCTTGTAGCGGCGCAACGTCATTCGGCTTGGCGGGAAGTCGCGCGCCGGATTGCGCATGAAATTAAAAACCCACTGACCCCAATACAGCTCTCGGCAGAGCGGCTAAAACGGCGCTATGCCTCCCAGATTAATGATGAAAAAGGCATTTTTGAAAATTGTACAAATACGATTATTCGCCAAGTTGAAGCGCTTGAATCTATGGTTGATACCTTTTCAGCCTTTGCAAAAACGCCGACACCGGAAATGGTCGTTACGAATATTCAGACCCTTATTGATGAGGTGATATTCGCGCAGAATTTATCTTATCCCGATGTCCGTTTTAACGCAGAAACAGAGCATGAGCCGGATGATTTCAAAGCTTTATGCGATAGCCGTTTATTTTCTCAGGCTTTGACGAATATTTATATTAATGCAGCCGAAGCGATTTCGCGCCGTATTGAAAAAGATGGGAAAAACGCCTTTCAGGGTCATATTTTAACGCGCTCCTTCATCCAAAAGGGTCATCTTTATTTTGATATTATTGATAATGGGCCGGGTTGGCCTGTGCCGGATAAAGACCGCTTGTTAGAGCCTTATGTCACGTCGCGCGATAACGGAACGGGCTTAGGCCTCGCGATTGTGAAACGCATCATTGAAGACCAATTAGGACAGCTTGACCTTCTTGACCGAAGCGACGGCATTACGGGCGCGCATGTGCGTATCCGCCTCCCGCAATATCTGGTGCCGGATATGACGGCAGTTAATGCGCAGCGTACAGAAATAGCCGAATAGGATATAATATGAGCCAAGATATTCTGATTGTCGAAGACGAAGATGACATTCGCGATATGATCGCTGGAATTTTGGAAGATGAGGGCTATGACGTTCGCCAAGTGGGCACGAGTGATGCCGGCGTTATAGAGGTGCAATCCCGCACCCCCTCGCTTGTGATCCTTGATGTTTGGCTAAAGGGGTCATCTATGGATGGCATTGAGTTTTTAGACCATCTTAAGGGCGTACACCCCGATTTACCCGTGATTATCATTAGCGGTCATGGCAGCGTAGAAACGGCTGTCGCCGCGATCCGCAAAGGGGCTTATGACTTCATTGAGAAGCCGTTCAAAGCCGATCGGTTGATCTTAACGGCCAATCGCGCGCTTGAAAATGCAAAGCTCCGCCAAGAGAATATTGAGCTTAAAGGCAAGGTTACGCTCAGTGACCGCCTTATCGGCAGCTCTAATCATATCGCGCAAACGCGGCAAAAAATTGACCGTATCGCGCCGACCAATAGCCGCGTTCTCATTTCGGGGCCTTCGGGGTCAGGTAAAGAACTTATCGCGCGGATTATTCACGCGAAATCACATAGGACTGAAGGCCCGTTCAAGGCGGTGAACGCGGCCTCTATGGTGCCAGAACGTGTCGAAGTTGAGCTGTTTGGTGTGGAACATTCCGGCGATGTCGTGAAGACGGGTCTTTTAGAGCAAGCGCATAACGGAACGCTTTATATTGACGAAGTGATTGATATGCCGATTGAAACGCAAGGTAAGCTTTTGCGCCTTTTGGTTGAGCAGCGCTTTCAGCGGATTGGCGGGGCGCGTGATGTGCAGGTGGATGTCCGCTTGATAACGTCAACATCGCAGTCGCTAGAAACGGCCGTCTCGCGCGGGAGTTTCCGTGAAGACCTATATCACCGTCTTAATGTTATGCCCCTACAAGCATCGCCGCTGACGGAGCGGCGGGAAGATATTCCTGATCTTGTGAATTATTTTATCTCGAAACTCGCCGCATCAACGGGACTGCCCGCCCGCATGATTGGCGCAGATGCTATGGCCGCCCTGCAAGCCCATGATTGGCCAGGCAATGTTCGCCAACTTCGAAATAATGTGGAGCGCCTTTTGATCCTTGCGACAGGGGATCCGACGCTGGCGATTACGCTGGACACATTACCCCCCGAAGTCTCGGTTGTCCGCTCTAGCAATTCAACCCCCAGAGACGAGAAAATGATTGCGCTGCCGCTACGGGATGCCCGCGAGCATTTTGAGCGGGAGTATTTACAAGCCCAGATACAGCGCTTTGGCGGCAATATTTCGCGCACAGCGAATTTTGTTGGAATGGAACGTTCGGCCTTGCATCGAAAGCTTAAATCTTTAGGGGTAGAAACATCGGGGCGTTCGGCGAGTAAATCCTCGGATTAGGGAAGAGTTATGCGGGTCATTATTTGCGGAGCAGGGCGCGTCGGTTACGGTATTGCAGCGCGCCTCGCCAGTGAAAAAAATATGGTGACAGTCGTGGATGTGAATCCCGAGCTTGTTCGCCGTATTACAAATGAGCTTGATGTGCGCGGCGTGATTGGTCACGGGGCGCATCCCGACACGCTTAAACGGGCTGGCGCTCCGGATGCTGATATGATTGTCGCTGTGACCTATTCTGACGAAGTCAATATGATCGCCTGTCAGGTGGCTCATTCCTTATTTGACGTGCCAACCAAAGTCGCGCGGGTGCGCTCCCAAAACTATCTGCAAAGTGAATGGAATGACCTTTATAGCCGCGAAAATATGCCGATTGATATTATTATCTCGCCGGAAGTGGAAATCGGAAAATCTATATTGCGGCGGCTAAACACGCCGGGCGCGTTTGAAAGCGTCCCCTTTGCCGACGGCCTTGTTCGGCTTGTTGGGATTAATATTTCCGATGAATGTCCGATTATTAACACGCAAATTTTGCAAATTGATGAATTATTCCCAGATTTAAACGCAGCGATTGTTGGGATTGTAAGGGATGGGCATGTCTTTGCGCCAACCAAGAATGATGCGCTGGAGTCCGGTGATAAAGCCTATTTTGTTGTAAAACATGAGCATAGCTCGCGCCTGTTAGAAATTGTCGGTAATCCCGAAGACCGCGCGCGCCAGATTGTGATTATTGGCGGCGGTAATATCGGCGCTTATGTGGCGCGTGAGTTGGAACGTGTTAAAAACATGCGGGTTAGAATTATCGAGAGTGATAAAGTCCAAGCCGAAAAGGTCGCGGAAACCCTAAAGCGCACAATTATGCTCTGCGGAGATGGATTAGATGCGGAATTACAGCAAGAAGCCGGCGTCCCTTATGCCGATAGCGTTATCTGCCTGACCAATGATGATAAAACAAATATACTAAGCGCTGTACTCGCCAAAAAACTCGGCGCGAAATATACGGGCAGCTTGATTAATGAGCTTTCGATGCAAGCCCTGCAAAGTGAGCTGAATTTGGATATGATTATTGATCCGCGTGCAACAACGGTGTCGTCCATCCTGCGCCATGCGCGGCGCGGGCGGATTGTTGATGTTTTTGCGATTGAAAATGACCAAGCCGAAGTTGTTGAAGGCGAAATTTTAGAAACCTCTCCGATTGCGGGTAAACGGATTTCCGATGCCGATATTCCCAAAGGCATCACGGTTGGCGTTTTAATACGTGATAATAATGTCATTTTTGATTTTGATGATGTGACGCTTAAGCCCCACGATCATCTTGTTCTTTTGGTGGAAGATAGCGCCTTATCCCATGTTGAGCGGCTGTTCCGTGTGAGTATGGACTTTTTCTAGGCCATGATGATTCTTCGCCTGATCCAACGGTCTGGACGCCTGTTTTTTCTTTTTGCGGCTCTTTATGCGGCGGCGGCGATATTATGTTTCGGAATTGTCGAAATTCGCGCGGCGATTATGTTTATATCTTTTGCGCTAGTTATTGGCGTGATGGGTTTTATTTTCGTTATTTTATCTGCGGCAGAGACACATAGCGAGACCAATATTGATGCGCTGATGTTGCTCATGTTGTTTTGGATTCTTGGGACCGTTTTATCGGCGCTGCCTTATGCGTTTCTTCTCCCCAACATGAGCTTGCCGTCTTTACTTTTTGAGGGCGTAGGCGCGATAACGACCTCGGGCGCGTCGGGTTTTTTACCGTCTGAACTCCCCAACTCATTGCATATATGGCGGGCGTTGGTGCAATGTTTGGGCGGGATTGTCGTCACGACCTTTGCGATTGTTATATTGGCGACATTGAACCTGACAGGGACGGGTATTCACCGCTCTGTTTTGTTTACTTATCAACATATTGACCTCTTTGCGCGGCTGATGTTGATTGGACGTATTGTGGCAGCCGTTTATCTCTGTTTTGCAGCGGCGGCCATCGTGGTTTTACTTTTATCGGGAGCGTCGCCGGTTCAGGCCTTTTGCTTAGCGCTGGGCGGTGTGTCGACGGGCGGGCTGTCTCCGAGTGATGTGCCTTTAGCGCAAATTCTCTCACCTTTAGGCGCGGTTGTTTTCGCCTGTATTTGCCTCTTTGGCGCGTTTAACTTCGCTGTTTTATGGGATATTATTCGCCACAGAGATAAGCGCGTGATTTTGCAAGCGGTCATAAATGTAGAGCACCGCGGCTTGCTTGTTATGATCGGCGTTTTAACATTGCTATCAATATTTTATCTGGGGTGGCCTAACTTTTTTGATAGCTTTATTGAGGCGATTTTTTTCGTCAGCACATCAGGATATGAATATAATATCATTGCGCTAGAAATGCTTCCGCCAGTGATTCTGATTTCAATGACCTTAATCGGGGGCTCGGCCTTATCGACAGCTGGCGGGCTTAAAATGATACGGCTTTTGATGTTGTTTCGTCATTTGGAAACAGATTTGTCGCGCTTGACACATCCCTCGCGCGTTTATCCGGTTAAGTTTAGAGGGCAGCATGTTCGCGATAATAGCTTTCTCTCAATATGGATGTATTTCTTTGGATATACCTTCCTTTTTGGTGGCGGCATTGTTGCCTTTGCGGCCACCGGCGTTGATTTTGATATCTCTGTGACGCTTAGTGCAGGTATGCTGAGTAATATGGCGCCGCTACTGCCTTATACATTTTCTGATTTGGCAATGACACAGCTTACGGATGTGCAAAAAATAGTGGCGTCCGGCCTTATGTTTGCCGGCCGAGTCGAAGTTTTAGCCATATTAGCTCTGATATCTTCACGGCCTTGGGAAAACTGAGTTTTTTCTGTCTTTCGTCGCTTTAGGCTTGCTATTATGCAGCACGGGCGTTTATTACCTGCGAAAGCCGCGAAGGTGACGCGGCATTGGTTTTGGGGGTTCGAAATGTCCGCGGATAGAAAACAAAATTTACAAGATACGTTCTTAAATTCGGTGCGCAAAACAAAGACGCCTTTGACGATTTTTCTTGTAAACGGTGTAAAGCTTCAAGGTGTTGTAACGTGGTTTGACAACTTTTGCGTGCTGCTGCGCCGTGAAGGTCAAATTCAGCTTGTTTATAAACACGCGATTTCGACGATCATGCCGACTGGCCCGGTTCAACTTTTTGATGCTGAAACGCGAGACGATTAAATTGAACGCTTTGCTCGCCCATGATTGAAAGCGATACAGCGGAGCAAAATACGCTTGTTCTGCATCCCCGCCTTCCGCGCGCGGATACGCGAAATGAAGCCTATATGCTTGAGGAGGCTGTCGGTCTTGCCGAAGCTTTAGGTGTAGACCGCGTTGATTCTGATATTGTTAATCTGCGAACAATTAACGCGGGTCAGTTTTTTGGCAGCGGTAAAATCGAAGATATAAAACAGCGCTGTAAAGCCGAAAATATCTCGCTCTTAATTATCAACGGTGCTTTATCTCCGATTCAGCAGCGGAACCTAGAGCGCGCGATTAAAGTTAAAGTCATTGACCGCACGGCGCTCATCCTTGAAATTTTTGCTTTGCGAGCAGCGACGAAAGAAGGCCGTTTACAAGTCGAGTTGGCGCGGCAGGTTTATGAACGCTCTCGCCTCGTTCGCACATGGACCCATTTGGAGCGCCAGCGAGGCGGCACAGGCGGTTTGGCCGGGCCGGGGGAGACGCAAATTGAATCCGACCGCCGGATGCTGGCGGATAAAATTTCTAAGCTTGAACGTGATATCGAAGATGTTCGGCGCACGCGGCGTCTTCAGCGGCAAAAGCGTAAGCGCGCCCCAGAGCGTATTGTCGCGCTTGTCGGTTATACTAATGCCGGTAAATCGACCCTGTTTAACCGCCTGACGTCAGGCGAGGTTTTTGTTAAAGATATGCTCTTTGCCACGCTTGATACGACACACCGAATATTGCCGCTGCCGAGTGGACGGCAAGCGGTTTTATCTGACACCGTTGGATTTATTTCTGACCTGCCAACAGATTTGATTACTGCCTTTCGCGCGACGCTCGAAGAAGTCAAAGAAGCGGATCTTATTTTGCATGTTCGGGATATGTCAGACCCGATGTCAGATGCACATTGCCAAGATGTCAATGATGTCTTGCAAATGCTCGGTGCGGGCGAAGATCATGGCCAAACGGTGATGGAGGTTTGGAATAAAATAGATCAGCTCAGCCTTGAAGATAAATCAGAATTTCAAGCGCGAAGCGAGGGGAGCCTTGAAAGCTCAGAACAAGAAGGCAGCGTTGCGATTAGCGCGATAACCGGTGAGGGCCTGCCGCTTTTAATGGATGTGATTGAGCAAAAACTATCTAAAAAAGATCAAGTCTTTACGGTTCTACTGCCGCCAACCAAATATGATGTCAGGGCGTGGCTTCATCAAAATGGTCATATATTATCCGAAGACATGCGTAAGAATGGTGACTGCGAGATAAAAGTGCAATTAACCGATGTGAATAGCGGACGGTTTTTAACGCGAAACGCCGAATTTATTGTTTAATTTCAGTGCGCTGCATGCAAGTCTTACGGCGATTTAGCCGCTTGCCATAGCGCTTCCATTTCATCAAGGCCAAGACTGTCCAATCGGCGGTCTTCATCATGAGCATAGCGTTCAATGCTGTTAAAACGCTGTGTGAATTTGCGGTTTGTGCGCCGAAGCGCGGTTTCAGGATCAACACCGAGTTTGCGCGACAGATTCGTTAGGGCAAATAGCAAATCGCCCATTTCATCCTCAACCGCATCGGCATCTAAACTCTCTGCGGCGTCGCTTAGCTCTTGTGCTTCTTCGATGATTTTATCCATGACCCCGCTTAAATCGGGCCAATCAAAGCCAACGCGGGCGGCACGGTTTTGCAGTTTTTCGGCGCGTGTTAGGGCCGGCAGTCCTAAAGGCACATCACTTAATATACTGGGGAAAGATACCCCCTCCGCGCCTTGTTTGGCCGCGCGTTCAGCCGCCTTTATATCTTCCCACGCGCGGGTTTGCACCTCGGCGTTGCGGCCATCACTGCGGCTGAAAACATGCGGATGACGCCTCACCATTTTCTCTGTCAGGCCATCGCAAATTTCGTCAAAGGTGAAATGCCCATCTTCTTCGGCTAATTGCGCGTAAAATATGACTTGAAACATAAGATCGCCCAACTCCTCACGGAGGTCATCCATATGTCCGCGTTCTATCGCATCGGCGACTTCATAGGCTTCTTCGATTGTATAAGGCGCTATTGAATTAAAGTTTTGCTTTAAATCCCACGGGCAGCCGCCATCGGGGTCGCGTAGTTTTTTCATTAAAGACCGAAGGCGTGTGATAGGCGTCACACCGAGCTGGGTTATGTTCATGTTAAATCCACTAAGCGATCTTCGAGGCGAAACTTATGCGCCAAGTTATCGTGATAATCATGTGGGGTAAAGGTCGCAGGTGAATTGATAGATGTGGGGCAATCGACTCACCTGCTGGCTTGCACAAACAAGTTGTTTTATATATGGAGAATTTTCGCTAAAAAGAAAGTCCTAAGCTGTATTTTTACTGCAAATAATAGTATTTTTTCTTATAAAATTATAGGCTAAATTTCGACAGCCTTAATGGCTTGGCCTTGTGAAATAAATCCTGCAAATTTAGGGGCCATGCGGGCATAATCTTCATCAATTTGGGTGATTTGAAATCCGGCTTTTGTTAGCATATCGGCGGCGCTGCGGGTGAGGTGGCATCCCCCTGCGATTGGTTTCCAAAGGGGCTCCAGACGGGTTTGCCATTTCGCGATTGCGGCATCGGGCGAGCGGCCATGTTCGCAAAATAGAATGACACCGCCCGGTTTTAAAACCCGTTTTAGCTCTGATAAAGCGGCCTGCCAATCCGGGATTGTGCAAAGGACGAATGTGACGACAACAGAATCAATAATATTGTCGTCAAGGGGCAGACGCTCTGCGCCTATGGCTAAAAAATCAATGTTTAGGTCGCTGTGTTTTGCGGCTTGTTTTTGGGCGGCGCTCATCATAACGGGGTCAGGTTCTAGCGCTGTTAATTTGGTGACGCTGTTGGTGTCATAAAGCGCGAAGTTCAGGCCGCCGCCGCAGCCAATTTCGAGCACATGCCCAAAGGCGTTAGACGCAGTATATTTACGGTAGCGGTTAAAGGCCCGGCTTGAGCAGGCGCAGTTAACAAGGCGGGGGACAAAGATGCGGCTCCAAAGACTCATGAACTGCGCTCCATACGGCGGCGTATAATCCACCATATAACAAGCGCCCCGAGCATTTTGCCGCCGACGCTCATGATAATATTTGGCGCGGTTAATTGGCCGTCCCGAATAAAGCTCGCGCCGTAGAGAAAGGCGGTTGTATCAATCGGCGCCGCTATGGCAGAGGAGAGCAGTACCCGCGTTGAGAGCTTATATTTTGTAAAGGTGAACATCGCCCAATCAACAAGCTCAGAGATCAAAAAGGCAAAACCGCTTGCAAGCGCTAATTCGCCGCCGCTGGTTAAGGCTGTTAAAATCAACGCAATCGTCATCGCGATCAGCACCTCATGGCCAATCTCGCGCTGGGCAAAATCGCGGGCAACAAGAACAAGCCCCGTCACAATCGTCACAGGATTAAAGGCCCAAGCGGCCAGACCGGGCAGGGCGACCATTGGTGCCCATGTGAAACTCCAATTAATAAAGGGGATAAGCAGAATATAAATCAGCGTATATTTTATGAATCGAAGGCTGGTGCGTTTCGGCGGCGTTTGAGCAAGGTTAGGCATATTGTCTCTATACCTTATTCGATCTTCCGTGTAACCCAAAACCATGACGACGAATCCTAAACTATCGCTTATTGTTGCGCGCTCGCGAAACGGCGTCATTGGCGTGGATGGTGACTTGCCGTGGCGCATACCGAGTGATCTGAAATTTTTCAAAAAAACGACTCTTGGAAAACCTGTTTTAATGGGCCGAGTGACATGGGAGAGCTTGCCCTTTCCTTTGCCGGGGCGTCCCAACCTTATTTTGACACGCAATGCAGATTATGAGGCAAAAAAAGGGGAGGTGTTTACCTCGTTAAAGGCCCTTGTTGGGCGCGGATATGAATTAGCGGGGCTGTCCGGCGGAGATGAAGTCATGCTGATTGGCGGCGCAAAGCTATATGCGGCGCTGCTGCCTTTTTGTGATCGCTGTTACGTTACTGACGTCGATGTGATGATCGAAGGCGATGCGCATTTTCCTGTCTTATCAGATTTTGACTGGAAAATTACGCGCGAAATTAATCTGGACGCAAGCGCGAAAGATGATTTTCCCGCCGTGGTCAAAATATATGATCGGCGGCGTTAAGTGCCAGTCCTGCGGCGGTTTAGCCGCATTGACAGAAATTTACGGCTGTGAATAATTTAGATTAAATGCGGGCCGGATAGGCGTATCGTTTCTGCCATTTGTTTTTTTATATAAGGCCGCTTTATTCCGTCAAAAAATGATATATTTCTCTCTGTCTTGCCTTGATATCAGCGCATTTAATCGCCACATAGAAAGTAATATTATTTTGGAGATGAAATGGCTGAGAATAAAAGCCCATGGGGCCAAGGCCCTAAAAAACCCGGAGGCGGGAAAAGTCCTTGGGGGACTAATGGCGGCCGGCCAGACCGAAGCCGCCCGAAACCCGGTGATAGCTCGCCGGATCTGGAAAATGTGATTCAAGGTTTTACTAACCGTGTTCGTAATGGCGGCCCGCGCGGCGGCGGTGGACGCGGCGGTGATAATAACCCGTTCAATAAATTTGGCCCGCTAGGGATGATTGTCGGCGTCGGCGCTATAGCGCTTATTTTATCGTCGATCTATACTGTTGACCAAACGGAAGAAGCCCTTGTGCTGCGTCTGGGTGAATATAAGCGGACAGCCGCTCCGGGGCTTAACTTCAAATGGCCAACACCGATTGAGACTGTGATTAAGCAGGAAACAAAGGTTGTTAACAAGACGGATATCGGTGGTAACTCGCGTACGAGTCTTATGCTGACGGGGGATGAGAATATTGTTGATATAAATTTCACCGTTTTATGGCGTATTTCTGATCTGAAAAATTTCATCTTCGAAGTCGACGAAACCCCTGTCGCGGTTCGCGCCGTAGCAGAGAGTGCAATGCGCGAAGTGATTGGTAAAAATCAACTCGAAGAAATTATCACAACAGGCCGTTTGGATATTACACTGGCGGTTCGTGATCTGATGCAAGACACATTAAACGAATATAGTGCCGGCGTTGAAGTTGTTGAAGTCCAGCTGCAAAAAGCGGATCCGCCCGGCGCCGTTGTTGAATCTTTCCGCGATGTCGTGAACGCCGCGCAGGATGCCGAGACAAAAGTCAACCAAGCCACCGCCAAGCAGAATAATATTGTTCCGGTTGCGCGCGGTGAAGCTGCGCAGATTATCCAAAATGCTGAAGCCTATAAAGGCCGCGTGATTGCGGAGGCCGAAGGTGAAGCGCAGCGCTTTACGCTTATTCTTGAGGAATATCTCGCCGCGCCGCGCGTGACCCGAGAACGTATATATCTTGAAACGATTGAGCAGGTTTATGCCCCTGCCGAGAAAATCATCTTGGATAGTGATGCAGGGTCAGGCGTAGTGCCATATTTGCCGCTCGATCAACTGGGCAAAAGAGCCGCAGGGGGAGCCAAATAATGCAAAATAAAAGTTTATTAGGAATCGTCCTGCTTGGGATTGCCTTTATTGTCGTCATTACATGTACCCATACTGTGCGTCAGTGGGAACAGGCTTTAGTGCTTCAATTTGGTGAGGCGAAACGCGTGGAAAATCCGTGGGGCGCTGATGCGGATGCCGGACTTAAGCTTAAAATGCCTTATGAGACTGTGGTGACAATTGATCGCCGTAATCTTGAGATTGACCTCAAGCCAGTTGAGCTTTTGGCATCGGATCAAGAACGCCTCGTTGTTGATGCCTTTGTACGCTATAGAATTTCGGATGCGATTACGTTTTATGAAGCCCTCCAAAATGAGCTAGGTGCACAGCAAAAGCTTCAATCTATTATGGATTCAACCTTGCGAGATGTTTTGGGCCGTGTAGATTCGCCAGAGATTATTTCTGGCCGCCGTGCGGAGCTGATGGCTGAAATCCAAACAGTTGCCAATAATGTTGCGAAGAATCAAACTTTGGGTGTCGAAATCATTGATGTGCGAATTAAACGCGCTGACTTGCCGCAAGAGAATGCCGAGCGTGTCTTTGAGCGTATGGTTACGCAGCGTCAACAAGAAGCCTCTGGTATTCGCGCCGAGGGTGATGAGCGTGCGCAAGAAATTACGGCGACAGCCGAAAAAGATGCCATCATCATCAAAGCCGAGGCGCAGAAACAAGCTGAGATTATTCGCGGTGAGGGTGATAAAGAAAAGAACCGGATTTTCGCGGAAGCCTTTAAAAAAGACCCTGAGTTCTTTGCGTTTTACCGCCGCATGGAAGCCTATAAAAAAGGGTTGGGTCAGGGCTCAACTTACGTCTTGTCGCCTGATTCTGATTTCCTCGGATATCTTGATAATCAACGCGGGCCGGGTGGTCGCCGGTAATACCGGCGCTCGCTTGCGGGTGATGAAGGCGATAGCATGAGTTTCGCTGCGGTCTTATTCATAGCTTTAGGCGGCGCTTTCCTCGTCGAAGGCGCGGCTTGGGCTATTTTTCCGCGTCAAATTCGGCGGGCTTACCAAATGGTGTTTCAAGGCGGAGATCGTGATCTTCATATTTTTGGCCTTGTAAATGTCGCCATTGGCGTTGCTATGATTGCCGCTGCGGTAAAATTTATGGGCGCTTAGGGGCTATAGTAACCAAGGTTTAATTCGCCCTAACAGTAATGTGACCTTGGTTTTACGAAGAACTCTGATACAGGTTGGCTATGATAAATTTTCGCCTTTTTTCAATCGCGCTTTTACTTTCAACAGCTATATACAGCGCACCGTCACCCCGCGCCGAAGCTGCGGAGCGTGTAGACTTGCAGCTGCCGCAACGGGGCGTACCTGACGGATTTTCAGAGCTTGCGGCTCGGCTGAGCCCGTCTGTCGTGAATATATCGACGGCGCAAACGATTGAGCTTAAAGACGAGGTTGCGAAATTTCCTGAGGGGTCTCCGCTAGAGCGCTTTAATGATTTCTTTGGCGGTCGCCGCTCCGAAGGGGAGCGGGTGTCCAAATCACTCGGTTCAGGATTTGTGATTGATGCGGACGGCCATATCGTCACCAATAACCATGTTATCGAAGGCTCTGATTATATTGAGGTCGCCTTTCCAAATGGCGATGTTTTCGAAGCGAAATTAGTTGGCACTGACCCGTCTACGGATATTGCTGTACTTAAATTTGAAGCGCCTGATTATATTCCCCACGTTAGCTTTGGCGATTCTGACGACTCAGATGTTGGGGATTGGGTTATGGCGATCGGCAATCCGTTTGGATATGGGGGAACGGTCACAGCCGGTATTATCTCGGCGCGAAACCGCAATATTAATCAAGGCTCCTATGATGATTTTATTCAAACGGATGTTGCGATTAATAAAGGTAATTCCGGCGGCCCGCTGTTTAATATGGCGGGGGATGTCATTGGCGTGAATACGGCTATTATCTCCCCGACCGGGGGCAGCGTCGGGATCAGTTTTTCTGTTTCCGCGGATTTAGCATCAGGCGTGGTGAATCAGCTCATTGAATATGGCGAAACGCGCCGCAGCCGATTGGGTGTGCGGGTTAGTCCAAAAAAGCTAACTGCCGACTTGGCGGAAAGCTATGGGCTGGATAAGCCTATGGGCGCAATAATTAGCGGCGTTGTTGATGATACACCGGCAAAAGAGGCCGGATTAAAGCGCGGTGATCTTATCATAGCGGTTGACGGCGAAGAGATCATAGAGCCGAAATCTATTTACCGTATTATTGCTGGTAAAGAGATTGGCAAAGATGTTGAAATTGACATTGTTCGCAAGCGCAAGCGGAAAACTTTAACGGCCACGGTCGACCGCCTTGAAGAAAAACATAATCTTGAAAAGCGTGAAGCCGAGGAGCAGGCTGAAAATACGGCTGACCGTGTTATAAATGGGATTTCAGTTGAAGCCCTCTCGGATGAAGTTCGCGAAAAACACCGTATTAAATCAGAGGTCACAGGCGTTCGTGTGACCCGCGTTAATAAACGTAGCGCGGCTTACGGGAAGCTACAATCCGGGGATATCATTCAAGAAGTCGATTTTGAAACGGTTGAGACGACGAAAGAGCTTGAAGCCATGATTGCGGCTTCGAGTGAGGCAGATAGCGCGTCTATGGTGCAGGTTCTGCGCCGCGGAAATTACCTGTTTTACGGTATTCGCTTTTAGCCTGCCGCAAATTCATCCGCTTTAAAGCCCTGAAAATAAAGCGCGCTTGTTAGGTCTGTATATCGGATTTGGCAATGGGCCGCTGCGGCAACGGCGGGTTTGGCGTAATATGCAATGCCAAGTCCTGCGGCTTGAATCATAGCTAAATCATTTGCGCCGTCTCCAATAGCGATCGCATTTTGTGGCCCGCCCAAAGGCGCGCTGTAATGTTCAAGGCGGTCTTTTTTGGCCTGACGCCCCAAGATAGGCAGGCCTACTTTGCCGGATAATTTATCGCCGTCTTCCAAGAGGCTGTTGGCGTGGTGATGCTCAAACCCTGCGGCCTGTGCAACGCGCGCGGTGAAGAAAGTGAATCCGCCGGATACAATCACGGTCTTCGCGCCGTGGAGGCGCATGGTTTGCGCTAAAATTTTAGCGCCTTTATTTAGGTGAATACGGCTGTCAAAACAGGCTTGTAATATGTTGAGGGGCAAGTCTTTCAGCAAGCCAACACGCTCATTTAACGCGCCGTCAAAGTCGATTTCTCCGCGCATGGCGCGTTCGGTAATCGCGCTAACGCGGTCTTTAACGCCCGCATAGTCCGCCAGTTCGTCAATACATTCTTGGCCGATTAAGGTTGAATCCATGTCGCAGATTAAAAGAGATTTCCGGCGATTTTCCAGCGGTTGAAGGCAGAAATCAACCTTGATTTCATGCGCCTCAAGATCATCATTAAGCGCGGCTTTGATAGTGCCCGCCGTAGTTTCAGAGATGTGAAACTCAAAGGCTTTATGGCGCGATAGTGTTTTGGCATTGGATAAATCCAGCAAGCGGGCAATATTTTCCATTTGCGCTTTATCGGCTTTGGGCAGGACAAAAGTGAGGGCGTAGTTTATAGGGGCGGACATATTATTTAGGATAACCTTTATGAAACCAGTCGTTATGATCGCAGGCCCTACCGCGAGCGGTAAATCTGCTTTGGCAGTGCGTCTTGCGCATCATCTTGATGGGGAGGTCATAAATGCCGATTCCATGCAAGTCTATAAGGATTTGCGGGTAATCTCCGCGCGCCCAAGTGAGGCGGAGATGGAGGGGGTTCCGCATCATCTGTTTGGCCATGTTGACGGCAGCGTTCGTTATTCCGTGGGGGCATGGCTGCGCGAGGCTGTGCCGGTTATTCTCGACTGTTTGGCGCGCGGCAAATATCCAATCTGTGTCGGCGGAACCGGGCTTTATTTCAAAGCCCTGACCGATGGATTGGCCGATATTCCTGATGTCCCGCCTTCTGTTATAGAGAGGCTGAAGCAGCGTCTAGCCGATGAGGGTTATCCGGCCTTGGCGGCAAAAGCTGTGGAGGTCGACCCGCGCGCGGCAGGGCGGCTTTTGGGCGAAGACCCGCAAAGATTACTCCGTATTTTAAGTGTGTATGAACATTCCGGTCAGCCGCTTAGTTTTTGGCAGTCTAAGACGCGGCCTATTATTCCGAGCGGGTTTTGGCGCGGCATTATGCTTGATCCCCCAAGGGGCGAGCTTTACCGCCGGATTAATGACCGGTTTTTGACAATGGTTGATAATGGGGGGTTCGCCGAGGTTGAGCGTCTTCGCGCGCGGGGACTTCCATATGACCTCCCCGTGATGAAAGCGATTGGCGTGCGGCAGTTGGAGGGTGCGGATAATAGCGCATGGATAAACTTATGCCAGAGAGATACGCGCCGCTTTGCCAAGCGGCAAAAGACATTTTTTCGAAAATACGCCCATAATTGGGCATGGAATGATCGTTTGAGCTCTCAAGCCTTACAAAAATTAGGTAAATATATCAATTTTGATTGACAGCTCACGAATTTGTGATTACTCAAAATATACTTTCTTATGAAAGTAGTCATGCGCAAACTTACCGTATTGGTATGGCGTCCTTTTTTAAGGGCGCCTTTTTCTTTGGGGGTAAGTGAGGGGCATTATATCATCGACCATAGCTGGCTTTACCGGTTTAGCTCCGTTAGGAGCTGTGTTAGGCTTGCAATATAATTGGATTGCGAGACATGCCCTCACAGCGCGAAAATAAATCTCATAGATGGACGGCTGCGGCGCTGAGCTTCGGGCCTTTTATAGGTTTAATCATAGGTCTGTTGATTGCGCGGGAGGCTTTTGATCTGCCGGTTTCTGATTTTGATATGTGGTTTGAAAGCTTCCGGCAGTCAGAGTTTTCTATCCTCATTATTATTGCAAGTTTTATCGGCGGCTCTTTTTTAGGCTTGCCGCAATGGGCGCTTTTCGCGGGGGTAATTGCTGTGTTTGGGCCTGTTCACGGCGGCGTTTTGTCATGGATATCAACGCTTATATCTGGAAGTATAAATTTTGCCTTTGGCCGCTGGTTTGGGCAAAACCGTCTTGAAAAAGCTTTAACCGCCAAAGGCCGCCTCGCGCAGTTTATTGACCGTCTTAGAGCGAATGGTTTCCTTGCGAGCTTTGCTGTGCGCTTTGTCCCCACCGGCCCCTTTATTGTTGTTAATGTCCTCGCAGGGGCCTCTGGCTTACGATATTTTGCTTTCATTGCGGGAACAGCTTTGGGGATTATTCCGAAAATATTGATTGTCGCCCTCTTAGCGCGAGGCGTTCTTGGCGAAGAAAACCGCCTTGGCGCAAGCTTGTTTTTCATGGGCGCAGCGTGTTTTTTGATTATGTTGGTTTGGATTATAAGGCGCAAGTTGCAGTTAAAGACGGCTCAGCCGAAAGTGGATAAAGTTTAATCGACAAAATCATATAGAATTACAGTAATTTTTCGCGTGTAGGCTTGCATTTATGCACCACTAACATCATTAATAAGTCATAGGAATATGTGAGTCTTTGTCTGTAAGGGCCGGACTTTATTTCATTTAACTTTAAATTTTTTAATTGGGTGGCTCATCCGATTTTTAAGGAAATGCCTCATGTTTTGGCCACGCTTTGGATTTTTCTCGCAGGACATTGCTATTGATCTAGGAACCGCGAACACGCTGGTTTATGTGAAGGGCAAAGATGTTGTCCTCAATGAACCGTCGGTTGTCGCATATACGATTAAGAATGGCCGAAAAGAGGTTCACGCTGTCGGCGCAGAAGCGAGCATGATGCTTGGGCGAACGCCTGATAATATCGAGGCTATTCGCCCGATGAAAGATGGCGTGATTGCAGATTTTGACGTGGCTGAAGAAATGATCGGCCACTTTATTCGCAAAGTGAATAATCGAAACCGCTTTGCCAGCCCTGAGGTTGTGATTTGTGTGCCCTCCGGCGCGACGGCTGTTGAACGCCGCGCGATTCATCAAAGCGCCCATCAAGCCGGCGCTAATCGTGTCCATCTTATAATGGAACCTATGGCGGCGGCGCTTGGGGCAGGTTTGCCGATTCATGAGCCATCCGGCTCTATGGTTGTCGATATTGGCGGAGGCACGACCGAGGTGGCTGTTCTCTCGCTTGACGGGATTGTCTATTCGCGCTCCGTTCGTGTTGGCGGTGATAAGATGGATGATGCGATCATCCAATATGTTCGCCGAACAACAAATCTTCTCATAGGCGAGAAATCTGCTGAGCGCGTGAAAAAGGAAATTGGCTCTGCGACGATGCCGGCTGATAATGAAGGCCTTACTGTACAGATCAAAGGCCGCGACCTGATGAACGGTGTTCCGCGCGAAATCCGCGTAACAGAGGCGATGATTGCCGAGAGCTTGACCGAGCCTGTAGAGCAAATTGTTGAGGCTGTTAAAAATGCGCTTGAATCGACCCCGCCAGAATTGGCCGCCGATATTGTTGAGCGCGGGATTATGTTAACGGGGGGCGGCGCGCTGCTGCGTAACCTTGATGTTGAACTTCGCAACCGCACGGGCTTGCCGGTCTCGATTGCTGATGACCCTTTGTCATGTGTTGTTAAAGGCTCTGGCATGGTGGTCGAGAATTTGAAAAAATGGAAGAGCGTTCTATCAAGCGGTGTATAGGTGATGCATGGCGAGGGCTAATCATAGACGAACGGAACGTTTAGCGCGGCGCAAATTGCTCTCGCGTGTCATTATTCTTAGTTTCATTTTTGTCTCGATTGGGCTTGTCTTTATCAGCCGAACATCCGACGAGCGGTTTGCGCCGCTTCGCAATGGTGTTGAGTCAACCGCTGGACGCCTTATGGCTGTTGTCAGCGCGCCGTTTCGCGGGCTTCAAAAAACACGTGATAATTTTAGTAATTTACGGTCAGCCCATGCGCAAAACCAAGGGCTGCGGCGTGAAAATGTTCAGCTGCGGCAATATAAATTTCGCCTGAGAGCCTTGCAGTCAAAGGTCAACCAACTCGAATCCGTGCTTAATATTGAAGACGGCCTTGATATTCCCGGCACACGCATTGCAGTGCGGGTTATATCAGAAACGCGGGGGCCTTTTGTTTATTCTGTTTTGATTAATGCGGGCCGCAAAGCCGGTATAAAGACAGGTTATCCCGTGATGAATGAAGCCGGCATGATTGGCCATGTTATCCGCGTCGGTGAGCGGTCATCGCGGGTTTTATTGCTGCAAGATTTAAATAGCCGGGTGAGTATTATGTCGCAAGCAACAGGCGCGCGCGCGATTTTGATTGGTAAAAATGATGAGCCGCCTGAAATTGCTTTTTTCGACAGGCTATCAGATTGGGTCAATGATGATTTAATTGTCACATCGGGTGATGATGGGGTGCTTCCTCAAGGCTTGCCCATTGGCCGTGTCAGCCGCGGCGCGGCAGCGGTGCGGGTTATTTTAGAGGCCAATACAGCCTATAATTGGGCTTGGGTCTATCCGTTTGAAGCGGTGCCAACACCCGAACAAGCCCCCGCAAAAGTTTTAGTGCAAGATGAAGCTTTGGCCGAAGGGGACGCCGGTGAGGCAGAGCCGTGAAAACAAACTTTCTCTTATATTCGCATCCCGATGCTATAAAGCTCGCCGTGCAGGGGGCAATATTTACTGTTTTTATCGTCTTTATATCGGGTTTAAATGCAAACGCATTTGGCTCTGTCGTGTCTTTAGCTTGGCTGCCTTTAGCGGCGATTTTTTTATGGCCGCGGTGGTCGCACCCTTCTTTAACGCCCGTCTTAATCGTTGTTATAGGGATGTTTGCAGATTTACTCCTCGGACGGTTTCTCGGCATATCAAGCCTGATGTTTCTTATTTTGTTTTGGCTGTCCAAACCCACCGAGAGAGAGTTTCAGCTCACTTTATTTAAAAGCTGGTTTGAATTTTCTCTGATGATTACCCTGCTGCTTTGTGTTGTGTTTTATTGTCTCGGCCGATCCTTAGATGCGGGGTTTGGCTGGAAAGCCCTAACAGAGCAAATCATTGCAGCGATTGCTTTTTTCCCGCTCATATTTGGTCTGCGCGTTTTTGTTCGAAGGTGGCTCGTCGATCCTGATGATCCTAATTATCAGTCATGAGTGATATCGACGATCATAAAGCGATGCTGACGCGCCGCACGGCCATGATTAGTGTCGGCGGGGGCGCCGTATTTAGCGTCTTGGCGACACGCCTGTATTATTTGCAAGTCACGCGGTCGCAAGATTATCAAGTCTTGTCTGAAAACAACCGCTTTAATTATAAAATCACACTCCCATCACGCGGGGTTATTCGCGACCGCTTTGGGGAGAATATCGCGATTAACAAACAAAACTACCGCGTTTTGATCGTTCCCGAGCAAGTCGATGATTTGGGAGAAACTCTGGATACGATTGGCGAGGTTGTTGATCTATCTGATGCGCAAAAGAAACGCATCATTGCCGATAGCCAACGTCATGCGCGGTTTGTACCCATTGTCGTTGATGGGTTTTTGTCATGGGAAGAATTTACGCGGGTTAATTTGAAATTACCCGATTTACCGGGTGTTGTGCCGGATGTCGGGGAGCGGCGGCATTACCCGAGCGGGCTTGAGTTTTCACATATTTTAGGGTTTGTGGGGCGGGCAGGGCCGAGCGATATTGAAGATGATGATGACCCTATGCTGCTCCAGCCCACTTTTTATATCGGCAAAACGGGGGTGGAGGCGTCTTCCGATAAAACGCTTCGCGGCCGATCTGGAGAGCTGAAAGTCGAAGTCAATGCGCGTGGCCGTATTGTGCGCGAATTTCCTGACCCTGAGACCCGCGCGGCTTCTGGAAAAGATGTCTGGTTAACGATCGACAAAGCTATGCAGAGTAAGGCGGCTGAATTATTCGGCGAGGAGAGCGGCGGCGCGGCGGTGATGGATGTCCAAACCGGCGAAGTTCATACGCTGATATCTATGCCCGGCTTTGATAATAATTTGTTTGTTTCTGGCCTAACGCAATCTGATATGGATAGTATGAATGGTGACGAGAAACGTCCGCAATTTAATAAAGTCATTGGCGGGGGCTACCCGCCCGCATCGACGTTTAAAATGACGGTCATGCTCGCGGCGCTGGAAAGCGGCTTAATCGACCCAGATGCACAAGTGTTTTGTAATAGCCGTTATCCCTTGGGTAATCGGGTGTTTAATTGCTGGAAACGGCGCGGCGGCGGGCATGGGCTGATAGATATGCACAGGGCCTTAAAGGAATCCTGCGATATTTACTTTTATGACATCATCCAAAAACTGGGCATTGACCGCGTGAAAGAAACGGCGGAGCGCTTAGGCTTAGGCCAGAGGTTTGACCTTGGGATTGCGGGGCAGACTAGCGGACTTATTCCTAATGATGCGTGGAAACGCCAACAGATTGGAGAGCCGTGGCGAACGGGCGATAGTCTAAATGCCTCTATTGGGCAGGGTTTTGTTTTAGTCACGCCGCTGCAACTCGCGACTATGACGGCGCGGCTGGCAAATGGGGAGAAAGCGGTCTCGCCCTATCTGATTATTAACGATGATGTGCCCGAATTTGCGCCGCTTGGATTTAAGCCTGAGAATATCGACTTTATCCGCAGCGCTATGCGCGCTGTCACCGAGGAGGTCGGCGGGACGGCTTATCAGCGGTTTTCATTGGGCCTTCAGGGGCTTGAAATGGCAGGCAAGACCGGCACGGGGCAAGTCCGCGGGATTTCCGCGGCGGAACGGGCGACGCGAATTAGAAATAATCGTGAGCTGCCGTGGAAGTTAAGAGATCACTCGATATTTGTTGGCTATGCGCCGTTTGATGCGCCGCGCTATAGTGTTGGCGTTATTGTCGAACATGGCGGGTCGGGGGCGGTGAAAGCGCCGCGTATCGCGCGCGGCTTGCTGCGTTATGCTTTGCAAAAAGACGGGCTTATTCCTTTTGATGAGGCAGAGGGATGATAAAAGCCGTCATTTCAAAACTTTATGATGTCAATTGGCTCTTGCCCGTCATGGTGGGTATTATAGGCCTTGTTGGCGTTGTGATGATTTATGCGGCCACGGGCGGCGTGTGGTCAGCCGGCGCGCAGCAGCATTTTCTACGCTTGATGATTGCTGGCGGCCTCATGATTACTGTGGCTTTAATTGATATTCGTATCTGGTATGCGCTGGCCTATCCGATTTACGGGGTATCGCTTATGCTCCTGATCGGCGTTGATCTATTTGGGGTGACAATTAATGGCTCTGAGCGCTGGATAGATTTAGGCCCGATACGTTTACAGCCGTCTGAACTTATGAAGCTCGGCCTCGTTATGGCCTTGGCGCGGTTTTATCACGATATTCCAAATTGGCGGATTTCACATATAACGGGCCTATTAGTGGCCTTATTTATGGTTGCGATACCGGCGCAATTTGTACTGCGCCAACCTGATCTTGGTACGACGCTTTTGCTCACAGCGACAGGGGTTGGCATTATCTTTTTAGCGGGCGTAAATTGGCGGATTATCGCCGGCGGCATTGTAACGGCGATGATTGCTATTCCCGTATTTTTTAAATTCGGCCTAAAACCCTATCAGCAATCGCGAATCCTGACGATGTTAAACCCGGAGCGAGATCCCACGGGGGCGAGCTATCATATCACCCAATCAAAAATTGCCTTGGGGAGCGGCGGCGTGACGGGAAAGGGCTTTATGAACGGAACGCAAAGGCAGCTCGCCTATGTACCTGAAAACCGGACGGATTTTATTTTCACGGTTATTGGCGAAGAATTTGGCCTGATTGGCGGGCTGGCGACTATGGCGCTTTATGCCGGCGTTATTGGCTTATGTTTTTGGATATCGGTGCAGTGTAAACATTTTTTCACGCGCCTTCTTGTCATGGGGCTGACCATGACCTTCGCGCTTTATGTTTTTATCAATATGGCCATGGTCATGGGAATCGCGCCGGTTGTCGGGGTGCCGCTGCCGCTTATTTCCTACGGCGGGACAGTAATGTTAGCGGTCATGTTTGGCTTTGGATTGATCTTGTCCGCCTATGTTCACCGCGATGTTGACTTGCCGCGAAGCGGGCGCGGTTTTGGGTTGTGATTTTTTGCAGAAAAACTTAATCAAAACTTGACCTTACAAAGATTTTGGGCAGGTTGAATTTATAAATATAAAAGGCATGGGATGTTAGGGAGACAAGCATGGCAGCAGTAGGCACAACTCAGTGGTCCTCAAAATTTGCGTTCATTATGGCCGCAGTGGGATCATCCGTCGGACTCGGTAATTTATGGCGGTTCTCTGCTGAGGCTGGCTCCAATGGGGGCGGGGCGTTTATCCTCATTTATCTGGCGGCTGTTTTTTTTGTCGGTATTCCAGTGTTGATGTCAGAATATTTGATGGGCCGCGCGGGTCAGGCAAACAGCGCCGTGAAAAGCGTTGATGATTTGGCGGACCGCAGCGGTGTTAGCCGCCTATGGAGCTCATCAGCGTGGATTGGCATGATTGCGTCTTTGCTGGTGGTCAGTTTTTACTGTGTCGTAGCGGCTTGGGTTATGGCTTATATTCCAAAATTTTTAACCGGAGCTTTTAATGGCCAAACGCCGGATCAAATTGCGGGGCAGTTCGGAACGCTTGCAGGCTCGCCTGCGGCCGTCTTTCCGTGGTTTATTGCTTTTGGCGCTCTGACCATCTGGCTCGTCTCGCGCGGTGTTAATGCGGGTATTGAGGCGGCTTCAAAATTGCTGATGCCAGTGTTTTTTGTGCTTTTAATTTGCTTATCCATTTACTCAATGGTCACAGGCGCCGCGTCTGGCGGTACAGTTGAGGCGGTTAAGTTCTTATTCACGCCTGATTTTTCTAAGATCAATGGCGAGGTTGCGGCTGCGGCTTTAGGTCAAGCCTGTTTCTCTATTGGTATCGGCAGTGCCATTATGATTACATATGGTTCTTATTTGCCGCAAAATGTGAGTATTCCAAAAGCAGCGCTAACTGTTGGGGCGGTTGATACCTGCGTGGCGTTGATTGCGGGCATGGCGATTTTTCCGATCGTATTTGCCAATAATCTCGACTTTAGTGCAGGGGCGGGAATTTTCTTTCAAACCATTCCAACGGCTATGTCCACTGCGCCTGCGGGTAATTTGATTGGTGCCGCCTTCTTCTTCTTGGCGATTTTCGCGGCGGTGACCTCATCAATCTCGCTTCTTGAACCCATAGCTGCATGGTTCGCTGAGGCGTTTAATAAGTCAAAACAGTTTGCGGCCATGGCTATGGGCGGTGTTATGCTCTTTATTGGCTCTATCTGTGTCTTTAGCTCTGAGTTCTTTGATTTCATTGACGGCGGTTTAACCGGCCCAATTATGCTGCCATTATCGGCGCTTCTTGTTGTCTTATTCACGGGCTTTCGTTTGAAAAAGTCGATCATTAACGAAGAGTTCGCGGGCGAAGGTGAAGGCCTCGGACGTATCCTCTTGTTTTTCGTGAGATATTTTGCGCCGCTCTTTATTGGTATTGTTCTTATCATCGGCATTTATAACCGTTATTTCGTCGGTGGTGCATAGAGGCCACAGGCCTTTATGAAACCTTCTTAATAGACGCAATAAAGCCTTGCGATTCTCGCTGAGCTATCTATCAAAATAGTCATAATCTTGAAGTTCAGACTTCGTTCAGCATATTGTTGTAAAAGGGTTATTCATAAACGGCCTTAACTTAAGGGAATTTAATGCCGAATTTTACGCCCCCGCGCTTATTGGCTTTGTCGGCCTGCGCGATCATATCTTTGTCGGCTTGCGCCACTGTTAATGTTTCAGATTATGGAACGTCACCGGATAGCGTGAGTGTTGTCCAGACGGCTCAACAAGGTAATATTATTACGCGCAGCGTCATGCGCCTTTATAATGTGTTTGTTAATCGCGGATTATATGAAGACGCATCACGCAAGCGCGTTCAGTCTGCGGCGAATATTCTCCTTAACGGATTACAGACGCCAGATCTTGATAACGGCGCGGCCTCTGTTATTGAAGCGAGCACGACAACGGCCTTATTGGATGATGTTCAAACCGCGCGTTACCATATTGAGCAAACGACCAAAGCGGCAGAGGTCTATCTTGAAATTGCTTCAGGTGAGGCGAGCCTTTTAGATGAGCTTAAGCAGCTTCAAAAAGCCTTACGTGTTAGCGAAAAAGTCACCGATGGCTTCGTTCAAAATAAATTGGCTGAAAATCACAGCGTCAAATCAGAAATCCTTGGTCTTCAAGGCGATGTTAACAAGCTTCGCGGCGTGACAGATGAATTTGGTGATTTTGTTCGTGCCCGCCGTATTGCGATTGCATCTCAAACCGCGTCTTAATTTATAATCTGACCTTTATCCCCATAGCTCCGGCCTTGGCGGGGCGACATGGCCCGACGTATAATCAAGCCCATTCACGCGGTCAAGTTGTAGTAAGGCGCCGCCGTCAAGATCTATAATATCAAAATCATTCATTAAGGCCGCCATGGGCGCAACAGCCAGTGATGTGCTGAGCATACAGCCGCCCATTAATAAGAAACCTTGATCCTTGGCGGCTTTGATTAAACGGCGCGCCGCCGTGACGCCGCCGCATTTATCTAGTTTAATGTTAACCGCTTTATATCCCAGAGCTTTGAGGCGAGGCAGGTCATCAATTCTGTGTAGCGATTCATCCGCGCAGAGGGGCGGGCCGTCAAAACCGCTAAAATCAGTCTCATTTACAATATCATTATGCAGGGGTTGTTCGATTAAGGCGATTTGACGGCGCGATGAATGACGCATGAGCCGCTGAACGTCATCCGCACATAGGCTCTCATTGGCGTCAATAATCAGGCGGCAGTCGGGGCGGGCACTGGTCACAGCTTTAATTTGCGCGCTCATTCGCGCGGCATCGACCTTTAACTTTAACATATGAAACGCCGATGCGTCCTCTGCCGCTTTGCCCATTTTATCAGGGCTATCCAAAGACAGCGTAAAAGCTGTGGGTTTGGGGAGAGGGCGTGTTTGCCCCCATAACTCCCATATCGTGCAATCTTGGCGCTTGGCCTCCAAATCCCATAAGGCGCAATCAACGGCATTTCTTGCCGCGCCCGCCGCTAAGGACGTGAGTAAAGATTCGCGTGATAATCCGGCTTCAATATCACTGCGAATATGCTCAATCTGAGCTTTGACGCTATCGGCTGTTTCGCCGTAACGGGGATAGGGGCGGCATTCACCGCGCCCTATATAAGGCCCGTCTTGGAGCGTGACTGTAAGGACACAAACATCAGTTAATCGGCTGCGCGCAATCGTGAAATGACCTTTTATAGGCCAGTATTCAATTTTGATTGATAATTTCACAGGTTTTTTCGCTTTACTTCCAAAGGGCAAAGCCCAACATAGACAATTATGCGCGGGCCAGAAACTTATAACAAGCCAAATCAGCGAGCAGGCTTTTCAATAGAGCCTGAAAATGATGTGCTGCGCGTTACCGCGTGGGGGCAATGGCGGCTATCTGAGATTGGCGAGCTTGATGCCGCCTTTTCAGCTTATGTCGATGATAAGCCTTACCACGTTGTTGAATATGATCTCAGTGCTATTGAGACGCTAGATACCGCTGGGGCTTATATTCTTGCGCGGGCTATTCGCTGCGAAACAGGGAAATGTTTTCAATGGAGTCTTAAAGGCGGCGATCACGGCCAGAGGGTCTTGATCGAAGCCGCAGAGCGGGCGGCGCTTGGGCGGCCGCCGCGTCGTGTCCGGCCATGGTATGACATGTTCTCCCGTATCGGTATATCCGTTACCCGTTTTGGGGCTGAGGCCTATGATACGCTCGTCTTTTTTGGCCGCTTCATGGCCGTTTTGTTTAAGCTTCTTTTAAAGCCGCATAAAATTCGCTGGAAATCTGTCGTCGCAATGACAGAAGATATTGGCCTGAATGCCTTGCCGATTGTGATGCTGCTATGTTTCTTTATTGGGGCTGTGATTGCTTATATGGGCGCAAACTTGCTCGCGGTGATCGGGTTCCAAATTTATATGGTGGAACTCGTGGGCTTCGCAATGCTGCGGGAATTAGCCGGATTGATTACAGCGATCTTACTCGCAGGGCGATCTGATTCGGCCTTTACCGCGCAGATTGGCGCGATGAAAATGCGACAAGAAATTGACGCGATGAAAGTCATCGGCGTTGACCCTTATGAAGCTTTGGTTGTGCCGAGGGCTTTAGCCTGCCTTATATCCGCGCCTATCTTGACCTTTTTTGCCATGATGTCGGGTGTGTTTGGCGGCATGATTGTCGCATGGCTCGGGCCAACAGATATTTCGCCGATCCTGTTTTTGACGCGGCTTCAAGATACAGTGGGTATTCAGCATTTTTGGGTGGGCCTTATCAAAGCGCCGTTTTTTGCCATTATTATCGCCGTTATTGGCTGCCGTCAGGGCTTAGCTGTTTCTGGCAGTGTTGATTCCTTGGGCAACCGGACAACATCAAGTGTTGTGCAGGCGATTTTTACCGTGATTACAGTTGATGCGGCCTTTGCCATGTTGTTTTTAGAGATGGGGGTATAATGGAACCTGCAAACTCCCAAAAAGGGCTAAAGTCTCAAGCTCTGGAGCCAGCACAAGATGGGCCGATTATCGAAGCGCGTAATATTCTCACGCAGTTTGGCCCAAATATCGTGCATGAAAATTTAAATTTCTCCGTCAAGAAAGGTGAAATCATCGGGCTAGTCGGCGGCTCGGGTACGGGTAAGTCGGTTCTACTCAATACGATCTTAGGACTTAAAGCTCCAGAGGGCGGTGAGATTTATATACAGGGCAAAAATCGGGCCTTAATGAAGGCGGCCGATAAAGAGGCGCTGAATAATCAATTAGGGGTTTTGTTTCAGGGCGGGGCGTTATTTTCCTCATTGAATGTGCGTGAAAATATCATGGTGCCCATGCGCGAGCATACGGATTTACCCCTGCCTTTAATGCGCGAGCTTGCTGATATGAAAGTAAATATGGTGGGGTTGCCGCCAAATGCAGCGACGTTAAAACCGTCTGACCTTTCAGGCGGTATGCGTAAACGCGCAGGACTCGCGCGCTCTCTTGCCCTTGATCCGGATATTTTATTTCTCGATGAGCCAACGGCAGGGCTTGATCCTGTTGGCGCGAGCGCGTTTGATGAGTTGATCTTAAACCTTCATGCCGCTATGGGGCTGACTGTGATTATGATTACACATGACCTTGATAGCCTGTTTCGAATTTGCGACCGTGTTGCGGTTCTTGTTGATAAGAAAATTGGCATTAACGATAGTCTGGACAAAGTCTTGGCTTTTAATCACCCGTGGGTGAAAGAATATTTCGGCGGCCCACGATCCCGAGCAGCCCTGAGCGCTGGAGGTAAATGATATGGAAAGCCGTGCACATTCTGCGTTAATTGGTGTGTTTGTTCTGCTGGCCGTTGCGATGATTATCGGATTTATCGCGTGGTTTTCCAAAGCGGAATTTGACCAGCAATATGAACTTTATGAAGTGAGTTTCCCGGGGCCGGTTCGCGGTGTAAATGCGGGAACTGAAGTCCGCTTTAACGGCCTGCGCCTTGGAGAGGTTACGAAGCTACGGCTTGATCCAAAGGCGACGAATACCGTGCTTGTCGACCTTCGGATTACGGCAGGCTATCCGGTCACAACAGACAGCTATGCGCAGCTTGAGCCCTCGGGTCTTACGGGGCTGAATTATATCCAAATTTTCCAAGGCGAATCCGGCGTTT
Source organism: uncultured Caulobacterales bacterium (assembly GCA_964513675.1). GTDB lineage: Bacteria > Pseudomonadota > Alphaproteobacteria > Caulobacterales > Maricaulaceae > CALFVT01. Next base: position 6,611 of record CAZEOD010000022.1, on the reverse strand, counting down.
TAATGACGGAGAGCGAGTTTACATCGCCCTATAGCCTTCCAGGCCGTATGAGTCAGATTGAAACTTTTTTAGATGACGGCGGATCGGTCATCCAAGGCGCGCAGCGCGCGATTGCGCGGGTAAACGCAGTTTTGACGCCTGACGCCATCCAAGACTTTCATGACATCTTGGAGAATATCAATGTTCTGTCGAAAAATCTTAGCGAGACAGATATTGATACGGAGCTTGTTAATGAGGTTCTTTTATCATTTAAAACAGCTGCTGATGACGTATCAGAAGCCGCACTGGCGGTTGATAAAGCCGCCGATGATTTTGACATTTTGGTTCAAGACGATGTAAAAGTCTTTTTAGACAGAGCGATTGTCTCGATGACGGAAGTTGACGAGACGCTGAACGCTTTTGAAAGCTTTGCAGGCGAGGGCTCGCAAGTCGCAATTAACATGAGCGACGCGATTAACCGCTTATCAAACTCTGGCTTATCCGACCTTGAAGAAACGGCGGATATGCTGCGAAGTTTAGTCGAGAGCCTGAACCGCGTTGTTGATGAGATCGAGCAAAATCCCGCGCAATTTATTGCAGGCAAAGAAATTGAAGCCGTGGAGTTACCCCAATGATGAAACGCAAACTTGCTATAGGCGCTTTACTCGCCGGGGCTATAAATCTTGGCGGGTGCTTGTCTTTACTTCTGCCCGACCCTGCGCCGGCCGAAAAAATCTACCGTTTATCGCCTGACTTGCAAACATCAGTAACCGCGGCGCAGGCTTATGGGGCGAAAGCACTGACAATTCGGGTTGATCGCCCTAATGCGCCGAAGGCTTTGCAGGGCTATGATTTGGCCGTATCGCCTGATGCGAAACGTATTGCAAAAATTGCCGGGGCTAAATGGGAAGATAGCTTGCCTACGCTTGTGCAAAAAGCCTTTGTCTTTGAGCTTAATTCACGGCCTGATTTAGTTGGATTATTGCCAACATCTGGCGCGCGAACAACTTACCGCGCCCATTTAACGATCCGTCATTTTGAAGCGCAATTTGACCGTGGGGCTGAGGCTGCGCCTAATATAGTCATTGATTATCTTTTGACCCTATCCGATGCGGGCTCCAGAGAATTAATTGGGACGCAAAGTTTTCATATTGAACAGCGTGCGGCAACCAAAAAGGTGAGCGATATTGTGACAAGCAAATCGGCTGCGAACAGTGCTATTTTGAAAGAAATATCTGATTGGATGACGCAAAAACTGTCAAACACGCCGTCTTAAAGCGCGTAAATTGTCGTCTAACCGTTCAGAGCGGCATCACATAATAAATATTCACGCCCCGCTTCGGTTTCAAAAATGCGAATGAGCATGTCTTCGTTTTTCTCATCAAGTTGCTCTCTTAGCGGATAGGCTGCGGCCATATCATAAACCTGCCGCCGTAAAACCGGATCATCTGGCAATAGCCCGCGTAGATAATCAATCGCAGCCCCTAGATGAGTCGCCATATAGCGGCTCATCGCAAAGGGGCCGTCTTTAATCCGGAGCTGCGCGGCATGGTGAACTGATCCTGTATCGATCAAGGCATCAGGCGAAAGCTGCATGGAAATCAATTTGTCTCTGAGGGGGATAGAGGTGATATGCGGCGCCATATGAGGCTGCGGCGGCGGGGCCGCCGGCGGAGCAGAAACAGGGCCGACTTGGCCGCTCGGCAAAACAGGATCAGTGGCGCGCCGTCCAAACCGTTTAAACCAGCTCTGCTTTTGCTCTGTGTCATGGCCGCCCAATATGCGCTGGCTCGCAAGGGGCTGTGCAATATCTGCACGGGGCTCTTGATATAAGCTTTCATCCAGATCGCTTGCGTCAATATCATCAAAGGCCAATATCGCAGGATCGGTTTCACCCTCTGGCGTTAGCAGCGCTGGCAGCATGTCTTTTGCCGCGCCCAACCCGGGCAAAAGGCTGAGCTGTTCTTCTTTGATCGTGCCGCGCAGCGCGAGCGGGGCCGTTTTTTGCGTCGCCGCCGTAAGTCGTTTCGCGGCTTGGTCTATCTTTTTGATAAGCGCATCGGTTCTATCATTAAGGGCATCTATTTGCGAGACATGCCGAAACAGCCGGTCTTGAACGGCGCTATCTTCGCTATCCCATGCCGCGTTTAGCGCAAGTTTGCCGGATTTCAGCGCGTCTTGCTGCGCGGTCAGGCGGCTTAATTTTTCTGTTTGAGCCTCTAAAATATCATCTAAGTTTTTTATCGTGTCAGCGGTTTCATCTTTCAACTGCGCCGCCTTATCTTGGTGTCGGGTAAGCTGATCTTGCAAGGTCTCGGCTTGGCTGAGGAGGGGGGCAAGTGTATTTTGGGTCTCTTGTGTTTGCGCCGTCAAAGCCTCTTCAATCTCGCCTAATTGCGTTTGAAGCCCGCTCGTAAGATGGGTTAGTTTGTCATGGGTCGTATCCACCCGCGTTTGAAAACTCTCAATCACATTATCAAGGGTCGCAGACAACTCTGATATGGTCTGCTCAGTTTGCTTAACACTGCCTGTCCAGGCTGTTTTTGAGGCGCGCAACTGTCCGTCCAGCGTTGTTTGCTGCTGGGCTGAAGATGTCAGAGTTTGGGCGACATCGTCGATTTGTGCAGAAAAGGCGGATTGAACCGTGGTGAGGCGGTTTAAAGCTTGATCTGCGCGCTGCTCTATTCTGTCCATTTGCTGGGTAATCTCATCGGCAAGATTTGTAGCGGCTTGGCTCGGCTGCGCCGATGGTGTCAAAAGCTGTTGGTTCAGAAAGGCCAGATCGCGGCTTTCTTGACTCAGGCTATTCATGCGCCGCAGTAAAAGAGCCGTTATGGCTAAAAGACAGGCGGGGAGAAGAACAAATCCGGCAAAGCCAAAGGCGTGAATGGGCTGGGCGGTTAATTTATCAAGTCCAAGTTCGAAATATCCATAGGCGGCGGCTGCGCTTGAAATGATCCAGAGAAAGGCCAAGCCGCCCAAGGCCCAAAAGGGCCAGGTTGGCGCATCATGTTCGGGTATAATAACATGGCGGCTTTGCGGCTGGGGGGACAGAAATTTGGGAAGCCCGCCCAGCGGCGACATAGCGGCCTCTGCGGAGATATTACTTTTCTCAATAGAGGCAGGCGGGATGTCCGCTGCGCTTATTTCGGCTTTCGGCGCGGTTTCATATATGGGGTGAAGATGAAGCTTCTTACCCTGTGTTTCGGGGGCAAGCGGGGGCATAGATGTTTCGGGCTTTACTATTGTTTTTGTTACAGGCGGCACGTCATCTTGGTGAGCGGGGTCAATCTCATCGCTTGAGCTTATGTCGATAATCTTTTCAGGCGGCGCAGGGGCGTTCGGCGTAGGTTTAATATCCCGCGAGTCTTTGGTGGGCGTGAGACCCTTGTGATTGCGAATTTGATCTTCATTTACGGGGAGAGGCTGGGCGGGCGTCTCTTTAGATCCTTTGCCGACTTCAATTTCGGGAATTTCTAAGCTGGCGTCTTCTTCAAGGCCGAAAGGGTCTTTGAAATCAGTGGCGTCAACTAAAGGGTCTTCACTGGCTTTCAAAACGGGCTTTAATCCAAGACGCACGCCATCTTTTGACGGGGCCTTAGATGTTTTGGGTGTGCGCGGCGCATCCCCAACAGCATCTATCGTTTTGATTTTTTTGAAAATATTAGCCAAAATTACCCCTATTGGACTTGGTCTGTGGATATTAACGTTATTTTTGATCTTATCCCTTAGATTAGCTGGAATAATGAAAGACGCAAATTAAAAGCGTCGGGTTAAAGGTAATGGGTGGGTATAATGGCGATGACGTCAGAAAACATAACGGCAGGGCTGCCGAATAGAGAAGAAATGCATTATTTAACGCGGGGTCACGGGCAGCCGGGCGGGAAGCTTCCTTTGTTTGATGAGAACGGTCAGGAAATAAATGCAACGACCATTCGGGCCTGTGTAGAAAAAGGACTGGCCGAGCCTTGGTTTGCCAATCCGATGAAACCGGATTGGCTTGTCTGCCGCCTTACAGATGCAGGTCGTCAGCTCTTTGCCTAAGTTACGGGGGCCGCTAGTCTCGCTATTAATTGGGATGGCCGCGTCTTGACTAAAATAAATGTTATAAGCGCCAGCATCGCCATGCCAATCGGCAAGTCATAAACTGGATTAATCGTCGCGATATAGACTGAGGGTGTTGGCAAAACAGAGCCTTCGTAATTTATGAAAATGGCGGCAAATAAATTATTAGCAACATGGACGCCAATGGCCGTTTCCAGCCCGCCCTCGAAATAGACCAAAATGCAGAGCAAATAGCCAAAGCTGAAATAGCTGCTCATGGTCAAAATATGCATGAACACCCCTTTTTCTGCGCTCGACGTGCTTTCGGGATTGGCTAAATGCAGGGCCATAAACAAGAGGCTTGTGATGATAAACACAATCCACGAGCTTTTGATAAATCGCCCGAGACCTTGGTTCATATAGCCGCGAACGATGATCTCCTCTGTCGCAGATTGCAGCGGAATAAACAGCAATGACGCGAGTGCAAAGCCAAAGAAACGGCTAGGGTCGAATTGTAGCTTTAACGGCGATAGACCTGAAAAATGACCTATCGCAGCGGCGGTTCCGGCAATGGCCCAAAAAACAGCAATCGCGAAAAGTGTCCGGCTCCAATTATATCTTTCAAAAGCTGTGTGGAGACTCTTAATCGTCCGCTCATGCCAGAATTTCTGGATCAGATAAACGATTGCCAAAGTGCCGGGAAAGGTGATTAAAAAACATACATATATGAGGGGGTTCAGCCCCATAGCTTTTGTCATCAGCCGTGTTGATTCCGCATCACTAAGAACGGGGCCTAATTTATAGCCACAGTAAAAAGCCAAGAGCGTAAAGAAAAGCGCGATGAAGCCAAAGATTTCAGCGGTTTTTACCTTTTCAATAGCCCGAGACGCAATCCACAACCCTGTCGCGATCAGGCCTGATATTAGTAATCCAAGACCAAAGAGAACTATTCCGCCATCAAGTTTTTCAAACATGGCGATGCTCGCATCCGTAATTTGCGCCGCGAGTTCTGGGTCTGTGGTCTCAATCATCGGCATGATAGGGCCGGTTAGAACCGTCTGGGCTATGATCCAGCCAATAAAGATCAGCCAAAAGCCGCCGACCCAATGATACCATTTGGTTTTGCCAGCATTAGCGGCATTTAAATAATGGGCCCAGCCTGTCATAATATACTCCCGATTAGCGGTCAGTTTTACGGATTGATAGCGATGTGGCAAGCGCGAATAATGCGTATTGTTAAAGCGAAGCGAGTCCGTTTAAACACGGGCCTATGACAGATAACTCGCACCATGATTCGACGCCTGAAATTGATTTCGAACATTTGAACCGCTATGTCGATGGGGACGCCGCCTTAACGCGGGAGCTGTTCGGTCTTTTCCAAAATCAGACAGAAATGTGGATGAAGATGCTAACGCTTGAGTCCAGCCCAGAGATGTTTGAATCTGCCGCTCATTCCCTTAAAGGCACAGCGCAGGCCGTTGGCGCTATGCGGCTGGCAGGGCTTTGCCAACAGGCCGAAGATTTTGGCGCTATGAAAGGCACGAAGGGGCGTAAAGCGCAATTAATACAAGATATTGAATTTACAGTCTCGCGGATCATTGCAGAAATGCAGCGCTGGGAGCATCGCCAAATGATTAAAGACTTAGATAAATAATTCCGGCTAACGCGCGAGAATTTTCATCGCGCCTTCAATACCTGACAGCGTCATCGGGAACATGCGGTCTTTGCCTATGATATTTTGAATGATATTTGTCGATTGCGAATAGGCCCAATATTTTTCTGGTGACGGATTTAACCAAACAAGATGAGGATATATCTCGGCTATACGCTGGAGCCACAGCCCGCCCGGTTCCTCATTCCAATGCTCTACAGAGCCGCCGCGTGTTGTCACTTCATAGGGGCTCATGGCGGCATCACCGACCATCACGACGCGGTAATCAGACGGGTATTTATGCAGCACATCCCATGTCGCTGTGAGCTCTTTGTTGCGGCGCATATTATTCGTCCAAAGATTCTCATAAATACAGTTATGAAAATAGAAATATTCAAGATGTTTAAACTCTGACCGGGCGGCGGAGAAAAGCTCTTCGGCCTGCTGGACATGGGCGTCCATCGAACCGCCAATGTCAAAAAAGGCAAGCACTTTAACGGCATTACGCCGCTCGGCGCGCATTTGGATATCGAGCCAGCCTTTTTGCGCTGTGCCGCGAATTGTGCCGTCAAGATCAAGCTCATCGCGGGCACCGTCACGCGCCAGCCGTCTCAGCCGCCTAAGCGCGACTTTGATATTGCGCGTGCCAAGCTCTCGGTCGCCGTCAAGATTCTTGAACACGCGCTTATCCCAAACTTTTACGGCTTTGCCATGGCGGCCTTTATCTTGACCAATCCTTATGCCTTCGGGATTATATCCATAAGCGCCAAAGGGGGAGGTACCGGCTGTGCCGATATTTTTATTGCCGCCCTCATGGCGTTTGTCTTGGTTTTCGAGGCGCTCCCGTAGGGCGTCCATTAAGGCGTCAAACCCGCCTTTGGCTTCAATTTCGGCCATTTCTTCTGGCGATAGGGTTTTCTCGGCCATAGCCCGGAGC
>CAZEOD010000021.1:39852-42489 GCA_964513675.1 uncultured Caulobacterales bacterium | reverse complement strand
AAGCGTGCGCCTTAAACCACTCGGCCACCTCACCTGCTCAATTCATATTGCAAAGCTTACAGATCAAGCTGTAAACTTGGCGAGGCTTATCTGAAATCTACCCCTAAAGGTCAAGCTTTATTACAGCTAAGGTTATGCGGCATCTATGGGGTTTCATATCTGGTCAAAAACAAAGCGTCTGCTAAGAGATAATGATGACACATGCTTTTGAACATATCCCCGCGCAAGGCCGGCAAAATGTCTTTATCTTTGGCGATCATGCCTCCAACCATATTCCGCCGGACTATAATAATCTTGGTCTGAGCGGGGATGACCTGACGCGCCATATTGCGTGGGATATAGGAACCGAGCAAATTGTACGGCGGCTCTGCGCCCATTTTAAATGCGGCGGCCAGCTTGCAGGCGTCTCGCGGCTTGTCATTGATTTGAACCGCGATATGACGATGGATAGCCTCATTCCAGATCATAGCGATGAAACACTTATTACCGGCAATGCCAATTTAACCCCCGCCCAGCGCCAAGACAGGATAAGCCGCTTTTACAGCCCTTATCATACAGAGCTAGGACGGCAGCTCGATCAGCGAGATGACCCGTTTGTCCTCTCGGTTCATAGTTTCACACCCCAGCCGCGCGGCGGGGCGCGCCGCCTCACCGATATTGGCCTGCTGGTTAAACATGACGAGCCTAGCGCGGAGCAGTTTAAGCACAGCCTCGACTCCTTGGGCCAAGGGTTTAATGTCGGCATGAATAAACCCTATTCGGCTTATGATTTGAATTATACAATCGACGCCCATGTTGCGCCGCGCGCCCTGCGTCATCTGGCCATTGAAATCCGCCAAGACCTTGTCGATACAGCGGCCGGGGTTGCGGAAATATCAAATCTTCTCGCGGAGAGACTTGAACCGATCATTCACCGCGCCCATATCCCGATAACATAACAGGAGATCAAGATGCTCGCGTCAAATCCAGCGCATTATATTAATGGCCATAATATGTTTGGTGATTACCCCCAAGGCTTACAGCAAGCCATGTTAGGACTCGGCTGTTTCTGGGGGGCGGAGCGCATTTTTTGGAAATTGGACGGCGTTTATGTGACCTCTGTTGGATATGCAGGCGGCGCAGATACGGCGCCAAATTATCAATCAGTCTGCACAGGCCGCACGGGCCATGCGGAAATGGTACATATTGTCTTTGATCCGTCTGTTATATCTTATGATGCGCTGCTTAAAGTGTTTTTTGAAAATCATGATCCAACGCAAGGCAACCGCCAAGGCAATGATGTTGGGCCGCAATATCGCTCAGCTATTTTTACCTATAATCCAGAGCAAATAGAGGCTGCAAACGCCGCGATTAAGCGCTATGCCGCCGCCTATGGACGGCCCATTACAACGGAACTCGCGCCCGCTCCGGCTTATTATCCGGCGGAAGATTATCATCAGCAATATTTGGCAAAAAATCCGCAAGGCTATTGTATGCACGGCCCAACGGGCATTAGCTGCGCGCTGCCAGAACGGGTCTCTTAAACGAGTCTCCTGAGCCAGCTTGGCAGCCATGATTTATAAAATCTTCTTTTAAATCCCGATCGCCTTCCATAAAGTCAATATCACGGCAGGGAGGCCTGAAATGAAAATTGATAACACCATTCGGTTTAGTCTGTTAACGCTCGCTTTTATTGCCGTAACCTGGTCGCTTTATGTCACGCGGGATATTTTAACGCCCATTGCCCTCGCAATTTTTATATGGCTTATCATAGACGGCTTTGCGCGGTGGCTTGACGGGTTGTCCCCGAAACTGCCTTATTGGTTTGCCCTGATTATTGCGGTCTTAACTGTCATTATGGGGATGAGCGGCATTGTTCTGATTATCGCGGATACGGCGAATGATGTTATTCGCGAATCAGGACGCTATAACAGCCGCCTTCAAGATCTCCTTCATATGGTTGGCGGGTTTTTCGGGCAGCCTGATTTAGATTACGGCGACATTGATCGGCAGCTCGGCATTACTGAAAACTTGAACAAAGCCCTGAGTGTTTTTGCAGGCTCCATTCAAGGCGTATTATCTAATTTTTCTTTGATTGCGCTCTATGTCATTTTCCTCTTCGCGGCGCAGTCTAGCTTTCCGAAGAAAATGGATGATATTTTCCCCGATGCTGAAAAGCGTAAAACGGCCGGTAAAGTCGGGGGACGTATTCGCGGCTCTATTGAGACATATTTGGGCGTTCAAACCGTCATTAGCCTAATGCAAACTGTTCTAAGCTTTGCCGTAATGAAAGTCATGGGGCTTGAAAATGCCTTGTTCTGGGCCTTGGTGATTTTTATCTTCAATTACATTCCGGTTATAGGCGGCTTGGCAGCGGCCTTTCTCCCGAGCTTATTTGCACTGGTGCAATATGAAACCTTTTTTCAAGTTCTCATATTATTTGGCGCGCTTAATGCCATTCAAATTGTGATATCCAATACGATACAACCTAAAATGATGGGCGATAGTATGAATTTATCCGCATTAGTTGTTGTCTTGTCCTTAACGCTCTGGGGCTCGCTTTGGGGCGGCGTTGGGGCGTTTCTATCGGCCCCCTTAACCGTGATTATCATGATTATATTTGCGCAGTTTAAGACAACGCGCCCGATTGCGATTATG
>CAZEOD010000021.1:36348-39752 GCA_964513675.1 uncultured Caulobacterales bacterium | reverse complement strand
GCGGCGATCGCAATAGGCCTCGGCGTTCTGTTTTTAACCGGCCCTGCGGCAAGCCAAAGCTCTGGTCAATCGAGCGCTATTGAGCATAGCGGCTCGGATAAAAGCCTTGTGTCACATCCAAAAGAGCTTGTTGAGCTTTTTACATCTCAGGGCTGCTCGTCTTGTCCGCCTGCGGATAAATTTATTGCTAGCCTTGCGGATTCGCCGACTACGCTCGCCTTGTCTTTTAACGTCACATATTGGGATTATCTCGGCTGGAGAGACCCGTTCGCTCAACGCGAATTTACACGACGCCAAAAAGATTATGCAAAATCACTCGGTGTTGGCAATGTTTACACCCCGCAAATTGTTGTCAATGGGTCGGCCCATAGCAACCGCTTTACCCGCAGCCAAATTATGGCCGCCTCTCTGCCGGATAACCGTCCTGTTTTCGATCTGACCACCGCAGATTCGGCGCTATATGTTAAATCAAGCGGCGAGACTGATATGGCGGGGTCTAATTTGACCGTTATTGCCTATAAGCCCGGCTTACAAAAAACACCCGTTTCGCGCGGTGAAAACCGCCGCCGCACATTAGAAAACTATAATGTTGTGACCGGCGTTTATCCGGTCAACGCAGAAACAAGCTATCGCTTGGACCTGACAGGCCATGAGGCCGGCTTGGCTTATGCCCTCTTAGCCTCTGACCCTGTTACCTCCGAAGTCTTATCAATAACGCAAATTCGCCCCGAATAGACAAAAGCTATAAATTGGTTTGATTATAATGCGGCCTCAAGGGGCCGTTTTTTTATGCCCGCAGCCCACAATAAAACCCGCTAGGGTGGGAGGCCTAGCGGGTATATAAAGTTTGGCCGAAGCCAGGATGGGAATAAGTGTCAACTAACGAGAAAACTCGGAAAAGGGGCTGGGGGAATTGAAGGTAAACCGAGTCTCCCGCATCAGCTGACAAGGCTCTTATGCTATGCGCTTGGGGCAGGAACAGGACCGAAATGTGGCGAAAATGAGGCTTTTTGACTTATTTGCCCCTTAACTTGGCTTTATTACGGTTAACACAGCTTATGTCTTATCGACGCCGTCATATATATAAACAGAACGGCGTAAGAGCGCATGAAGCTGTTTGTGGATTTTGCCATATAAAATAGGGTCACGTTTAGACGCCTTAAAATCAACGCCGCGGATATCACGATATTGCTGCGCATAGATATCCCATGTCGTGCGCGCGGCATCTTCAAGGCTTGGCAGTCTGACACTGCGAGAGGTGCTAACCCCGCCGTGATATTGATGAAAGCTCGCCTCACTCATTAAAAGAATATATTGGCGCGTTTCATCCTCAATTGCCCGTTTGAAAAAGTCGAGGTTAACCAATCCGCCGCCCGCAATATCAAAGGCTTCATCATAGCCCCCCATCGCCTGATAGGCGGTTTTCTTCATAAACAGGACATTACTCTCTGAAATAGGCCGCAGCCAAGCATTGCCAGCTGAGCTTCCAAGACAGGACACATCAAAAAGTTTATACCCGTCATCAGGCCATGAGATGGATTTCAAAATCTCATCTTCAACCGATTGGTTATAGCCTTTTTGAGAGCTAAATTGTTGCGGCTCATCTCCTAAATGCCACCCCAAACTTGCGATAACGGGGTTATCATGCGCCTTTATCAAAGCTTTCACATCCAATAACAGCCCCGGCGTAACCATACGTGCGCCGTCTATAACAGGGCAAACCCACGCGCCCATCGACATCTCAACGCCTAAGTTAAGAGCTTTCGCAGGGGATGGATGGGCGTTCGGGATTGGTATATAACGCACATTATCAGGCCAGCTCTCTATGATATCTTTAGGAATCGGATCAGATGAGCCGTTTTCCATAACCAAAATTTCAATGTCTTCGCCCTTTACGCCTTGTTGATAGGGCGGCAAAAAGCTTTGCACCGTGCGCGGAACTTCACGGGCCATATTATAAGCAATAATAATAATACTCATGCAAGCTTGCGTCATATTTAAGGGCCTTGTTTTCATCATCTTATTATTTAGCCCACCCCATAGGTAAAGAAAAATATGCGGGAATGTCTACACATTGGGCTGTGTTTGTTATAAGTGACTTAGACTATTTTCATGGATATTATAATAAGTAGCGAATTTTATGAGTGCAAAAAATAAAACTAGCGCACCAAAAACGGGACGCAAGAAAAAGCCTGAAGCTCTTTTTATCCTTGGGATGCACCGCAGCGGGACATCGGCCTTAACGCGCTGTATGAACTTGCTGGGGTATCAATTACCTAAAACGCTGATGGGCGCGAATAAAAGCAATCAAAAAGGACATTGGGAATCAACACGGTTGGCGCGGCTAAATGACCGCATTTTAGATTATTTTGGCATGGCTTGGAGTAGCTGGCTACCGCTAGATATCTCGCGCGTCCCAGCGGAAACAAAAACGCAATTCGTCAATGAGATTATAACCATCATCCAAGGTGAATATGATGACGGCCAGCCAATTGTTATTAAAGACCCGCGTATCTCGCGTTTATTGCCTTTATATATAACAGCGCTTGAAAAAGCGGGCTACCAGCCAAAATTTATTTTGGCGAGCCGCCACCCGCTTGAGGTCGCAAGCTCACTCAAAGCGCGGAATGATATGGCTTTGACCGAGAGCCAAATGTTGTGGCTGCGGTATAATTTAGATGCTGAGATTGCGACGCGGGCAAAGCCCCGTGCTTTTGTGGATTATGGCTATCTTCTAAGCGCGCCGCATGATTACCTCTCGCGGGCGCTTAAATCAGCCAAGCTCGCGCCTTTATATAGCCTGAAAGAGGCCGGCCCCGCGATTGATAATTTCCTCGACGGCTCTCAAAGACATAACACACACGCACTCGAAGATATTATGCTGGATGATGAGCATAGAGATTGGATCGGCAGCGTTTATCAAGCCTGGCTGGTTATGTGCGCCAATCCCGCCTCGAAAGCACCTTTAAAAACCTTTGATCAAACGCGCAGCGATTTTAATATCACAAGCCCGCAGCTTTTGCGCCAACTCACGGCGCGCCGCGCAGAGCAATCAGAAAGTCAGCGGCTATGGGATAAAACCCATGATAAAATGACCTCCGATATCGCGCTACTGCGGGGTCATATTTCCGAGCTTAAATCAGCTTCGCAACAGAAAGATTCTGAAACTGCGACTTTATCACGGGATCACCACAAAACTCAAAAACAGCTTGAAAAATCCTTTGCCGATATTGAAACGCTTCAGCAGCAATTAATCGAAAAAAAAGACATTATCACTGAGCATCAAGATGTTATCGCGCAGAAAAATAAAGCGCTAAAACAACATGAAGACACCATCGCGCAGAAAAATAAAGCGCTAAAACAACATGAAGACACCATCGCGCAGAAAAACAAAGCGCTAAAAC
>CAZEOD010000021.1:31013-36248 GCA_964513675.1 uncultured Caulobacterales bacterium | reverse complement strand
AACAACATGAAGACACCATCGCGCAGAAAAACAAAGCGCTAAAACAACATGAAGATATCATCGCGCAGAAAAACAACACGCTAAAACAACATGAAGATATCATCGCTCAGAAAAACAAAGCGCTAAAACAACATGAAGACACCATCGCGCAGAAAAACAAAGCGCTAAAACAACATGAAGACACCATCGCGCAGAAAAACAATGCGCTAAAACAACATGAAGACACCATCGCGCAGAAAAATGACGCTATCGCAAAGAAAGAGCTCGAGAAAAAAGACATACAGGCTAAGTTGAAAGAAACGGGCACTCAGCTCTCGGGCATAAAGAAAACGCTGACAAAGACCGCGGATGAAGCCAAGACATTACGGTCTGAAAAACGCCAGCTTAACCGCGAGAAATGGGCGCTTCAAGATCGAGCGCGCTTTGCCAGTGATATGGTAAGTGCTCTGCATCAATCGACCTCTTGGAAGGCAACAAAACCGCTGAGGTTTGTGAAACGATTATTTCGGCCTCAACCGACCCCGCCACAAAGCCATATCTCTATACCCCCTAGCACGACAAACCTGCCGGCGAGTCATAGCGCAGTGCCCAATGAGGGGATTGCAAAACCGGCGACGCCTGCGGTTAAGCCGGCTAAACCGCCCAAAGCCGCGAGCGCAAGTTTGATGGCAAAAGTTGAAGCCAGCGGCCTTTTTGACCCTGTCTTTTATGTCAGCACATATCCTGATGTTCAAAGTCAAGAGCTTGAACCTTTGGCGCATTATTTAAATATTGGCTGGAAAAAAGGATATCAACCGAGTGAGCGGTTTAATAGCCAAGCTTATCTGGCCTCGCATCCTGAGTTGAAACCGCGCGGTGAGAATCCCCTTCTACATTACATAGCCCATGCGGCGGCGGCGAAGATTAGTCCGTCTGAGCGAAAAGCCGTTGGCCGCGTTGCCGTCTTCATGGCGGTCGCAGGCCCTTATGATGCGATTAAAGAGCCTGAGCTTGTCTCGGAAAATGCAGATTATTTTATTTTTACAGATCAAGATATTCCGCCCCGCTCGGTCTGGCAAAAAAGAGAGTTTGAATATTTTGACGCCGACCCGACACGCATGGCGCGGTTTATTAAAACACATCCGCATCTATATTTCAGTGATTATGACTGGGCGCTTTGGGTCGATGCAAATCTTCAAATCAATGTAAAGCCCGAGGATATTATCGCCCCGATTAATGGCCAAGCTATAGTCTCAACATGGGTGCATCCCCTGCGAAACTGCGTATTTGATGAAGCCAGTGAATGTGAAAAGCGTAGCAAGGATGATGGCAATGTGATGAAGGCGCAAATAGGCCGCTATAAAGACGCGGGCTACCCTGCGCAAAACGGATTATTTGAAACTAGCGTTATGGCGAGCCAAATGAGCGCAGCGGCCATACCGGCGCTGATGAATGATTGGTGGGCCGAGATTGAAAAAGGAAGCCGCCGCGATCAACTCTCTTTTCCTTTTGCCGCGCGCAAAAATGACATCACCGTCGCAGCTATTGCGCCCAAAGGCATTTGCATGCGCTCTGACCCGCGGTTTAATTATTACCGCCATCAAAAATAGGCCGATTATGCCCTACACTGTCGACGTTATAATTTGTATTCACAACGCTTTAGACGATGTGAAAAACTGCATCGAATCCGTTTTAAGGACAGAGTTTACAGCGGGAACATATCGACTGATCCTTGTTGACGACGGCTCTGATGCGCCCACGGCTGACTATGTAAAACAGACGGCAGCGGGCCATGAAAATATCACATCTATTCGGCGCGATAAAGCAGGCGGCTATACGATTGCAGCCAATACAGGGCTGCGCGCCTCACAGGCTGATTTTTGCGCTTTGCTTAATTCCGACACGATTGTTCCGAAAAACTGGCTGAATAAGTTCACGGCGCTTTTTACACAAAAACCCGATGTCGGGATTATCGGCCCCTTGTCCAATGCAGCCAGTTGGCAGTCCATTCCTGATCTTTCGGCCCCCGAAGGCGGCTGGGCGGTTAATAGCTTGCCTAAAGGCTGGAGCGTAGATGACATGGATGCCGCCGTAGAGCGCGCCGCGCAAGATATAGCTGTGACGCCGCGCGTGCCCCTGCTCAATGGGTTTTGCTATATGATAAGGCGCTCTATTTTAGATGGTGTTGGCTTAATGGATGAAGAGGGTTTTCCGCGCGGTTTCGGCGAGGAAGATGACTTTTGCATGCGTACGGCGCTCGCAGGTTACGGCATCATGATCGCGCTCAACACATATGTTTATCACGCAAAATCTAAAAGTTACGGTTCCAAAGCCCGCAATAGCCTAAGCCAAAAGGGGCAAGTGATGCTAAAAAAGAAACATGGCGAGATTCGTTTGGCGCGCGCCGTTGCCTCTATGCGGCACAATCCTTATCTTGCTGAAATGCGGTTGGGCGTGGCCGAATTATTACCGCGATAAGCCTTTACCTCGGCCGTCTATGGGGGCTATAATTTTAACATGAACACATCTGTCATTCCGCTTCACAAGCAAAAAAAATCGACAACGCCTTCACAAATTGCCTTTACCCGTCAAGAGCTTAATCTGATTTTATCTGTCTATGGCCAGATGGTGTCAAAAGGCGAGTGGAAAGATTACGCCCTTGATTTTTTGAAAGATAAAGCGGTGTTTTCCATTTTTCGCCGCGCAACGGAACACCCGCTTTACCGGATTGAAAAAATTCCAGCCCTGCGAAATAAACAAGGGCAATTTGCGGTTATTGCACCGGGCGGTCTTATTCTAAAGCGCGGGCATGATCTTAAAGCCGTGCTGAAAGTCTTTGATAAATTACGTTTTAAAGTCGAGCGCTAATATATAAAGCCGAGCGCTAATATATAAAGCCGAGCGCTAAATTATTAAGGCGTCATCCGCCCTCCTCGAAAGGAAAATGGTGACGCCTTAAATTTATCGTTAAATCCCGATTAGAATTTAAATTATTTCATAGACTTATTCGCTGACAGTTTCATCCGCAGACATAATGGCCACAGCGCGTCCGCCGCTCTGCTCATAACGAATACCGTTATTAACGGGCTTAGCAACGCCTGTCCCAACAGAGACGGGCAGTGTAATAACGCGGCTGCGTTTTTCGCCGCCTTCGTAAATCACGTCAATGAAAGCATTCACATAATAAACGCCGTCCTCTTGGGCGCGAAATTGTAGAAACTTCGGAGCCATAGGTGATGTTTCAGGCGTTAAAAATGCCGCTTTCGTAAGCGCCGTTTCGCGCATGTCGCCGCCGGATAAAAGCTCGAGACCCTCTGTGGCCGAAAAGCTAACTTGAACGCGGCCATCAGTTGGCGGCATGATAAATTCAACCGTCATATCACCGACCTGACCTGCATTCATTTTTCCGCTAAAATTATGGCGAAGTTTCACATCAGCGCCGGGCTTGGAATAGCCTTGGCTACTTTCCGCAGCGGCAATTATGCTGGGCTTAACTTGAGCCGCGGATGAGCAGGCAATCCCGCCGAGTAAAGCGGCCGAAATAGCTAGACTTATTTTTAAGTGATGTCTCATGATAGCCTCCTAATTAGCTTGAATGGAAAGATCGAAACAAACATCAGCGTCATCAGCTGTATTGGGATCAATATTTAAGAAGTCAAAAATTTCCAGAACATGTTCGCCAACCTCTAAGGTCGCATTTGCAGTTTCTGAATCAGCAACGCCGGAATCAAGCCGCGCAACAAATATTGGCCCCCGAAAGACATTAAGGTCGGGGTCGCGGTTTGTCGGGCCGGATGATCGAACGGCACGAAACGCATAAGACCCAGCCGCCGTAATATCAAACCGGACATAGGACCTATTGCCAAGATGGTTAAAATCACCGGCATCATTCACGGAGCAGACTTCAATTTCTGTCCCGTCCGGAACAAGGCTGTGATAGACAGGGAGCGCCGTTGGCACAGCGCCGTTATTCGTCTCGCCAACGCCTTCAAAACCTGTGCCATTAATTGACTGCGCAGTGAAAAGAGCGTCAAGCGCAGCATCATTACCGGGGGCTTCAGTCCGGATTTGATCGACAAAAGAGAAGATCGTCGTAAAGGTTGATTGATTGACATAGGCCGGCGCCGTCAAAGCCTCGAAAATCGGGCCAAGACCAAGCGAGATATTATCACTTCCGTCATCATTACTATCAAAAATATCATAGATAATAGACTGTACGGAACCTTCATTAAACCAGCCGGAATTACGGTTGTTATTGTTTTCAACGTCAAAGCTAAAGCCGCGTGATTGCTGCTGTCCGCTACTATCGCGGTAGACGGTATCATCCAGAATAATCGCCGATAGAGCATTGCCCCAGCCTTCGCCCATTGCAACGCGGGCATCAAGACGATCACCGAGTGAATGGGGGCCGCCAATAGAATCAGAGCGTGAAACGCGGTCTTCGAAATAATGTCCCCATTCATGGGTGATGACATGGCGGTCATATTCATCCGTATCGGCATTATCATCACCGAGAATAAACACCATGCCTGATTGGCCATTGCCGACATAAGATGAGGTGCCGATATCACCATTATCTCTATTACCCGATACAGAGCGGTTTTGCGGACTCCAGCCAATATCAAGATCAGGGAAATTCGTTCCGGGCGCGGCGGCCAAGAAATCTGTCACGGTTTCATATATCGGGTCCAGAACGGCAAAAGGCCCCGCAGCCCGTGTACCTGAATAGGCCGTGCCGTCCCAGCCAGATGCGGCGTTAAGATCACGCACGGAATTGGAAGCACCAGAGCTAATGAGTTGGCCCTGAATTGCATATACATCATCATTATTTGTATTATCGACGACGCTAACATTATAGCTGCCGCCTTGATTTGAAATAATTTCTGATAAAACCCGTACGCGCATGTCCGTATTACTATCAACGGTCAGGCTGTAGTCACCATTTTCATCGGTGGTTCCTGACACCAAAATCAGTCCCGCAGCGTCAATAGCCTGCACGGTTGCGCCGCGAATAGGTTCTTGCGTAATCGAATTATAATCAAGACCATTGGTGATTGTATTAAGCGGCACCAAATCAAATGTCGCGCTTCCGCTAACGGTAACCGACTCTGATGCTGGCGGCGGAGGTGGCGGAGGTGGCGGCGGAGGCGGTGGAGGTGGCGGCGGAGGAATTTGAAGTGCGAGCTTTGGTGGAGGAGGAGGAGGAAGGCCCCGACGCAAACCGAGAGGATTATGATGAGAGTGGTGTGAGTATTG
>CAZEOD010000021.1:0-31003 GCA_964513675.1 uncultured Caulobacterales bacterium | reverse complement strand
GCGGGGGGGGGGGGGGGGGGGGGGGCCGCGGGGGGGCGGGGGGCGCATCTGCTACAACGTTATTATTGTTTGAACCTCCACCGCCGCAGGCTGTTAGCCCGGCGATACAAAAAGCGGCAATGCTCGCGGTCATTAAAAGATGTCTCATTTATTATTATCCTTGTCTTTGTTGCTTAGACCTTGCCCATCTTTTGTTTTAAACTCCTTAATCAGACGTTTAAAGACGTCTTTTAGTTCGAAAAAAAACCGTAGCCGCAATTAACGGTAGATTTAAGTGACAAAACAGTCATTAACAGGGAATGAATGTTGATATTGTTATAATTGGCGCAGGTGCCGCCGGAATGATGTGCGCTGCACAAGCTGGATATCGCGGAAAACAGGTTTTGGTCATAGATCATGCCGATAAACCGGGTGAGAAAATACGTATATCAGGCGGCGGGCGTTGTAATTTTACCAATTCCCATTGTTCCCCTAAAAACTTCTTATCCGAGAACCCGCATTTTTGTAAATCCGCGCTATCGCGTTATCGCCCCAAAGACTTCATTGAGTTAGTCGACCGTTATAATATTGCATGGCATGAAAAATCTAAAGGTCAGCTGTTTTGCGACGGCAAGTCACAGCAAATTATTGATATGCTGATCGCTGAAATGGATAATGCCGGCGCAGAGCTGTGGCTTGGCACGGATATTCTTGATATTCGGCGCGGGGAGACAGGGTTTATTGTCACCACATCGCGGCAATCTATCGCCTGTGATAACTTGGTTATGGCCTGCGGCGGGGCCTCTATTCCGAAAATGGGTGCCACAAATTTTGGCTATAAAATAGCGGGGCAATTTGGCCTTAACGTGATCGACCCCGTCCCTGCCCTTGTACCATTAACCTTCACGGATCAGCTAAAAGAGCCGTTAAAGGCGCTCGCGGGCGTGAGTACAAATTCGGTTGTCTCTCATGGCAAAACGGCCTTTGAAGAGGCCCTACTCTTTACGCATCGCGGCCTATCAGGCCCGTCGATTTTGCAAATAAGTTCTTATTGGGCGCCGGGCGATATGATTACGCTGGATATGGCACCGGGCGTGCCGATGTTTGAACGGCTTAAAACAGCGCGCGAGCACACCCCCCGCCAAAGTCCGCAAGTGTTTTTATCCCATTACCTTCCCTCCCGCCTCGCCCAGATGATTGCAAGTGGCCAGAAATCTGAACGCCTCGCCGATATGAGTGACACGGCGCTTCGCAATCTGGCGCTCATGATTAATAGCTGGATGGTGAAACCCGCCGGCAGTGAAGGCTTCCGCACGGCAGAAGTCACAAAAGGCGGCGTTGATACCCAAGAGCTATCGTCCAAAACCATGGAAGCGAAAGCGGTTCCGGGGCTTTATTTTATCGGTGAAGTCGTCGATGTAACAGGGCATCTTGGCGGACATAATTTTCAATGGGCGTGGGCCAGTGCTGTGGCCTGCGGCGACGCCTTATAAAATTCCATCATATAAAAGCTTAAGACCAACGCCGAAAATCAGGCTGTAAATAATCTTATAGAAAATATCTACGGGCAAGCGTTTCACGCCCCAGACGCCCATCCAAACCCCTAAAGGGGCAAGGGGAATTAAATAAAGCGTAACACTCATATTGGCGGGGCTTAGCTGGCCCAGCATAGCATAAGGCACGAGCTTCACCGCATTGACGACGGAAAAGAAAATAACGCCCGTACCGGCAAAAACGCGGCTATCAAGTTTTTGCGGCACGACATAGGCTTGAAACGGCGGGCCGCCGGCATGGGCAAAAAAACTGGTGAACCCCGCTACCATTCCGGCTATGCGGCCAATCCATTTATTTTTCGCCCAATTTGGCGTGATAGATTCCGTCCCGCGAAATAATCGCCACCCGCTATAAAGCGAAAATATAACCGCAATCAGGCCGACGCTGATGCGGACATTATTTTCGGAAACGCTATGGGCTAAAAACCACCCTAGACCTATCCCGAGAATGGCCGCCGGTAGCATTAGGTATAAAATCTCTTTTTTGAAAAACTTGCGGTAAGCATAAAGGCTGAACATATCCATGGTGATTAATATGGGCAGCATTATCGCGGCGGCTTGAGTGGGCGACATCACCAGAGCCATCAGCGGAACGGCCAACAGCGCCATGCCGCCAAACCCGCCTTTTGATAGCCCCGTCAGGATAACGGCTAAGCCTGCTACGGCCCAAAATAAAAAATCATGCTCCATAGCGCCCTGTGACTTATTTTACCCCGAATTGCAAAATTTGTTTTCCTTTTATGCGCAAATTCCGTTTAAAGAATGTTATGATAAAAACAATCGACCTTAATGCCGATATTGGCGAAGCTAGCACAGCCGAATGGGCCGCGAGTGAAGCCGCTATATTGGCCCATATCAGCTCGGCCAATATAGCCTGCGGCGGTCATGCAGGGGATATAGAAACCATGCGCCGAACGATTGCCGGTGCATGTGAAAACGGCGTCACCATGGGGGCGCATCCGGGCTATCCTGACCGAAAAAACTTTGGCCGCCTTGAGCTAACTCTTGGCGAGGATATTGAGGCGGCGGCGTTATCGGAAAGTCTCTATGTTCAGATTTCAACCTTAATGGAGGCGAGTGCGGGCGAGGCGAAATATGTTAAACCTCACGGCGCGCTTTACAATCAAGCCGTCGGCACGGCTAAACTCGCCGATTTAATAGGCGACGTGATCCTGCGCGTTGATAGCGCGCTGACATGGCTAGGGGGGCCGCAATCGGAGATGATGCGGGCGGCGAAAGATCGCGGCCTTAATTTTGTGTTTGAAGCTTTTGTTGACCGCCAATATGACGATCATGGCCATTTAGTCTCTCGCAAATTAGGCGGCGCGGTTATTGCAGAAAATGAAGCCCGCATTTCGCAAGCTCTGTCTTTGGCGAAAGATAATTGCGTCACAACCCGCTCGGGCCAAACCTTAAACATTACGCCGGCCTCGCTCTGCGTTCACGGGGATAGCCCCGGCGCCGTTGAAACCGCGCGCCTTGCCCGCGCTGCGCTGGAAGAGGCCGGACTTATGATCCGTCCTTTCGCTTAAGCGTCATGGATTATACGGTTCAACCCTATGGCCATCAGGCATGGCTGGTTAGCTTTAAGCATAGCGGGTTTTCTAAATTGCTCTGCTTAAATATTCTGCGCTTGGCAGAGATATTTCGCCGTCATTATCCAGATTGGACCGAAATTGTTCCTGCTTATGACAGTCTTTTACTGCAGCCATCTCGGGAGCTCCCGCAAGGTGATTTTCCCGCTATCTTAACAGATGTGATGAGCAATTTTACGCCGCAAACACATATCGAGCCGCCGGAAAAAATTATTCATATCCCGGTTCACTACGGCGGGGCTGATGGGCCGGATATTGACCATGTGGCACACACAGCCCAGCTCTCTACGGAGGAGGTCATTGCGCGCCATTGCGCGGAGCCCTATCTTGTTTGCCTGATGGGATTTATTCCGGGTTTTGCCTTTATGTCAGAAACCGACCCACGGCTTCACATTCCGCGCAAAGACACACCGCGCGCGTCTGTGCCGGCGGGCTCGGTCGGGCTTGCGGGTTGGCAAACAGGGATTTACGGCCTCACCAGCCCCGGCGGCTGGCAGATCATTGGCCGCACGCCCTTAACATTATTTGATCCCCATCGCGAAACGCCGTTTTTATTAAAGGCCGGGGATTGGATCCGCTTCACGCCCCAAAGCGCCCCCAAAGGCGCATCATGTTAAGCGTTATCAAAGCCGGCATAGAGACCACCCTCCAAGACGCTGGACGCGCCGGACTTCGCACCGCCGGTATTCCGCAAAGCGGCGCAGCAGACCGCCTAAGCTTTGCGGCGGCGAATGCAGCGCTGGGTAATCACTGGGATGCACCGGCGCTTGAAATCGCGATGGGAGGGCTTAGCCTTTTAGCCCAAGAGACGATGCGTTTAGCGATCAGCGGCGCAGATATGAGCGCGCAGATTAACGGCAAGGCACTGCGCCGTGATGCCGCTTTTACGCTTCAAACCGGCGAGACACTTTCCTTCGGTTTTGCGCCCATAGCGGCCCGAAGCTATTTAGCCGTTAGCGGCGGCTTTAACGGCGAAGTTTTCGAAGGCTCGCGGGCAACTTATGTGCCGGCGGGATTAGGCGGCATAAAGGGCCGCGTCCTTATAGCCGGAGATATATTAACAGGATTAGGAGCACCATCGCCGCATAGCGAAATGGCCCTACCGAAAGATTTACGTCCTCGCCTGTCAAAGACAATTTTGCTGCGGGTGCAAAAGGGGCCTGAATTTCTTAGCCATGTTAACGGCGATAGTCAGCGCCGTTTTTTCACCGATCGTTTCGTCGCCGCCGCGCAAAGCAACCGTATGGGCGCGCGGCTAGCTATATCCGGAAACAGCGGCGCTCCGCTGGGTTTATCCGATAAGACGCCGTTGACAAGCAGCCCACTTTTGCCCGGAAGCTTACAAATTACGCCGGATGGTACGCCCATATTATCGGGTATTGATTCCCATTGCACCGGTGGTTATGTGCGGGCCTTATCTGTTATTGCAGCCGATCATTGGCTCTTGGGGCAAATAGCGCCGGGCTCGCAGATTTACTTTCGCCGCGTCACAACCCGCGCCGCCCTAGACGCGCTGGCGCAGCGCAACATGATTTATCGTCATTATATCGCAGGTTTCCGCTTTGATTAAGCGCCAAGAGTGACTACCTAAAGCCTATGAGCAAACCCGCATCATATCCTGATACGCCCGCGCTAAATGGCCCCTTTGTTTTTTTAGATGATAGCGTCACCCCCGCGCCGCGATTTTATCACAGCCCGCAGCAGATTATTCGCGCCGATCATCCCGATGAAATTGAAGCCGTCTTTGCCCACTTAACTCAAGCCCATAAAAACGGCGCTTATTTAGCCGGCTATGTCAGTTATGATCTAGGTCTGTGGCTAGAGCCCAAAACGGCGCATCTTTTGCCAAAATCGCGCTCCCATCCGCTGATCTGTTTTGGCGTCTTTAACGGCTATGAGGACAGCCCGCCAGCCGAGCTTTTATATACCGCTGCGCCGCCTGATTTACGCCTTACGCCCATGTGGAGCCAAGCCGATTATCTGGCGCGGTTTAAGCGCGTGCAGGATTACTTGCGCGCTGGAGATTGCTACCAAATCAATCTAACCTTCCCAATGCAGGGCCAATATAGCGGAGATCCTATCCAGCTTTATGCCGGATTGCGTCACCGGCAAAAAGCAAAATATGGCGGTTTTATCCGCTTGGGCGGGCCAGATTTACTGTCGCTTTCACCGGAATTATTTTTCAAAAAAACGGGCGGCGCGATGTCAATGCGGCCCATGAAAGGCACATTAAAACGCGACCCTGATCCGGCGGCCGATAAGCGGCTACGCGCAGCCATGGCAGATGATTTAAAATCTCGCGCCGAGAATTTAATGATTGTTGATTTGCTTCGTAATGACCTCTCGCGGCTCTCGAAACCGGGCAGCGTAAAAGTGCCGGAACTCTTTGCGCTTGAGACCTATCCAACCTTGCACCAAATGACCTCCCGTGTGGTGAGTGAATTAAACACAGACGCCTCATTTCGGGATTTATTTAATAACCTATTTCCTTGCGGATCTGTGACAGGCGCCCCGAAAATACGCGCCATGGAAATTATTGACGAATTAGAGAGCGGGCCGCGCGGGGCGTATTGCGGCGGCATGGGCTATGTTGATCCAAATGGCGATGCTTGTTTTAATGTCGGCATCCGCAGCTTAAGCCTTTCGGGTAAGGCGGCGCGTTATCATGTCGGCAGCGGCGTGGTTCTAGATAGCCGCGGCGAGGATGAATATGCAGAATGTCTGTTAAAGGCCGATGTGCTGCGCGCGCCGCCGGCGCATTTCATTGAAACAGTCTATTATGATAGCGCGGAAGGATACCGCCATATTGGCCGCCACATCGCACGGCTGGCGCGCGCGGCAAAAATGCCGCAGCATATGGACGCCGCCTTGGACGCTTTGGCCCGTTATAATCCGGTTTATAATCCCGCGCGGGTCAAACTAACTTTAGGAGAGGACGGCACGGCGGCGATAATGGACAGCCCCTTTATAGCACTTAAAACGCCGCTCCGATTGGCGATATCGAAATATGCCCTAACGGCGACGCGGCAAGAGACAGCCCATAAAAGCTCGCGGCGAGATTTCTACGATGGCGAGCGGGCGCGGATCAGCACGCTTAATGATTGCGATGAAATATTATTTTTAAATAAAGACAATCAGCTCTGCGAGGGCTCTTTCACCAGTTTATTTATAGAAAAAAACGGCCAAATTTTCACGCCGCAGCAGGAAAGCGGTCTATTACCGGGCATATTGCGCGCAGATATGCTCGCAAGCGGGCAAGCGGTTCAGGCGGTATTAACGCGAGATGACCTATTAACCGCAGATCACATATTTATGGGAAATTCTTTGCGCGGCTTAATGGCAGCCACTGTGATATCTTGGGATCAATTATAACGCGAGTATAAAGATTTAATATAATTACGGTTTAAGAATTGCGAGAGCCTGTATGCCTCACTATATCTTAGATGAATAAAGAGGACATCCCATGGCAAAAGCGCTTAGCACCCTACAATATTTAGATAAAGCTCTCGGTGGTCTACGCGAACTTGGCCTTTTAAAGGGCGATAGCGACCCCGTGCCGATTATCACCTTGCTTGACCAGATTTCTGATCTGGATGAAGATAAAGTTGCCGCCATTGCCCGCACACTCGATCAAGCGTCTTATTTTAACGAAGTCGTACGCGAACAGGTCTCCGGCATTAAAGTCGGGGAGCGCTATGAAGGGATTACAACGGCCTTTAATTCGATCCGCGATGATTCCAAAGCCTTGGTCGATCAATATGCGGACGGTAAAATTAATACCATGGAGCGGCTATCTAATGTGTGGATGAAAATGACACGCGGGTCGATTGCCGAGCGGTTTGAGAAAATCAAAACGCTTTATTTAGATGTTGCAGGCGAGACAAAAAACCAAATCGAGCGTGAACAGCTTATCCTTGAAGCCTATATGGATTTTCGCGGGGCCATGAAAAACTCCGAAGTCTTATCTTTTGATGTGTTGAAAAAAGCCCAAGGCGAAATGGAAGATGCGAAAACGGCTGTGGGCGCAGCCGTTGCAGCAATCGAAGGCTATAGCGGCGACGACCTCGCCGCAAAAGCCCGCTTGGAGCTGTCCCGCGATGAGGCCCTGCGCGCCTTGCAAAATTCAGACAAGCGCTTCCAAGTCGCGAAGGATTTATCGGATAATCTCACGATTGGCTATAATACCTCCGAAGTCGTGATGTCGCGTTTGGTGCAAATGAAAAATGCCAAACAGCGCGTTTACGCCCAAAGCATTTCGTTCTTCGGCACAAATGAAGTTGTTTTAACGGCGCTAACGGCGACGATGACTGGCATGCACGGATTACATGAATCAACACAAAGCTTGAACGCGATGAAAAAAGGCATGAATGAAAGCCTCGAAGTCCTCGCGGAAATTGGTGATAAAGTTCAAGACGCGGCCCTAGAAGCCGGTTACGGCCCGACGATCTCCGCCGCCGCTGTGAAAAAACTTCTTGATGCTGTTGTTGGCTACCAAGAACGATCGCAAGAGATTATTGCTGAGATGCGCGTGATGGCCACGGATAATAGCGCCGAAATTCGCATGATTGTCGAAGACGGCAAACGCCGCATGACACGGCTTGCGCAAGCCGGCGCGTCTCAGGCCTTAACCCTAGATTAAGGCCGCCCCCGCATGAGCCAAACCCCTGCGCCGCAAGAGTTCGAAAAACTCGATGATGTCATGTTGGCCATGGATGTTGTCGATACCCTGCGTCATGAGCATAATATGCTGGCGCGGGATTTAAACGCCGATGATCGCCGCGCCGCACTGATTGAGCGGCTGCGTGGTATTTATGACGCCCAAGGCATTGAGGTGCCAGATGCAATCTTGCTCGACGGGGTGATGGCGCTGGAAGAAGAGCGGTTTAGATTTTCACCCGCCGCGCCCGGTTTTGGAACCCGATTGGCAAAGCTATATATTAACCGCAAAAAATGGTTGCCGCTGGCTTACGCGCTGCTCGTTATTATCTTTGGGGCTTGGGCTGTGAATTATATGGTTTTCACTCGCCCCGCTCATCTGGAGACCCGCCGCACGGCCAGTCTATTAGATGAAGCTTTGCCGCAGCGGCTTGAGGGGTTTGAAACCCGCGCACTCGGAACGAATCCTGATGCGGCGGTTAAAAGCCGGCTTAAAAGCCTGACAGAAGATATAGACACAGCGCTACGGGCCAAGGATATTAGCTTAGCCGAGACACGGCTTAAAACGCTGAGTGATCTGACGAAAACGCTGGAGCAGAGCTATGAGTTGCGCGTGGTGAATAAAGAGCGCGAGCCAAGCGGCGTTTTCCTAACACCGAAAGACGGCGGAGATATTCGGAATTACTATCTTATTGTTGAGCCCGTTGATAATGCAGGTGAGGTTATTCGCGTTCAAATCGAAGATGAAGAATATAAAAAATCTGCCTGGGTGTCTAAATTTGGGGTTCGCGTTCCGGCCAATATATTCAACGCGGTCGCTGCGGATAAATCGGATGATTTGATTATTCAAAACGATATATTAGGCCGAAAAGATGTCGGTGCGCTGGACGCTAATTTTAATTTTGACCGCCCCGGCGGCTATATAACGGATTGGTAGATGGCAAGCGGTCTTCAAACACTTCACGGGATTGACAGCGCTATTCGCAAGGCCCGAAGCGCGGTATCAGAGGCGGCCAAACTACCGCAGCGCGCCAATGAAGCTGTAGCGAATCTTCAGCGCCAACAAGCACTGACCTATGAGCAAATTGCGGCCAGCCGGCTTGACTTAATTGAAACGGGCGAAAGCGGCGGCTCTTTAGGCTATGTTGACCGCCAAGCGGCCAAGCTCTTAGAGCAACATGCGGATGAAGAAGCCCGCGCCCAGCAGAAAACGACGGCGCAGGCTGCGGTGATTGAAAGCCTTGAAGATGCACGGCGCGCCCAAGAAAAGGCCGTTGCGAAAGCCGTTGATGCCTATGATAAAGCGGTGGCGACAACCGAAATGCGGTTGATTAAAGAGCCGGATTACATGGCGCTGACAGATAATGTGGAGCGGCTTGAAAACATTACCGAACGCGCAGAAGACAAATTAAATTTAGCGCGGCAAGATGAAAAAGAGAAAGGCACATATTTTTTAAATGATCCTTTTTTTACTTATCTACAAAACCGTAAATTTGGCACGAAACAGGCCAAGGGCTGGGGCCTCACAAAATGGCTTGATAAATGGGTGGCTGGAAAAATTAATTACCGCGACCAAGCAGTGACCTATCGCCGCCTGACCGATATTCCCAAACGTTTGGCCCATCATGCCGCGCAGCTTGAAACAGATGTGCTTCATGCGCAGGATGCGCTCCATATTTATGAAGCCAAGGCCTTAGAAGATGACGGGGTCAAGGCCAAACAGGATAGCTCCACATCCGCGCAGGCAAAGCTTGATAAAATTGACAGTGATATTGAAACCGCCGAGCGCGATTATCAAGCTCTGCTCAAGGTTCAATTAGCCCTGAATAGCGGGGATAGCGGGCCATATCGCGAGGCCATTGACGTGATTACAGCGACGCTAAAGCGCAAAGACCTACCGAGCCTAAAGCGCATTGCAGCGCAAACGCGCGGGCGTGAGGATGATGAAGCCGTTAAAACATTGCGGGAGCTATCACGAAATCTGCGCGGGCTTGAAGATGACCGAGAAGACGCCAAACGGCTTTTAGCAAAATATCAACATAGTTTAAAAGACCTCGAAAAAGTGCGGCGGAGATTTAAAAATAATCGTTATGATGCGCCGTCATCCGTTTTTGGCCAAGATGAGTTGATCGGCGCGATGCTGGGGCAAGTTCTCTCTGGATTGCTGACCGGTGACGATTTTTGGCGACAATTAAAACGCGCCCAGCGGACATTAAAGCGCTATTCCGATCAGGATTTTGGCGGGATTGATTGGGAAGGTGGATTTCGCCTCCCCCGATCATCTGGCGGCGGATGGGGCCGTGGATCACAGCAGAGATCGCCTCGCAGGCCCTCTCGGCGGCGAACATCCTTACCGCGCCGTCCACGCCGAAGCCTACCCCGCTCTTCGAATCGCGGCGGCGGATTTGGCGGCAACCGGTCAGGCGGGCGCAGTGGCGGACGATTTAAAACAGGCGGCGGATTTTAAAGATAATCACAGGCAAAAAATGGATATTGAATGATATAATCACATATTAGCGGCCGGGTCACATAGGCCGCTTGCGCCCATTATCTTACCTTTTTCCATAGGCGCATGGCCGCGCAAAGATTAAAAACAGCTATGCAGCCCCGCCCAAAGACGGGGCTATAATTTTAATATTAAGCGGGGTCTATTTCATAGTATAGACAAGGCCGAAGCGCGTAATCGTATCTGTGTTTTCACGCCCAACAGGTACATCGGTGTGGTGGTCGATACGGAAAGACGCCCGCGCCGCCAGATTGCCCGCCAATGTTGCGGTTAAGCCAATATCATTCCAAATATATGTATCACTCTCTGACCAGATGATTTCCGTATCATTATAAAGCGAAACATTTTCATTTAGCTTATAATCAAAATCGGAAAAGGCCCGTAAAGCCACTTCATTCGCGGTTACAGGGCCCGGCAGAAAAACCGGAGGTAGAGGCGCTTGTGTTTCTTGTGACCGATAGCCTGCACCGCCTTCAAGGTTCCACGTTATAGACTCTGCCGTGATAGCTTTATAACCTGCACCTGCGCCGATAAAATAGCCTTCTTGGAAAGCGCCAAAATCATCGCTGAAATAATCGGCATTACCGTAAACATAGAGACGATCAGACAGATCGCGGTCAATTTGATAGCCAATATCATAACGCCGGCGGTTAACCTCGCCTGATGCGCGGCCCAAATCGCCTAGCGCATCAAATTTGTGACGCCAGCCACCGCTTTCCTTAGCTAGCTTGAGCCCAAGGCCAAGATCTGTCGTTTCCGTATTCCCTGTCGTGACGGCCCCCGTTAAAGACGCTTCGCCGCTCCACCCTTTTAACAATCCAGTTTGCGCTTGGGCCGGAATAGCGCTGACACATAAAACACTCGTCGTTAATAAAAAGAATTTTTTCATTTTGATCTCCATAAATATTAGCGAGGTCTTAAGCAAAAAACCTATACAGGAGATGAACAGGGTTAATTTGTTGTGAATATAGTTATATGTATTTCTCAATCGCCTTTCATGCTGTTCTTTGCTAAAAAGCTCTCGGCAGTTAGGCTTGTTATAATCCACATTTGAAGTCTGACTGTCGCTATCCGCTCCATATTCAGCCGTGAGTTCACGCATATTTGCTTTGACCACACGGTAAAAATTGGCTGATTAACGGTGAAAATATAAAAGAGATTTTTATGCCTATCGCGCGGTCTGTCGCCATTCCAAAAACCTATAAAAACTTCAGTTGGGGGACGGCTTTTGCCGCCTTTATTTACCCCGCTTTGGGTGCGGCGGTCTTGATAATTATGATTATCTTAGGCACTGTTTCACAAGACGTGCAGCTTCATGGATATTATCTGCCTCTGGCACTCGGCGTCATGGCCCTTTCCATATTGATTTGCAATGGCGGGATCGGGCCGCTTCACCGTATTATGCAGCACCGCGCCGGAACCTTAACCACGCCGGCACAAGTCATTACAATGATTAATTTGATGATCGCCATGCAAGGCAATGTCCGTGAATGGGTGAATTATCACAGCCAGCATCACCGCTTTGCTGACCAGCCGGGGGATCCGCATAATCCAGCTGAGAGCAAAACATGGGCCTGGGTCGGCTGGATTTTATTTCGAGACGAAAAAGACGGAAAACGCCCTATGGCGATGTGGCTTAAAAACAGCCCTGTCATTGTTGGAATGGATAAATATTACAATCAAATCTCAATTTTAATTCACTTTATATTGCCGGCTCTGATTTATTTATCTGTATGGGGTATGGGCGGATCCTTAATTTTAACAGCTATTTTACACGGCTCTTTTGTGATCGGCCGCGCATTACAATTTCATGCGACAAATTACGGCATTAATGTCTTGGGCCATCTTAAAACGCCGCAATGGGCGGATTACGCTATGGCGCTTTTAACGGGCGGTGAAGCCTTTCACGATCACCACCACGCCGAGCCGCAAAGTGCGCTACATTTACCGCGTAAAGGGTTTTGGAACCGCGTTTTCGATTATAACGGCACATTACTACTGGTTTACGAAAAGCTCGGCTGGCTAAAGGATACTAAAATTTCTGAGCGCTATATTTAGAGCGTTAAGCCGGCCGTTTATCTCTCAAAGACCCAAAACCGGTTTAATGTAAAGGTCACAAGCGGCACGAACATAACGGCAATAATTAACGTCAAGTGAAAGGGCGCGCCGAGTTTTTCAGTGAGTCCCCAAACGATGAATTGACTTAAACACAGGCCCGTAACCGACACGATTAATGATTTAGGCAAAGACTTTTTGTGCGCCGTATTCGCGCCGAACACCCAAAAGTAATTTCCGATATAGGTCACATTAAACGCCCCGCAAAAAGCGATAAAATTCGCCCAAAGCGGCGGGGCGCCCAAAATATGATGCACTGATAGCGCTATAATATAATGCGCAACCGTTGCCAGCCCGCCAATAATGATAAACCGAAACACATCACTATGGTGACGGTAAATCTGCTCAAACCCTCGGGGGAGCCAGCGCAATATATATGTCTCAACCGCTGTCATAGTCATAAGCATAACAGCTAGGCGTAAAGGGAAGGTTAGTACTCTTATGCGTAGATGGTTTTCAAACGCCTAAGGATGATAGGGCGGATTTAGCTGTGAGGCTTAAGCCACTAGGTGCGGGGTCTCTTCGGCGCGCGCACAGGGCGGCAGTGTTAAGCGCACAGAGGTTCCGCGGCCGAGCGTCGATTCCATATGGAAATCAGCCCCTATAATTAAACATTGCAGCCGCACGATTGTAAGGCCCAAGCCTAACCCTTGATTTGCGCGCGTGATAGAGAGGCTCGCCTGACCAAAGGGTTTTATCATATCTTCAAGCCGCTCGGCCGGAATACCCTCCCCTGTATCACTGACCTCGATAATCGCCTGCCCCAAATCATTCATATATAGGCTTAAAACCACCTCGCCATGATCGGTGTGTTTTAAACTATTGGATAACAGGGCGTATATGGCGGCGCGGACGCGCTCGACATCAAATCGTAATGTCTCAGCCAGCGTCTTGCCCATTTGCACTTTCAGCTCAACTCCATCAAGCGCTTGGTGATGAAATTGCAGCAAAGTTTCATGTAAAAAAGATTTCACATTGACGGAGACAGGCTCGCAGCTTTGATCTTGCGGGTTGGCGACCAGAACAATATCTTTCATTTTTTGCGATAGCTCAGCTCCGCTCAGTTCAATCATTTTCAATAATTTTTTCTTTTTAGGGTCAGTTTCCCCGCGGTGTAAAATATCGGCCAGCGGCACAATTCCGTTTAGCGGCGTTAACATCTCATGGCTAAACATGGCGAGCAGTTCTGTTTTAATTTTAGATTTCTCTTCAACCTCAGCATTGGCGAGTTTCAATTTTTTGTTCAAAACACCTAAACGGCGCAGGACAATCACTGCTGCGACCGCGCCCATTGCGCCTATCATAAGTAAAGCGAGATAAAGCCGATTTCGCGCCCTCTGTTTCGCGAGGATTTCTCGGTCTAATTGCAACTGCAATTCGGCCTGTTCTAAATTCTTTGCCGCGATCTCTTGGCTTAAAAGAACACGGCGGTTAGCTTGCCGGCGATCTTCGGAGAGGCCGCTTTTGTAATAATCAATTTGATTATTTGTATGTCGTTTTTGAAAATTATAAGCCCGTTCATATTCACCATTTGCGGCGGATATTATAGCCTTCGTTTCATAAATTCTTTTATCTAAATATTTTACATCAGTAGGCTTAAGTTTTTTAAAGCCATTAATGTGAGTCAAAATAAATTGTGCCTGTTGAATATCCCCTACTTTAGCCTTAGCTTTTGCTAAATCTACATTTAAAAAAAACGCATATTGACCGCGTTTATCTAACTTAACTGCACGTTCTAAAAATGGAATAGCTTTTTTCGGCTGCTCATTCTTTAGTAAAAAGTGCCCGTGAGACATGTTAGCCACTAACTTATTATAGGGTGTATCATTTTTTACTCTACGCACGAGAAGTGATGTTAACCGAGTCGCCGTTTCAGTCGCGCCATTTTTATCAAAAGCAACAGCCAAGTTATTTATTAAAGAAATTATATCAAATTGACGCTTTGTTTTTTTGGATAATAAAATTAATTTATCAATCGCATTCATTGCGCCGTCAATGTCGCCATTTAAAATAAACGCCATATATAGCACGCGTTGAGCATTGTGACGGGCATCATCATGTTTATCACGATCAGATGGGGGGATAACGGAAAGAACATTCTCTGCGTGATATAAACCATTAGCAGGATCATCATTTTTAATATGAATAAATGCCAATAATAGCGAAGCAATATGGGTTTCGTACCAAGAATCTGCCTCAAGGCCTTTCGCTATTTTTTTATATTCAATACTCTTCATAAAATTCTCATCACGAGAACTTGTCAAATTTATATATGAGGAATAATAATCAGCGAATAATGACTGCGCTTTTACGTCGTCCATTTTCTGCACAATTTGATCTTCATTACCAGAAAAAATCAAGTCGATGATCCTAGTATCATATTCAGAGCTAACCCTTGGCGGCTCTATGCGCTTTGCTTTATTAATAGCTAATAATTTTTTAGTTATTGATAAAGCCCTGTTATGACTGCTTACGTCTTGGCTCTGCGCCTTGGCTGCGGAGACAGCAAAACTAAGTAAGATTATAAATAGAATAAATATCTTATGTATGTTCAGACCTACACGCACAGAGGATGGGTATGATATTAATATTACTTTTCCATTAAAAAAGCCCGATATACGGGCTTGAATTACAGTTAAATTTGGAAATATTAGTTAAGAATAATTGGCCACCGGCTCATGATAGTCTCCTCAGATGTTTATTTATATCGCGTCCACATCTACCACTTTGGTACACATAGTAGTTAATAATGTCAAAACATCTTCACTTCAAAAGAGTCACATCGGCGTTTTGTCAACCTATAATTGCTTATTTATTAACCATAATCACCCTAAATGCACATTATTTGTATCATATAGGAACAATTAGGCGCAGGACTTTAATCAATCTATTATGATGGATAATGGCGAGGAATATCTCTTTATAGAATATTAACCCTAAATTTAATCGCGGCAAACGGACGCCGCTTTCAAAATGAGACTTAAAAGCGGGCCGTTAGCCGATTTTAAATATCGACATCCGCGTCGAGGGCATTTGAGATGATAAAATCACGGCGCGGCTCAACGACATCACCCATGAGCTTGGTGAAAAGCTCATCCGAGGCATCGGCGGCTTCAATCTTGACTTGAAGCAATGAGCGTGCATTGGCGTCCAATGTGGTCTCCCAGAGTTGATCCGGGTTCATTTCACCAAGGCCCTTATAACGCTGAATTTTAAACCCTTTACGGCCGCCCGCCAAGACAACCTCTAACAATTGCGCGGGGCCGTTGATATAGGCTGGGTCACCGTCGCCGCGGCGGAAAACAGCTGTGCCGTCATAGGTTTCACGCAGCTCAGGGACAAGCTTGTGCAAGCGCCGTGCATCCGCGCTATCTCGGAAAGCCGGACGTAAGGCAACACGCTCTGTAACGCCGCGCACGTCGCGCTGTAAGACCATCGCGCCGTCATCATCAAACTGGCCGCTCCAGCCGGCTTCACCTTCATCGGCAACGCGGTCAAGGCGCATAGAGGCTCTGTCAATCTCAGTTTGTCCCGCCTCCGGCCCTAAGGCGCCTGCAATGGCAATTTGCGCAATAATTTCATCCGAAGACTTATGCTTAAGCCGCGCAATAAGGCTTTGGGCAACCAAAGCTTCTTCGGCAATACGGCGTAAATCATCGCCTATAATCTGCGCGCCGCCATCCAAGGTCAGCTTGGCATCATTACAGCCCGCTTCAATAAGATAGCTGTCCAGTTCTGACTGATCTTTGATATAGCGTGTGGATTTTCCGCGTTCGACCTTATAAAGCGGCGGCTGCGCGATATAAAGATAGCCGCGCTCGATCAAACTCGGCATTTGGCGGAAGAAAAACGTCAGCAGCAAGGTTCGGATATGCGCGCCGTCAACATCGGCATCGGTCATAATCACGACCTTATGATAACGCAGTTTTTCAATGTTAAAATCGTCGCGGCCTATTCCCGTTCCAAGCGCCGTAATCATCGTGCCAATTTCTTGTGACGATAACATGCGGTCAAAGCGAGCACGTTCAACGTTTAAAATTTTACCTTTAAGCGGCAGGATCGCTTGGTTCTGGCGATCACGCGCCTGTTTGGCAGAGCCGCCGGCTGAATCGCCCTCGACGATAAAAATTTCTGATAGCTCCGGATTACGTTCTTGGCAATCCGCAAGCTTACCGGGGAGTGACGCGACATCTAGCGCTGATTTCCGCCGCGTTAAATCACGCGCTTTACGGGCCGCTTCACGGGCGGCGGCGGCTTCTATAATTTTTTGAACGATATTTTTAGCGTCCGCTGGATGCTCTTCAAACCATTCGCTTAAAGCTTCCCCCATCGCCGATTCGACAACCGGACGAACCTCAGAGGACACGAGCTTATCTTTCGTCTGGCTTGAAAATTTAGGATCCGGCACTTTGACCGACAAAATACAGGTTAAGCCTTCCCGCGCATCATCGCCGGATATCGCAACTTTTTCTTTCTTGGCCGCACCGCTTTCGGCTGCATATTTATTGATCGTCCGCGTAAGCGCGCCGCGAAAACCTGCCAAATGCGTCCCGCCATCTCTCTGCGGAATATTATTCGTAAAACAGCGGACATTTTCATGATAGCTATCATTCCACCATAGCGCCGCCTCAACGCCAATGCCGTCGACCTCTTTATCGACAACAATCGGCCTTTCAATTAATTCCGTTTTATTCGCGTCTAAATGACGAACAAAAGCTTCAACGCCGCCTTCGTAAAATAATTCAGTGACAATATGGTCTTCCGGGCGCTCATCGGTAAGAATGATACGCACGCCAGAATTGAGAAAAGCAAGCTCACGCAGGCGGCGCTCTAATGTACCGCGGTCAAATTCAACCATTGTGAAAGTTTCTTCACTAGGCAGGAACCGAACCTCGGTTCCCGTTAGAATTTTCTTGCTGCCATCACGGCGTGTTTCTTCTGGCGCCTCGCCAACAGACTTTAGCGGCGCAACAGAATCGCCGTGCGAAAATTCCATATAATGTTCTTGCCCGCCGCGCCAAATCCGCAGCTTAAGCAAGACAGACAGCGCATTAACAACAGATACGCCAACGCCGTGCAGCCCGCCTGACACCTTATAGCTATTTTGGTCAAATTTTCCGCCCGCATGGAGCTGCGTCATGATAACTTCAGCCGCAGAAACGCCTTCTTCTTCGTGAATAGCCACAGGAATACCGCGCCCATTATCGCGGACAGAACAGGAGCCGTCGGCATGTAGGGTCACTTCCACCTTATCGGCATGACCCGCAAGGCTCTCGTCAATTGAATTATCAACGACTTCATAAACCATGTGATGAAGACCAGAGCCGTCATCCGTATCGCCAATATACATGCCGGGGCGTTTACGAACCGCATCAAGCCCTTTTAAAACCTTGATGCTATCGGCACCATATTCAGGAGCGTTTTCTGCGGGATCGGCCATTAACGAATCATCCTTACAAGACAGTCATAAACTTAATAAAAACATAAGGGAAAGCCTCTTTAAATGCACGGGAAAACCGCTTTTTCTTATATCTCACCATAAGACGGCTCTACGCCTAAATTACACCCATAGGTATAACGGTGCTTTCAAAACCACCCTTATATCAATCTTTGATTGCATTAATTGACGCTATGTTAACCCGCTTCAATATAACAACTATACAATATATAAAAAATTGATCTAACCCTTTGCTATGGGTATTGGGGATAATACGCGCCAGATCATTCTTAGGCGGCTTTCACAGTCACAAAGTTTACAAGAGATTGATTATTGCTTGGAGCTTTGGGTGCAAACCCACGGATTCAGTCAAGCTTATTTCATTGGATTAACCTCGCAAATCGCATTTGATCGCAACGCCTATTTCATCCACGCGCATGATGAGGAGGCTATAAGGGCGATCGAGGAGCAGTTGAAGTCTGGCGGCGTGATGGCCTTGCGGCAAAATGTTATTTCACGGCAAGCGTTTAAGTCCCAAAAGCTTTTTCCCGATATTGATATGCATTGTTTTTGCACCTATGGCCCCCGTCAATCGGTTGGCGTTTTCTTGCTAAAACAACATCAGTACCAAGACATAACCCAAGAAGAGCGTCTTTTCATCGCCCAAGAGCTACACCCCTTTAAGACGGCGTTATTTAAAGCCTATGCGCAAAAATTTACATCCGATATAAAGCTAACACAAAGAGAAGCAGAGGTTTTGTCATGGGTGGCGCAAGGCAAATCAAATACCGTCATCGCGGATATTATGAATGTCTCACCGCATACGATTGATAATTATTTACGGCGAACCTATGCTAAAATAGGGGTGAATAGCCGTACATCAGCCGCCATTAAGGCCCTATTGCTTGGGCTGACATCGATATAAATAAATATAAAAAACCCTCCACACCACCGCGTAGAGGGTTTGCTTTTTTAATTAAATATTTTTAGCCAAGCTCGCTCTCGAGCTCAGGAAGGGCTTTAAATAAATCCGCAACAAGACCGTAATCCGCAACAGAGAAAATCGGCGCATCTTCATCTTTATTAATGGCCACGATCACTTTGGAATCTTTCATTCCCGCCAAATGCTGAATCGCGCCGGAAATACCAACCGCGATATAAAGCTCGGGCGCGACAGCTTTACCTGTTTGGCCGACTTGGTAATCATTTGGAACAAATCCTGCGTCAACGGCTGCGCGCGAGGCGCCAATCGCTGCGCCGAGCTTATCCGCTATGCCTTCAAGCATAGCAAAGTTCTCACCAGAGCCCATGCCGCGTCCGCCCGAAATAACGATTTTCGCATCCGTCAATTCAGGACGATCAGACACCGTCAAATCTTCTGAGACGAAGGCCGCCTTAAATGGGCCGCTTGGGTCAGGCATCGTTTCAACAGATGCTGAGCCGCCTTCACTCGCCGCATCAAAGGCTGTTGTACGAACCGTGACACATGTTTTAGCATCAGATGTCGTAACGTAAGCCATGGCATTACCGGCATAAATTGGGCGAATAAATGTCTTGCCTTCAACCCCCGTTATGGAGCTGATTTGCTGCACATCAAGCTTGGCGGCAACGCGCGGCATGTAATTTTTATGCGCCGTCGTATCCGGCGCTAAAACGGCATCATAACCGCTCATCAAAGGCACTAAAACCGCTTCCATGGCTTCGGCTAATTGACGGCGAAGGCTCTCATGATCGCAGAGAACGACCTTGCGGACACCGTCAATTTTCGCCGCCGCCGCGCCGACGTCAGAAACGCCTTTGCCGGCCACAAGAATATCAACATCACCGCCCATTGCTTTCGCAGCGGTGACAACTTTATGAGTCGCGTCTTTCAGCGTTTCATTATCATGTTCAGCAACAACTAAAACCGCCATTAGATCACTCCCGCTTCTGTTTTTAATTTCTCGACAAGTTCCGCTACGCTCTCGACTTTAATGCCTGCTTTGCGCTGCGGCGGCTCTGTCACTTTGACAACCGACAAGCGCGGCGTTGTATCAACGCCAAAATCAGCGGGTGTTTTAGCCTCAATCGGCTTGCGCTTCGCTTTCATAATATTGGGCAAAGAGGCATAGCGCGGCTCATTTAGGCGCAGATCTGTTGTGACAATCGCCGGCATCTCAAGCTTCACAGTTTGAAGCCCGCCGTCGACTTCTTTAACAACCGTCAAATCGCTTCCGTCTTTCGAAATTGAGTTTGCGGCCGAGCCGATTGGCCAATCCATCATTGCCGCGAGCATGCCGCCCGTTGCGCCGAAATCATTATCAATCGCTTGCTTACCAAGAATAACTAGCTCTGCACCTTCGGCTTCGGCGACCGCTTTGAGGATTTTGGCGACCGCCAAAGGCTCAAGATCTTCATCTGTTTGCACATGAACGCCGCGGTCCATACCCATCGCCAAACCTGTCCGTATCGTTTCCTGCGCTTTCGCAGGGCCAACTGAGACAACAATCGTTTCGCTCGCCGTTCCCGCTTCTTGAAGGCGAACCGCTTCTTCGACAGCGATCTCATCAAACGGGTTCATCGACATTTTAACATTGGACAGATCAACACCGGATTGGTCAGCTTTGACACGGGCTTTGACGTTATAATCAAGCACGCGCTTGACAGGCACAAGAACTTTCATAGGTTACCTCCTTTTACACCAGCCTGCCCTTTTAAGGTCGCAAAGACTCGCGGGGTTTATTTTGGCGCAAACCGCCAAACTATCATAGGCTTCATATGCAAGACGCCCTCTTAAATTACAAGAGCTAGGCGTTCACATATATGAAACTTTTTGCTTATCATCACAGCGAAAATTAGAATATTCATCCTAAATAAGGCTATCTATTCGCCCCCGGCACCCATTTGACATCCGCAGCGCCTTGGTCATTGCACCAGCGCGAGGCGACAAATAGAAAATCCGACAAGCGGTTGATATAGGTAAGCGCCGACGGATTGACCGCCGCCTCGCCCGCCATCGCAACCATTAACCGCTCAGCGCGGCGCGCAACCGTTCTGGCTTGGTGTAAGTAAGCGGCTGGCGCGCGGCCGCCCGGCAAAACAAAACTATCAAGCGGGGCCAAATCTTCATTCAGCGCATCTAAATCAGTTTCAAGCCGCGCAGTTTGCGCCGCCGCCATACGCAGCGCCCATTCACTATCGGCATCGCCCGCTTCGGGGAGCGGCGTCGCCAAATCTGCGCCTAGATCAAATAAATCATTTTGGACCATAGCCAGCATATCATCTAAACGGCGGCTTTCGAGATGAAGCCGCACCAGACCAATCACGCTGTTACATTCATCCACATCCCCATAAGCCGAGACGCGCGCACTGGCTTTTGATAAGCGAGAGCCGTCCACAAGCCCCGTCGTTCCGTCATCACCTGTGCGCGTATAAATTTTATTCAGCTTAACCATAGCGCTAACCCATCTTGCTCCGCACCGTTATGGTTATAAACAAAAGAATAATGGCAAGCGCTTGGAAAATTACGCGGCGCTGCATCCATTTATTTGACCGCTCCCGTGCGCCCTCGACTTTACTTTGCATCGCCACGCCGCCCGCAACAAGCGTGAAAACAACGCCGATAAAGGCCAAAACCGTGAGGGCATATAAA
The DNA here is from genome assembly GCA_964513675.1 of uncultured Caulobacterales bacterium. Taxonomy (GTDB): domain Bacteria; phylum Pseudomonadota; class Alphaproteobacteria; order Caulobacterales; family Maricaulaceae; genus CALFVT01. The sequence continues at coordinate 9,531 of CAZEOD010000021.1, read as the reverse complement.
ATATAGATCATGAGCTTTCCTTCTTATCTGGCTTTACTTATCAGGCCGCAAGCGCCGGCGCTATCGTAAAAGCTGCGGCTTTATGACGGCCTTATTATGAGCGCCAATGCAGCGTTTTTGCTGTGACCGGATTTATAAACTCGCCCGCATCACCATCACCATCACCATCAGCGGCACAGGCACCATCACATGACGCAGCCCAAGCTTTCTTTAATTGATAATACCATTTCGCTTGCTGATCGGCGTCATCAATAAGCATGAGCCGCGGGTTATAGCTCAGCCCCTTTTGCTGAATATCCACCATCTGCGCATCTTGGCGCAAAAAAGCCCGCGCAAAAGGGCCAAGCAGAGGCGCAATGATTTTAAAGCGCAATTTATCCGAGAAAAATATCTGCCGAATTTCAGTTTGGGCCTCATTGATCGGCGTGACAGCCGTAAAGGACAAAACAGATTTATCGCCAATACGGATATGTTCCGTGCGAATACCCGGAAGCTGAAACCGGATTTCTGTGCGCGGTGCGCCGCCAAGGATTTTATAGGCAAAACTATTTTTCGACGGCGTATGAGCGGTCATCGCAAAGCCGTGTCGGCGCGGCTCAAAATCTTTAGATTTCTCATGTATGGAGGCTTGGCTGCGCCACCACCATTGTTGATGCACAAAGGGGCCATGGGCTGGGTCCATCAGCCCAATCACCGCATGGTCAACATGGCAATTCAGCGTGATTTTATCATCCATGACCGCCTTACCTGTTAGAAATTCAATATCTGGCGGCTCTATGGCGGGAGCGGATATATCCTTGGGATCTTTCGCAATATAAACCCATAAAAGCGGGCCAATGGCTGTGACCGGAAACCGCCTTACGCCCATGCGCTGCGTCTCCATCGTTTGATGCGCGCAGAGCGAAGGGATATGTGTGCAGCGGCCATCCTCGACGGAAAATTGCCAGCCGTGATAGGGACATTCCACCGCATCATTTTTAATCTGGCCTTTGGATAAAAGCGCCGCGCGGTGCGGACAAACATCCCCCAAAGCGAAATAATCACCCGCCGCCGTTTGGCCCAAGGTCATCGGCGCGCCCGCAATCTCTCGCCCAAACATTTGGCCCCGCGAAACGTCCCGCGTCAATCCGGCAAAATACCAACTATCATAGAGAAGATTAGATGCGTCTTTCATGGGCTGTGTTTAGCGGGTACAGTTAGGAATATCTATGAATAATTATCAGCTTGGCATGGCGCAAATTTTGCGCATAAGCTGTCACATGGAGACCGCGCAAAAAACCACCCTCACCCGCCTCGCTATTGTTGTTGTCGTCTATCTGGTTTTTATCTTTCTGGCGGGACGTTATGGCCGCGCCGTAATCTATCCGGTCAATCTGTTTGTCACTATTCTTCATGAACTTGGCCATGCGCTGGGCGGGATTATTTCTGGCGGCAAGGTTGAATATGTCCAAATTAATGCGGATGGGTCCGGCAAAGCCTCTATCCTCGGCGGGAGCGCGGCGATTATCTTAATGGGCGGATATCTTGGCAGCGCTATTTTTGGCAATCTCTTATTTTATATTGGTCTGCGCGCCGGAAAGCTCGCGCGGGCGGCGCTGTATATTCTGGGAGGATTTATGATGCTATCCGGCGTGATTTGGTTCTCCCATCTCTTTTCAACGCTTACGCTATTTGTTTTTGGCGCCTTATTAATGGGACTGGCCCATAAACAATGGATTATGCGCGAGGCTTTGATGTTTTTCGGCTTAGCCAGCCTTATTTATATCATTCGAGATTTCAATGTCGGGCCTAGCTCTGACCTGGCCGCCTATGCCCGTATATATAAAATTATTCCCGCCAGTATATGGATGTATATTTGGTTAGGGCTTGTTCTTCTGATGACCTTTTTCAACATCCGTTTGATCTTAAAGCGTCTTTAATTAGCCATCTGGAAACATCTCCGCCAAGCGCGTGAATATAACCTCTCGTCCCCCGCGCGCCCATAGATTTGTGTGCAGCCCCCCGTCAAAGACATGAGCAGTCTTCGTGCCGTTATAGCCGTCATAAAGCTTGCGGCCCTGCGCAAGGGGAATAATCTGGTCCCCTGTGCCGTGCATCCATATTAGAGGGCCGTTGTAAGTCGCCAGCGCAAGGTCAGAGCGAAATTTATCTTTTAGCAAAACCCTGACAGGAAGAAATGATATGCGCATTTTCCCCATATCCAGTACGGAATTAAACGGCGCCTCCATAATCAATAGCGCGGGCGGGTGTTGGGCGGTTAATTGCGCCGCAACACCCGAGCCCAGCGACGTTCCGTAATAAATAATGCGCTCCGGCGGGATGCCGGCCTGTCTTAAATAGCTATAACTTTCTAAGGCGGCGGCAATCAGCCCGCTTTCTGTCGGCTGTCCGCTCCCTCCGCCTGCATTGTCTTTATGAGGATAACCCGGATAGCTCACCGATAAAACGCCGTAACCTTGCGCCCGTAAATCTTTGAAGATATCACGGCCCGAATAAACCGCGCTGCCATTGCCGTGAAAGAACATCACCACAGGCTTATCGCCTGAGGCCGCAGGTACATACCATGACACAGACGCCCCATAAGAGGTCATGATTTGAACGTCACGCATAAAAGGAACGCCAGATTCAAGCGGGGATACATAGCGAGCAGGCGGAAAATAAAGCAGGCTGCGCTGCATGATATAGGCCGCCGCTGTAACGGCTAAATAAACCGCCGCCGCGCCTATGATGATCCATTTTAAAACCCGCATGGGACAAGCCTAGCGCGCGCCGCCGCGAAGCTCAAGCCTTTCAACCGCGTAAAACCCAGCCGTATATTGACAGCATCTACGGCCTTACGGCAGAACGCTTAGCCTATAGAAAAGGTCAAACCATGCCGCTAAAATATTACGCCCCCACCGCCATAACGGCCGTTATCTTATGGTCTTGCCAAGCCCCGAGCCAAGCCGAATGGACGCCGCTTCTCGATAATCAGTTGTCGCAATGGGAGCGCTATCTTAGCTACGCGCATAAACCCGGTTATGACGGCAGCCAGCCGACAACAGAGGCCGGCATTGTGATCGAGCCTATAGGGGCTAATCCTACAGGCTATGACGTGTTCACGGTAAAGACTGAAAACGGCGCGCCTATGCTTCGGGTTAGCGGCGAATATTACGGTGCCCTCACCACGCGGCAAACTTACCGTAATTATCACTTACGATTAAGCTTTAAATGGGGCGAGGATATTTACGACCCGCGTAAAGAGCTTTTGAAAGATAGCGGCATTTTATATCACGCCCAAGGGCCAGACGGGGCAGAGCATTGGCGGTCTTGGAAGCTGTCCCAAGAGCTTCAGATTATGCAAGGCCATTTGGGCGATTACTGGAACCAAGCCAATTCCGCCATAGATGTGCGCGCCTTTATTCCCGAATATATCATGAGCCCCGCCGCCGACCTGTCACAAGATTTTATCGCGGTGGGAGCCGGCCAAGACATCCAAGGCTATGTCATGCGCAGCGTTAATCATGAGATCGAAAACGATTGGAACCAGATTGAATTAATTAGCTATGAGGGCCAAAGTCTGCATATCGTCAATGGCCATATCGTCATGGCGCTGCGTAATTCCCGCTATATCAAAGACGGAGAATCCCGTCCCTTGAGAGACGGGCAAATCCAAATCCAAAGCGAAGCCGCCGAGATTTTCTACAAAGAAATCGAGATTAAAGAGATCACAAATATGCCTGAACATTATCGGGAGATATTTGCTGAAAAATAAATGTCCTTATTGCGCTTATCTATTCACATAGACCTTTTCGATCTTTGCGCCCGCCCCAAAAAATAGCGGTAAAAACGAAATAAAGGCCAGAAGAATTCCTACCCAAACAAGCCTATTATTGCGCTTTTCGTCATAAATAATAATAGACTGAGGCGAGGGTGTGTCAGGCGTATAATACACCGTGACAACATCTCCGATATTATATTTATTATAATTTTCGACGCTCACAATTTGCTTGTCAGAATAAAATTTCAGATTATTTGTATCAGTTTTTTTCAAAGGTCGAAAATCAGGGTCAGGAGCTTCAAACTCATAATAGAGGCGATAACCTCTTTTGCTCCCGAGTCTAGTGCTGGATCGCCGCGTTTTCTTATCAATAATAATGGCCGCGGCCTGCTCTCCTGTTTCATATAAATTATGATTTAAATTTGGAGTGTAAAATGCAAAAACCATCATCAATATAACGGATATATAACCAAACGATATCTTCCATGGTTTTTCATGAAACGCATCATGCATCCTGCACCAAGCGCGCGTGAAATATCCTGATTTATACATATAAACCGATTATAGCGCCTTAATAATCTCTTCGACCATTTTCTTGGCATCACTTAAGAGCATCATGGTTTGGTCACGATAAAACAAATCATTATCAATACCCGCATAACCGGGGCTGAGTGATCGCTTCACGAAAAGCACCGTCGCCGCTTTATCGACATCCAAAATCGGCATGCCCGCAATCGGGCTTTGCGGATCAGTTTTCGCCGCCGGATTGGTCACGTCATTCGCGCCAATAACAAAGGCGACATCGGCGTTTGAAAATTCGGAGTTAATATCTTCAAGCTCAAAAACCTCATCATATGGCACATTGGCTTCCGCGAGCAGCACATTCATATGGCCCGGCATCCGCCCCGCGACAGGGTGAATAGCATAGGCCACGTCCACGCCGTGTTCTTTGAGCGTATCGGCCATTTCGCGCGTGGCATGTTGCGCCTGCGCCACCGCAAGGCCGTAGCCCGGCACGATGATAACTTTGGAAGCGTTCTTCATAATAAAGGCTGCATCTTCCGCTGAGCCGCGCTTGACAGGGCGCTGTTCACCGCCGCCGGCCGCGCTGCTATCATCGGCTACGGCGCCAAAGCCGCCCAAAATTACCGAGATAAAGCCGCGGTTCATGCCTTTACACATGATATAAGACAGAATCGCACCGGAGGAGCCAACGAGCGCGCCGACAATAATCAGCGCAAGGTTCCCGAGCGTAAAGCCAAGCGCCGCCGCCGCCCATCCCGAATAGCTATTCAGCATCGACACAACAACAGGCATATCCGCGCCGCCAATCGGGATGATAAGCGTCACACCCAAAATAAGCGTAATAGCAATAATCGCCCATAATAAAACCGGATCACTCCCGCCTGATTTCATCAACAGCGCAACTAAAACAGCCACAGCAATCGCAAGGCCAAGATTTAAAATATGCCGCCCGGGGAGTAAAATCGGAGAGCCGCCCATATTTCCGTTGAGCTTCGCGAAAGCAATCACAGAACCGGAAAAAGTAATCGCGCCAATACCTGCGCCGAGGGACAGTTCCAAAAGGCTAAAGCCTTTGATTTTACCGTCAACTAAAATACCGAAACTATCGGGGGAGAAAAAGGCCGCCACCGCGACAAGCACCGCTGCAAGGCCAACAAGGCTGTGAAAAGCTGCAACGAGTTGCGGCATATCTGTCATTGGAATTTTCTTCGCAATAACTGCGCCGAAAATGCCGCCCAGCGCCATGCCGCCGCCCGCAATCAATAGGCCAGAGCCGCTCATGCCGCTAACGAGGAAGGTCGTCGCAATCGCAATCGCAATCCCGATCATGCCGAATAAATTACCGCGCCGCGATGTTTCCGGCGAACTTAGCCCGCGCAAGGCGAGAATGAAAAGAATAGCTGAAACCGTGTAAAGACCGGCCGCGAGATTTGCGCTCATCTTACGTCCCCTTCTTTTTATACATCGCCAGCATACGCTGGGTGACCAAGAAACCGCCGAAGATATTGACCGCGCAAAGGGCCGCCGCCGCAGCGCCCGACCATGTCGAAATGCTCGAACCGCCTTGAGTTCCCGCAGCCACCGCGATCAAAGCGCCGACAATAATCACCGATGAAATCGCATTGGTCACCGCCATGAGCGGCGTATGCAGCGCGGGCGTCACCGACCAGACAACATAATAGCCAACAAAAATAGCCAGCACAAAAATCGCAAGTTGAAAGACAAAGGGCGATACCGCCGCTCCGCCTGCTAGAATTAATCCTGTTAAAAACATAATCGGCCCCTTTACCCTTTCACGCGCTCATGAATGATTTCGCCGTCCTTCGTCAGGGCGCAGCCCTTAATAATATCGTCATCCCAATGCGGGCTATATGATCCGTCTTCCGCCGTGAGGAGCGGCAAGAGCGCTTTAAGGTTACGGGCAAACATATTGGAGGCATCCGCCGCCATGCGGCTTGGCCAGTTTAAATAGCCAACAATATGAACGCCGTTTTTCGTCGTCACAATCTCGCCCGCCTTTGCGCCTTCGACATTGCCGCCGCGCTCCACCGCGAGGTCAATGAGCACAGAGCCGGGTTTCATAGTATCCAGCATGGCTTTTGAAATCAGAACAGGCGCTTTGCGGCCCGGGATCAAAGCTGTGGTGATGACAATATCTTGTTTCGCAACATGGGTGGCCGTCAATTCGGCCTGTAGCTTTTGATACTCGGGTGACATTTGCTTAGCGTAACCGCCCGCCGTTTCTGCCGCTTTAAATTCTTCATTCTCTACCGCGATGAACTTTGCGCCTAGCGAGGCGACTTGTTCTTTCGTCGCGGGGCGCACATCGGTCGCCGTCGTCACAGCGCCCAAACGCCGCGCCGTTGCAATCGCCTGTAAGCCCGCAACGCCCACGCCCATAATAAAGACCTTGGCCGGCGCGATTGTGCCTGCTGCTGTCATCATCATCGGCATAGCGCGGCCATAAATCCCGCCCGCCTCAACAACCGAGCGGTAGCCCGCAAGGTTTGATTGCGAGGATAGGACATCCATGCTTTGCGCGCGGGAAATTCGCGGAATATATTCAAGGGCAAATCCGCTAACGTCAGCTTTCGCCAAAGCCGCAATATATTTTGGGTGATCGGTCGGGTTCATTAAACCCGTGATACCTGCGCCTTTTTTCATTGACGCTATAAGTTTCTCGCTACCGCCGCTCACTGATAAAACCAAATCAGCCGTTTTCACAGCCGCCGTATTACTTGCAGAAATCGAAGCGCCGATGTCTTTATATAGCTTATCGGCAAAATCGGCCGCCGCACCTGCGCCTTTGACGATGGTAACGTCATGACCCGCAGCAATATAGCCTTTAACAGTGTCCGGTGTTGCCGCAACGCGGGCTTCGGTCCCTGCTGCATCTTTTAAAACAGTAATGCGCAAAGTAAACCTCCCTCGAAATTGGAGGCTATATATACGCCAAAAGCTTTTTAAGTCACGCTAAAAAAATGAAAAATGACTAAAAAATCTGCTTATGCAGCATTTGCCGGTAAATTATACCGAAATACCCTGCGCAAAAGCTGTCAGGGGCAATATATTCTAAAATACTGCCGATAAAATAGCGCAGAAAATAGCCGTCACAATCGCAAGCCCGACCACAAAAACATACCATCCGCCTTTAAGTTTTAACGCCAAGCCAAGCACAAAGCCGACAACCACAGAGGCAATGAGAGACGGCAGCCAGCCAAGGCGCACGGCAAACATCAAAATCGGAAACATCAAGATATAGACAATCGCGGATCCGCCGTAAACAGTGCCGGTCATAAAGCCGCCAAATGTGCCCTTTTGACTGCTGACTTCCATTTCGCCGTGTTTGTAATCTGTGCTCGCCATGTCCCGCCCTTATAATTTTGTGAGATAAGCTATTAAATTTGGGCCGCTTTAACATTCTTTCCCAAAGGCCTCAAGACGCCATAATGTGAAAATTACGGCTTTTCGCTTGGTTTTATATCCAAGCGCGATGACGCAGGGCGTTTTCATCCGTAATTTTACCTTTCGTTAAGGATGAGATTTAAACGCAAATTTACGCCATAGGCCTATAACCGTCCTAGATTGGGTCGATACCCACATGCGAGACATAGGTGAATACATGGCCAAAACGGTTCTAATTGTGGATGATGATCCGACTCAACGCCGCCTGCTACGGGCTGTGGTTGAAAAACATGGCTTTGCGACACTCCAAGCGGATGACGGCGATACGGCACTGAATATGGCCTTGGGCGCAGACGGCAAGGATATTGATCTTATGCTGCTCGATTTAGTCATGCCGGGCCGCGGCGGTATGGAGACATTAACCGAACTGCAAAAAGCGCGCGCGGACCTGCCCGTTATTGTACTGACCGGTAAAGGCTCTATCGACACTGTCGTCAGCGCCATGCAAGCAGGCGCACGTGATTTTATCGTCAAGCCCGCCAGTCCAGAACGAATTATTGTCTCGCTGCGCAATGCGCTGGAAATCAATACGCTCGCCGGCGAGGTGACGCGGCTGAAAAAAACCGCCGACGGATCGCTGCAATTTGATGATCTTATTGGCAATGCCCCGTCTATGCGCTCTGTCATTGCGATGGGTGAGCGCGGGGCGCAGGCCAATATTCCGATTTTGATTACAGGCGAATCCGGCGTCGGTAAAGAAGTGATTGCGCGCGCCATTCAGGGCGCTTCGCAGCGCGCAGGCCAACCTTTTGTGACGGTTAATTGCGGCGCGATTCCAGAAAACCTCGTGGAATCGATTTTATTCGGCCATGAAAAAGGCTCTTTTACGGGCGCTAACGCTAAACATCTCGGCAAGTTTCAAGATGCACATACAGGCACGCTGTTCCTCGATGAAATCGGAGAGCTGCCGCTTGATATGCAGGTCAAATTACTTCGCGTCCTGCAAGAGGGTGAAGTGGATCCGATTGGCTCGAAACGGACTGTGCCGGTAGACGTGAGGATTATATCCGCCACGAACCGGAATTTACACGATCAAGTTCGCAGCGGGCAATTTCGCGAAGATCTTTATTACCGCCTAAACGTCTTTCCAATTGAAGTGCCGTCCCTGCGGGAGCGCCGTGAAGATATTGGCGCCCTGACAGAACATTTCATTCGCCGTTTTAACGCGCAAGAACGTATGAAGGTGAATGGCCCTTCAAAAGATGCGCTCGAAATATTGCGCAGTTATGAATGGCCCGGGAATGTACGTCAGCTCGAAAATGCAATTTTTCGCGCGATGATCTTAAGTGATGGGCAAACGCTGCATCCGCAAGATTTCCCGCAAATCTCTGGGCAAATGCCCACGCTTGATTTGCGCGATAACCTATCGGCGCTCGCCGCCGCGGCCTCTGTCGATAAAGGCGGCGTTTCAGTTGTTGACCCAGAAGGTCATTTGCGCCGCTTGGAAGATATTGAACGCGACCTCATTCAATTCGCAATCGAGACTTATTCGGGCCATATGTCCGAAGTCGCGCGCCGGCTCGGTATTGGCCGCTCGACGCTTTACCGTAAAGTCCGTGAGCATGGCGTCGAGGTGGATACCGCGAAATCGGCGTAATCCACGATGCGTTAAAGACCCGTATATAAAAAGAGCGGCATATAAAAAGGGTCTGGCAAACACCAGACCCGCTTTGTACTAATGACCCCATTATTATCATTGGCCAGTCTGGACAACTCCGGCGCAATTATCACCCTTATTTACGGCCGTAAACCAAGCGTGAAATCCAGATTAAAGCGATATA
>CAZEOD010000020.1:346-45471 GCA_964513675.1 uncultured Caulobacterales bacterium | reverse complement strand
TGTGTTGTGTTCGGCGAAATCAGCCGCTCTGGCGATGTTCGTCCGGGTGGGCGCAGCGACGCCCGTTTGAAAGAGGCCGCAAAATTAGGGTTTAACCGTGCAATTTGCGCCCATAGCGGCAGTAAATCTGGAAAAAACGACAATCATGCCCTGCCATTAATTGCAATCAAGACTTTGCCTGACCTGATAAGACGTGTAGAAGCTATCGCAAATAGCGGTGAATTGACAGATTCTGGTATCGACCGAATTTGGGCCGCGTAACGACTCCGTAACCAAGCTGCGCTGATTGCAGTCTTAAGTGACGGTGCTATCGGCAGGATTCGGTTATGAGCATAGGCCCGTATATTTTTACCGGTTTCGATGTCGTTGTCCTTTTAATTTGTCTCGTCTCGCTCCTCATGGCCGCGTCGCGTGGATTTGCGCGTGAACTTGTTTCTCTCTTTGCCCTTGTCTTTGCGGGTGCGATTGCTCTGATTATTTTTGGACGGTTTAGGTTTGCCGCGCAGGATTTTATTCAACCTGGCTGGCTGGCTGATGGCGCGCTAGGGTTCGGCGCCTTTAGCCTCGCTTTTTTACTGATCGTTTTCCTCCTCAGCGGCGTTGTTAAATCCCTTAAAGGCAAAGACATTGGCTTGGTTGACCGCTTGATGGGCGCGGGATTTGGCGTTTTTCGCGGGCTTATTATTGCCTCGCTCTTTGTCATGGTCACCACAGCCTCTTATCGCGACGCCCAAGAAAAACAGGCCTTTCAACAAAGCCTCACCGCAGAACAACGTGCCGCGTTTGAAAATGCCCCAAAATCTGTGCGCGAGATGTTAGAGGTCAAAGATGTCGAGCTTCCTTTCTTTTTGAAAGATTCAACGTTCTACCCCCTGCTGAACAAAATTGGTGACGGTATTCGTCTCTTGCCTTTTACGCGTATCAAATCTATTGCCGAGCGCTTAAAGGATGGCGACATTCCTGATGTTAATGCGTTCAAGATTAATGAGTAAATCTATGCCCAACACGCCCTCTCTTTCTGCGTCCATATTACCGCGAGATGACGACGGAAACCCCGTTGATTACATCAATCCGAATGATGATAAAATTAAAGAGGAATGCGGCGTTTTTGGCATATTTGGCATGGACAATGCCGCCTCCCTCACGGCCCTTGGTATGCATGCCCTTCAACACCGGGGGCAAGAAGCCTGCGGAATTGCCAGCTTTGATGGCGAGAAATTCCATACCGAGCGTCACCTCGGATTAGTTGGCGATAACTTTACTGGCGAAGACCCCTCAGAACGTCTCAAAGGCCATGTGGCTATTGGTCATGTCCGCTATTCCACGGCGGGGCAAACCGTCTTGCGTAATGTCCAGCCGCTATATTCCGAGCTTCATACCGGCGGGTTTTCGGTGTGTCATAACGGCCATTTGACCAATGCCTTTACCCTAAAAGAGGCCCTTGTTGAGAACGGCGCTATTTTCCAAAGCACGAGCGACACGGAAGTTCTGATTCATCTGATTGCCCGCTCCAGAAAAGAAGGCGATTTCGTTGACCGTTTTGTCGATGCTGTACGTCAGGTTGACGGCGGCTATGCTTTTGTCGCAATGACGAGCACACATCTAATTGGTGCGCGCGACCGCCTTGGTATACGCCCACTCCTAATTGGGCGCCTTAGCGATAGTTATATTCTGGCGTCGGAAACCTGCGCATTTGATATGGTCGGCGCAGAATTTATTCGTGAAGTTGATCCCGGCGAAGTTGTTGTGATTAATGAAGACGGCATTCGCACATTCCGTGCCTTTCCGAAATCAGAGCCCCGCCCTTGCGTTTTTGAATTTGTTTATTTCGCGCGTCCTGACAGCATTGTCGGCGGTAAAAGCGTTTATAACGTGCGCAAACGTATGGGACAGCGCCTCGCGCAGGAAACACCCGCTGATGTTGATGTCATCATTCCCGTGCCCGATAGCGGCGTTCCGGCCGCGCTCGGCTTTGCCCAAGAAGCCGACACCCCTTTTGAGCTCGGCATTATTCGCAACCATTATGTTGGCCGTACTTTCATTCAGCCCACACAGCAAATCCGCGACATGGGGGTTCGCCTCAAACATTCGGCCAACCGCGCCATGATTGAAGGCAAGCGCGTCTTATTGGTGGATGATTCGATCGTTCGGGGCACGACATCGACGAAAATTGTCCGCATGATCCGCGCCGCAGGGGCCACCGAAGTTCATTTCCGCTCAGCCTCTCCGCCGATTAAATTCCCCGATCATTACGGCATTGATATGCCAACGAAAGAAAAGCTGATTGCAGCGAATTACAGCCTCGAAGCCATGGAAGAAATGCTCGAAGTTGATAGTTTAGGGTTCCTCTCAATCGAGGGGCTCTATTGGGCTATGGGCGAAGAATACCGCGAAGAAGATGCGCCGCAATATACCGATCATTGCTTTACCGGCCATTATCCGACGGCGTTAGTTGATCGTGAACGCCAAGCTAAAGGCGGTGCGCGCCAGCTCTCTTTCCTTGTCGAAGTCGCTTAATCCATCATGATGGCTTCATCTCCTGACCTATCGGGCCGCCTGACGCTTGTAACCGGCGCAACGCGCGGTATTGGCTGGCAAGCCGCTTTAGCTCTGGCCAAGGCCGGCTCTCATGTGATTGCCGCCGGCCGCACGCAAGGTGCGCTTGAAGAGCTGGACGATATGATACGCAGTGCGGGCGGCGAGTGCACATTAGTCCCCATAGACCTTCGCCAATTTGATAGCATTGACCGCTTAGGAAAAACAATCCATGAGCGTTGGGGGCGTCTTGATGGCCTGTTTGGTAATGCTGGTTATTTAGGCGAGATCACCCCTGCCCCGCATACGGACCCAAAGATTTGGGATCAAGTTATGGATATTAATTTAACGGCGAATTACCGGCTTATCCGCTCTCTTGACCTGCCCCTAAGGGCCTCCCCTTCGGGGCGTGCGCTATTTATGTCATCAGGTGTTGCGCAAAGTCACCGCGCCTATTGGGGCGCTTATGCCGCGAGCAAAGCGGCGCTGGACGCCTTTGTCACATGTTACGCCAATGAAACAACCAAAACGAATTTACGGGTTAATATGCTCGACCCCGGCGCAGCGCGGACGCAAATGCGCGCCAAAGCTATGCCCGGCGAAGATCCGAGCCATCTGCCCAACCCCGCCGATATTGCCCCGTTAATTGTCGAAATGTTATCGCCCGATTACGCGCAAACAGCGGCGCGCGTAAAGTTCCGCGACACGGCTTATTACGGCGGTTAGCTTATTAATCCCGCGTGAGAACGATGCGGTACCGCGCCTTGCCGCTCTCTAAAAGGGTGAGCGCTTCATTGACCTTTGACATTGGGAAATATTCGACTTGCGGCGTAATGTTATGGCGCGCGCAAAAATCCAGCATGGTCGCAATCATCGCCGGAGAGCCGACTTGCGATCCCGACAGCGATTTTTGGCCGCCAATTAAGCTAAAGGCCGCGACAGGGACAGGCTCAATCGCCGCGCCGACCATGACCAAACGTCCTTTGGGCGCGAGCGCAGCAATGTAACGATGCCACGGCAAGCTCACATTGACCGTTGATAAGACCATATCAAACCGTCCACGCTCCGCCTTAAGGGCCTCTTGGTCGCGCGAATTAACAACGCGGTGCGCGCCCATATCTTTCAGCGCTTCGGTCTTATCCAAACTGGAGGTAAATGCCGTCACTTCACAGCCCCACGCCGCTGCAAATTTAAGTGCCATATGCCCAAGACCGCCAATCCCCACCACACCGACGCGGTGAGTCGGGCGAATATCAAACTCCATGAACGGCGTGAAAACGGTGACGCCGCCGCAAAATAACGGCCCCACATTTTTCGGATCAAGCCCCTTTGGGAGCTTAATCGCCCATATATCTTGTACGCGAATATTATCCGCAAAGCCGCCGTGACGCCCAATAATCGTTCCGGCCTGAGCTGCGCAATGATGTTGTGAGCCGGATAAGCAGCTTTGGCATATGGTGCAAGATTCGGCCGTCCAGCCAACACCGACAATATCACCCACCGACACATTGCGTACATCATCGCCAATCGCCGTCACGCGGCCAATATTTTCATGTCCCGCCACAAGCGGATATTGCGATGTGCCCCATTCATTATTAATCATCGACAAATCTGAATGGCAAATACCCGCCGCCATGATCTCTATATCAACCTCGCGGCGGCCGATTCCGCCAAGCTCATAGGAAAAGGGCTGAAGCGGATGGCCCGCATCAAGCGCGGCATAAGCCTTTACTGTGGTCATAGCAGCTCTCTTTATTTAAATTAGCGCCTCTTAAATGATTAGCGCATCAAAGGGTAGATCGGGAGCTGACATTAACGCGGACAATTTCGCCGAATGATTTTACCGCGCGCCTCCGATCCATCATCCACTGTCAAATTACACAGGGCCTCTCGGCGCTGTTTTTCATTGCTCTCTTTACGCTGCTTTTCCAATCTCTCAAGCTTGGTCGGCGGATCAGGCGGCCCAATTTTTGTGTTTACACAGGCCGATAACAACTAAACCCCTCCGATTAATGCAAAAGCTTTCAGCATCATTTTCTGAGATTTTGCCATAAGAGACTCCCGTTTTATAAGTGTATAAGGGATATGAAACGTGATTTCAAATTAAGCATAGGTTATGACCCATCGCGGTGAACCCCCGCCTATAGCCATAAAAACATTAGTAATATTGAAATTGTTGCTTCACCTCACGATGGGCAAATCATTACAGCTCCGCTTGATGCAGAGGGCATTACCCTCTTTCCAAATTAAACCCAAATAACGCTGTGCCCTACCCCCAAGCAAGACAGCATATGATTATATAAAGGGTGATTTCACTACGAGGGGGGCGGCGGTGGGGCGGTAGTCAGAGACGAGCGGCCGGCATAGCTCTATGAGATAGTTTTCCACGCCGTCGCGATGCGCTAAACTTTCAATGGCGGCCCATGTCACCATAAGCTGACCTTTATTTTCATAGCGGCGAATAAGGACATTATTGAAATGATCGCGCAGGCGCGTACCAATATCTCCGGCTCCGACGCGAACGACAGCCGGCGTTTGCCCGCCGTGCCATAGGATATAAACGCCCGTGGTATTTATGCGCTCAAAGTCAAGGTCAGATAGCCGTAGCCATCTGTTATCACTCGATTTTGCCCATACCAATTCCAACAAACCGCCTCCTAAAAACGCGCTTATCTTGGTTTTGTAGGGCTAATTGTCAAGCGAATAAGCGTCATCACACGCGAGATCACGCGGCCTCACGCTTGCGGCGCGAAACCGTGAGCTAGCGTTATTGGTCAATAGGCCGTCATTTATTTATAGTTAATTTATGAAAGGACTTCGAATGACATACTCCCCCCACATAAATGAAACGAATAGCCTAAGTAATGAAACACGCATAAAACAGCTGAAACAGCGTTTGCGAAAATTAAACCGTTTAATTCGCAGCGATGACGCCGCGCCGGCAGATTATGCCAATAGAGACCGCGTTGCCTTTGAGCTTCAAGCCCTGAAAGAAGCGCGCCGTATGACGGTTTTTTATTCTGACCCTATGATGGCCTAACCCTTTTCATGATAAGGGTTCTTATCCGCTTTCACAAACAAACGGATCGGCACGCCGGGTAAGCCAAAATCCTCGCGGAGACCATTTATCAAATAGCGCTCATAGCTTGCTGGTAAATGATCTGCGCGGGAGCATTTTAAAACAAATGTCGGCGGGCGCGTCTTGGTTTGTGATATATATTTCGGCTTAATGCGGCGGCCTTGAACCGCTGGCGGCGGATGACGCTGAACTTTCTCCATCAACCAATCATTAAGCTCGGCTGTTTTAAGCTTCGCGCTCCAGTCAATTTGAACCTGTTCAATCGCCGGTAACAGACGATCTACGCTTTTTCCCGTCAGCCCCGAAAACATGACAACCGGAACGCCGCGGACTTGCGGCAATAAACGCTCTGCTTTTTCGCGAAGGGCTTTGGCGGCTTCGGATTTATTTAATTCCAAATCCCATTTCGTCACGCCAATCACCAGCGCGCGGCCTTCACGGGCACAAAGCGAAGCAATTTGAAGGTCTTGCTTATCAAAAGGACAGGTCGCATCCATCAGCAGAACAACAACCTGCGCAAAACGAATCGCGCGCAAGCTTTCACCAACAGAGAGCTTTTCCAGCGTTTGCTGCACCTTGGCCTTTTTGCGCATACCCGCCGTATCATGAAATTGCACACGCCGCCCATGCCACATATGGTCAATCGTAATCGCATCGCGCGTCACGCCGGCTTCTGGCCCCGTCAAAAGACGGTCTTCATTAATCAAGGTGTTAATCAGCGTTGATTTACCCGCATTCGGGCGGCCAACAATGGCAATGCGCACGGGCGCTTCGCTGCGGTCGAGTATATCCTCATTGGGCGCTAATTTCAGGTCAAGCCCCCGCATTTGTAGCTCCATCATATCCTCAAGGTCGACCATGCCGATATTATGCTCAGACGCCACTTCTATCGGATCACCAAGCCCAAGGCCGTAGCCTTCATTAATGCCCGCATCCGCGGCGCGGCTCTCGCATTTATTCGCGACGAGCAGGGTCGGCTTGCCCGCTTTACGGACATAATCGGCGAAAATTTCATCCAAAGATGTAATACCCGCCCGCGCGTCATAAACAAAGAGGCAGATATCGGCTTCCTGCACAGCGAGCTCAGTTTGCGCCCGCATACGAGCTTCGAGTTTGTCGCCCCGTTCATTTTCAAATCCGGCGGTGTCAATATACATAACCGGCGCACCGCGCAGCCTTGCGCCCATCTCTCGGCGGTCGCGCGTCACGCCCGGCGTATCATTGACGATTGCAATATGTTTGCCTGATAACCGGTTAAATAATGTTGACTTGCCAACATTGGGACGCCCGATAATTGCGATCTTGGCGGGCCGAACTAGAGGGCCCTCCTCGGCGGAAAAGTCGTCATCATTATCTATGTCCACTGAATTTTCCATTACGGCGTCCCTTACAGACTGGCCAAGCTAACGCTTAGCGGTAGGCTGTTAATTTCGCCCCGTCTGAGACAATGTAAAGCGTTCCATTGGCAAAAACAGGCGGGACAAACACGTCTTGTCCTGTTTTAAATTCGCGAATGACCGACCCATCAAACGGGTTTAGCTCCATACCGACACCGCGCGATGAAAAGACAACGACTTTATCGTCAACAAGGACAGGGCCGCTCCACGCAATTTTCTTTTTGCGCTTCTTCTCATTTTTGAAGGTTTCAAGCTGCGTAAGCCAGACAAGCTGACCATCCAGTTTTGACATACAGATGATCTCGCCATTTGTTGTTGCGGCATAAACAAAGTCACCCGCAACCCACGGGAAGCTCAGCGTGCCGGCGGGTTGGCTCCAAATTCGCTGCCCCGTACGAAGGTCAAAGGCATTAATCGCGCCGCTTTGCGCCGAAGCGATCACATAACCATCCGCCACAACAGGGCCAGACGCAATATCATTCAGCGAGGCCAAAGGCGTCAAGCGCCCGCCGCCTGACAAAGAATCTTGCCATAACACACCGCCATTTTGCACGCGAAGCGCCACAAGTTCACCCGATGAGAACGGCGCAATCACAACCTCGTCGACCACAGCCGGCGCAGGAAGTGTCAACATACGTGCGCTTTCGACGATACCTTGATATGTCCATAAAGTTTCACCTGATGACGCATTAAGCGCGAACAACTCATTGTCATCGGAAATCGCAAAGAGGCGGCCATTCTTGACCGTCGGCGCGGAATGAAGCGGGACGCGAATCTCACGGCGCCAAAGGCTCTCGCCTGAATTGGCATCTAGGGCCTCGATCACGCCAAGGCCAGAGGTGACATAAACAACATCGCCGTCAATCGCGACGCCGCCGCCAACACTGTCTTTATCAACGCCGCCTTCATCGCGGAAAGATAATGGGTCGCGCACACGATCTATGATTGATTTACGCCCGCGCCGCGTCTTACCCGTCGCGTCGATCTTGACTTTATGCTCCCAAATTCGGCTGCCGCCATCTGTAGATAGCGCCCGCACGGTGTTTTTGGCATCCATAACATAAATTCTGTCGCCTTGAATGACAGGCGGGGCCAAGATACGCCCCTTTCGAGATGAGCCTTTACCAAAACTTTTCGACCACGCCTTTTCAAGGTTTCCATCACTTGCAACGCGCTGAAGGGAATGCGAGGCATTGCCTCCGACTTGCGGCCAATCATTTGACAAAACGGGATCGGGAAGAACGACATCACTTGGCTGTATTGCGCCGGTCACAACAAGCGTTTCGGACAATTCCAGAATAGATATTCTGTTCGGATCATCAACCGCTTCGCCTTGGCCGCTATCGCTGCCGTCAAAGGGGTTAAGGCTCGACACTGCATCGCCAACGGTACTTAGCGTGCTACAGCTTGAGAGTAAAAGCCCTGCGAAAACCGGAATAGCAAATCTTGTCATCTTATTCATCGCCTGTCTCCTCACCCGTTTCTGGGACACTAGAACCGCCTGCGGCTTGTAACTCGCTTGCGTCTGGGGCCGGCGCGGTGTCTTCGCCTGATGTAGACACCTCAACATCAGGCGTCTGTGGTAAAGCAGCGGCTTCTGCCACGCGAATAAGCGTCATTGCCTGTTTCGCACGTTCTTGTATCGTAGCCGGCACACCCGGGATATTTTCCAAATAGGAATATTCTTGCTTTGCGCCGTCAATATCGCCTGTTTCTTTCAGGGTCAGACCCAAAAGCTCCCGCGCGAGATATTCATAGGGCGCATCTTTCTGGGCCAGCGGAACAAGACGCAGCCGCGCATCATCATATCGCCCCTGCCCCGTCAGCACATAGGCGGCTTTAAGCTGCGCCAAATCTGCATGACGCGGTTTTTCAAAGCTTGCTGCCGCCTGCTCAAACAAGTTTACCGCTTCAATCGGCTTATTTTGATCGAGCTGCAAGGCCGCAGCGCGCATGTAAGACAGCCCCGCATAACCGCTTGGGGATTGCTTTGCGATTTCTACGAATTGGCGAACGGCTTCGTCGACATTACCGTCTGCCGCCACTTCTCCAGCGGCCACATAAGACGCAGAGACAGATCGCGCCGTGCGGTCATTCTTTGATTTTGAAAATTCGAAATATGACGCGACTAAAACCACAGCAATAATAAGGCCCAAAAGATAGGGGCCATATTGCTTCAAGAACTTGTTATAATCGTCCTTGCGAAGCTCTTCTTCGACTTCATTGATAAAATCGACCACAATGGATCCTTTTTGTCAGATTTTACGCCGCAAGAGACTCGCCGCTTTATTAAACGTCAAGCTACCGCCCATCGTCCCACCGCGCAACCACTTAGCCCATGAAGACTTGGTTAGAAACCTTTATTTTTTAAAGCGGTATGTATAGTCATGCGATGGAAATTCACGCGATTTCACCTCTTGCGCATATTGCGCCACAGCGCTGGCGATATCATCCTTTAAATTTGCATATTTTTTAACAAATTTCGGAACGCGGTCAAACATGCCCAGCATATCTGGCGTGACAAGGATTTGACCGTCACAATTTGCCGAAGCGCCAATCCCAATAGTGGGAATCGATACAGATTTCGTCACCTTATCGGCTAGCTCTTCGGAGACGCCCTCCACAACCACGGCAAATGACCCTGCCTTATCAGCGGCAATCGCATTTTCTATAATTTGCTCTGCGACAGCCTTGGTTCGGCCCCGCGCGCGAAATCCGCCAAGGACATTCATGCTTTGCGGGCGTAATCCGACATGGCTCATGACGGGAATACCCCGTTCAACAAGATAGGAAATCGTATCTGCCGCATAAGAGCCGCTTTCGATTTTCACAGCCTGACAGCCCGTTTCCATCATAACGCGAGATGCGCTGCGAAAAGCCGTTTCAGGACTGTCTTCATATGATCCAAAGGGTAAATCAACCACCACAAGCGCCCGCTGGGCCCCGCGCATGACCGCTTGGCCGTGTAAAATCATCATGTCCAGCGTAACGCCTACGGTTGTTGAGAGGCCGTGAACAACCATACCTACGCTATCCCCGACCAGAATAAGATCGCAATGCTCATCCATGATTGCTGCGCTCGGAGCGTCATAAGCCGTTAAGCAGACCACAGGCTCACCGCCTTTACGCGCCGTAATTTGCGGTGCGGTCATACGGGGTTTGAAACTTTGTGCAGACATATGCCCTCCTTGGCCTTTTACAGCTTCATAGATAAGAAATCCGCCGCTAGAGTTAAAGCCTTATAAATCGGCTAATTGCAGCACAGGGAAGTCAAATACGGCTTTGGCCGCCGCGCGAATAAAATCAAGCTGACCACCGGCTTGGGGTAAAATAGCCAGCGCATGATAATCGGCTAATGATTTCATTTCTGCCGCGCCGTTATCGCCGGCTATCATCCCATTGGCGGCGGCTTTGATGATGTAAGCGCCCGATACGACATCTCCGACGAGCTTTAAAAACGGTGTAGCGGCGGATAGAGCATCCATTTCATCAGAGTTTAAGATAATGTCTGTTGCGGCGCTAAGTGTCTCAAGCCCTATCGATAAGGCACGGCGAGCTATAGCAAAATCAGCGCCCTGATCTTCGGCTGCGGCGCAAATTCCGTCAATAGCTTGCAAATCAGAGAGTAAGCCGCGCATCGCCTCCCCGCCGTCGCGGCGAATTTTGCGGCCAATTAAATCAATCGCCTGAATACCATTCGTGCCTTCATAAATTGGGGCAATCCGCGCGTCGCGGTAATGTTGCGCAGCGCCAGTTTCCTCGACAAAGCCCATGCCGCCGTGGATTTGCACGCCAATAGACGCCGTATCAACCCCCATATCTGTGCAATAGGCCTTGGCGACAGGCGTTAATAGCGCCTCGCGCGCATGTAGGGCTGCCGCTACATCTTTATCATCCGTGCAAAGGGCTAAATCGCCCGCCATAGCGGTTGCCATGTTAATCGCGCGCGCCGACATGAGGCGCGCTTTCATATCAATAAGCATGCGCCGCACATCAGGATGGCCAATAATCGGATCTTTAGCCGCCCCGTCAGCGACGCGGCCTTGAACGCGGTCATTGGCATAGCCGAGCGCAGCTTGAAACGCACGGTCCCCAATCGCAACGCCTTGCACGCCGACAAATAGGCGCGCCTCGTTCATCATTGTGAACATACAGGCAAGCCCGCGGTTAACCTCGCCGACAAGCCAACCGACTGCGCCGTCAAATTCCATTACGCATGTCGGGCTCCCGTGAATACCCAGCTTATGCTCTAGGCCAATCGGTTTAAAGCGATTGCGCGCTCCGATAGCCCCATCATCATCCATAAGAAATTTCGGGCAGAGGAATAATGAAATCCCGCGCGAGCCGTCAGGTGCATCCGGTAAGCGGGCTAAAACAAGGTGGATTATATTATCGGCGCAATCATGATCGCCCCATGTAATATAGATTTTTTGGCCTGTGATGGCATAGCTGCCGTCGCCATTATCAACCGCTTTGGTTCGAATCGGGCCTAAATCAGACCCCGCCTGCGGCTCTGTCAGGCACATCGCGCCCGTCCACTCACCCGTTACCATTTTCGGCAAATATGCCGCTTTCAAATCATCGCTAGCATGGGCCGCAATCGCCTTAACCGCGCTTGATGTCAGCATGGGGCATAGACCAAACGCCATATTTGCAGCGTAAATCATTTCATTCGTCGCCACGCTAATCACGCTCGGGAGGCCCATGCCGCCTTGCTCGGCAGGAATAGGCAAGCTCTGCCATCCGCTGTCGACAAAGGCTTTATAGGCGTCCTTAAATCCGGGCGACGCGGTGACATTATCATCTTTAAGCTGAGCCGGATTTTGATCGCCGTCCCAATTAATCGGCGCAAGAACGTCTTCAGCAAAAGAGGCCGCCCCCGCCAAGACATCAGAGATTAGATCATGGCTAACCTCTGAATGGGCGGGTTTCCCCAAGAGCGCATCAATATCAACGGCATGGCGCAAGAGATAATGCATGGATTTTACAGGGCCAGAATAGGACATAGATATCATTTCGTCTTAAATTTAAACTTACCTTCTCTTTACGGGAGTTTTCATCCTCTGTCCTGCGATTTTTTCACGCAAAACTTTATAAAGGCTATTTAAAATTACTGATGAGCCCCATAAAAAAAGCGCTCAAAAGAGCGCTAAATTTCAAGTCTCAAAATTGGCATTTAACCAGTGATTATTTCATAACTTTGCCGAGAATGGCCGTCAGAACCGTTCCGCCAACGCCGCCAGATACAGCGCCGCCGAGAATACTTGATATATTCAGACCGCCGCCAGCTGTTGGGTCCGCAAATAAGCCTGCAAGACCGGGAATATATTGAGAGACAGCCGCAAGACCTGCGCCCCCTAAAATACCTGTGACACTCCGTCCCATTGTTCCCATTTTTGAATTCATGACTTTACCCGCGACATTGCCACCCGCAGCGCCGCTTAAAAGACCGATTGCTAAACTAACTAAATCCATTATTACCCTCCTAATAAGATGTTAGAAATTCAGTTAACTCTTTTGTAATAAAACATGCAAGGTAATTATTTTCATGAAAAAACAAAGACTTAAAGAAACTATCGAAAGTTTCAATCCGCGCGCAGCTCTCATTTGCAGCGCCGCAATAATTTTAATGGCTTGCGGAAATAGCGGCGTCGATAGCGCCAATACAGCCTCAGCAACGCCGAAAACACAGTCGGCTCCAGCGCCAATTCAGGTCGCAGCCGCCGCTGAAACAAATATCTCAGCCGAAGAGGCGCAGCTTGCTCTCGGTAAAAAGGTCTACCGTAAATGTAAAGCCTGCCACACTTTAGAGGACGGCGGGCGTCACCGCGTTGGGCCGAACCTTTACGGCGTTATGGGCGCAAAAATTGCCGCTAAAGACGGCTTTGCCTATTCAAAGGCCTTTAAGGCCAGCAGCCTTGTTTGGAGCGATGAAAATATTGACGCTTACCTCGCAAAGCCAAAAGACTTCATTCCGGGCAACCGCATGACATTTGTAGGCCTTAAGAAGGAAGATGATAGAAAAGCCGTGATTGCCTATCTTCACAGCACGACGAAATAAATCTCTAAAAGCGCTGCCATAGTCCGATAAGCAGCGCCTCTTCCTCGACGACATTTTGGCCCCATAATGTTTTAAACGCGCCGATTTGAAAGCCATGTTTGGGGCGTAGCCAATAGACAAATGAGGCCTGAGCTTTAATGGATTTTGTCGGTAGAACAGGGTCGAGCGGATTTCGGTCTGTGCCGTTATTTTGCGTATAAAACCCCTGCCCAATGAGTAATAATTTATCACTCACCTGTACGCCTGCGCTCATATCGACACGCCACTCCAGCGGATCATTATTTAGCCGAGGCCGCAAACCGAATTGCGCATCTAGAAACCCGTCTTTGCGGCCAAATTTTACATTTCGCCCATAAAGCCCGCGAAATTCAACCGAGGTCTGTCCGCGCCCGAAATCACCATCTGGAATATCTTCACCGCCGCCATTTATAATGCCGTGCACTTCGGCTGAGACAACATGTTTATCCGTTTGCACTATAGCATATCGCAGACCCAAGGACAGATTACCGAAGCCGTCAAAATTTGTTTGCTCCGTGCCATTATCAAAACTCACCGTTTGATAGGCCGCTTGTCCAATGACGGTTAAATCAGGCCTGACCCCATATTCGACATAAAAACCAGATTCAATTTTACTGAAATTAGGGCTCGCGTCCCGATCAAGCTCCGGCCCAAATTGGCGATTAGCCCGATCAATCACAAGTGAGGAAATAACCTGCCGTTGCCCAAGATCCAGCGTCCAAGCCCCCGCCTCAGCCAGAGGAGCGCACAACAATAAAGACGCAGCAAACCCGCCGCAGCATAGAGGCCGCACTCCCCCCATAAACCAAACCCTATTTATTATATTTCTTGTCTTTTATGTATATGACCTCTTACTCTGTTTACATACGACGTATATACGGGATTGATATGTCAAAGACTTTGAAAAAATACGCCTTTTTGGCGAGTGGAAAACCTCACGCCAAACATGCTTTAGCGGAATTGACCGAACGTTACGGTAATCATGACGCGGGCGAGGCTGATGTTATGGTGCCGCTTGGCGGGGATGGATTTATGCTGCAAACATTGCGGCGTCATATGCCGCTGCTAAAGCGCGGCCTGCCCATTTATGGCATGAACCGCGGCACTGTTGGTTTTTTAATGAATGAATTTAACCTTGAAAACCTTGCTGAGCGTGTTGCGGCCGCAGAAACGACCACAATACACCCGCTGCGTATGACAGCAACCGCACGCGGCGGCGATTTCACAGAGCTTGCCTTTAATGAAGTCTCTTTATATCGGCAAACCCAACAAGCGGCCCATATTCGTATTATCGTCGATGGCCGAACCCGCCTTGAGAAACTTATCGCAGACGGCGTTTTACTCTCAACCCCCGTAGGCTCTACGGCCTATAACTTATCGGCTCACGGGCCTGTACTCCCTGTTGGCACAGGTATATTAGCCTTAACGCCGATTAGTGCTTTTCGGCCGCGGCGATGGCGCGGGGCCCTTCTAAAGGCCCATGCAAAAGTTGAATTTGAAGTCCTTGACCCAGATCGCCGCCCCGTGAATGCCTCCGCCGATAGCCAAGAAATTCGCAGTATTCACCGCATTGAAATTGCCCAAGATTTGGACACATCCCTAACGCTGCTTTTTGACGCCCATCACGGACTAGATGAGAAAATCTTACAAGAGCAATTTACCAGCTAATTATGTCGCTTGCTCATATGGCATGGCGAGGAAGCTGTCATGACAGCCATCAAGCCGTTCCATAAACCATGACTGCTCATCCTCGCTCCATGGCAATGATAAACTCATGAGGCGCTCAATCATCCGCGCTTGAAACTGCTCGCGAGTTTGCGCATATCCTGTTTCCTCAAGATCACGATAGATCACACAGGCCGCGCGCAGCACACGTATTTGCAGCGCGGTTAATCCCGCCCGAATACCCAGTGCCTTCACGCCAAACGGCCCTGTATCATGCAGCATTAATCGCGCTTTACCAAAGGGCACCTGCCCGCTTACTGATAGCGCATGTTCCGTGAAAGCGATTAATCCGCAGCCCGCCGCGCGAATAATCAAAGACGGAGTCAACCGGCCTTGTTCATGAATACGGGCCACGAGCCCCCTTAAATCACGGCTTACCCAGAGCTGATCGAACAGCTCCATCGAGGCGCGCTCGCGCGCGCGGCCCGCCAGATCAATCGCGAGATCAACAGGCAAAGCATGGCGTTTATTAATTTGCCACGCCGCTTCCTCGCTCACAAGCGTAAGGAGCTTTTCAACAACCGCAACCGGCAAATCATGGCGATTAATAAAGGCATTTTTAATAAGATCATCACTCTGATACAGCGATAATATTTTCTGTGCGGTCGCCTCTGATAGCTCCGCACCGTCATTCGCCGCCAAATTAGCAATCGCAATATTATCACCCAGCCTAATGACATCATCTACAATCGCGCCGCTAACCTTTGGGCGCTGCGCAATCGCCCGCAGTTTGGCCGCCGCGCGCGAGCTTAGCACGCTGCGTAAATCATCATCGGTCAAGACAGGCGATTCGAGCAAAACGGGTACCGCAATATTATCAATATCTGCGATTAATTTACGGGCGATGGAGCGCGGCAATTCCGGTGAGTTGCGCAAGGTCACTGCCAAAGCGCGGCGCACCATAGAGGCCGTGTCGGTCATAATGTGGTGCAGGATTTTCAGCGCAAAATCGCGGTCTTCCGGCGAAAGGCCTTTACGGATTTGCCGGCATATCTTTTGTGTCGCAGCCGCTCTACGGCCTTCATCAGGATGACGCACCGCGTTGCGAATATCATCTTCATTTAAATGTTTAATCACGCCCATCCCATCCTACGCTACAGCTTATAGTAAAACGAACATGGTAAACGGAGCGTTTACAAAACATAAGAGATACGCAGAGCATGACAAAAATGATTGTGGGAAATGGTACCGCCTCTCAGGCTCGAACTGAGGACCTCTGGCTCCACAAGCCAGCGCTCTAACCAACTGAGCTAAGGCGGCACATTAGAAGCGCTCTTTAGCCGAAGCCCCGAAGAGCTTCAACCCTGTATTTGATAGAATAAGTGGAATTTTTGAGCTTATCCCGCTCTCTTTATTTAGCGCATTTACGCTTTTCTATCAAATTTTATGCTTTCCCAGCCTTGGCTACCCAAATTTTCTTGCGCTTTAATATAATTATGCAAATCGCGCGCACGGCGTGCGGGGTCGGGATGAGTCGATAAAAGCTCTGGCTGACGGCTCGGAGAGCTTTCCGCCATTTTCTCCCATAAGCGGACAGACTGATAAGGGTCATAGCCGGCTTTATGCATATATTTCGCGCCAAGAAGATCTGACTGGCTTTCATGCTTACGAGAGAACGGCAGTAAAACACCTAATGTCAGGCCCATGCCTAGCGCACCATTAATCAGCCGCGTATTTTGTGACGCACGCTGCAAGCACGCGCGCTGCTGGTTCGCGGGTAAATTTCGGCAGCGTTTTTGCATTTGCGAGCCTCCAAGGATTGTACCGCCAACAACGGCGAGTTGCCCCGCCATTTGCTGACTGACGCGCGCCGCCGCATGGCGTCCTGTGACATGCCCAACCTCATGGCCCATAATGCCGGCGATTTGGTCATCATTATCGGCAAAATCCATCATGCCCTTATAAAATCCCACGCGGTTACCCGGCAGGACAAAAGCATTTCGTGTATCTTGATCGAAAACTTCGTAATCCCATGCTTCATTATGCTTATTTGCACCGCGCGCAATCCGCCCGCCAATCGTTTTAAGGCGCCGCGTATATCGCGGATCATTCGATGTTGGCGTTTTAGACTTGGCATCAGCCCAAGACGATGCGGCCATTTGAGATAGCTGAGAATCGCCTACCAAAAGAAACTGAGGCTCGCCTGTTTCCGGATTTGTTGAACAGCCCGACAATCCTGCTGTGGCTGTCATCAGACCGCCAGCTGCCAAGCCTTGGACTAAACGGCGACGCGCCAACATCTTATCTGTTTCCGCATCATGGACTCCGTCTATATCATGACATCCGCACATATTATCCTCCCAATTTAAATCCTAGATTTCAACTATAGCCGATTATCAGCCCTTTTGACAGGGCTGCATTGCAGTATTCGCTGCATAGCGAGACCGCCAGCGCGGTGATTTGGTAAAATTTATCCTAATATGCCTAATAATCACAATATTTTTATTTTAATTGCCTATTGCGCCGCAAAATCATCTGTATATATAGCCATATAGATAATTTTCATCCGCGTATCACCTAGCCGCATTATCAGGAGACTGGATATGGCCATATTTGATCCCGTCATTGCGGAGCAAACCCCTGCTGCCGATTTTACCATTGAGCAAAAATGGGCCCGCTACACAGATGATGAACATGACGTCTGGCGTCAGCTTTATGACCGCCAAATTAAAGTCCTCGCCGATCATGCCGTGCCGGAGTTTTACGCAGGCCTCCAAGCGCTAAACCTGAATGAAGGCGGTATCCCAGATTTGGCCAAGCTCAATGAAAAATTAATGGCGATGACGGGATGGAAAGTCGTCACTGTGCCTGAGTTAGTTCCCGATGAGGTGTTTTTCGAACATCTCGCCAATCGCCGTTTTCCAGCTGGACGGTTTATTCGCAAACCCGAACAACTTGATTACATCGAAGAGCCAGATATTTTTCATGATGTCTTCGGCCATGTGCCGCTTTTAACCCAACAAAAATTTGCTGATTACATGCAAGCATATGGCAAGGGCGGGTTGAAGGCCAAAAAATATGGACGGCTTAAAAATCTTGCGCGGATTTACTGGTACACGGTTGAATATGGCCTGATGAAAACGGAAGACGGTTTCAAAATTTACGGCGCGGGCATGTCCTCATCTTTCACAGAAAGCAAATTCAGCGTCTTATCAGACTCCCCTCACCGCTTAAAATTTGATTTGAAACGTGTTTTACAAACGAGCTACCGCATTGATGATTTGCAGGAGGTTTATTTCGTCATAAACTCATTCGATGAGCTTGTTGAGACAACAATTCAGGATTTTGTTCCAGCCTATAAAGCCCTTGATGCGCATGAGCAGACCTTCAATCCAGCGGATATTCTACCGAGCGACCATGTCTACACGCACGGCACGCAAAGCTATGCCAAATCTGGCGGCCTTGCCGCCGCAGAAATTGCAAAGGCTATCTAAGCGCCACTCCTAAGCACCACTCCTAAGCACCACTGCGCTGAAATGGATAAAAACGCGGCCCTAAGGTCATAATCTGCGTAAGTTCATCAAGCGCCGTAAAGCTCTCTCGTATCAAAGACGGATCACGAAGATCGCTAGGTGAAAGCTCTTCGCGGTAATGGCGCTCGGCCCAAGATTTAAGCGCAGAATGAGTCTGGTCATTAAATTTCATCTCCGGCTTTGTCTGCGCCCATTCGCGCTCGGATAATGCAACGCGAAGCCGTAAACATGCAGGCCCTCCGCCGTTGCGCATACTCTGGCGCACATCGACATAAATTACCTCACCAATCGACGACTGACTTGCGGTCAGCGCCTCACAATAGCGCGCCGTGCTCTCCATCTCTTTTGTCTCCATTGGCGCGATAAGCGTTAAGCGGTCTTGCTGCGGGAATTGCACCAACATGGAATTAAATAAATAAGAGGAAATCGCGTCCTTTAAAGACACATCATCGCGCGACACTTCGATGAAAATAGGCTCAAACAGCCCCGCAGCGGCCGCCGTTATATCAGCTTGCATTTTGGAAGTGTACGCAAAAGCGTCTTGGTGATAAAATAATGTTTGCAGCGCCCCTACGCAGACAACATCATTGTGAAAAGCTCCCGATTCAATCGCTGTCTCGCTTTGCTGCGCAAATATAACATGCTCAGGGCGCAGGCCATGTTGCAGAGCGATAGCGCGAACGGATTGCAACGTTTGCCGCGCAGGGAAAGCCGTATTCTGCCCCTTAAACCCATCTCGACCATAGACAAATAGCTCAACGCCTTGCGCGCCGCGTGCGCCGCATAAACGGACATGGTTCGCCGCGCCTTCATCCGCCATCAGGCTTTGCATAGGCAGCGGGGCATGAACAGCCGCAAAAGGAAAAGCGGCGCCCAGCGCTCTTTGTGTTTGCTCCCCTTCAACTGATCTATGCAGCATTGTCGACAGATTCGCCGGCGTTAAATGGAGGCGGCCATCCGCAGTATCCACAGAGGGGCTAACAGTGGCAGCATTGGCGCACCACATCGGCGAGGCCGAGAGCATGTTTTTCATGATTTGCGGCGCCTTAGCCCAGCCTTGCTCCCATAAATTTTCATCGCTGCCCGTAAACCCAATCTGTCTCAAGAAAGGCAGAAAGGGCCGTTGATGCGGCGGTAGCCAGCCTTGCTTAAGGCCTTTGCTATGCATATGCGCCATTTTCTCAAGCCCTTGAAGCGCCCCTTCGCGCGGGCGAGATGTGAGGCCCGCATGGGTGGCCGAGGCAAGATTGCCATCGGATAAGCCGCCGTAATTATGGGTTGGCCCCATTAGCCCGTCAAAATTAGCTTCGAAATAGGACATTATTTTGACCCCTCAAGCGGGCTATATTGCGCCGCATCCGCCACTTGCGATGCCATCGGCCACGCACAAAAATCTGCGGCATAATATGCCCCCGGATTATGATTCCCCGATAGGCCCGGCCCGCCAAAGGGTAAAAACCCTGCGGCCCCCGTTGTTGGGCGGTTAAAATTCACAACGCCGGCCCGAATTTGACGGCTAAAATCTTCCCATAATGAGACATCATCAGACACTAACCCGGCCGCGAGACCAAAGCGCGTATTATTAGCCTGCGCAATCGCGGCCTCCCAATCTTCTACGCGAATAAGCTGCAAAAGCGGGCCAAAAATCTCTTCATCCGCAACATCACATCCCGTCACATCATAAAGCCCCGGTTTCAAAAAGGCATCGCCTTGGGCGATATCAATTTCAGATGATATCAGAGGCGTCGCCCCTTTTGCGACAAGTTTTATCGCGGCGGTCCCTACAGAGCTCGCAATATCGCCGCTAATTAGCGGCCCAATATTGGCCGCCGCGCTATCCCACGGCCCAATTTTAAGCGCTTTAATCTGCGCCATTAGCTCCTGAACAATGGCATCGCCCGCCGCGCCCTTCGGGATGATTAATCGCCGCGCACAAGTGCAGCGCTGGCCCGATGTGATAAAGCCCGACTGAACCGCAAGACTCACAGCCGCTTTCACATCTTTCACGTCCCAAATAATTAGCGGGTTATTCCCGCCCATCTCCAAGGCGAGAACAATCTCCGGACGTCCGCCGAAATATTTATGAATAAACGCCCCCGTTTTTGCAGAACCTGTAAAAAGCAAAACGACAAGCTGCGGGTTGTCTAAAATCGCGCCGCCGACATCGCGCGCGCCTTGCACCATATTGACAACGCCTTTTGGAAATCCCCCCTGCGCATATAGCTGCATTAAAGCCTCACCGACAGCAGGGGTATGTTCACTGGGTTTAAATACAACCGTATTACCCGCAATTAAAGCCGGAATGATTTGGCCGTTCGGCAAATGCGCTGGAAAATTATACGGCCCTAATACGGCCATAACGCCGTGGGCGCGGTGCCGTAATTCGGCCCGTCCAAAAGCAACATCTTTCACCGAAGCGCCCGTGCGGTCATCATAAGATTTAGCCGATATATCAACCTTAGCCGCCAATGCGCCCGCTTCCCCGTTCGCATCCCATAAAAGCTTTCCTGTTTCGCGGGCAATAAGCGCCGCCATCTCTGCCCGGTGCTCTGCCGCCAAGTCTTTAAATCTTTGCACGCAGGCCAAACGCGCCTTTAAAGATGTTTGTGACCAAGCTTTAAAAGCAGCCTTCGCCGCAGTAAACGCAGCCTCAACTTGCGCCGTCGATGCCGCCTGCCCGCCCCATAAAGATGAGCTGTCAGATGGGTTAATACTTTCAAATGAGGCTGCCTCACCGGCCGTCCAATTCCCGCCGACAAAGGACTGACCTGTTAATTTTATATGGCTCATAATACGCATATCCGAACGATGTGGTTACTTGATAGATTTAACTGCTTATAGGCACTGCGGCTAATGTAAATATCTTGGCCCGATGGCTCAAACGGCACAATAACTGCACGGAAACCTTTTAATTTATCATTTGAAATGAGGGCCTTAGGAGATTTTTCCGAGATTTTATCTTTTGCCGAAACTTTCACATGACGTGATGTTTTAATCGTTTGCAGATCATGGCGGGGGCAGCTCATGGATGGCCCTGCATCAAAAATATCAACGACACCGTCAAAGCGAAACCCTTCTTTTTCCAAAAACCATCTTGCGCCTACACCTTCAGGATGGGTTTGCGCGATAACCGCCTTGGCCTCTTCTGGTAAAAGTTCGACATAAATGGGATGTTTGGGCATGAGATCAATAATGAATTGATTATCTTGAGAGGCAGAAATTTGGTCGGCTTCTTTAAAATCCATTTGAAAAAATTTACGTCCAATGGCCTCCCAAAACGGCGCCGTTCCGTCAGGCTCCACATGGCCGCGCAGCTCTGAAATGACTTGGTCGCCAAAACGCTCCGGCTCTGTGGCCATAAGCATATATCGGGCTTGTGAGATCAGCCGTCCCGCGCCTTTTCCCCGCGCAGATTCTGACACAAAAAGTGAGCCAACTTCGGTGGAGCCGACATAATCATTCACCATTATCAGAACATCCATATCAAAACGGCGCGCGACAACATTAGAATTTTGCGCAATCTTCAAAATGCGAAAATTAAAAAATGGATCTTTAATTCCGATCATCGCTTTGACCGCGCTCATGCCGACAACCTCACCCGTTTCGAGATCTTCGAGCATCAATATATAAATATCATCAGGACCGCGCTTCGTCGCCGATGAAAATGTATCAACAGACCGCTTTAGCCGCGCAATAAGGGCCTCTTCCGATACCGCCAAAGAGGTAAAGCCGGGGCCGGCCTGTTTCGCAAGATTTAAAAGCGCAGGGCCGTCGTTCATGACCGCGGGACGAACAATTAGCATTTAGACCTCCCCGTGATGATCGACTATTGCCATAGCTTTAACCGATTTTGCATCAAATTCGCCTGAAGCAATCTTCATCAAAATAAGGGCGGAAAGCTGGGCGCGTTCAACCAAGCTATCAATTAACATAAATTCTTCATCGGAATGAATCCGCCCTCCCCGAACGCCGAGCGTATCCACATTCGGGCAGCCCGATGCCCAAAGATTATTACCTTCGCAGACACCGCCGCTAGGCGACCATTTAATATCTTGCCCCAAAGCCGCACCTGCCGCTTTGACCCACTCAAACACTTGACGATTCGCAGGCGCCATAGGTTTGGGCGGACGTGTAAATTTCCCTTTAAGCTCCGCGTCTAGCCCGTCACGGTTGTTAATATTAGCCATAATATCATCAAGACGCGCCAAAACCCACGGCATATCCTCTGTTTCCTGAACGCGCACATTAAAACGCCCAATGGCAAGGTCAGGCACGATATTGACCGCCCCGCCCCCATCAATTTTTGCCATATTAAAAGTTACGCCCTCTCTTTGGCCGTTTAAATCATTAAGCCTTAAAGCCGCTTCGGCCATGGCATTAATCGCATTACGGCCCAAATGATGCTCACGCCCCGCATGGGCCGCCTTGCCGCGAATGATGAAGGTAAAATTTCCGCTTCCCTTACGCGCACCGGCCAAGGACCCATCCGCCAAAGCCGGTTCATAAGTCAGGCCCAGATGCGCTTTGCGGCCAAGTTCAGCCAAGGGTTTAGACGAACCCGGAGAGCCAATTTCCTCATCCGGGCTGAGAAGAATATTATAGCCTACCCGCGCTGCATTTTCGCTTTGCTCAAACGCTTTAAGCGCCTCAAGCATAACAAGAATACCGCCCTTCATATCCGCAGTACCCGGCCCGTTCAGGGTATTTTCATCCAAGAAAACAGGCGTTTGAAAATGACTATCTTTCGGGAAAACCGTATCATAATGCCCTGTCATAACAAGCTGTAACGGTGCATCTGGCCGCACGGTTATAAGCAAAGACGGCTCATAATCTATCGGCGCAATCTCGCCGCTTAGGGCGACAGCCTCCCCTTGAGGCAGTTTATATTCGGATTGAACCGCGGGCAAGACTTTGAAGCTATCCGCCAATATAGCCCGCATCGCCGAAAGTCCTGATTTATTATAGCTTCCAGAATTTTGCCGCGACCATGCTTGCACGGTTTCGACCATATAGCCGTGCTGGCCGTGTAATTTATGCAGCAAATCCCGCTCTTGGACGGAGACATCTAAGCTCTTAAAAAATGTAATATCAAATCTATCATTTACCATGGCTATGGATAGGCGTTTTCAGCCCCTGTCACAACAGTATATAGACATAATAATTCCAATCAGGCGAAATATATAGGCATAAATTTCCGTTAAAAACCTATGACGCCGAAATTACATCTAAGACTTATATATAGGCCCAAAAAAAACGCCCGGCGAGCCGGACGTTTAAAAACTTATATCATTAAAGCCTAAGCTTAGTTGATGAAGCCGCCTGACTCACTCAGTGAGATAAGGACTTCTGTACGCCGGTTAAGCTGCTCTTTAACACCATCGCCAGTGTCAACAAACGGCTGCGTTTCGCCTACACCTTCAGAGGTGATGAGAGCGCCGTTAATGCCTTGGCGAACAAGTTCGTCACGCGCATCTTTAGCGCGGCGCTTTGACAAGCCGAGGTTATAAGCCGCAGATCCTGATGTGTCAGTATGACCAACAACACGGATGTTATCGACGTTACAATAATCACCAATATCTAGGATACGATTGATTGTCGCGCGTGTCTCAGGAGACTGGCCTTTATCAAATTCGTAATAGATGATTTCTTGACGATACTGATTACCACAAAGTGATGCAACTGTTTGGCCAGACCGTGTTTGCACAGGGCAAGACGCTTGGTCATAAGCCAATGTTCCATCCCAACATGTAACTGTTGGACGTGTTGGGCATGACGCTGCGTTTGCCGCAGTTGATCCATCCCAGCACTGAACTTGCGGCGCAGGGCGCGCAGGACAGCTAGCTGTTGTTGGCGCAGTTGAGCCATCCCAACATGCAACGTCAACCGGAGCTGGCGGTGGTGGGGGCGGAGGTGGTGGGGGCGGAGGCGGAGGTGTTGATCCGCCGAAACGGTAACGGAAACCTGTTAAGAGGCTATGCGCACCAACAGAAGCTAAATCAGCAAAAGCGTCTCCGCCGCCAGAAACAGAATTGTTAAAGAAATTAGTTCCTGTACCTGTAAACTCCTTGCTGCCAGCATCAAGATAACGATATTGAGTATCCCACGTCAGATTATCTGAAACGTCATAACCAATACCAGCAATTAACTGCCACGCAACATTCTTAACATTGTCCCGGATGTCACAAGTAGAGAATGAACAGGCTGGGTTATCACCTAACAATGAAAGTCCGCCAACAGTATTGACAACATCATGCGCTGAAAAAGACCCGAAACTATCAACGATACCGACACCGGCACCAACATAAGGTTTCCACTGTCCGAAATCATCAAAATCATAAAGAGCATTAATCATATATGAGTTTGTACGCAGGCTGGCTAATGTCGCTGGATTTTGACCAATACGGCCAAGATCAGTGAAAAGCGTTGCTACATCGCCTTCAAGACGCCAGTTGTTTCCGAAGTCATAACCAAGGCCAAGTGAGCCCGTTGCGTTACCTTCGCTCTCGACATCGCCGACAACTTCACCAGAAATATCTGTATTCAGATGCGTACCGTAACCGACTTGGCCACGCACGTACCAACCGTCATCATCTGCAGCTGCAAATGATGGAGCGGCCATCATAGCTGTCGTTGCGACAGCACAAAGAAGCTTATGCTTCATATTATTTTCCTCCAGAATGGTTCAAAACCAAGAGCATTTAAAGGCGTTATACCTAATTTAACAGCGTGTATAACGCTCTAAGAGCTCACACGTTGTCAACTTGCTACACTAATCCCCTCTGTAAAGAAAGATTATTTTCGTCAAATAATTATGAAATTTTAAAGTTTTAAGGCAAACCGTTGCACATATGTCCCACTTTAAAAGCAGGCATCTATTGACACCAAATCCATATTTCAAAAAAGATAAAGAAAAATGGTGAGCCCGCACGGACTCGAACCGTGGACATCCTCATTAAAAGTGAGGCGCTCTACCAACTGAGCTACGGGCTCCCCTTAAAGGAGCGCCGTAATTAGGGCGCAGTTTACCTGCCGTCAAGCGCAAAAATGCGGCCTATGCAGAAAATTTTACGCCTCAGTCAAAGCCGTGTTTTAGACCTGTAAAACACAACCGCCAACATCAATCCGATTCACCATACCAATCTGCGCGAAACCTATCGGCGAACGCCGTAAATTCACCCGCAGCTATAGCCGCTCGCATACGCTGCATAAGGTTTTGAAAATAAGCAATATTATGCCAACTGAGAATCATCGACGCTAGAAGCTCATGACAGCGCACAAGATGATGGACATAGGCTTTGGAGTAATCGCGGCTAGCCGGACAATCTATCGCGGCATCGAGCGGCGTTTCATCCTCGGCGTAAATCGCTTTTTTGATATTATACGGCCCCTTATCTGTCCAAACCTGTCCGTGACGACCCGAGCGCGTTGGAATCACGCAATCAAACATATCCACACCGCGCGCTACGCTTTCGACCAAATCAATAGGCTTACCAACCCCCATTAAATATCGGGGACGATCTTGGGGCAGATGCGGCAATGTATAATCCAAAACCTCGCACATCATCTCATGCCCCTCACCGACAGCAAGGCCGCCAATCGCAAAACCGCCATATCCGCCCGCGGTCATTTCAGCCACACTCGCCTCTGCGCTGGCTTGGCGTAATTCAGGATAAGTCGAGCCTTGTATAATCGCAAATAATGTCTGCTTATCCCGCGCGCCAAAGGCGGCAAGAGAGCGCTGCCCCCAGCGCAATGATAGCTCCATAGAGGCTTTCGCCGCCTCAAAACTTGAGGGGTAATTCGTACATTCATCAAGCTGCATTGAAATATCTGCGCCGATGCAATCTGCTTGAATTTCAATCGAGCGTTCCGGCGAGAGCATATGCTTCGAGCCGTCCAGATGGCTTTGAAAGGTTACGCCCTCTTCGGTCATCTTACGGAGTTTCGAAAGCGACCACACCTGAAACCCGCCCGAATCTGTTAAAATAGGCCCGCTCCACCCGCCAAATTTATGCAGCCCGCCGAGTTTTTTCATCCGCTCTGGCCCCGGACGGAGCATGAGATGATAGGTATTGCCCAATATAATATCAGCCCCTGTCTGTTTGACCTGATCCATATAGAGCGCTTTGACCGTGCCAGCTGTCCCCACAGGCATAAACGCCGGCGTGCGAATATCGCCGCGCGTCGTTTTTAAAACGCCCGTCCGCGCCTCGCCGTCTACCGCCGATATATCAAAAGGAAATTTTGCCATTATTTATGCCTTCCAAAGCAAGCTACTATCGCCGTAAGAGTAAAAGCGGTAGTTTTGAGCGATCGCATAGTCATAGGCCGCTTTCATGTCATCGGTTCCAGCAAGCGCACAAACTAGCATAAATAGCGTTGATTTCGGCAGGTGAAAATTCGTCATCAAGCCATCTATGATTTGAAATTTATAACCTGGCTTGATGAAAATATCCGTCTCGCCATCTTGGGCGGTTAATTGCCCGTTTTGGGCTGCACTTTCAAGCGCCCGCAGCGCCGTTGTTCCGACGGCAATAATGCGGCGGCCTTCGGCTTTTGCCGCGTTAAGCCGCGCCGCCAGCGCCTCTGAAATCACGCGCCACTCGCTATGCATGATATGATCGTCTGTATTGTCAGTTTTAACAGGGAGAAATGTTCCCGCCCCGACATGAAGCGTTAGTTTTTCAAACCCGACCCCTTTATCCGTCAGGGATTTTATCAAATCAGGCGTAAAATGCAGCCCAGCCGTTGGCGCAGCGACAGAGCCGCTTTCATTGGCATAGACCGTTTGATAATCAGACTTATCAGCCGCATCGGCGGCCCGCTTGCGGGCGATATAGGGCGGCAGCGGCGCAGCGCCTGTTGCGGCAATTGCAGCGTCCAGATCCTCGCCGCCTTTGGAAAACAACAGCGTAACCTGCCCCTCATGCGGATTAGCGTCAGCGCTCGCCGTTAAATCATCACTAAAGCGAAGAACATCTCCGGCTCTCACCCGCTTGGCGGGGCGAATAAAAGCCTGCCAGCTATTAGCCGTCTCTTGATGGAGCAAATTAACGTCAATCGTCACATCACCGCCGCCGCCAACCGGCCTCGCGGCGCGAATCCCTGTTAATGCGGCATGGATAACCCGCGTATCATTGACTACCAGAATATCGCCCGCCCGCAGCAAATCTGGCAGGTTAAAAACATGGTGATCTGAGATAACGCCGCCCTTAACCTGTAACATTTTAGCCCTATCGCGCGGCGCGCAAGGCCGCAGCGCAATCGCGCTATCGGGCAAATCAAAGTCGAAAACAGAAATATCCATGAGATTTATGCGCCATAAAAAAGGGCCTGATAATCAGGCCCTTATATATTAGGAAATAACCGCTTTCACGATTTTGCCGGGATAACGCGGCGGCTCGCCTTTTGGCAGCGCATCCACATGCTCCATACCGCTTTCGACTTGTCCCCAAACCGTATATTGCCCGTTAAGAAAGCTCGTATCATCAAAACAGATAAAGAATTGACTACTAGCAGAGTTCGGGTTTTGCGAGCGCGCCATTGAACAGGTTCCGCGAACATGCGGTGTGCTGTTAAATTCAGCAGGAATTTGCGCATCTGCGCCGCCCATGCCGGTGCCATTCGGACAGCCGCCTTGCGCCATGAAGCCGTCAATCACGCGGTGAAAGCTAAGGCCATCATAAAACCCCTCACCGACAAGGCGCGAGATTTGCGCACAATGCGCCGGCGCCACATCGGGGCGTAATTTAATAACCACGTCACCGGTTTCGCCTGATTGTGTATCCAAAGTAAGTGTCAGCGTATCTGCCATGTTTAATCCAATCTCTTATTTAATTATAATGTTTCTATATTAACGGGAATTTCGATATCGCAGATATCTTTAAAGGTCCCATCTTGCTTTTTTTGCGTCTCAAGGAACCGCTTATAATCTTCGCCTTGGGTTTTCAAGATTTTAACGCGGGGCTGGCCCTCGCTGTCCATATCTGCGGCTATTCTGACGCGGTTCATTTTATCAGGGACAAATCCGGGCGTTTCGCCGTTAACACCGACTTTAATACGGTCAACTAAATCGACGCCCATAACAGTGCGGCCCCAAATCGAGTAATCCGTATTCAGCCCTTCAGCAGAGCTTCCGCGCGCTGTGCGCATTAAAAAAAACTGGCTATTTGCACTATCTGGACTCTGCGCGCGCGCCATAGAGGTCACGCCTTTACAGTGAATACCGCTCGCTTCAACCTTACCATCTTTCGTGCCCCAAGATTGGGCCGAGGGCTGCGTCATGACGGGAAGTGCTTTATGGAAACCAACCCCAAGCTGGCTCCGGTCAGGGTAACGCGGGCTTACATTGCGCTTATGGATAATCTCAATCGGCATAGCGGCCGTATCGCGGCGAAAGGTAAACTCAGCCTCGATATCCGGCAAATCTGAATCCCCAGTTCCCGTCCCTGTTGGATCCCCCGTCTGGTTCATAAATCCATTAATCACGCGGTGAAAAACAATGCCGTCATAAAATCCGCGCCGCACAAGCGTTTTAATTTGCGCAACATGCCGAGGGGCAATTTCAGGGTAAAGCTCAATACCGATACGGCCATAATCCGTATCAATCAGCATAAGGTTTTCAGGGTCAACCACCCGCCATGCACTCTCCGGCGCGCCGTAAACAGCCGGCGTATCGTCCTGAGCGGCTGCGAGAACAGGCGCGAGAACAAAACCGCTAATAGCGATCATCAAAAGCTTTTTAATCATGCGAAAACCTTTAAACGTAAAAATCTTATTTTATTTATTAAGTCTGACGGGAACCTGAATATCGCAAATATCCGGATATCCGCCTACATCATTTTTTTGCGTTTCCAAGAACCGTTTAAAATCAGCGCCGCGCGTTTTTAGCACTTTAACAACAGGCCGTGTGTCCTCGGGCCAATCTGCCGCTAGGGTAACGCGGTTCATTTTATCCGGCTCAAAGCCTGCATCCTGACCGGCTGTGCCGACTTTAAAGCTTTGCACCAAGTCACGACCAATCACCGTATTCCCCCAAATGGAGTAAGCCCCATCCAGCCACGGCGCCGTTCCGCGCATCAAGAAAAACTGGCTATTGGCACTATTCGGATCATTGGTGCGCGCCATAGAGGTCACGCCTTCGCAGTGAAGTCCATTGGCTTCGACTTTGCCGTCACCCTCTGCCGCAGCGCGAACGGCGGGCTGACTAGCTATCGGGAGTGTTTTGTAAAACCCAACGCCGACTTCTCCCGCTTCGGGTTTGCTCGGATTAATTTGACGCGCGGCAATAATCGTAACGGGCATCTTATCTGTCGCGCGGCGAAACGAAAATTCGCCGGCAATATCTGGTAGATCTGAATCGCCCGTTCCGGTTCCCGTGGGATCGCCAGTTTGGTTCATAAACCCATCAATGACGCGGTGGAATAATAGACCATCATAAAACTTACGGCGGACAAGCGTTTTAATCCGCTCAACATGGACCGGCGCAATCTCGGGATAAAGCTCCACACCAATACGGCCATAATCCGTATCAATTAGCATGAGGTTTTCAGGATCAACCACACGCCATGATCTCTCTTGCGCGTAGAACCCATCATCAACGGAAACCGTTTCCGTGACCAGCGGTATATCTGTCTTAGGGGATGAACAGGCCGCCGCCGCCAATAGCGATGCAGCGAGCGTAAGATGACTTAAACGTATCATTACGTGAATTTATCCTTTAATCTAATTTCAACTTCTGGCGTCACAAATTGCGAAATATCCCCGCCCAAACGTGCAATCTCTTTAACAAGACGCGAGGCGATCGTTTGATATTGCGGGTCAGACATTAAGAAGACAGTTTCAATTTCTGGGTTCAGGCGATCATTCATACCCGCCATTTGAAATTCATATTCGAAATCCGAAACAGCGCGCAGGCCGCGAATAATAACGCTCGCGCCAACAGATTCAACAAAATGTATCAGTAGGCCTTCAAATGGACGCACCTCAACCTCGATCTTCTCGCGCAGAGGCGCAACCGCCATTTCGACCATCTCTACGCGCTCATCGAGGGAAAATAATGGATTTTTAGAGCGGTTAATCGCCACCCCGATAATCAGCTTATCACAGAGCTTGCTCGCCCGTTTGATAATATCCAAATGCCCCAATGTCATCGGGTCAAACGTGCCGGGATAAAGAGCGGTTCTAAATTGTGTCATAAAGCGCTTATAACGCCGCGCCCCAAAGATGCCAGAGGGATTTTACCCTACGGCATCACTGAAACGGGCGGCCTTTAGTTACGTGGCGAAAATGCGCCGATTAAATTATGAGGCCGCGCCGCTGCCATCGCTACCTTGCTCGCCGCTATCTTGTTCGCCGCTATCTTGATCGACGCTATCTTGATCGACGCTGCCTTCGTCATCATCGCTTTCTTCAATGCGGCCAACGGAGACGACCTTCTCGCCCTCGCGCGTCCTCAGAACCCACACACCCTTGGCCGAACGTTGACTAATTGAGATATTGCGCACAGGCGTTCGGATAAGCTGTCCGCCATCTGTAACCAGCATGATCTGATTATCCTCTTCAACCGTAAAACTTCGGACAAGCAAGGCCGGCGGCGCTTTTTTACCGCGGTTTAATATCTGCGCGACCATGCCTTTTCCGCCGCGATTTTTACAGGCGTAACGGAAAGATGATGTGCGCTTTCCAAGGCCGTCATCAGCGATGGTCAGAACAAATTCTTCATTCGCCGATAAGAAGCCGTAACGCTCATCGGAGAGCAGCATATCGGTTTCTTCATCTGGCGTTTCCGTCTCAACGGCATCCCCCAAAGCGCGGCGCTCGGCGGTAGAGCGCTTAATAAAGGCCATACGCTCGTCTTGCGAGACATCGACATGGCGCAAAATCGCCATAGAAATCACCTGATCGCCGTCTGCAAGGCGAATACCGCGCACCCCCGTCGAGGCGCGTGAATTAAATCGGCGCACATCGGTGACGCGGAAGCGAATAGTTTTGCCCATAGCCGTGGTTAATAAGACATCATGATCTTCGCTAACAACGCGCACATCAACAATCCCGTCGCCTTCATCCGGCTTCATTGCGATCTTACCATTGCGGTTAACACGGGTGAAATCAGCCAATGAGTTGCGGCGAACACCGCCAGAGCGGGCTGCAAACATGATATCAAGATCTTTCCAACTCTCTTCATCCTCTGGCAGCGCCATGATAGAATTAACCTGCTCATCTTGATCGAGCGGCAAGAG
Source organism: uncultured Caulobacterales bacterium (assembly GCA_964513675.1). Taxonomy (GTDB): domain Bacteria; phylum Pseudomonadota; class Alphaproteobacteria; order Caulobacterales; family Maricaulaceae; genus CALFVT01. The sequence continues at coordinate 13,942 of CAZEOD010000020.1, read as the reverse complement.
ATTCACCAGAGCTTTGCCGCGCGTATTCGGCCCGCCTAGCGGCAATTTCCAGACTTTTAATTTATAGCACATCCCCGTTGAGGAGAAAAACAGAACCGGCGTATGAGTCGTCGCAACAAAGACAGTTGTGACGTAATCTTCATCCTTCATCGACATGCCAGAGCGGCCCTTACCGCCCCTGCGCTGCGCGCGGTAGGTGTCGAGCGACGTGCGTTTGACATAACCGCTCGACGTGACTGTCACGACCATGTCCTCAACCGCGATTAAATCCTCATCGTCAAAGTCCATGCCGCCTTCGACAAAGATAGAACGGCGCGGCACAGAAAACTTCTCTTTGATCTCGGAAAGCTCATCATTGATAATCGTTTGAACGCGGCCCCGCGAAGATAATATATCCAGCAAATCCGTGATCTTAGCCGCGAGCTGTTCGGCCTCTTTCGTGATTTCCTCCATCCCCATCGCCGTAAGCTTGAGGAGGCGTAAATCAAGAATGGCTTTCGCCTGCTCTTCGGTCAGCTGTATCGTGCCGTCATCAAGGAGCTTAGAGCGCGGGTCCGCAATTAATTTAATCAGCGGCCCCATCTCTTGGGCAGGCCAATTCCGCGCAATCAAGCGCTCACGTGCCTCTTTCGGATTGGCAGAGGTACGGATGATTTTGATAATTTCGTCGATATTCGCAACAGCGGTCGCCATACCCACCAAAATATGCGCACGGTCGCGAGCTTTAGACAGATCAAATTTAGTCCGGCGCGCAATGACCTCCTCGCGAAAGGCCAAGAAAGCTTCGATCATCCGCCGAACATTCATTTGCTCTGGCTTTCCGCCATTCAGCGCGAGCATATTAGAGCTAAAGTTCTGCTGGAGCTGTGAGAAACGGAAAAGCTGATTAAGCACAACATCCGGAACGGCGTCCCGCTTCATTTCAATGACAACGCGCATGCCATTACGGTCTGACTCGTCACGAAGATCAGAAATGCCTTCAATACGCTTATCGCGCACCATATCGGCGATCTTCTTAATCATGGAGGCTTTATTGACCTGATACGGGATTTCAGTGACGATAATCGCCATCCGGTCTTTGCGAATTTCTTCAATCGCAGTTTGCGCCCGCATGATAATCGAGCCTTTACCCGTTAGGATAGAAGATTTGGACCCGCTATAGCCCATAATCTGCGCTCCAGTTGGAAAGTCCGGCCCCGGTATGAGTTGCAAGAGCTCCTCATCGCTAAGATTACCGTCATGCAGGAGCGCTATCGCCGCATCGCAGACTTCGCCGAGATTATGCGGCGGAATATTCGTAGCCATACCAACCGCGATACCGCCAGCCCCATTAACAAGGATATTTGGATATCGCGCAGGCAGAACAACGGGCTCACTCTCGGAAGCATCATAATTATCTTGGTAATTAACCGTATTTTTTTCAATATCCGCAAGAAGGCTCGCGGCGGGGCGGTCCATGCGCACTTCGGTATAGCGCATCGCTGCCGGCGGGTCACCGTCAACCGAGCCGAAATTGCCCTGCCCGTCCAGCAGCGGCAAGCTCATGGAGAAATCCTGCGCCATACGCACCAAGGCATCATAAACAGCATTATCGCCATGCGGATGATATTTACCAATAACATCACCAACAACGCGGGCTGACTTCTTATAAGCCTTCTCACGCGTGAAGCCGTTTTCATGCATCGAATAAAGAATACGCCTATGGACTGGTTTCAAGCCGTCGCGCACATCAGGAATCGCCCGACTCACAATTACGCTCATGGCATAATCGAGATAAGACCGTTTCATTTCATCTTCGATACTGATGGGCGAGACCCCATCGGGTAGGCCTTTTGGCCCGCCTTGATCTTGCTCGTCTTCAGGTGTTTCGATGTCGTCGCTCATTTAAAGCTATCTTTCCCAAACAGCGCATGACGATTCGCATGTGCATTAATAAACAAAACTAGCATTTAAACCATGGGGCCGCAAACTTTCACGTAAAAAAATGAACCCTATTGATTGCAATACGACTAAACTATAATGTGTTGAAAAAAGAGGAACTGATATGACACTTATTCGCAAGGCTCTTGGCCTCTCACCAATCCTATGCCTGTTAACGGGCTGCGTTGTTATAAGCGACGTTGAAAGCTCCAAAACGGTGTCAGCCACGCTCGAAGCTCCAAGTTTTGCCCCCTCTAATGCGCCTATGGTTATGACGTCAATAATTGAACCTGGCCGCAAAGACATCGGACAGCTTACCTTAAAAGAAGGCTCCGGCGGCGTTGTCGTAACCTTAACGGCAAGCGGAATTTCCGAAGGCTGGCACGGCATGCACTTCCATGTGAAAGGCGACTGTAGTGATACCGCCTTTAAAAATTCTGGGGGTCATATCAATCCAAGCGGCCGTGAACATGGCCTGCAAAATCCAAATGGGCCGGATAATGCCGATCTGCCAAATATCTATGCGGATGAAAATGGCAATGTACATGCGGAGATGTTTACAACGCGCGTATCGCTAATCGACGGGGTTCCGGGACGGCCAAATCTACTCGATAGCGACGGTTCAGCCCTCGTCATTCACGCAAACCGCGATGACCATATGAGTCAGCCAATTGGCGGAGCGGGCCCCCGTATTGCCTGTGCAACGATCAATAATTAGGCAATTAACCTATAGTTAACACTGTAGTTTACCTTTTATCGATATTGCAGCTTGCAATTTATAGACCTACTGTCCCTCCAATCAAACTGGAGGGAAATATGATTATTCGTAACATTATGCTGGCCGGAATTACGGCATTAGCGCTAACCGCTTGCTCGGCGGCTGAAAAGTCAACCGAGGCGGCAAAAGAAGCCGCAGCTGCCGCAGCAGAAAAAACAAAAGCTGTCGCAGGTGATGCCGTCGACGCGACAAAAACAGCCGCAGATACAGCCGTAAGCTCTGCGTCATCCACTGTGGACGGCGCCGTTAAAGCTGTTGGCGACACAGCTGACGCCGCAAAATCTGCGGCCGGTGATGTTGTTGATACAGCAAAAGACGCCGCTGGCTCAGCCGCAGATAAAGCCAAAGCTTTGGGCGCGGGCGCCGCTGGCTCAGCCGCCGATAAAGCCAAAGCTTTGGGCGCGGACGCGAAAGACGCGGCTGAAAAGACGGCCGAAGATGTCAAAGCTTATGGCTCTGATAAAAAAGCAGAAGCAGAAGCCAAAGCCAAAGAGGTTAAAGACGACGCCAAAGCTTATGGCTCAGGCGATAAAGAGTAATTACAGTTTTTATAAATATATAATATTGGCCCGGTTATCCGGGCCTTTTTTTATCCTCAAGCTCAGGCTTAAGCTCAGGCCTAAGCTCAGGTATGATTAGCGAGGGAATAGAGATTACTCATCGCCCGGCCAGATTTTATTCCACCAATCCGTACGCGGCTTCTTTTTAATCTCAAAAAACCCGCCGGTCTCGCTTTTATCAATTTTGGTTCGGATATATTTTGGCTCCCACCCTGTCAAATTAGCCAAGGTTTTAATTTCCTTTTCTTTGCGCTTATTGACCTCGCGCTTATAATCATCCGCCGCCTCACATTCCATCTCTCCGTCAAACGCATGACGCAAGATATATCGCCCTTGAAAGTTTTGCCGATCCCCCGTTGTTTTAAACTTCAAATCCTCAGGAAAACTTTTCGCGTCATAACGCACATGCAGCCGCGTGACATAAACATCTTTCGCTTGGCGTTTAAAATTGCGGCGCGGCTGCGGTTTATTAAGGCCGCCTTCATCATTCAACCAAAACACGCCGAGCTCTTTAAGCTGGTCATCAGAGAGCGGGTCAGCAGCGCAAGGGTCGCACCAATTCATATCCCACGCATATTCCATAAATACGCCGTGGCCGCCTTCGCGCTTGGCGGATGTTTTATACATATCCGTATAAAAATCACCGAAGTCATCTTTAACAAAAATCGGCAATTCCTGACCTGACGGAATTTTCTGTGTGCGGTAATTTGTTGTCTCAACCTTACCGTTGCGCGTGAGGGCATAGACGAATAAATCTTGCGTGCCCTTCGCATTGACCGTACCGAGCCGTATCGGCAGCATGAACTTCGGGCTTTCATAGGCCACAGCAATCGGGTTTAAATAGGTGCCGCCATCCTTAGCTTTGCGCTCAAGATTCACTTTGGCGACAAAGAATTTCATATCTTGCTTGATATAACTCCCCAGTGTTTTCGATGCGCCTTTGGGGATTTTATAGCCGTTCTCCGTGAGCCATGTCTCCAGCCCGCCGCTTTCTTTGGCCGATAAGATCAAGATATCATACTCTCCCGCCGAAAAACTTTCTTCGATCGTCACGCCGAGTGATTTTTCGCGGCTTGCTGTGACAATAACCTCATCAAAAGCAACGCCTTGTGTGGCAAGAGAGCGCTGCTGTTTGAAATCAATACGCGCACAGGGATTGCTGTCATAATATTCCACCAATCGCGGCGCGGTATAGGCGTCAAGGTGATCGAGCAGAGATGTTTGCGAGATATGAACTTGATCTTTCGTAATCACCGTCGGCACGGGAATAACCATCGCAAATTCGCTCAGCTCCCCAATATAATCATTCGCCATCGTGATAACCGTACGCTCACCATCTCGCACCATGGCGACTTTGGAGCTTTCGTTAAATAAATCCGTATCGGCCTTGGCGACATAAAATCCGCAAAAGCCATAGGCGCTTGAGGACAATGAAACTGCGGCCAAAAGGGCGGCGCTACTCAGCAGGGATTTGAATGTCGTCATAAGTCACTCCTCGATTCTTACTTAATGTGGGCCACGCATATCGCGGGCCCGGAAAATAACGGTCAAACAACGGCACAAGCGGCGCCGTTAAAATCAGCGCGAGGATAATCCCCGCGGCATTGTAAAATTGGAATTGGATAATAAAGCCAAGGCTCGCAACAAGCGCGGCATAGGCTATGCGCCCCTTACGGCTATCGGGCGTTGTTTTCGGATCTGAAATCATAAAGAATGCAAAAACAAGCAAGGCCCCGCTCTGCATTTGATGCGCAGGAATCGACAGCGGATCCCCGAGCCACAGCGCCCGCGCAAAAATAAGCGCGCCGTAGCTCAGCAGCAAAGCTATCGAGACATCCCAGCGCTTGGCCTTGCCCGTGACAACCCCGCCCGCAATAAACAAGCCAATCGCGAGCAAGGGCGCTGCGCCCCACTGCCCCGGCGAAATCCAAACGCCCGTTAGGCCAAGCGATAACACCACCAAAGCAAAATTCGCAGGGTTGAAAATATGCTTCCCCTTAAAGCGGATCAGATATTTCGAAGCTATCGCCAAAACACCCGCCGCAACCGAAAGCGTCACGCTGCCTGTACGCAGTAATAACGTCAAAGATAGCGCCGTTATCAGCGGGCTGCGGGCATCAAATCTTTGCCCGATAATACGGCTCGCAATAAATTGCGTTGCCACCGTAGAGCTTACACAGGCTGCCGCATGCCATGCGCGCATGTCAAAGGCGAAAACAAATACGCCGAGCATCACAAGAGCCGAAAGGGTCGCAATCTGGTAATGACGCGGATCACGCAATAGCGACGATACGGCTGAGGCCATACGGCCCCATACACGCGGCGCTCCCAAAGGAGACGCAGATGACGCTGCCGCTTTTTGCAAATCAAACCCCTTTCAAACCCCAAGATGACGACCACATTACGCCGCATAAATAAGGCTATAAAAGGGCCAACATTACCCGAAGCTGAACCATTTGATTACAATGTGGTTAGGGTTTGGGGTAATTTAAAAAGGACTGTCCAAAATTTGCTGTTGCTTTGAAGGATATATCCTCGTCTTTACTGCCAATAATGAAAAGATATTTATCATTACCTTTGGCACCATAAGCCTTATCAATCCGACTTTGTATATTATGTAATTCTGCGAGCTTTTCTTTCAGCCAGTCTGCTGATCTATCCGTGGCGTGATTATAAAAAACTAAAACCTTTAATGGCACTTTCCAGTGAGATAATTTCCACATCTCTGTTTCAACATCTTTTCCATTTTCATGCTCCACTAATACACTCAGGCTTGATTGAGTATAATCATCATTTGAAGGCGCTTCAAAACCACCCAAAGCATCGATTGTGTACCATTCATGCGCAATAAATTGTCGAGTTTTTTTAACGTTTAGAGCCGTTAGATAATCAAAAATAACTTGATCTAAAAAGCCATCATTACGGTGCAATTTATCAAACATGCGGGCTGTCCATGCTCGGTCTTGATGATAAAGCTCATTATAAAATAATTTCTTTTCATGCGTATAAGTTTGTTTCCATTGAGTACAAAAACAAGTCCAAAATATAATAGCTAGATTATGTTGACTCATAAATCTAATAATTCAAGATCGGGGCGAGCCATCGCTCGACATCCCCAATATCCATATCTTTCCGCGCGGCGTAATCTTCGACTTGGTCTTTTTCGATTTTGCCGACGCCGAAATAAACGCTGTCGGGGTGGCTGAAATAAAGGCCAGAGACGGAGCTAGCGGGATGCATGGCAAAGCTTTGAGTCAGGGTCACACCCGCCTGCTCGCTCGCGTCCAATAAGCGGAACAACGTTGCTTTTTCCGTGTGGTCAGGCTGCGCGGGATAGCCGGGCGCAGGGCGAATGCCCGCATATTTTTCGGCAATCAGCTCATCCCCCATAGAGGTTTCGTCGGGCGCATAACCCCAGAACTCCATGCGCACACGTTTATGCATATGTTCTGCAAAAGCTTCCGCGAGGCGGTCTGTCAGCGCTTGGAACATAATCGCATTGTAATCATCGCCGGCCTCTTTAAAGGCGGCGGCGCGGTTGCCTTCACCCAAGCCAGCCGTCACGCAAAACCCGCCGACGTAATCATCATGGGGCGCAACATAATCAGAGATACAATAATTCGGGCGGCCATTGCCCGCCTTGTCGATTTGCTGACGCAAGCCGTGGAAATGCGCCAAAGTTTCGCTGCGGCTCTCATCGGTGAAAACGCGCACATCATCACCGTCACGCTCGCAGGGCCAGAAGCCAATGACGCCGCGCGCCTCGACCCATTTTTCAGAGATAATCTTATCGAGCATCGCATTGGCGTCTTTGAACAAATCACGCGCCGCCTCCCCATAAGCATCGCTCTCAAGGATACCGGGATACCGCCCCTTAAGCTCCCATGTCGCGAAAAAAGGAGTCCAGTCGATGAAATTACGCAAACGCGCGAGATCATAATTCACGAAATTTTTCGTCCCTGTAAAGCTCGGCTTCGGCGGGGTGTAATCATCCCAACTGGCTCCGTTTAAATCGGGCGTCCACGCATTTTTACGCGCATCGCTTAGATTAAGGCGAGCCTTTTTCGTCTGACCTGCAAAATGCGCCGTACGGGCATTGTCATATTCGGCCCGAAGATTAGCGGTATATGCGTCTTTATCATCCCCCAAAAGCGCACTGACTACGCCGACAGCGCGCGAGGCATCGGTCACATAAACCGTGGCGTCCGCTTTATAAGCCGGCTCAATCTTAACCGCCGTATGTGTTTTAGATGTTGTCGCTCCGCCAATCAGTAGCGGAATATCAAAGCCAAGCCGTTCCATTTCCTGCCCGACAAAAACCATCTCATCAAGGCTCGGCGTAATTAATCCCGACAGGCCAATCATATCAACGTCATGTTCCTTCGCCGCATCGAGGATTTTATCGCAAGGCACCATCACGCCCAGATCAACAATCTCATAACCGTTACATTGCAAAACAACGCCGACGATATTTTTACCAATATCGTGAACATCGCCTTTGACCGTCGCCATCAGGATTTTGCCGTTACTTTGTCCTGCTGTACCGAGCTTTTCTTTTTCCGCTTCCATATAGGGCATAAGATGCGCCACGGCAGCTTTCATAACCCGGGCGGATTTAACGACTTGCGGCAGGAACATTTTACCCGAGCCAAATAAATCGCCAACCACATTCATCCCGTCCATTAACGGGCCTTCGATGACATGAAGCGGACGTTCTGCCGCTTGGCGGGCCTCTTCTGTGTCATCAACAATGAAATCTGTAATGCCGCGAACAAGCGCATGTTCAAGCCGTTTATCAACAGGCTGCTCTCGCCACGCCGTGTCGATGATTTGTGCCTTCGCCTTCCCGTCTCCGCGGTATTTTTCGGCAACATCCAAGAGCCTATCAGTCGCATCTTCGCGGCGGTTTAAGATCACATCTTCTACGCGCTCACGCAGCTCATCTGGAATATCATCATAAATCGTCAACTGCCCTGCATTAACAATCGCCATATCAAGACCCGCTGGAATGGCATGGTATAAAAAGACGGAATGCATCGCTTCGCGCACAGGGTTATTCCCGCGAAAAGCAAAACTCACATTTGATAACCCGCCTGAAATACGCGCATGCGGCAAGTTTGCTTTAATCCGCTTACAGGCCTCAAAAAACTCAACCGCATAGGCATTATGCTCCTCAATACCGGTCGCCACAGCAAAGATATTCGGATCAAAAATAATGTCTTCGGGCGGAAAGCCCACTTTATCGACCAATAAATTATAAGCCCGCTCGCAAATCTCAAATTTATGATCGGCCGTTTCGGCTTGGCCATTTTCGTCAAAGGCCATAATGACTGTCGCCGCGCCGTAATCACGGAGCTTTCGCGCTTGCTCTAAAAACGGGCCTTCGCCCTCTTTGAGCGAAATCGAATTGACAACGGATTTCCCCTGCACGCATTTAAGCCCCGCCTCGATGACGCTCCATTTCGAGCTATCAATCATGATTGGCACGCGAGAGATATCGGGTTCAGCGGCAAGAAGCTGAAGGAAGCGCGTCATTGCCGCCGCCCCGTCAATAAGGCCGTCATCCATATTAATATCAATGATCTGCGCGCCGCTCTCAACCTGTTGGCGGGCAACGGACAAGGCTTTGTCGAACTTACCGTCGACGATCATTTTCTTAAACCGGATAGAGCCGGCAACATTGGTGCGCTCACCAATATTGACAAATTGTGTCGTGGAGGTGTTCATAACTTAAACTGCAATATCAAAAGGTTCGAGGCCTGCGAGGCGAAGGGTGGATTTAATCTCGGGCAGCCTGCGCGGCTCGCCCTTGGCGGCGCGGCGGGCAATCGCGGCAATATGATCTGGCGTCGTGCCGCAGCACCCACCCAAAATATTGACAAATCGGTTATCAATCCAATCAGATAAATGTCCGCTCATATCATTGGGTGTTTCATCATATTCACCAAAAGCATTCGGCAAGCCCGCATTTGGAAACGCAAGGATATGCGTGGACGCCGCTTTGGAGAGCGCCGCAATATGCGGGCGCATATCTTCGGCCCCGAGCGCGCAATTAAGCCCAACAGCAAACGGCTTCGCATGTGCAATCGAGAGCCAAAAGGCTTCGGCCGTTTGGCCCGATAGCGTGCGGCCCGACCGATCAGTAATCGTACCTGAGATCAGGATAGGCCGCTCATAGCCAACCTCTAGGAAGACATTACGCGCCGCCATAATCGCAGCTTTGCAATTAAGCGTATCAAAGACAGTTTCAATCAGCAGCGCATCAACCAGATCAATAAAGGCACGAATTTGACCTTCATAGGACTCGCAAACCTCATCAAAGGTCACATCTCGAAATCCGGGGTCTTCAACCTTTGGCGAGATCGAAAGCGTCTTATTCATCGGCCCGATAGAGCCAAGAACCGCGCGCGGTTTCTCCGGCGTCTTTGCGCTCCACTCATCGGCGCATTTGCGCGCCACCTCGGCAGAGGCCCGCGCGATTTCCGGCGCAAGCTCTTGCATATCATAATCGGCCTGAGAGATAGATGTTGCATTAAAGCTATTCGTTTCAATGAGGTCGGCTCCGGCCTCAAGAAAGGCATGATGAACCTGCGCAACGGCCTCTGGCTTTGTTAAAACCAGTAAATCATTATTGCCTTTAAGCGGGCTCGGCCACGCTTTAAACCGATCCCCGCGAAAGTCAGCCTCTTCCAATTTTTGCTGTTGAAGCATCGTCCCCATAGCCCCGTCGAGCATAATAATACGCTCGCCCATAGCGGCTTCGATTTTTGTCCATATTTGCGTCATGATAAGTTGTCCTTAGGCGTTCATACGGGAGTGCAGACCGAGCACACGGCTCACCGCATAGGCGAGTTCAGCGCGGTTCAGCGTATAAAGATGGAAATGGCGCACGCCGCGATCAAACAGCTCCGCCGTGAGTTCAGAGGCGAGCGAAGCGGTCAAAAGTTGGCGCGTTTCAGGGTCTTTATCAAGCCCGTCAAATAAATCCGCATACCAATCTGGAACGGTAACGCCGCACATGCCTGACATGCGCTTTAAACCTTTAAAATTCGGCTGGAGCATCAAGCCCGGCACAATCGGAATATCAATCCCTGCATCCAATGTGCGGTCAAGAAAGCGCATAAATGTATCTGGCGAGAAGAAAAACTGCGTAATCGCGCGGGTCGCGCCCGCATCCACTTTGCGCTTAAGATTATCTATTTCAACATCCCAATTCGGGCTTTCGGGATGACGCTCGGGATAAGCAGAAACAGAAATCTCGAAATCATGAAAGCTTTTTAAGCCCGACACCAGATCACAGCTATAAGCAAAGCCGCCCTGTGTTGGAACATAAGCCTCATCAATCCCGGCAGGCGGATCCCCGCGTAGCGCCACAATATGGCGAACGCCATTCTCCCAATAACCATCTGCGATCTCTTTAATCTCTTCGCGGCTTGACCCCACACAGGTCAGATGCGCCGCAGGTTTTAAGGCGGTTTCACTCGCCATGCGCGTCACAGTGCGGTGCGTACGCTCGCGTGTTGACCCCCCCGCCCCATATGTCACAGAGACAAAATCCGGCTGCAAGCTTTCCAGCTTTTTTATCGACGCCCAAAGGCGGTCTTCCATGGCGTCATTCTTTGGCGGGAAAAACTCGAAAGAGACATGCACATCATCTGACGGCGCGCCCGCTGTTCGCGCAACAGGCCCTAAACTACGGTCAGAAAATCCGCGTTTCATCAGCGCTTTCATCAGCTCACCTCTTTCATATTGGCCGCGCGTTTCACACTGCGCCATAATTTTACATCCGGATAACTCGCCCGCGTTTTGACAATGCGCGTTTCCGCTAAATCCAAATTATTTGATTTTAATAGGCCTTGCATTTCTACATCTGAAAATCCAAGGCGGCGATGCGCAAAGCGCTCACGGAAGTCTTCAAATTTATGCGCAGCAAAATCAATAATAATTAAGTTGCCATGCCCCTCTAATAGCCGCGCGGCTTCGCGAATGGCGTCATCTGGAGTCTCAAGATAATGTAGCACTTGATGCAGCGTCACCACATTAGCGCTCTCGCTGGAGAGGTTTGTATTATGTAAATCACCTTGCTGAACGCGCATATGGGGCAAGGCGGCGAGGCTCAGGCCATGACGCGCAACGCCGAGCATATCGCGGTTATTATCAATGCCAATCCCGCGGCTAACAAGATCGGATAAGACATTTAAAATGCGTCCCGACCCTGTCCCCAAATCAATCAAGGTGCCGTGCGGCCCCTCGCCGAGCATCGCCCGCAGTTCCGCCTCTATATCTTCGCGGGGTAAATATTCAATTCCGAGCTGGTTTTGGTCATTCGCCGCCTGCGCAAAAAACGCATTGGCCGCATCGGCACGCGCGGCTTTGATGTCTTCAAGGCGGCGTCTATCGGCCCGAAGCGTCGCATCTTCTTCTGGTAGTTGCGACAAAACGGTTGAGACAACCGCCCAAACCGCCGCATTTTGACGCCGTAAGCGAGAAAATACCCAACTGCCCTCTTTTAGGCGCTCGATGATCTCGACTTTTTCAAGGGTGTTGATATATTGCGTCACGCGCGGCTGGCTCAGCCCCAAGACCTGCGTAATCTCACTGACTGTAAAATCGCCATGCGACAGCAAGGCCAATATCCGCAGACGGTCAGGGTGTCCTAATGTTTTCAATATGCGCGCAAGCGAATCCATGGCCACCCTATAGAGCCCCCAAAACAGAAAGTATATAAAAAAATTCTTATATCTTTATTTTACAAAGAGCTCTCACGGCTAGGCTAAATTTACGCCCTTTATGCACACCCTATTCATTAGACATATAAAGAGTGAATTAAGCTGGAGTTTGCGTGACCTAATAGTTTTCTATTTCTCACAGTTGGTAAGTTTTCTCAAATCAAAAGCTAATAGCCTCACATGCTCAATCTGTTGCGCTTTGTGAATTTATGTTATGCTATAATTAGCAAATCATAAGGCAAGTTTCATTGGCTGCAAGCTGATGGGCAAACAGAACGGCCCGGCGATCATCCGGGCCTAACAGAGTTGGGGCTATAACGCGCGGTAGCGATTGCCGCCTGCCCCTAACGCCGCTTTAAAGCTCCGCCGCGCGAGACGCATCCTCACGCGGCAAGATTTAAACTAACGGTCGAACTTAACGAATTTAAGCTTTTTCGGCATATCGGCATCAGGGCCGAGGCGGCGCTTTTTATCTTCGATATAATCCGCAAAATTACCTTCGAACCATTCAACATGGCTATCCCCTTCATAAGCGAGGATATGTTTTGCGACACGGTCAAGGAAGAAGCGATCATGCGAGATAACCACGGCGCAACCGGGGAATTTCTCTAGCGCAATCTCAAGGGACGCCAAAGTTTCGCGGTCCAGATCATTGGTCGGCTCATCGAGCAGCAATACGTTACACGGCTTTGACAGCATTTTCGCCAAGTTCACGCGGTTACGCTCCCCGCCCGATAACTGCCCAACATTTTTCTGCTGATCTGTCCCTTTAAAGTTAAAGGAGCCAACATAGGCGCGGCTTGGCACTTGGCGCTTGCCCATGGTGATAATATCGAGGCCGTCGGAAATCGCTTCCCAGACATTTTTGCTCGGATCCAAATTATCACGGCCCTGATCGACATAGCCGAGCTGTACGGTATCGCCGACTTTAAACGTGCCCTTATCCGGCGTTTCTTCGCCTGTAATCATTTTAAACAAAGTCGTCTTACCCGCCCCGTTTGGACCGATAATGCCGACAATCCCGCCGCGCGGAAGGCGGAAGGACAGATCATCAATCAAAAGGCGCTCTTCAAAGCCCTTGGCAACATTTTCAGCCTCAATGACGATATTGCCAAGGCGCTCGCCCATCGGAATACGGATTTCAGCATGGGACACGACTTCATTCGCCGCCTCGTCGCGCAGTTTTTCATAGGCGCTGATACGGGCTTTAGATTTCGTCTGGCGCGCTTTCGGGTTGGAACGAATCCATTCCAGCTCGCGTTTCATCGCCTTGGTTTTACTATCCCCCTCGCGGCCTTCTTGATCCATGCGCTGCGCTTTGGCTTCGAGCCATGACGAGTAATTACCCTCATGCGGGAATGTCCGCCCGCGGTCGACTTCGAGGGTCCAATTCGTGATATTATCCAAGAAGTAGCGATCATGGGTAATCAAAATAATCGCGCCTGAATATTTAATTAGGTAATTCTCCAGCCACGCCACAGTTTCGGCGTCCAAATGGTTGGTCGGCTCATCCATCAACAGCAAATCAGGCTTGGAGAGCAAGAGTTGGCAGAGGGCCACGCGGGGCGGGTAAGACGACTTTGTTTAAAATGATTACAGGCGAAGAAAC
>CAZEOD010000020.1:0-336 GCA_964513675.1 uncultured Caulobacterales bacterium | reverse complement strand
CCTGCTCTTGCAGCGCCGTCATCTCTTCCATAAGCTCATCGGTATATTCTTCGGCCATCTTGAGGGCGACAGCGTTATAGGCGTCGAAAATCTGCTTATCCTCACAGCCTTCAATCACATTGCCCCAAACATCCTTGGCATTATCAAGGCGCGGCTCTTGCGGAAGATAGCCAACTTTCGTGCCCTCGGCGGCCCAATATTCGCCTGTGACTTCGGTATCAATACCGGCCATAATCTTCATCAAAGTCGATTTACCCGCACCGTTCACCCCAACAAGACCAATTTTCGCATCGGGATAAAAAGACAAATGAACATTATCAAGAATTGTCTTATTGC
>CAZEOD010000019.1:4363-48773 GCA_964513675.1 uncultured Caulobacterales bacterium | reverse complement strand
AGCCTAGATAAAGCTCTTGCAGGTTTTTCGGGTTCGGCTTCATGATGACTTGGAATTGGTAATAATGCTGGAGGCGGTTTGGATTCTCTCCGTAGCGCCCATCGGCTGGACGGCGCGACGGCTGCACATAGGCAACATTCCACGGCTTAGGCCCAAGTGAGCGCAGAACCGTCGCGGGATGTAAGGTTCCGGCCCCAACCTCTGTGTCAAAGGGCTGGAGGATAACACAGCCCTGCGCGGCCCAGTAATTTTGCAAAGTCAAAATGAGACCTTGAAATGAAAGCGGTTTATCGGATTGGGACATGATATTTGATCTCAGAAAAATTTCGCTATCAATACGCTCACAGAGATAAATTTCAAGACTTTATGCGGGGCTGACAAGTTCATCTTCTAATCCCGCAAGGGTTAACGCCCGCCGCGCGGCAAATTCATCATCATCAATCACCATAAGTCGCCGTGGTATCGCCCCGACAGAGCCTTCCATAAGGCTCATATGTTGATCCATGATAAAACACTCAATCTCGCTATCTTTTAGAACAACTTCCGCGAAATTAAGCGTCACGGGATTATTGGTTCGGATAATACATTTCATGCTAAGCCTTTACAGAAATTTCATCAGCCCGTCACGGCTGACGCGCGGCATCAAAACCGTCTTTTACATATACTCTATAATTAGCGATGGGGTCTAATGGCCATTTCGTGACCAAAGGTGATTATCTTACGGGCTTAATCTTGTTATGCTGACGATTATATACCACTCAAAGCGTTAAATAAGGGCAATGATGATCCCCGCGAGGCCGCCTTAATAAACTGCGGCAATATCGCTCTGCGAATAATTGGTAAAAGCGCTTGCCGCGCCGCGCCCACGCGCGTAGCTTAGCGCTGGGCAAAAAGGAACATATGTAGTGGCCACCCCTGCAAAAAAAACAGCGCCAGACACGGCGCACTCCCCCGCGCAGCGCTTATTCGCCCTCGCCAAGGATGATATGGCAGCGGTTGATGCGCTGATACTCGACAGGATGCAAAGCCCCGTTGGATTGATTCCCAATTTGGCCCATCATCTGGTAGGCGCGGGCGGGAAGCGCCTCCGCCCTCTTTTAACCGTCGCCAGCGCTCAGCTCTGCGGATATGACGGCGAAGACGCTCATCATAAATTAGCGGCGGCTGTGGAATTTATTCACAGCGCAACCTTGCTGCATGATGATGTTGTTGATGAAAGCGCGCTGCGGCGCGGCCAAAAACCAGCCAATTTGATTTGGGGAAATTCGGCCTCTATTTTGGTTGGCGATTTTCTCTTTGCGCGGGCTTTTAACTTAATGGTCGAAGCCGGCTCCATGGAAGCTCTCTCGATTCTCTCCACGGCGTCTTCCGTGATTGCCGAAGGCGAAGTTAAACAGCTCGCAGCTCTGCGCGATATTGCCATGACTGAAGCCGCATATATGAGCGTTATTAAAGCCAAGACAGCCGCGCTATTTGCGGCGGCTACCGAAGTTGCGCCGGTCATAGCGGGCCGGCCAAAAGCCGAACGCGATGCGCTGCGTGATTACGGTATGAAACTTGGTCTGGCTTTCCAGCTTGTTGACGATGCACTGGATTACGGCGGCATGGAAAGCGCACTTGGAAAATCTATCGGCGATGATTTTCGTGAAGGCAAAGTGACCCTTCCTGTTATTCGTGCTTATCATGTTGCGCGCGGGGACGATAAAGCCTTTTGGGAGAGGGTGATTGTGCAGCATGAACAAAGCAGCACAGATCTTGAGCGCGCCGTTTCATTGCTAAGGCAAACGGGCGCTTTGACCTCAACGCTTAACTTGGCCAAACTCCATGCCAATGACGCACAAGCTGGGCTGGATATTTTTCCGGCCTCCCCCATGCGCGACACTTTAAAAGACCTCGTGAGCTTTGTTGTCGAGCGCGTTAATTAATTGGCCACGCGCCAGATTAAATGCCCGGCAATATATATCAAAATAGATAAAGCAATCGCGGCAATAAACACCCAAAAAACAAGCACATTGCTTTGCCCTAATATCACATAGGCAATCCCGCCGCACAGGGCGAAAGCGGCGTAATAAATCACAGATATACGGCGATGACTTACACCGCATTTTATTGCCCGTTGATAAAGATGGTCTCGGTGCGGGTGTAGCAAATTCTGACGGCGCTTAAGCCGCCACAACATTGTTAAAAGAACATCCGTCAGAAATGGGAGGAGTAATAAAGGCCCGAGATAAACGGCGCTGCTTATGTTGGTCTCGCGAATAAATAAAAGCGCCGCCGAGGCAAATATAAATCCGCCCAGCAAAGAACCAATGTCGCCTGAAAATATAAGCGCTTTTCGGCGGGCGTTCCACGGCAAAAATCCGGCCCATGCCGCTGCGCAAATAACCGACATCCAAAAACTCTGCGGCGCAGGTTCTTTGAGGGCTAAAAAAGCCAAAGCCGAAAACGCAACCCCTAAACAGCCCGGCATAAAGCCATTAGCACCGTCCATAAAATTTACGCTATTCACTACGGCAAAAACCCAAAGCAACGTTCCGGTAACGCCGAGCCAAAGCGGTAAGCTAAGCTGCGCCTCACCAACGGGCAATATTACAATCGCGCCGGTTACATAAATAAGAAGCCCTGCCAATGCGATAAAAACACCAAATTTAATCGCTGTTGGCGGCGCATAGAGATCATCATAAAACCCCATGAGCGCCATAGCAAAAGACAAAGATAAAATAGCGGCAAGATCAGAAGATATTACCGCTCCGCCTATCGGTAATGTTAGCGCCAAAAACCCCGCAGATATCCCGCATAACACGCCAATACCGCCCGCTGTCGGTATCGGCAAATCATGACTGGAACGGTGAACGGGAACATCTGAAAGCCCCGCCTTAACCATCAGACGACTTGCCAAGAGGGAGACGATGAAAGCCGTCCCCATTACGGCCCATAATGAGAGTGTCATCATAGCTCCCCGAGCATCACGTCTTGGCACCAATAATGCGGATATTTAGCGCTTATCGCCTGCGCCGCTGCGCGGGATTGTGTCTGTGTATGAAACAAACCAAAACATGTCGCGCCGGAGCCCGACATCCGTGCGAGGCGGCAGCCATTTTGCAGGGCTATTTGTGCTATAACATTGCTAATTTCAGGCCGTAGAGATATAGCTATCTCTTGAAGATCATTTTGGCCCGCCATTGCAATATCATATAAATCCCCGTGCCAGTTTTGCGGCTTTGGCTGCTCATCTGACGGCACGCTGTCAAAGGCTTTAAAGATATCTGCCGTAGACACGGCGAAACCGGGATTAACCAATATAGCCGGAACCGCGCCAAGATTATCTTTACAGTCAACACGCTCACCTATGCCGTGCATATGCGCAGTCTTTGACCCGCAGCACACGGGGACATCCGCGCCGATTTTGGCCGCTAAAGATAAGATGCTAGGCATCTCTATATTAAACTCTGAAACCAAAAGCTCAAAAGCAGCGGCAGCGTCCGCGCTACCACCGCCAATACCCGACGCAAGCGGGAGGTTTTTAACAAGGCTAAACTGGCCCCTTGGGGCTAGGTCACGCGCTTTAAAAAACCCATGGGCCGCCTTTAGAATAAGATTATTTTCATCAGGCTCCAGACCTTTCGAAAAAGGCCCCGATATATTTAAACTCACCGTCCCCGCAGCACCGAAATTTACGTCTTAACTTTGCTGATCGCCATTATCTGCAAAGACCACAAGACTATCAACCGGGTGATATCCTTTATAGGCCCCATCTGAAATTGCGGCCCCGACATGAAGCGTCAGATTAATCTTGGCCCGCGCAACCCCAAGGGTCGCCTGTTGATCTCGCTCCACCACCGCCGCAACTCACACCCTACGCGCTTAAGGCGCAAGATTTACGGCCTCTAGGCCGCCTTCAAGCTTACGGCGTATCGCGATTTCTTCCTCATCTGTTGGGTCGAAATCAAGCGCGCGTTCCCACTGATAGCCCGCCTCGCGGAAGCGTCCAAGCTTCCAGTAAACATCACCCAAATGGTCAACAATAGTGGCACTCGCCGGCGTTAAAACAACGGCTTTTTCAAGATGAATTTTTGCCTCATCATATTGACCCAGTTTATAATGCGCCCACCCTAGCGAGTCCGTAATGGCACCGCTTTCAGGTTCAAGCCGAACCGCCTTACGGATCATCTCAAAGGCCTCCGTCAGGTTTTCACCGCGGTCAACCCATGTATAACCCAAATAATTTAGAGCATCAGGGTTTTCAGGATCAATTTCTAATACGCGGCGGAAATCGGCAACCGCCTTATCCCATTGTTTGAGGCGCTCATAACAAATACCGCGAAAATAAAGCGGTTCCACATCAGCCTTTAGCGCCTCATCAGACAGGCTCTTGACCAGCGCATCGTAAATCGGCAGGGCCGCAGCATAGTTTTCGCGGAAAACCCGAACGCGGCCTAATGTCTGTCGCGTTGCATTTAGCGGATTTCGCGCATAGCTTTTTTCTAAGAGAGCCAGTGCTTTTTCATCATCATCTTCGCGAAGATATACTGTCGCAAGTGATAATTCGGCCTGCACATCATATGGCGTGCCTGCATCAATTCCGCTATACAAGGCTTTGGCATCATCACTGCGGCCAATTTGATCCATAAGGCGCGCAAGCCAAAACTGCCCTTTATCGCTTTTAGGGTCAATTAAGGCGGCAAGCCGGAGGTAAATTTCAGCCACATCTTCCGCGCCTTGGCGCTGGAAAAAGCCAAAGGATGGCTCTATTAACGCCCGCGCCGATTCTTGTTTGGGCGTTAATAGCGGGCCAATATCCCGCCCCGCTTCTAGGTCTAAAATCGCCAAAGCAATCGGCCCTGTTTCGAAACCACCATTTAAGTCAGATAGCGCTTTGAGCTCTTTAAGCGCTTCATCTTTACGTCCTGCCGCGTTAAGGGCGCGGGCTTGGGACATTGCTGTCTCTACGGGGGCCAATCCAACAGCGCGGACCTCTGCGAAAAAGCCAAGCGCTGCCTCTGTATCGCCTTGCAGAGCCGCTAATTTACCTTGTTGCAATTTTCCTAAAAACTGAAAATAAGCCCAGCTTTCAAGACCCGCAAATAAAGCGTCAGCTTTCTCATAATCTTTTTGTGCGGCATAGGACCAGCCTTGGAGAAGCTCCATAACCATCCGCATTGATGGGTCATTAGTTTGCTGAGCTAAATATTTTTCGGTTGCGCTAAAATTGCTTTTACTCAATTCCTTTACGCCTAACACAACGCGGGCAAGGGATTCGTCCGGATCAACGCGAGCAAGATCTAAGGCCTGCGATTGTGCCTTCGCATAATCACCGCTTTGAAGCGTGGCTATAATCGCGCGGCGGCCCAGGGCGCTATCACCGGGTAAGCGGTTAAAGGCTTTTGCATAATAATTTGTGCGCGCGGCGGCATTGTCAATTTCATTCGCGTAAGTGCCGGCCAAATACTCGCCGAAAAGCTGCCCTTGTGGTGTTGTGTAATCCGGCTCAGATATAGAGGCCGTCGTGCAAGCTGCGAGGCAAAGAGCCAAAAAGGGCGCCGATAATCGTTTTAAACGAGGCATAATATAGCTTTCAAAGAGGTCTATACACGAGAAATTCTGCCCGCATGACACATATATAATTTACATATTCGGGTAGTTTGGCCCGCCCGCCCCTTCCGGAACGCACCAAATAATATTCTTACTCGGGTCTTTAATATCGCAGGTTTTACAATGAACGCAATTTTGCGCATTAATCTGAAACCGTGGATTGGAGCCGTCATCATCCCGAAGGATTTCATAAACACCGGCCGGGCAATAGCGCTGCGCGGGTTCATCATATTTCGGCAAGTTCGTCCCAACCGGAACTCCGGCGTCAATTAACTGTAAATGTGAGGGCTGATCTTCACTGTGATTAGTCGCAGAAAAACTAACATTTGTTAAGCGGTCAAAAGACAGCACGCCGTCCGGTTTTGGATATTCAATCATCTTATGTTTATCGGCAGGCTCAGTTGATTGCGCATCATCTTTGCCATGCGCCAAAGTGGTCGAGCGCTTCCCTTTGAAAATGTTAAGCAGCCCCCCAATAACATTAAACTTAAGGAGTGTCGCCGCCCACATATCTATACCGCCCATCATCATACCGCCTAAAAGCGGGCCGAAACGGGCATTTAGCGGCGCAACATTGCGCACAGGTTTTAAATCTTGTCCAACAAGGCCGCTCATCAGCTCATCTTGATAGCCCGCAAGCACATCCGCCGAGCGGCCCGCCGCCAATGCAGCATGCGCAGCCTCTGCCGCCGCAATACCAGAGAGCATGGCATTATGATTGCCTTTGATGCGCGGCAAGTTAACAAGCCCTGCCGTACAGCCGAGTAATGCCCCGCCCGGGAAGGCCACTTTAGGAACAGATTGATAACCGCCCTTAGTAACGACCCGCGCCCCATAAGCCACACGCTTGCCGCCTTCAAGCACAGCGGCAATATCGGGATGATGTTTCCAGCGCTGGAACTCCATGTAAGGAAAGAGATGCGGGTTTTTATAATTCAAATCGACGATATAGCCAACATAAACCTGATTATTCTCAAGATGATAAAGAAAAGACCCACCGCCATTTTTCCAGCCCAAAGGCCAGCCAGCCGTGTGCATAACTTCGCCGAGCGTGTGATTTTCGGGCTTTATCTCCCAAATTTCTTTCATACCGAGGCCAAATTTTGGCACATCAGATTCAGCCGCAAGGTCATATTTCGCAATCACTTGCTTAGATAATGAACCGCGCGCGCCTTCGGATAAGAAGACATATTTGCCGTGCAATTCCATACCCGGCTCATAGCCCTCGCCTTTGCTGCCATCGTGACTAATGCCAAATTCGCCCGCAACAACGCCCTTTAGCGCGCCGTCATCGGCGTAGACTAAATCAGAGCAGGCCATGCCCGGGAATATTTCAACGCCGAGGCTCTCGGCTTGTTCCGCAAGCCAACGGCAAATATTTCCCATCGAAACGATGTAATTACCGTGATTATTCATAAGAGGCGGCATGAGGAAATTTGGCACGCGCAAGCTACCATTAGGGCCTAATAAGACGAATTTATCAGTTTTGACCTCTGTATTGAGCGGCGCGCCTTTATCTTTCCAATCGGGTATCAGTTTATCCAAACCAATCGGGTCCAAAACCGCGCCGGATAAAATATGCGCACCGACTTCAGAGCCCTTTTCAAGCACGACAACACTGAGGTCGTCACCGCCAAGTTGTTTAAGCCGAATAGCGGCGGATAAGCCCGCTGGGCCGGCCCCCACGATAACGACATCATATTCCATTGATTCGCGCTGAAATTTTGTATCGGACATAAATTATGACTCGCTTTATTTTTTTCTCTATCGCATTACTTAGAGGGTTGTGAGCGCGCGGTAAAGTTCCCTCTTGCCGCATATCTGTATAATAATGCGTTAGAATTAGAGACTTATTATGAGTGATGACTTTTCATTAGGTTGGGAAGAGTGGGCCGCTTTATCAGATTTGCAGCTTCCCGCTGTAAAAGTGAAGGTCGATACAGGCGCGCGAACATCCGCGCTCCATGCTGTTGCTATCGAACCTTTTGGCTCCGAACGTAACCCACAAGTCCGCTTTATTATCCGTCCAGATTCAAGTGATCCATCCCTCGAAGTAGTCTGCTCGGCCAAAGTCATTGATCGCCGCGTCATCACCAGCTCTAATGGGCAAGGCGAGAACCGTTTTGTAATCCGCACCCCGATTACCATTGGTGGTAGAAGCTGGCCAATAGACATCACCCTGACCAATCGTGAGAGCATGAATTATCGCATGTTACTTGGCCGCTCGGCCCTGAAAGATGATATTTCTATTGTTCCTTCACAATCTTTCCTTCAACCAGAGCTTGATTACACGGCCTATAAAAAGCTACGCCGCCGGAAAAATACGAAACGCCGCCCGCTGCGAATAGGAATTTTAACGCAGGAACCAGGAAATTACTCAAACTGTAGCATGATCGCCGCCGCAGAAGCGCGCGGCCATGTGATTGAAACCATCGCAACGAGCCGCTGCTATATGGATATTAATTCCCATAAACCCGAGGTTTTTTACGACGGAAAAGCCTTGCCGCGTTATGATGCGATTATTCCGCGTATTGGCTCTCGCCTTACATTTTACGGCATGGCTGTGGTTCGCCAATTTGAAAGCATGGGCGTTTATTGCCTTAACTCTGCGGCCGCGATTGGCCGTTCGCGCGATAAACTTTTGGCTCATCAAATCCTCGCCCAACATCATCTGGGTATGCCCAATACAGCTTTTGCCCGCTCGGCGCGCGACACAAAGGGTATTATTGATCTTGCGGGCGGGTCGCCTGTTGTTGTGAAACTGCTTGAAAGTTCACAGGGCAAAGGCGTTATTTTAGCCGAAACTCGCAAAGCTGCAACGGCGTTAATTGATGCGTTTCGCGGATTAGACGCCAATTTTCTTGTGCAGGAGTTTGTCAAAGAAGCCAGTGGCACAGATATTCGCTGTTTCATTGTCGACGGCAAAGTTGTCGGCGCAATCAAACGCACGGCCCAAGCGGGTGAATTTCGATCGAACATCCACCAAGGCGGGAGCGCCTCGAAAGTTCGTCTCCTAAAGGCCGAGCGGCAAACGGCGATTAAATCTGCTCGGGCTATGGGCTTAAATGTTGCGGGTGTTGACATCCTTAGAAGTGACACGGGGCCAAAGGTTTTGGAAGTAAATTCTTCCCCCGGATTAAAAGGTATTGAAACCGCGACAGGTCTGGATATCGCGGCCTTTATCATCGAATCTATCGAAGCTAATGTGCATACGGTCTTAAAGACATAATTATGGAAAATGCGCCTCATATACCCTCTGAAATCACGCTCGAAACGGCTTTAGAATCAGCGCTGGATTGGTGGCAAATGATCGGCGTCGAAACGCCAGCCGTAACGGCTGCAAAAAAGCGTAAGCTGCCTGTTCGCGCTCAAACGCCTGCGGCAAAAACATCATCGGCACCGCAAAAATCGCCCCCGTCACCTGCCGCTAATAATGACCGCATAGAGGCGGCCAAACATCTCGCCGGGACGGCCAAAGACCTAACGATGCTGCGGAGCCTTATCAGCAATTTTGATGCGGGTACTTTATCAGATAATGCCACGCAATCTGTCTTTGCGCGCGGAAACCCTGAGAGCAAACTCATGATTATTGGCGAAGCCCCTAGCCGCGAAGACGACATTGCCGGCGCGCCCTTTATGGGACCAGCAGGGCAGTTACTCGGCCGCATGCTGGCCGCGATTGGCCTGACGGACAATGATGTTTACATGACTCATGTTGTAAATTGGCGCCCTCCCGGAAACCGTAAGCCCCTGCCTGAAGACATCGCCTTTTGCCGTCCTTTTCTAGCCCGTCATATCGAACTCGTAGCGCCAGAGTTTTTATTGATTCTTGGCGGCTTACCACTCTCAGCTTTAACGCCGCTGACAGGCATTATGAAAAATCGCGGCGAATGGCAAAGCTTACGATTTGGCGATCAAGATATCCCCGCTTTACCGATTTACCACCCTGCCTTTTTGCAGCGTAGACCTGAGCTGAAAAAAGAGACGTGGCGAGATCTGCTTTCACTTCACGCAAAGCTCCACGGCGACACTCCCGCTTAAACCCCACCGCGTTGATAGGCCCGCAGCGCATCAATATCGTCAATATCGGTCAGTGCCCGCAAATGATGGACTTTATAACCAAGGGCCGCGCAATTTCTCTGCATATCCGCAAGGGTCTGCTCATGCGACCACCTTATATTATTAAATAGCCCGGCGGGAGCGGGGCCTTGCAAGCCGATCAGCCAAAATCCGCCGTCAGTCGCCGGGCCAAAAACAACCGTTTTCTCTTTTATCGCCTTCAAGGCAAGTAAAATATCAGCGCGCCGAATTTGCGGACTATCTGTGCCAATAACAATCACTGGCCCGCGCGACGCAAAGACGGCGTCAAGCCGTGGTGAGAGCGTTCCGGAAACTTGCGGAATTTGCGGGACCCCGTCCCAATCGGTGACGCGCACAGGCGTTTTGGACGGCGCATAGGCCAAGATCATATCCCAGCGCGCGCTCTTTAAATTCCGTAAAATACGCCGCGTCATCGCGCGGTAAAGCCGTTTCGCATGAACCACGCCCACGCCTTTAGCAAGGCGGGTTTTCGCATGACCAAAAACAGGGGCTTTGGCGAAGATAATAAGCTGGGGTCGGGTCATAATTGATAATTAAAAGAGCATGTTATGCGTTATATTCTTGGCACAAAACGTCAGCGCTTTCTCCTTTAAAAAATCGCCGTGCGAGCTTGATGTTACGCCAGCCACGCCGGAAATAACCATCGCGTTCATATTTCGATGCATCGGTTAAAATATTACATTTAACCCATGTCAAACGTTTGCGCCCTATTTTGCGAATAATGTCAACATCTTCAAATAAGGAAAGCGGCGCATAGCCCCCTATCTCATCATAATGTGATCTGGAAATTAAAAGTCCTTGATCGCCATATGGCATACGTAAGAAAAAAGAGCGTAATCCTACTAGAAATTCAACGCAGCGCGGCGCGAAGCCTCGCCCCGCAAATTTCATTGCAAAATATCCCGCTTTATGTGGGCTGCGGGTAATATGCGCCGCGAGCTTTTGCTCCCAATTATGCGGGAGTTGACTATCAGCATGGAGAAACAAGAGCCATTCCGTGCGGGCCATCCACGCTCCGCGGCGAAGTTGATGCCCGCGTCCACAGCAGCCGCAGGCCAAAATTGCGCCGTGTTCAGCCGCTATTTTCAAGCTATTATCTTTAGAGCCGCCATCGGATAAAATGACCTTTACGTCACAGCCCGATAGCTGGCCTAAAATCTGGCTAACAGCGGCTTCATTATTTAAGTTGGGAATAATAACCGTTAACATAATGGTTTTAGACACAGGCTGAAAATAAATAACAAGACAAAAATGCCCGGCTGAACAGAAAGTTACAGCCGGGCATTAAATTTAGATATTAAGTTGCGACGCGTTTTTGTCTATTCTTCGGTAACCACGTCAGCCGCAGCATCAGCTTTAGGAGCTTCGGGCTGCGGGCGAATAGTCACGGGATATAAACAATAAAGATCGTCATTTAATTTATCGCCGGGGCAATCAATAACGCCTAATTGGTTACCATCGTAAATTTCTGAATGATAAGCTTTAGGGCGAATAGGGACGAGACAATAATCACTGCCTTTAACAGTAACCATAGAGCCACCTTCAAATTCGCACTGATCTTTATTCGTAATATTAATATCGGCCGCATCACTGCTACGCTTATCGGCACTTTGTGCATATGACGGCACAGTCGATGCTGCAATCAGGGCGATACCTGCTGCAATCATACCATAACGGATTTTACCCATGAGACACTCCTCTTAAATTTACGTGTGGGTTTCTATCAGACCTTTTCTCATCTAAAAACCCTTTTAGCTGCAATAATGCAGGATTCGGGCCAAAAATGAGCACCAAGATGTCGGTTATAAAATACACTCCTGATTGGTCTTTCGAGCGTCAGCACAGCGGTCGCGTCTGCGGGGTCGATGAGGCTGGGCGCGGCCCCCTTGCAGGTCCCGTTGTCGCGGCAGCTGTTATCTTTCCCCGCCAGATCGTCCCCGATGGACTGACTGACAGTAAGCGCTTATCTCACAGGCAACGTGAACACCTGCTGAATATTATTAAAGAAACAGCCCTATTTGGCATTGGCATTTCCGAGCCTGAAGAAATTGATAGAGTTAACATTTTACAAGCCAGCCTGACCGCTATGCAGCGCGCTATTGCTGATCTGCCTGTGCGTCCGGACATGGCGTTGATTGACGGGAATAAACTCCCGGTCCTTGAAATGCCCGCAGAGGCGATTGTCAAAGGAGATGCGCGGAGCTTTTCCATTGCTGCCGCCTCTATAATTGCCAAAGTCACACGCGACAGATTAATGATTCGCGCCCATACACGCTTTCCCGCTTACAGCCTTGACCGGCATAAAGGCTATCCGACGCAGGCGCACCGGGCCGACATTGACCGCTTCGGCGCCAGCCCCATTCACCGGTTTAGCTTTGGCCGCCTGAAAAAAGCCAAACCGTTGACGTCCTTATAAACAAATTATCCACAGCCTTATGAACAGGCTTGCCGGCAACCCTATAACTCTCGCGATTAAGTTTAAATCTAATTGCCAACTCAACCTCTGCGCAAGCAAGTGTATTTGCGCGAAAAACCTTATGTAAACGCAGCGTTAAGCTCTTCTGCCCGTAAACGTGGCTATAACCCTAATGAAAGATTAAACGCATATATTTTTCAAAATCTTACCCGCGGCATTAACCGTTGAGTAAGCAAATCAACCGCAATCCTGTACCTGAATGACACAACTGATTCTTTTAAGGGCGCGTGATGGCAACAAATATGAAAACAGACGATCAACATAACGAACTTCCGCTAAATACCATCGTACAAGGTGATTGCGTTGAAGGCATGAACGCCCTACCGGCGGAATCGGTTGATGTTGTTTTTGCAGACCCGCCTTATAATCTACAGCTTGGCGGCAATCTCTCTCGGCCTGACAATTCCGTTGTAAACGGCGTGACTGAGGATTGGGACCAGTTCGATACAATGGACGCCTATGACCTTATGACCCATGACTGGCTGAAAGCCGCGCGGCGTATTCTTAAGCCCAATGGCTCGCTTTGGGTTATTGGCAGCTATCACAATATTTTCCGTGTCGGCACTGTTCTCCAAGATCAGCAGTTCTGGATTCAAAATGATATTATCTGGCGTAAAACCAATCCAATGCCTAATTTTCGCGGTACACGTTTTACCAATGCACATGAGACCTTGATTTGGGCGACAAAATCCGAAGATGCTCGCCCGACTTTTAATTATGATGCCATGAAAATGATGAATGACGGCGTTCAGATGCGCTCCGACTGGACTCTCCCGATTTGCACAGGCCGCGAGCGGCTTAAAAAATCCGACGGCGAGAAAGCGCATCCAACGCAAAAGCCGGAAAGCTTACTTCACCGCGTGATTCTTTCGACCTCTAATCCCGGCGATGTTATCGTTGACCCTTTCTTTGGAACAGGCACCACGGGCGCTGTTGCGAAAAAACTGGGCCGTGACTTTATCGGCTTTGAAATGGAACATGATTATATTGCCCATGCCAAACGCCGCATTGATAAAATAGATACGGGCCGCGGCGTTGCTGTTAATGTTACGAAGTCCAAACGCTCTGAGCCTCGGGTTCCTTTTGGGACGCTGATTGAGCGCGGCCTGATTAATCCCGGCACTATGCTTTATTCACCAAAAGGTAATTTCATAGCGCAAGTTTGCGCGGATGGCAGTTTGGTCTGTGACGGTTTCCAAGGTTCCATTCATAAAGTCGGCGCACATGTCACAGACGCGCCTAGCTGTAATGGCTGGACATTTTGGCATTTCCACACCCCACAAGGCCCGACCCAAATTGACGCGCTTCGCAGCATCATCCGCCAAGAAATGGCTGTCGTTGGGTAGCGCCCCTCGATTTGGCCCATACAGAGCCAAGCGCCAAAGCTATAATCCAAACATCTTTAAAGCTGTTAACAGCTTTTCTTTATCAGCCGTAAAGCCAGAGCGGAGCCAAAGCGCTTTGAGCGCGCTCATGGCGCGTCCCATATCTGGCCCCGGCTCTATGCCTGCGGCTTTTAAATCTTTGCCAGACACTGGAAACTCTGGCGGCGTCCATCCCATTGCCAAATCAGCAAGGCTCATCCAATGGACGGATTTAATCACGTCAGGCTCTCCAGCGGCGCGAATACGCGCGCGGTCAATAATGACCTGTTTTCCGGCCTTATATATAAGTTGAAACTTTTCGCGGTCTGCGGCATATGGGTCAAGCGCCGAGCCATCATCGGCCCAGCCGCGCAGGCGCGATGTCTCTGCTTTCGACATCTTAAGTCGCGTCGTAAGCCGCATCATTTGCAAAGGCTCACGCGCGCTCATCGCCATTAACCGCATAAGCGGATCAGGCGCTAAACCCTCGCGCCCTTCAAGCGAGACATAAAGATCAAGCCCTTCACTATTACTCGCCTCGGGTAATAATGTGTCTAAAATTCCGTGCTGCCCCATAATCCGCACAGCGCGCCGTGGGTCGGGGGCTAATAATAGCTTCTTAAGTTCCGCCCATATGCGCTCAGGCGATAAAGTTCGAAGACCGGATTGCAAATCCCGCGCCGCAGACAGCGCCGTTTTATCCAGCGGGCCATCTCCGCCATACCATGCAATAAAACGAAAATAACGCAGCAAACGCAAATAATCCTCACGGATACGGGTTTCCGCATCGCCAACAAAGCGCAAACGGCCCGCCTTGATATCCTCCAGCCCCTCCCCGCAAGGGTCAAACACTTGCCCCGACATATCGGCGTAAAGCGCATTAATGGTTAAGTCGCGGCGCTGCGCATCTTCGGCCCAATCTTGTGTGAATCTAACCACAGCGCGGCGACCATCGGTTTCAACATCACGGCGTAAAGATGTAATTTCATAAGGCACGCCATTTATTACCGCCGTCAATGTCCCATGGGCCAAACCCGTTTCCACATAGCGGATGCCAGCGGCTTTAAGCGCCGCCATAACGGCGGGCGGCTCGGCCTGTACGGCCAAGTCAATATCGTCAACGGGGTGCCCCATAATCGCATTACGCACAGACCCTCCAACAAAGCGCAGCTGCCCCTCTGGAAGCGCCGCAAACAAAGCCTTCGCAGCATCATCAGCCAGCCATTTATAACGTGTAGGATCAAGTTTCATATCGCTCTGATAAGCCCCGGCGCGAGTCTTTTAAAGCGTTAAATTCGAAAATCAGTGTGACCAGCAGCGTCTTTATATTGAAGACACCCAACAATTTTCTAAAGACTTCAAATACCGCCGCAAAGCGATCAAAATGGCTAAAAAGAGTTAGAAAAAAAATCTAAAAAATAAAACATAGCGGCCGTTTTCCGCTCAAAGCCCCAAGCTATCCATCGTTTTATTGCCGCTCTTGTAATAAGCCTCAGGGAATTTCGGATGGGTTAAGCCTTTATCATAAATCATGACGGATAAGAGGCTACGCCCGCGTGTCGGAGTGATGGGTTCGGATTGATAAAACGGGGCATCCAAGGCGGGCTGCGCGGGAATAATCTCCCACCCATCAGCCTTCCATGCGCTAATGACATCATCAAGGCATAAGGCGTTCAGGATATTATGGTGCATTAATGTTTGATGCGGCAGATCAGGCCGCCCGAGCATCGCCGCTTCGGCTTGGAAATGATTGGCGAGGCTCACACAGCTTTTGACGTAATAACCACGATAGGCCGTTATATCGCCTTGCGGATTATCCTTGAGATATTTTTCAAACCGCGAGCTCACGTTCCAATCTATCGTATCAATCGTCACCGGCGCGCGTTTATAGCCTTCAGCCTTGAGCGCAGTGCGATATTGATTGATTTTGCCGATCTCCCCGCCTTCATCCAGAAATGGAAAGCGGAAAAAGGGCTGAAAGCCTTGATAGCCTTTCAGGACATTATGATTACGGCGAATATCGGCCATAAACACGTCAAAGGGCATCTCTCTTGCATGTCCATGGCTCCATGTGTGATTGGCGATGATATGGCCCGCCTCACCCCAGCGTTTTAAGATCGTGTCGCCCTCGGAGCTATTGACAAATTCGCCTGTAACAAATCCAGCGGCCTGAATGTTATGCGCCTTTAAGACCGCTAAAATCGCCGCATCACGCTGTAGCGGCGCAAGACGAGATTTAAACCATAGGCCAAAATCATCAAAGGTCAGCGCCATAGTTTTGCGCGGCTTGCTC
The DNA here is from genome assembly GCA_964513675.1 of uncultured Caulobacterales bacterium. GTDB lineage: Bacteria > Pseudomonadota > Alphaproteobacteria > Caulobacterales > Maricaulaceae > CALFVT01. The sequence continues at coordinate 32,947 of CAZEOD010000019.1, read as the reverse complement.
TTATGCGCCGTGCAGCCCGCAGGCCAAAGCGCGGCCGCGCATAACCCGCCGATCACATTCCGTCTGGAAAAGTTCATGACTCAAACCCTCTTTGATAAAGACGATACATCATCATCGCTGTCATTCCCCAAATATTTCGGTAAACGCCATCATCGCCCGTATAGGGCATATCAATCAAGGCATGATCTTTACCGTCAAAATGCACATTGCGCGCAATGTGGTTCGCCGGAGCCATGAGGAAAGACAGCGGGACTTCGAACATATCCGCGACCTCATGCGGGTCAGGCGTCATCGGGCTATCCGGATCAACCAAGCCAATAAACGGCGTAATGCGAAACTCCGAGACGGCATTAAAGGATGGCAGGCGGCCAATAATGGTAATAAATTGGCGGTCAAGGCCGATTTCTTCTTCGGTTTCACGCAAAGCGGCATTGAGCGTTGTTTCGCCAAATTCGCGCTTGCCGCCCGGAAAGGCAATTTGGCCGGGATGGGACGGCATGGTTTCTGGCCGTTGGGTCAGGATAACCTGCCAGCCTGCCTTTCTTTGCACGAGCGGCATCAACACCGCCGCAACGCGCTGGCCTTCGCGCTTGACCTCATCTTGGTCTGTTAAGCTACTGACGGGGAGACTGGCCGATAAAACCCTCTTTATTATGGGGTCGTCATATATACCAAAAGCCGAGCCGTAAGTTTCAAGCGTCATAGCTCGCTCTAGGTTTCATGTATGCCGGGCGGGCCAAGCGGATAAAACGCGCCGCCAGTTTCAAGACCAAGCTGCATGCCCTCAGCCGTGCGGCGCTCCACGGCATAGTCAATCAGTTCATAAAACACCGCCCGCGTTATCAATGCATCAAGCCGCCCGCGTACCCGCAAAAGCGGGGTGGGCTCTAGGGTTTCAGGATCAGTGCTAACCATCAGCGGCCTTTGCGCGCTCAACTCGATGACATCATCCAGATTGGTCGTAAAGAAAAACCGCCGCTCGCCCTTATCATTCTCGCTCACGCGCAGCTCACCCGCTATGAAAGGCGCACGCTCGACTGTGATGGCGATTTTCTCGCCGGGCGTTACAAGATAGGTCACGCCGTCTTCATCTTTACGCAAAATAGAGGCGAAGAGCTTCACAAGGGGGCGGCGCGTGATTAGCCCGCCTTCATGCCACCATGAGCCGTCCGGTTTGATAACCATATCCATCTCGCCGCAGAGGGGCGGGTTCCACATTTCAACGGGGCGCTCACTATTGCCATCGGCCTGTGCGCGGGCCGCTTCAATAAGTTGTGACATATCAAATACTGGCTTGCTGTCTTTTAATGAATCACGCATGAGTTTTCTATAGCGTTAACCGCCTATCTTCCGATAGACTTTAATCGAAACTATATATGCCAAATCGGCTTATAAGGACTTAATTATGAGTAAAATGGCCAGCAGCATGACGAAAACGACATCCGCACAGATCGAAAAACAGGCAAAAACTGCCGCAGACCGTCTCGCGAAAGCAAAATTAGCCATTGGTGAGGTCGTCTATGGTCAAGACCATGTTGTTGATCTGGCGCTCGCCTCCATGCTATCTGGCGGTCATAGCTTGCTTGTCGGTGTCCCGGGACTGGCGAAAACCTTGCTTGTAGAAACGCTCGGCACAGTCATGGGGCTTGATAATAAGCGTGTGCAGTTTACGCCCGATCTCATGCCCGCTGATATTATCGGCTCAGAAGTGCTAGAAGAAGGGGCAAAAGGCACACGTAGCTTCCGCTTCATCCCCGGCCCCGTTTTCACACAGCTTTTAATGGCGGATGAAATCAACCGCGCCAGCCCGCGCACGCAATCCGCCCTCCTCCAAGCCATGCAGGAGCGCTTTGTCACGGTCGCCGGCGCGCGACATGATTTGCCCGCGCCGTTTCATGTGCTAGCCACGCAAAACCCGATTGAGCAAGAAGGCACATATCCCCTACCCGAAGCACAGCTTGACCGCTTCCTTGTGCAAATTAATGTTGAATTTCCTGACCTTGAGACCGAGCGCATGATCTTGCTCGCGACCACAGGGGCCAGCGATGCCACTTCGAAAAAAGTTATCACACCCAAACAATTAATGGATATGCAAATGCTTGTGCGTAAACTGCCGATTGGCGAGTCTGTTGTGAATGCGATTTTATCCCTGACCCGCAATGCGCGGCCAGATCAATCAGATTATGACTTTGTTAAAAAGAATGTCTCTTGGGGCCCCGGCCCGCGCGCCGGACAAGCGCTCATGCTGGCGGCTCGCGCCAAAGCCTTGATCGAAGGCCGCCTTTCCCCGTCTGTTGACGATGTCATTGCGCTCGCTGGCCCTGTCTTACAGCACCGTATGGCGATTAGCTTTGCCGCGCGCGCCGAAGGCGAAACCGTCAAGGGTATTATCGCGAAATTGAAAGCAAAACTCTAACGCTGAATGGCTCTCAAAACACTTAATATGTCTCCCCGCAATATATTCCAACAGCGCCAAGATGCGGAAAGCTTAGCCGCGCCGTTTCCATCTCTGCTTGTCGAAGCGGAGCGCGTGGCCGCGATTGTCGCGCAGGGCGCACATGGCCGCCGCCGCGCGGGTCAAGGCGAGAGCTTTTGGCAATATCGGCCTTATGATATTTCGGACGCTGCAAATTCGATTGACTGGCGGCGCAGCGCACGCGGGCAAGATGTCTATGTCCGTGATAATGAATGGGAAGCGGCGCAATCTGTCTGGATGTGGTGTGATGATAATGCAGGCATGAATTGGAGCTCTTCCGATAAAATCGTGACAAAATCAGACCGCGCTAAAGTTCTCACATTAGCATTGGCCGCACTGCTGACACGGTCGGGCGAGCGCTGCGCTGTTATGGGCGCGCAAAAACGTCCGCAAACAGGGCGCGTCGGTATGCAGCGGGCCAGTGAAGCCCTGAGCCTGAAAACAGGTGATATGCCGGCACTCGACCACCCGATTCCGGCCTATTCGCGCTTGATGCTGGCTTCAGATTTTCTCCTGCCAATCGAGACATGGACGCAGCAGCTCTCCAAGCTCTCCTCCCGTCCCGCGAGCGGTGTCTTGCTGCATATTATCGACCCCTCTGAACGAGACTTTCCCTATCGAGGCCGTATGGAGCTTCGCCTCCCCGGCGCGCTTAGCAATTTGCCCTTTATGCTCGGACGCGCCGAGCGGGCCAAAGCCGAGTATAAAGATATTTTCAGCGCCCATTTAGCCGCACTTGATGATCTGGCGCGGCGTCTGGGGTGGCCACTTATTCGCCATTATACCGATAGCTCGCCTATTCCGGCTCTAACTGCGCTTTATTCGGCCTTTTCGGGCGAGGCAAGCACATGACCTTGGGGGGATTAACATTATTGGCCCCGCTCACCTTGATCGGGCTATTAAGCCTGCCGATTATTTGGTGGATTTTAAAGATCACGCCGCCGCGCCCAAAACGGGCCATCTTCCCCCCATTGCGGCTTTTGCAGCAAGTCGTTACCGAAGAAGAAACGCCCAATTCAACGCCGCTTTGGTTATTGCTGTTTCGGTTTCTCTTAATTGGCCTCATCATATTTGCGCTTAGCTTTCCCATTATCAAACAAGCCGAAGGCATTGAAGACCGCCCCCTTACCTTGCTGCTAGACACCCATTGGGCTGCCGGCGCGAATTGGAATATCATGAGCCAAGAAGCCGAAGCTCGGCTGACGGATGCGCGGCGCAAAAACCTCTCGGTTAGATTAATTACCACAACCCGTCCATCGACCGATATAGAGCTACCAAGCTTTACCCCCGCAGACCAAGCGCTCAATGCGCTGAGCAAGATTTTTCCAGACCCGCTTCCCTTTGACGCCGCTTATGTTGAGGCCGCTTTAAACCGCCCCGATATCAGTTTTGGGTTGGAGGAAAGTGACGCACTATGGATTTCAGCCGGTGTTGATACGGCCCCGATGAACGCGCCGATTGAGCGCCTTAAAACGGCGGCGCGCCTAACCCGTATTGTGCCCGTAGAAACAACGATCCCCCTCATTGCGGGTGACGTCACAGAGACCGCCGATGGATTTCAAGCCCAATGGCATAGGCCAGAACATATAGGCACGCGCAGTTCTGTGATTGAAGCGATTGGCCGCGATGGACGCCTCATTGAGCGCGAAACACTTAACTTTGCACCGGGTCAAGCTATGGCCGAAGCCCGGTTTCGCCTGCCGCCAAATTTACGGCGGCGCGTTGCCATGCTGCGTAGCGGCGATGCGCGCACGGCGGGATCAGTAAAATTATTTGATGATAGCTGGGGCCGTCCTGTCATTGGGTTATTAGCGCCCAGTGAAGACACAGCTTCGCCGCTGCTCTCGGAGCCGTTTTACACGCAATCGGCCCTCCTGCCCTTTGCCGATATGTTTACGGGTGATTTGGATTACCTTTTAAGCCTCTCGCCTGAAATCTTGATAATGCCCGATGTCGCGCGCGTCTCCGCGCCGGAGTTGACCGATTATGTCGAGCAAGGCGGGTTGTTGATACGGTTTGCGGGGCCAAAGCTTGCGCAGCGCGCGGATGATCTTTTGCCCGTGCAAATTCGCGATGGTGATAATGGTGGGCGGGCTTTTGGCGGCGCTCTGACATGGGAAGACCCGCAAAATATCGCAGCTTTTGCCAATGATAGCCCATTTTTCGGCCTTAATGTCCCCAATGACATTGAAATCCGTCAGCAAGTTATGGCCGCCGCCAGTGCAGAGACAGACAGTAAAACTTGGGCACGGCTCACGGATGGCTCTCCAATCGTTACCGCTGCGCCGCGCGGATTGGGGCAGATTGTTTTATTCCATATTACCGCGAGTCCCGATTGGTCTAACCTCGCTTTATCGGGGCTATATGTGGATATGCTGCGGCGCATCTTACCGCTTGCGGGACAGTCGAGCCGTAAATCCATCGCCGCAGATGGCGATTGGTCACCTGACCGCATTTTAAACGGGGCAGGCCGGCTTGATACGCCCTCCATTGAAGCGGCAAATCTACCGGCGGATATGGCTGAGACCGCGCCGATTTCGCGGCTCCACCCGCCTGGTCTTTACCGGCAAGGACAAAGATTAAAAGCACGCAATATGATAACCATGCCCTCGGATTATGATGCCGTCACGGCGGCTGATGACCTGCGGACAGAGCGCCTTGGCGGGACAGAGGATAAAAACATTATTGGCTGGCTCTTGGCCCTCGCCATGATTTTACTGGCAGTTGATGTTATCTGCTCGCTTTATGCGTCGGGCCGGCTGCGTCCAAATTCACTGCGCGGCGGGCAACTCGCAGCGCTTATCCTTGCCGCCTTCATCGTGATGCCGCCGCCGCAAGCTTTAGCCCAAGACGCGCCGGATGTGGTGCTGGATTTACATGTCGGCTATGTGAAAACTGGAAATGGCTCCCTTGACCAAATTAGCGAAGACGCCATGCGCGGATTATCTGCGGCGCTGAATAACCGCACGACGATTGAACCGGTTGGAGTCCGCGGCGTAGATATTGATAATGATCCGCTGGTCTATTTCCCTTTTATCTATTGGCCTGTCACCGCAGATATTGCCGCGCTCTCCCCGCAAACAGCGGCGAAAGTAAATGAATATATGGCAACAGGCGGCACGCTTATCCTTGATACGCAAGACTATGGCGACCGCGCTTTTTTATCTGGCAATGTTCACCCCGGTTTGGCCCGTCTTGGCGAGCAGCTTGATTTACCGAATTTGATGAAAATTCCGCAAGACCATGTTATTCGCAAATCTTTTTATATTCTTGATAGCTTTCCGGGGCGCTGGGCCGGTGGGCCTGTTTGGGTTGACCGCAACACCTCGACCTCGAGCCGCGACGGGGTTAGCGCTGTGATTGTCACGGGGAATGATCTGTCTGCCGCATGGGCTGTCGACGGGGATGATGTGCCTTATATCGAGCTTGAGAATGATATAGTGCGTCAACGTGAATATGCCCTGCGGTTTGGGGTGAATATTGCTATGTATGCGCTATCTGGAAATTATAAAGCCGATCAAGTTCACGCAGCAACTTTAATTGAACGTCTTGGCCAACAACCCGAAGGGCTTGGCCCGCTCGCACCGGAGCCGTAGGACGATGTTGGATAATTTACCAAATATCGGGTTTGATCCCTATTTGCCGATAGGTTTTATTATAGGCTTTGCCGCGCTTGTGATTTTATTTGCCGCTTATGGGGGCTATCAAAAGCTGGGTAGTTTTATCCTGCGCGTAATCGGCGTGGGCGCTTTATGTGCGGCGCTATTAAACCCCCAGACAATCGTTGAAGAGCGCGAACCGCTGAATGATGTGGTGCTTGTGCTGGTTGATAAATCCCAGAGCATGAGCGTCGGCGGGCGGGCGGAGCAGCTTAAAACCACTCAAGAGCGCCTTATGGCCCGGCTGAATGAGCTGAATAATCTCGAAACTGTTACAGCCTCTATCAAAGCAGATGCCAGCGGGACGCAGCTAACCGCGGCCCTGATTGATGAGTTAACCGACCTCCCCCGTAGCCGTTTGGCGGGCATTATTGCTTTAACCGATGGGCAGGTTCATGATCTGCCGGATGATGTGAGCGGAATAATACCGGAGGGCGTGCCATTTCATGCCTTGATTATCGGTGATGACGCGGCGCGTGATCGCCGTATTCGCGCCGTTCGCGCGGCGAAATTCGGCCTTGTCGGTGAAGAAGCAGATTTTTCTATGATCGTTGATGATCCGGGTCATGAGGGCGAAACCGCGCTTATCCGTATTCGGCTGAACGGTGAGCTTAAGGGCCGCTTTCCTGTCACGATTGGCGAGACCGTTGACCTACCGTTGATTATCGAGCGGCGCGGGCGCAATACGGTTGAGCTTGAGGTCGACGCCGCGCCGAATGAATTAACGCTCTCCAATAATAGTTTCATATCCGAGATTTCAGGTATTCGCGACCGCTTACGTGTTTTGCTGGTGACAGGTGAACCCCATCGCGGCGGGCGAGCGTGGCGGAACTTGCTTAAAAGTGACCCCGGTGTTGACCTTGTTCAATTTACGATTTTAACAAATCCTGGCCTTAAAAACACAAATGTAAGAACAGCTGAAGAGCTATCCTTGATTGCATTTCCGCGCGATCAACTCTTCCTCGAAAAGCTTTATGAGTTTGATCTGGTGATCTTTGATAAATTTCGCCGCCGCTCTGGCCCTACGCGAAGAGGACGGCGCACCCCTATTTTGCCGGCAATTTATCTGCGTGAAGTGGCTAATTATGTCGAAGACGGCGGGGCGCTGTTAATGGCAACAGGCGAAGCTTTTACAACTGAAGAAAGCCTCTACCGGTCTCAGCTTGCAGGCGTTTTGCCGATACGCCCTACAAATGAGCTTATAGATGGCCGGTTTATACCCGAACTGACAGACGCTGGAAAACGCCACCCCATCACAGCCGGCCTTACGGGCGGACAAGCGAGTTGGGGGCCGTGGTACCGCATTATCGAAAGCGAAGTTGTTGGCGGCGATACGTTAATGTCCGGCCCCGCAGGGGAGCCTCTGTTGGTGATTGACCGCGTCAAAGATGGCCGCGTTGCAACCCTACTATCCGATCAAGCGTGGCTCTGGTCAAAAGGCCATGAAGGCGGCGGGCCTTATAATGAGCTTTTCCGCCGCGTCGCCCATTGGCTCATGGGGGAACCAGAGCTAGAAGCGGAACGTCTGGATGTGCAGGTTGAAAATGAATCGTTGAAAATCGAGCGGTTTTCTATTCGCGATAGCGCCGGCCCTGTTAAAATCACAGCCCCCGACGGCTCTGTGCAAAGCGTGACCTTAAATAAAGTCAGTGACGGCTATTACCAAGCGGTTATCCCGTCCAAAGGCCAAGGGGCTTATAAACTTGATGATGGGGACGTCTCAACCATCGCAGCGGTTGGTAGTCTAAACCCGATTGAATTTGCCGAGCTTCTGCCGAGCACAGATATTTTAAAGCCGCTCACTGATGTCTCTGGCGGCAGCCTATTGTTAGCCCGGCCAGAGGCAGCATTCCCGCGTCTTCGCCAAGTCAGCTTTGGCGCTAACCGCTCAAATAATAATGAGATAAGCCTTGTGAAACGCGGAGAGTATGAAGTTCGCGAGAGCCGCCGCACGCCGTTTTTACCGCCGCTGGCCTATTTCCTTTTATTCATCCTCTGTATGGGCGGAGCTTGGTATCAAGAGGGTAAATAGCGCTTTAAAGATTTTTTAGCCTTAATATCGTAACATAGCCGCAAAGGGGATATCCATGAAACAGTTACTTATTCTTGCCGCCGCGATGTCGTTAACGCTCGGAGGATGCGCAGCCACTAATGCAGCGGGACATATAATTTCTGCGCCTGTCAAGCTTACGGCTAAAACGGCTGAATTTACAGGCAAAGGCATTTACGGCACGACAAAGCTTGCGGGTAAAACGGTGATTGGCACAGGGAAGATCGCTGGTAAGACTGTCGTTGGCACTGGCAAAGGGCTTTATTATATCGGCTCTACACCCGTACATATTGCCAATGGCGCGCTGGATACATCAAATAAAGTGCTGCGCGTGACAACTCAAATGGTCGATCTGTCGGGTAAAGTCGTCAAAGTCAGCCGTGACATCCAAGCCTTTCAGCTTGAAAATGAGCTTGCGAGATATCGCGGCGCAAAAAATATCATGGATATTGCCGTCAGCATTGTCAGATAAACTCCGCTTTGTCGGCTGAGCCTATCAAAAGGTTCAGCCAAAGCTTTAACGCCTCAATGACAAAATCGTAAATTGCCCACAGCATGGCATTATGTTACCGATGATAAATACAGGGGTAACTATATACGCCACGGAGCAAATTATGCGTAAAATATTAACATCCCTCGCGCTGGGCGGTGTCCTTCTTGCGACATCTAGCCTTGCGAGTGCCAAAAATAGCCGCTTTTATAACAACACGATTGAAGCCCTTCCAACAACATCTATCCGTATTGATGTTGAGCTTAGTGAAGATCTTGCTTACCGCGCGAATAATCTGCCGAAAAAACTCTCTGACCGCTCCTCAGCACGTGGATTAAGGTCAGGCTTTGCGGGCAATGGCTTTTACGGTGATAAAGATCTTAATAAACTCATGGCTGATCTTGAAAAATGGACGGCCCGTGATCTTGAGAAAAAAGGTGTCGAAGTTGATGACAACGCACAAGCCGTTTTAAAACTCACCCTTGTTGATGCACGCCCTAATCGCCCGACTTTCAATCAATTAAGCCAACAACCCGGCCTTGATTTCAGAAGTTTCGCCGTTGGCGGGGCCGAAATTGAAGGCGAGTTATTCGCCGCTAACGGTACATCCATGGGTAAAGTCTCTTACGAGTTTTATGAAACTTTCTTTGATGGAGGACTTCAGCAAGCAACGGCGGTTTGGTCAGATGCGCGCCGGACAATGCAGCGCTTTTCGCGGCGCTTTTCCAAAGATATTGCCAAAAACAACGATCAAACGGGCAGCTAAGGAATATTCATCCATTTATGTGTTTGAAGACTGAGTCGCCATTGCGGGCGGCTCAGGCAAAATTCTATAGCGGCTTGACGGTGCGGCGAGCCTGAAAACGCGCTCAGTCCAATGCCGCCGTCCAAAAAGCGCTCATCCCTTGGCTGAAGCGAAAAGACTTTAAAGTCTAAATCTTCAAAATCATCAGGATGGTTTTCCGCTTGCGGGTAAACAAGTTTAAGCTCATCGCCCGATGTCTGCACCAAAGCAGCCTTTGCTTTTGGACTGACGCAAAGCCAATCAATCCCAGCGGGCGCGGCAAGAGTGCCGTTTGTCTCCACAGAGATTTTAATACCAAGCGCATGACAAGCCTGTATCAGCGCGGCGTCAAGTTGCAGCAGCGGCTCTCCGCCTGTCATTACCGCCCATATCGGGCCGTCATCACATCTCCAATAGGATTTGATCTCAGCGGCAAGCTTTGCGGCGGTTTCAAACCGCCCGCCGCCCACGCCGTCTGTCCCGATGAAATCCGTATCACAAAATTTACACACCGCCCCCGCGCGGTCAATTTCGCGGCCCGACCACAGGTTACAGCCTGCGAAGCGGACGAAAACCGATGGCCGTCCGGCCTGCGCGCCCTCGCCTTGCAAGGTTAGGAATATTTCTTTGACGGAATACATTAGCTCTCGGCCTTATAACGCGCCCAGCCGTCGGCCCGCAGCTCACACGCTGGACAGGAGCCGCAGCCATAGCCCCAGTCATGACGTACGCCGCGTGTACCCAAATAACAGGTATGGGATTGCTCTAAGATGATATCTATTAATTTATCCCCGCCGAGCGAATGTGCCAGAACCCAAGCCCCCGCTTTATCTAAAAACATCAAGGGGGTTTCAAGGCTATATTGACCATCCAGCCCCAAGGAGATTGACGTCATGGCCGCGTCCAATGTCGCCTTTCGGCAATCGGGATAACCGCTGAAATCTGCTTCGCACATACCGCCGACCAATGTGGTGATCCCGCGCCGATAGCCCAAAGCCGCCGCGAAATTTAAAAAAATCAAATTACGTCCCGGAACAAATGTTGACGGTAGGCCTTGTTCATTCATTTTGATTTCTTGATCGCGTGTCAAAGAGGTCTCACTCATATCGCCAAGCGCTTGGAGATTAATAATATGATCCGGCCCTGCCTTTGCCGCCCACTTCGGGAAGGCCGCCAGAATATCACCCCGTAAGCTTTGGCGCGTGGTCATCTCGATATCATGGCGCTGGCCGTAGTGAAAACCAATCGTTTCCACATAATCAAAATGAGACAAAGCCCATGGCAAACATGTGCCAGAATCCTGCCCGCCTGAGAATAAAACCAAAGCTTTACGTACATCATTACTCATATTGGCTCTATTAACGGGCAAAACGGGCAATCGCTAGCGGATTTATAAGTAAAATTTCAAAGACAGCATAACGGCCTCTTACTTGGCCTGTTTCTTGCGACATCAAACAAGAATCAGATTAGGCGGATATCATGCTCACAGGTGTAAAACACAGGATTACGGCGAAGTTTAAAAAACATAAACATTGGTTTATTGCCGCCTTGGTACTCGATATCTTATCTATACCTGCCGCTGCACAAATTGTTGACCATGTCAGTTTTTCTGTTCCGCAAAAAGTCGCCTCTGTTAGGCTCGATGTTCAGCAAGAGGGCTTACAGCGCTTTGTTGTCGCATCAAACGGGCCTTTCGCGGTTATTAGCGAAAATGCTATCGGCGAATTTAATGTCCGCCTTCGAACAAACGATAATATTAAAGGTCAATCCATTGGCGAGAATGCGCAGCTTCCCGGTTCCAACACAGGCTGCGCCCTCGCAACGGCCCAAAGCCCGCAAAAAATCTATGAGGCCATTCGTAAGACGGCGAAAAAACGCGGCGAAGTTTTATCACAAGCCGTCATTGTCGAGATTAGCTATGATCCTGTTTTAGACCCAAATTTCAAAATCGTAACAGGACAAAACGCTTTTTCCATTACCCAAGCCGGAGCCTGCCATATCGCTTAATTAGCAAAAAAAAACGCTCTCATAAAAGAGAGCGCCATATTTTATTAATTATGTTTGATTCCGCCTAAAAGGTTACATCCAAGCCGACATAAACAAGACGCCCACGGGGGTCGTGAACTTTCGAATCGAAACCGCCATTTGTGAAGACTTGCGGTGGATCTTCGTCAAAGGCGTTAATCACACCAACCGTCAAAGCCGTATCTTTAATCAACTCATTCGAGAAATATTCGCCAATGTTAAGCGCATAACGGGCATCAACGGTAAAATGAGAATCAATGTCGATATTGTCATTCTGGTCATCCGCATAGCCATCAATAAAGCGCCCAAAGACATCAAGACGATGTGCGTCTTTTACCCAGTTAAAGCCAGTATTGAAACGAAGCTGCGGCACAGATGTTCCGAAATTCGTAAAGTTACGATTGCTTAGCCCATCAATAGCGCCGGCCTGCGGGTCTTCAAGATCATAGTTAAACACCCATGTCCCTTGAACAAAGGGAACAATCGTACCAAAATCAGTATCCCAATCATAACGAATACCAAAATCAACACCGCTTGTTTCAACAGAGCCTGCATTGACGAAATTCGTGTTAACCTGCGTAATTGCACCGGCTGCATTACGTTGAACGCGGGCCGCATTAGTCGGGTCAAAATTCACAACAGCTTGCGCATTTTCAGCTGTAATAACATCACTAAAGTCAAAGTTATAAACATCAATATCGACTTTCAAGCCGTCGAGGGGTTTGAACGTCACGCCCGCATTAAAGGCTTCGGACTGTTCAGGCGATAATCCGACGGCGCCCGACGCAATTCCGCCTGCGGAGCCAGGGCCAAAGGTTCGGGCCGCTGCAAAGACAGTTCCGCCCGTTAATGGGTCGGCAATTTGGCCGAGTACCGTTTGTTGACTGAATTGCTGCGAGACAGACGGCGCGCGGAATGATGTCGAGAACGACCCCCGCACCGAGACATAATCAGCGGGACGGAAGAGGAAAGCAATTTTCGGATCAACCGTATCGCCAACACCATCGCCGTAATCTTCATAGCGCAAAGCCGCTTGAATTTCGAATGTGTCCGAGACCGGCACAACAACTTCAGAGAAGAGCGCAATAACATCTTGATTGCCGTCATAAGCTTGATCCCCAATCAAAAAGCCGAAATTATCGGCTTCTGAATTAGCGTCAAAAACAGCGCCGAAATCTTCATTTCGATATTGGAAGCCCACCGCAATCGCCGCGTCGCTATCACCAATCGGCGAAGTCACAACGGCGTCAAAAACTTGAAGCTCAGAGGTTGTATCTCTTTCCTGCGTGCCAATAATAAAATCAAGAATTTCAGGTGAATTAGGAGCCGTTGTAAAAGAGCTTGAGAACGGATTAAAGAAACCAGCTGGCCCGCCAATCGCTTGACAAGCTCCAGCCAAAGCACAGCCAAATTCATTCACAAGCGTATCTTCCGTTTGGATAACGAAATTATTTTCGGCCTGCGTGTAAGAAATTCGCCAGTCAGCTCCGCTGCCACCAAAATCACCTGTTAACTCAGTCGAGAAGCGCCATGTTTCCGATGTTGTTAAATTCGGAGATACATCACCGCCATTCCCGATCGCGCGGCCAAGAAAGACTGCCCCCGGGGTTCCCAAGGCGGCTAATTGGGGTAAGAAATTTGGGTGACTAGCCGGAACAAATCCATTTTGCAAAAACGGAAAAGTCGGCGAGTTACCGCGAACAGATTCATTATCGGCATAGCTAAATTCACCGCGCCAAGATATAGTCTCTGTGACATCGAAATCAGCTTGAAGATAGGCGCTAAGACGTTCTTCTTCGGGAATCAAGTTGAAAAACTCTCCGAAATCAAACCCACATGTCCCAACATCCAGTGGCAATCCTAATGCCGCACCCGGAACAGCAACTTGTGCAAAACCGCCTGCCGCCGCGCAGCCCGGATCAATTAAGGGCACGCCCGCCGCAGGGCCCGCTACCGGCACGAAAGCCCCCGGATTTCCTAAGGCTGATGTGTCATCTTGCGGGCGCGATAAACGCCGCTCTGATGTTGTCAAAGCAGAGCGGTCTGTATAGCTGACCGCCCCTAAAATATTACCACGGTCAAAATTCTTTCCGACGAGCGCTTGGAGTAAGATTTCATCAGAAGAGCCTTCGCCGGCAACAGTTTGATATTGCCCCGATAATCTCAGGCCATCAAAATCATCATAAGTCGAGAAATTAACCACACCCGCAACCGCATCGGAACCGTAAATAGCAGACGCACCGTCTTTTAGAATTTCTAAATTATCAACGGCGATTAAGGGAACAAGAGAAGCCGTATCTACAAAATTAAATCCGCCGTTTGTCACAGCCCCAGACAAAACCTGACGGCGACCATTAAGTAAAACAAGTGTTGATTGCACACCTAAACCGCGCAAATTAATATTAGACGTCCCTGTCGAGCCGCTCTGTGTAAAGGCATCCGGATTATTCTCCGCCCCCGTATTAATTGTCAGAGTTTGCGTCAAATCTGCTATGCTTTTTGCCCCGACAGAATCGATATCGGCGGCTTCGAATGAAACCACAGGAGACGCTCTGTCAGCTTGGACAGGGCGCTTAATTAATGTGCCAACCGTAATAACTTCATCTGTATCTTGCGCAAAGGCCGGCGCCGAAATACCGCTAATAAAAACACTCGTTGCCAATGCCGTTGTCAGCCCCATGCCCTGTTTAAATCTCTTCATTATATTTCCCTCCTGTTTGACTTTATAGCCATATGAACGAAGCTTATTTCTAAGCTGTCCTAAATATTTTCCCTAGCGTCATATCGCCCTCAAACTTGCCACGCAGGCACCGAATTGACTAATATTCTTTCTCATATGGGCAAATACGACTTTGTTTTACGCCGCAACTGTGACATTTTCGCCGCAGCCTTTAGGCTCTAACGCTTATCTATTGCCTTTTTCTACATCTATGCCACAGACCGCAGTGTTACTTATTTATGACTGATTCATCCTCATATCCCGAACGTTCTGGCGGCGCGGCCCTTCAGGAACAAATAAAGCAAGACAAACATCAGCGTGAGTCTTCATCCAGCCTTAAACCCTTGGCCCAGCTCTGGAAATTTGTAGCGCGCTACCCTGTAAGGCTCGCTTTATTCCTTCTATTCCTAGCCCTATCGGCGATGGCGACATTACTGCTGCCAAATCTTTTAAAGCTGATTATTGATTGCGGGTTTGGCGATAATAACTCGCAATTTTGTAGCCGCGTTGCAAATGGTGGAGCCGATAGCCTGACGCCTTATTTTAAACTCGCTTTTATTTTTGTGCTCTGCTTTTCCACCTTTGGCAGCTTGCGATATTATTTTATTACCTCGCTCGGGCAGCGGGTCGTGGCCGATATTCGGCAGGCCGTTTACAGCAATGTCATTCAGCAAAGCCAAAGCTATTTTGCCCGGCTACGTACCGGTGAAGTTCTCTCGCGCCTCACCACAGACACAACGCTGGTTGAAACTGTTATGACAGGGTCAATCTCCTTCGCCCTGCGAACAATCGTCACCTCTTTAGGCGCAATCGCTTTAATGTTTTTCTTTAGCTGGCAATTAGCCTTTATGGTGCTGGCTATTGGGCCCGCCATTATTATTCCAGCCGTAATTATAGGGCGCAAACTCAAGACGCTATCTCGGCGCGGTCAAGATGATTTAGCGGGAGCGTCGGGCCAAGCCAGCGAAGCGCTCAACCAGATACAAGTCGTGCAATCTTTTACGCGCGAGACATTTGAATCCGCACGTTTTAATGATGCGATTGAGCGGTCATATGCCACGCAAGAAAAACGCATTAAAGCGCAAACTTTATTGACGATGTTAATTTTCATTCTCGCGATGGGCGGCATTACCGCAATTCTTTGGTACGGCGCAGTATCAGTCAGTCAGGGCCGTTTATCAGGCGGGGATATTGGAGCTTTTACGGTCTGCGCCATTATTGCCGTGTCAGGCGGGAGCGCTCTAACGGAATCATGGTCGAACCTTATGCGCGCGGCCGGCGCATCAGACAGGCTTGTCGCTTTGCTAGACGCCGCGCCAGATATCAAAGATCATGACGGCGCAGAGACGCTTGATAAAGTGAGCGGTCATATCGCCTTTAATAAGGTCAGCTTTAGCTACCCTCAACGCGAAACATTAATTGCGCTGGATGATATTAGCTTTCACGTGTCCCCCGGTGAGACCGTCGCCCTTGTCGGCCCGTCGGGCGCGGGGAAATCAACCGTGTTTCAGCTGCTCATGCGGTTTTACGAGGCGAAAACGGGTCATATCACGCTCGACGGCACAGAGCTTAGCCGCGTAAAACTGCAATCCTTACGGGCGCAATTTGCCATGGTTTCGCAGATGACGGCCTTATTCTCGGGGACCGCCCAAGAAAATATTGCCTATGGCCGACCTAGCGCCAGCCTTGATGATGTCATCGCGGCTGCCAAACTCGCCAATGCCCATGATTTCATTATGGATCTTCCGAGCGGCTATGACACAGATTTAGGCGATAGAAGCCTGACCCTCTCTGGCGGGCAGCGCCAACGCATTGCCATAGCTCGCGCGATCTTAACCAAGGCTCCGATTTTATTGCTGGATGAAGCGACAAGCGCATTGGATGCAGAAAGCGAACGCGCGGTGCAAGAGGCGCTCGATCAGCTTTCACAAAACCGAACAACTATTGTTATCGCGCATAGACTCGCCACTATCCGTAAAGCTGACCGAATAATTGTCATGGATAAAGGCCGCATCATCGCAAGCGGCACTCATGATGAGCTGCGGGAGCAAGACGGACTTTACGCTGATCTTGCCGCGTTACAATTTAATTAATTACAGCTTCGGTTTTAGCCGCATGTGAACTTCATTGCGGCGAAACGGCCCCGGCACCATCGGCGCATCATAAAAGGCGTAATAAGGCTCACCGACGGCTTCAAGTCCCTTTGCCGATATATAATCCATCAACTCCTTATTGCGGCGCCTCAGCGATTGCTCTCCCGCGCGGCCATTAAAGCGTAGCGAGACAGTTTGCACCGGCTCTGTTTCGCGAATACGTATATCCTCATCATTTGGACGCGGCAGGTTAGATTTATTAAACTTTGACGGCATCATGAAGTTGACGACCCAGCGCCCATCCTCTTGCGGCGTTTGAACGACGGGGGCCGTCATTTTAATCGACGTTTCATTATCATTACCGCCAAAAATAAAACCGGCGAGTTTGCGAAACGATCGTCCACCCGCCTGCCCTCGGTCGCCTGAAACCGTGACTTCTGCGATTAAAAGAGACGGGTAATCCCGAATTTCAAATGCGCCGTCGCTCTTGATAACCTTATAATCCGGCAGTTCAACAGCGTGAGATGACGACGGCATAAAACTTAGGAGTCCAAAGGCGAAAAACGCGGCCATAACGTGAAAAAAGCGAAGCGGCATATGAGCATCCTTTTGCGATAATTAGATAAAATCATATCCTATATACGCTAAAGCCGCCTTGTAAGTTCACAAAAGGTGCAGCCCTATCTTTTACCCGTTCCGGTCGATAATAAAGGCCGCCGCGCCGTAAAGGGCAACAGAATGTGCCGTTAACAAACGCACAGGAATATTTTGCGTAAACCATGATGCTTTGCCGCGCGATTTAAACCGCGTTTCAAAATCAGAAGCTGCAATAAACGGCGCAATATGACGCGCAACACCGCCCGCAATAATCACGCCGCCTGACGCGCCGAGCGTATAGGCTGTATTGCCTGCAAACCCGCCCAGAACATTACAAAACACACGAACCGCCTCTCGGGCAAGGGACTTGGGATTAGATTCGGCCGCCGCCACAACTTCGTCGGGCTGCGTTGATATCGGCGTCTCGCCGCGAACCGCACAGAGCGCTATATATGTGCGCAGCAATCCAGGCCCTGATAAGATATGCTCAGATGCGACAAAGCCAAGATCGGCGCGCATTTTTTTCAAAATCGAATCTTCCAAATCATCTTGCGGCGCAAAGGCAGAATATCCACCTTCTGTCGGCAATATCCGCAGCGGCTTACCCGGCAAAATACCCGCAACGCCAAGGCCCGTTCCGGGGCCAAAGACAGCAACGGCATTGCTATAATTCACCTTACCTTCAATAATCGTTCGAAAGCCATCATCTGGTATAATCGCCGCCCCGCGCGCCATGGCTGCAAAGTCATTCGATATCGTCACCATATCAAAATCAAAACGGGATTTAATCTCTGATTCAGAGGCCTCCCAATTCAGATTTGTCATCCGTATCGCGCCGTTAAACTTTGGCCCCGCTAAGGCAAAAGCCGCCAATTTCGGTACAGTTTCTAACGTTTTAAGGTAATGATCTAGGGCCTCATAAAAACTGGGATATTCGCTAACGCCCAGCTTCGCCGTATTGGATAATTCTATTGTGCCTTGCGCATTCATTTGCGCCAATGAAAACCGGCAATTCGTGCCGCCTACATCCCCAACAATAATCGTGTCAGATTTCATGATTAGTCCTGATACATGCCAAGGAAGCTCGCGCCGCTTTCGGCATCTTCACTGGCGGCGCGCATGGTCGCAAACATATCCATACCAAGCGCTGTGGCTGTTTTATTGGCGGGCTGTTTCGCCGAATCCCGCGCGTCAAGATCATCGACTAAGACGCTAACGCTTCCGTTTTCTGGATCTACTTTGACAATATCTCCAGTCTTGATTTTACTAATTGGCCCGCCAAGAACTGCTTCGGGGTGGAGGTGAATAGCCGCCGGTATTTTCCCGCTTGCGCCGGACATACGGCCATCCGTAACCAAGGCCACTTTAAACCCTTTATCTTGAAGGGAGCCTAAAATCGGTGTCAGCTTGTGTAGCTCCGGCATGCCATTGGCACGCGGGCCTTGGAAGCGCAGAACCGCTACGAAATCCCGTTCAAGCTCACCCGCTTTATGCAGGGCGACGAGATCATTTTGGTCATCAATCACAACCGCAGGCGCTTGCACATACCAATTCTCGCGCTTCACGGCCGAGACTTTCATAACCCCGCGCCCAATATTGCCAGTCAGAACACGCAGCCCCCCATCGGGACGGAACGGCTTTGAGACAGAGGTTAGGACATCGGCATCGCCGCTCTCGCTTGGCCCCATGCGGTAAAGAACGGAATCCGCTTCGGCGTGATTATTTTGGATTGGCTCATGACTATAGGCGTGAAGTCCATCGCCACCAGCGACAGTCGTAACATCCGAATGTGCAAGGCCCGACGCGATCAACTCTGAGATCAAATAAGCCATGCCGCCCGCCGCTTGGAAATGGTTAACATCTGCGGGGCCGTTCGGGTAAATCCGGCAAATCAAGGGCACAACTGCGGATATATCATTAAAGTCATCCCAATTCACAAGGATGCCCGCCGCGCGGGCCATCGCCGTCATGTGAATTGTCAGATTTGTGGAGCCGCCTGTGGCCATAAGGCCGACAATGCCGTTCACAATCGCTTTTTCATCAATAATATCACAAACAGGGGTCGGCGTTTCGCCCATGGTCGAGATTTGAATAGCGCGCCGTGTGGTCTGCGCCGTCATGGCGTCACGAAGCGGCGTGTTAGGATGAATGAAAGATGCGCCCGGAAGCTGCAATCCCATAATTTCCATCAACATTTGATTAGAATTAGCCGTGCCGTAAAATGTGCAGGTCCCCGGCGCATGATAGCTTTTGCTCTCAACGTCTAACAAGGCGGCACGGTCAACTTTGCCCTCGGCAAAAAGCTGACGAACGCGGCTTTTCTCCGGATTAGGAATACCCGACGGCATTGGGCCTGCGGGCGCAAAAATTTGCGGCAAATAGCCAAAGCGCAAAGCGGCAATGGTCAATCCCGGTACGATCTTATCACAGACACCTAAATGGATAGCCGCGTCAAACATATCATGAGACAATGCCACCGCTGCGCCCATCGCAATCGTATCACGCGAGAGCAGAGAAAGCTGCATCCCGTCTTGGCCTTGGGTAACTCCATCACACATCGCCGGAACGCCGCCCGCAACTTGCGCCGTCGCACCATTACGCCGCGCCGCATGTTTAATAACATCAGGATAACGGGCAAAGGGCTGATGGGCCGAGAGCATATCATTATAGGCTGTGACAATGCCGATATTCGGCCAGCCTGCGCCTAAAAGCTCTACTTTCTCATGAAGTGGGCAGGCCGCAGAGGCATGGGCAATATTGCCCTCGGTTAAGCGCTTACGGCGCGGTCCGGGGCGTATATTCTCGCGCATGGCTTTCAAATAGGTCGCGCGCGTTTTTTCAGACCGCTTTATGATACGGTCAGTAACAGCGTCTATAGTTGCGTTTATCATGAGGCTCCCCAGAAGACAGTCAGCTTGGTGCCCGCATTTAACAAGGCTTTGATAGGTGCATCTTGCACAGATTTATTCACCGCAGCTTGGAAAACTTGCCGTTTTTCTTCACCTGCAATTAATAACACGATATGGCGCGCCTGCATCACGGCGGGCAATGTGAGTGTTATGCGCTCCGGATGATCGCCTGCAACAGGGCATCCCGCAGCATTTTGCGCGCAGACCATGTCTTTATTGTAAATATCCAGCGCCGTTTCAAGATCTTCTGCGCCCGGAAACCATGAGGCCGTATGGCCATCTGTTCCCATGCCCATAATGCAAACATCAGCCGGATTAAAGGCGGCTTGATAGCTTTGCGCAATAGAGGGAGCGCCGAGCGCCGCAGTGCCGTGAGAACTCTTCATAGGTAAAAAATTCGCGGCCTTCGCTTTATTCTGAAGAAGCGTTTCATGGATAAAGTCTTGATTAGACCCGGCCTGCCCTGGATCAACCCAGCGCTCATCAACAAGGCCAACCGATACGTCTGCCCATGCAATATCTGTTAAAGATAAGGCCTGATAAATAGGGCGTGGAGATGACCCGCCCGAGACAAGCAGGCCCGCTTTCGCCTTATCCGTCAAAGCCTCGTCTAGCCGCGCCTGAATAAAGGCCGTCGCCGCAGCGGACATTTCGTCTTTGGACTTAAAAGATTTAAATATATAGCTCATTATTTTGACCACACCCGTCCATCTCGCGCCAACATATCTGCCGCTTGCCTCGGGCCGTCTTCGCCGGCGGGATAAAGCTCCACACGTTGGCCCGCAGCCTCCCATGCCGCATGAATCGCGTCAATCCACGTCCATGCCGCCTCAACTTCATCGCGGCGCATAAACAGGCTAAGGTTTCCGCGCACAACATCCATCAAAAGACGCTCATAAGCATCTGGATAACGGACAGTGAAATTATCAGCATATGCCAGATTAAGCGGTAGGGTTTTCAGCCGCATCCCGCCCGCGCCCGGCTCTTTAATTTCCATCCATAAATTAACCGCTTCATCAGGCTGCAAGCGGATAACAAGACGGTTCGCATTTAGTGGCGTATCGCTTCCAAAGACAGAATGAGGCACAGGTTTGAACTGAATAACAATTTCAGAAAACCGCTGCGTCATACGTTTGCCAGAGCGTAGAAAAATCGGGACTCCAGCCCAGCGCCAATTATCTATTTCAGCTTTAATCGCGACATAAGTTTCTGTATTACTTTGGTCAAGACCAACATCTGTCAGGTAATCCGTGACAGGCGCATCATCAACTTGTCCGCGCGCATATTGTCCGCGCACTGTATTTTCTTCAACCGTCTCAGGCGTTAAAATTCTCAGCGCGCGCAGGACTTTAATCTTCTCCGTGCGGACATCATCCGCTGACAGAGACGCCGGCGCCTCCATTGCTGTAAGGCACAAGAGCTGAAGCATATGATTTTGCACCATATCGCGCAAAGCCCCCGCCCCGTCATAATAAGATCCGCGCCCGCCGACCCCAATCGATTCCGCCGCCGTAATTTGAATATGGTCAATCGCGCGGTGGTTCCATAAAGGTTCCAATAAAATATTTCCAAACCGCAAAACGAGAAGATTTTGCACCGTCTCTTTACCAAGATAGTGATCTATTCGGTAAATGCGGTTTTCATCGAAAACGTGTCCGACACCCTGATTGATTTCGCGGGCTGATTCAAAATCAGTCCCAAGCGGTTTCTCAAGTACAACCCGTGAATTTGGCGTGACAAGCCCCGCCTTTTTCAAGCCCTCGCAAACATCGGCAAACATACGCGGCGGCATCGCCAAATAAAAGATGCGGACGCGGTCGTCATCGTTTGATAATTGCTCTTTAAGGCCCGCCCAATTCGCGTCTTCTGCGAGAACATCTATGGAGACATAGCTTATCCGCTCTTCAAAACTATTCCATTCAGATTTTTGATAATCATCTTCACCTGAAAATTCGAGATAGGATTTTTTAGCCAGCGCTCTAAATTCTGCCGTTTCAAGCTTTGAGCGCGAGACACCGATAATTCGGCTTTCATCCGCTATTTGGCCATCGCAATAACGGTGATAAAGAGAGGGCAAAAGCTTACGGCGGGACAAATCACCCGTTCCGCCAAAGACAATAATATCAAAGGGCTCAACCGGAATAAAGGTCGACCCGCCCGTTATGTTATCCCCCGCCTGAGTCTCTATATCATCTGACACAGCATACCTCTTATAATGTTATGGGGGCGTCATAGAACCTTTATGACAGCGCTGTCAATACGGCAGGTTAACGATATAAACATCGCGCCTATACTAACGGGCTTTGGTTGACTCGCGAATAACCAAGTGATGTGAATAGGAGACGCATGGCATAACATCGCCGGTCTTTTTTGCGGTCTGACGCAGCGGCGCAATCAGCATATCGGCGGCGCGCTCGCCCATTTCTTTCACGGGCTGGCGGATTGTCGAAAGGCGCGGCCACACAATACTTGCAATAGAACTGTCATCAAACCCGCCAATGGACAGCTCATCAGGAACAGAAATTCCCATATGTCCGGCTATCGCCATAACCCCAGCCGCCATATCATCATTACTTGCAAAAATAGCCGTTGGCCGGCTGGATTTAGAAAAAATATGCCGCGCCGCAACTTCACCGGAGGTATAAGAATAATCGCCTTGGACAATCCACTCATGGCGCAATTTCAGCCCATGAGAATCCATCGCCGCCTTAAATCCATCAAAGCGGAGCTGGGACGAAAGATGGTTTTTATGCCCTTTAACAAAACCGATATCTTGATGGCCTGATTTGATTAAAAAGGCTGTCATATCCTCTGCCGCCTTGCGGTTATCAATACCGATGACTTGCTGCGGGGCCGTCTCGGTTGAGGCGCCCAATGTTGTAAACCGGATTTTTAGCTGCGCTAAGGCGGCTAATATTGCCGGATTATCCGATAGGGGCGACGTCAGAATAACGCCGTCTACTGGCAAGCGCTCTAGGGCCGCAACGGCCTCCTCTTGGGTGATCTCTATGGAGCCGCGCATAGGATGGACAATGAGGTGATAGCCCGCCTCTTGGCAAATGCGTGTTGCGCCTTGCTGAACTTTTAAAACATAGCTTGGCGTGACATTGTCATAAAGCAGCGCCAGAAGATAATTTTTCGATGTCGCAAGCCCACGCGCCGCCAAGCTCGGCGTATATCGCAGCTCTCTGGAGGCCTCCAAAACGCGCTCTCGCGTTTTATCAGCAACATTTGGCTCTCGGTTTAACACGCGAGATACCGTCTTCATCGACACACCGGCCAATTCTGCTACGTCGTGAATACGTGATTTCACTCTCTCACCTTATTGATTTATGACATAAAATATGTGGCACAGCCCTATAGCAATTACAAATGACTGTTACACCCGCAGCGTAAAACCGCTGCTGAATGGAACTGAACAGATCATTATAAACGAACCGCTTTTACATTATGGGTGAAAACTGGCCGCATAATATAATATGGCGGCTGCTCGCGGCGTGTAACGCGCAGCCGTCATATATGAAACTATATCCCCTCAAGGACGAAGCCCGAGTCTTAAATAAGGACTCGCTTTAACCATAGACCAGAAATAATACGACGCTAATAACGACTGCGACGATAAGTTGCCCAATTTTATCTAATAAAGACATAGTTTCCTCCTCAATGCCCTATTTGAAGATGAATAGACCGCATTTATCACAAAGTTAAGTTAAAAACTTATAATTTATATAAATAGCCGCCAAACAAAATAAATGATGACCGCCTCAATGATTTAAGACTAAGTTGATCGCCTTATGAAACATCTCACAATAAACGCCCTCACAGCCGGTCTCACAGCCGAGGAAATTGACAGTAATCTTTTTTCTGGCGCGCCGATCCAATTTCCGCTGCGGCGCATTTTTGGCGGGCAAGTCCTCGCGCAAGCGCTTTATGCCGCTGCACGCACGGTTGATGATGAGCGCGTCCCACATTCGCTTCACGCCTATTTTCTTCGCCCCGGAGATATGAGCCGCAATGTCATATATGACGTCGACCCCATTCGCGATGGCCGGAGTTTCTGCACGCGCCGCGTTGTCGCGCGTCAACATGGGCGCGCTATTTTTAACAGCTCTGTGTCTTTTCAAAAACGCGAAAAAGGTTTCGATCACCAAATCGAATTACCCGAGGGGATTCCGCAGCCCGATGATATCATACCCTATAGCGATTATTTGGCGGGAATAAAAAAACAATATCCAGATATGCCAACGGCTTTTATGTTTCCAGATGATATTATCGACATCCGAGTCCCCGCCCCCATACACCCCTATGAGCCTACTAAAATGGAACCTATAGGCGGATTTTGGTTTAAATTTACAGCCGATATAGGGGATGACCCTTTGATGCACCGCTCGGCGCTCGCCTTTATTTCTGACAAAATGTTGATGTCAACAGCCTTACGCCCGCATAGTATTCCAGTATATGATAACAAACTCATCGCTGCCAGCCTTGACCATGCTATGTGGTTCCATAGTGAAATTCGCGTCGATCAATGGATTTATTATTATCTTGATAGCCCCCGTGCGGCACGGTCTCGCGGACTTAATCGCGGATTATTTTACACCCAAGACGGCATGTTAATGGCGTCAACGATACAAGAAGGGCTTATGCGCCTTATTAATGAAAAGGATTAGTCATGTCAGACACAGACCCAAAAGATGATATAGCGCCAAGCAATTTACCAGAAGGCTATGAGCCGGCCAAAGTCTGGGAATGGAAAACAGGCAATGGTGGCCGTTTTGCCAATATCAACCGCCCGACGGCTGGGGCCACACATGATAAAACCCTCCCCATTGGCGAGCATCCCTTTCAGCTTTACTCCCTTGCAACGCCTAATGGCCAGAAAGTGACGATAATGCTCGAGGAGCTTCTCGCGCATGGCCACAGCAGCGCGGAATATGATGCCTATCTTGTGCGGATTAATGAAGGCGATCAGTTCGGCAGTGATTTTGTCGATATAAACCCCAATTCGAAAATTCCGGCCTTAATGGATCACTCAGTATCTCCGCCGCAGCGGGTGTTTGAATCCGGCGCAATCCTGCTCTATTTAGCCGAAAAATTTGGCGCATTCCTGCCAACAGATCCCGCCGCGCGGACAGAAACATTGTCGTGGCTATTTTGGCAAATGGGCAGCGCGCCTTATCTTGGCGGCGGCTTTGGTCATTTCTACGCCTATGCGCCCATGAAGATTGAATATTGTATCGACCGTTTTTCCATGGAAACCAAACGCCAACTCGATGTGCTCGATAAACAGCTCGCAAATAACAGCTTTATCGCAGGCGAGGACTATAGCATCGCCGATATGGCGATATGGCCATGGTATGGCCAGCTTTGCCTTGGCCGCCTTTATGACGCCGCAGAGTTCCTCGATGTAACGAGCTTTAAAAATGTTCTGCGCTGGGCTGAGAAGATTGACGCTCGCCCCGCTGTGAAACGCGGACGCATGGTTAACCGCGCGTGGGGCGACCCATCCGAGCAGCTTTTTGAACGCCATGACAACAGTGATTTCGAGCTTAAAACCGTTGCCGCGCTCACGGCGGGCGAAGACCAAAGCTAACTCCAATCCCCTAGCGCCGCCTGCCAGAGCGTCAGCACAGATAAAGCGGCTGTATCCGCGCGCAAGATGCGCGGGCCAAGGGAAACGGGGGTAACGTAATCTTGCGCGCGCAGAACATCGCGCTCCTCGGCGCTAAATCCGCCTTCGGGGCCAATCAGCACCGCCGCAGGACCGCGCGGCATGTTTTGCAAAGCTGTCATGACAGGCTGCGCATCACCGGCTTCATCAGCGAAAATCAAGCGGCGGGATGGCGTCCATGCCGCAAGATAGGCCTCTATGCCGCTGCGGGCCACATCGTGAATATGCGGCACATCAAGCCGCTCGGTTTGCTCTGCCGCTTCGATCGCTTGCAACCGGGCTTTATCTATATTGAGCCGCGAGAATTGTGTGCGCTGCGTTACAATCGGATGTAGCTCTGCCGCGCCAAGTTCGGTTGCTTTTTCAATAATAAAGCTATTACGATGCTTACGGACTGGTGCGAAACATAGCCATATATCTGGCGCGGCCTTCGGAACGCGGAGCTGTTCTATCGACCTTATCATCGCGCCCTTACGCGATAAGGCCGTTATTTCGGCGCGCCATTCCCCGCTCTCGCCGTTAAAAACGCGAAGTGCTTCGCCTTGGCCTTTGCGCAACACTGTCCCGAGATAATGCGCTTGCTGTTTAGACAGGCTAATATCCGCGTTTTGCCTCAGAGCGGCGTCGATATAAAGGCGGGTTAATGTGTAATTTTCACGCATGGAG
This sequence comes from uncultured Caulobacterales bacterium, assembly GCA_964513675.1. Lineage (GTDB taxonomy): Bacteria > Pseudomonadota > Alphaproteobacteria > Caulobacterales > Maricaulaceae > CALFVT01. The sequence continues at coordinate 6,808 of CAZEOD010000019.1, read as the reverse complement.
CTTACATAGACCAAGCGGATGGTCTAAGCACCCCCTAATGAGTTCTGTTATTAAAGACGCTGCAAAAACCCATTGGGTTTATAAAATGCCAAAGAGCTGGCAGCCATTTTTGCAGCTCTCGCGGCTTGACCGCCCGATTGGCTATTGGCTTTTGACGCTGCCGGGCTGGATTGGGCTAGCTTTCGCGAGCCTCTCTTTTGGATTTGCCCGCGCAGATGTAAAATGGGCCGCCTTGATCTTCATTGGCGCGGTCGCCATGCGCGGGGCGGGCTGTACTTATAATGATATTGTCGACCAAGATTTAGACAAACAGGTTGAGCGCACAGCCCTGCGCCCCCTGCCCGCTGGAACGATAAGCAATAAACAAGCATGGGTTTGGCTAGCGGCGCAATGCGGGGTCAGCCTTTTGGTTTTGCTCTGCCTGCCGCCCTTGGCGCAAATCATATCGCTGCTCTCTATTCCGCTTGTGGCGGCCTATCCCTTTATGAAACGCATCACATGGTGGCCGCAGCTCTGGCTCGGCCTGACCTTTAATTGGGCCGTTTTGGTCGCCTATGCCGCGAAGACGGGCGAGCTCAGCGGGGCGCTGTTTATCCTCTATGCGGGGTTGATATTCTGGACGGTTGGCTATGATACAATCTATGCCTGCCAAGATATTGAAGACGACGCGATGATTGGCGTAAAATCAACGGCGCGGCGCTTTGGTTCGCGTGTGAAGCTTGGCGTTGGAGTGTGTTACGGGATGTGTATGCTGCTCATCGGCGCGGCAATCAGCTTGCAATATCTTCAGAGCCTTGATTTTGCGCCTCTTTCTATCTTTCAAGCCATGATCGATACGGTCATTGTTCTTATGCTATTTTCCGCGCAGCTCATCTGGCAAATTATCAAATTTAACCCCCAAAGCTCAGCGCGCTCTCTTAAGCTTTTTAAATCCAATTTTTGGGCAGGACTTATATTAATCCTTTGGGTTTTACCGCAAATTAACAGCATAGAGCTTATTCAGGCCCTCACCAAATAGTGACAGCATCGTCACTGCACTCCTCTTTCTACGCCCTATATATATATGGATAAATAGGAGTATATCTCATGACCCATAATATTACACGGCGCAGATTAGGCCTCGGCGCGGCCGCTGCGGCATTTTCGAGCGCCTTATCTGCTTGCACTAAGGGCTCTATTAATGCCAATGCGAAAATACCGACATTTAAGGAGACAAACGTGAGTGATGCGAGCCAAATTAATTGGGCCAATTTATCCGAATCTGACTGGAAAGATCGGCTCACAGCAGAAGAATTTAATGTGCTGCGCCGCGAAGGCACAGAGCGGCCATGGACAAGCCCGCTCAATGATGAAAAACGCGACGGTGTTTTTGTTTGTAAAGGGTGCGAGCTTCCTCTTTTTACCTCGGATACGAAATATGATTCGCGCACGGGATGGCCGAGCTTTTTCGACGTCATAGAGGGTAATATCAGCACAAAGGTCGATAAAAAGCTCTTTTTGCCGCGCACAGAATATCACTGCGCCCGTTGCGGCGGACATCAAGGCCATGTTTTCACAGACGGCCCGCGCCCGACAGGTCTACGTTATTGCAATAACGGCGTCGCCATTAGTTTTGTACCAAAAGAAGCATAAAACCCACGCGCGCGCGGCGCGTCATTGGGGCCGCTTAACGCGGTGTATAATGTTATTAAAATTAGGGCCTGAAAATTAAGACTTGCCAGAGACGTTTTTTTGACTCATCTTCGATCTATCAAAGCCGTCCGATATCCGGGCCGCGCAATCGAAAGGAGGTGTATTTTGTTAATCTTTTTTGAGGGGTCTTCCCAAAGCTAATATTTAGTACTTTCGTAAACGCGAAATTGGGTATCTAAATTATCTTATAGACAAAGCGGGCATGGCGTCCCGTTAGACCCAAACTTAAAACGAGGCTTCCTGATACTGTCAGGGAGCCTTTGATTTTTTACACGGCCTCAGCCTAAGCTCATCTTTACCTTGCTTTTTTTCCATATCATTTTCATTGCACAGCCGCCCGACTCCGCTATATTAGTTCACATCTAAACTAATAGAGTATATTATGGCCATTGCCCGCACTGTTGACCGCCGGTTATTTTTCCTATTTGACCGCGCACACACAAAGCTCGCTAAGCTGGCTGATTACCATTTGGCCGGCTCATCCGGTGTCAGTACATCACAAGCCGCTGTATTAACTTATCTTGGCTATCATGACGGCTGCCGCCTTAGCGACCTCGCCGATGGAGTCGGGCGTAATAATTCAGCGATTACAGGCCTTGTCACCCGCATGGAAAAATTAGGCTTAGTGACGCGAAATAAAACACTCGATGGCCGCTCCCGCGCGGTTTACCTAACCGATGAAGGCTGGCGCTTGCGCGAGGTTGTCCGCGAGGATTTTCGCAGCTTTAATGAAAAACTTACGCGCGGCCTGAC
>CAZEOD010000019.1:0-4263 GCA_964513675.1 uncultured Caulobacterales bacterium | reverse complement strand
AATGTCCCCAAAAACGGCGTGGATTATAAAAGTTATATGGCAGAAAAATTTGGCGGCGCGCCCGATAACCGGTTTACGCAAATGCGCCAGCACCTCGAAGCCGCAGCGCCTGATGCGGGCATAGCGTTTAAATTTGACGGCATTCCCAAACGTGCCAATACGCTCGCCTCGCACCAACTCATGCGCTGGGCGCAAGGCCAAGGCCGCGCCGATGATATGGCCGAAGCTTTATTTCGCGCCTTTTTCACCGATCATAAAGATATCAATGATGAGTCTGTTTTACTCAGCCTCGCCGAGGCGGTGGATATGGATGCCGGCCTCATCAAAGAGCTTTACGCCAAAGGCGCGGATGAAGCCGCAGTCATGGCGGAAATTGCAGAGGTTAGCCGCGCAGGAATCCGCAGTGTACCCTCTTATATTTACAATCATCAATATCTGGTTCAAGGCGCGCAGGGCATAGACGCGCATTTGAAAGTGATAGAAAAACTATCATCTGAGATGAATACCGCTTAAGGAGAGCGCAATATGACCTTATTTGAAATCACGGCCTTATATACGGCCTTAAACATTTTGCTGCTTATCATTCTGACTATTCGCGTCGGGCAAGTTCGGCTCGGCGAGAAAATCAATCTCGGCGACGGCGGAAATGACGATATGAATCGGCGCATCCGCGCCCATGGAAATTACATAGAATATGCCCCGCTATCGCTTTTGGGGCTTTTTGCTATGGCGAGCCTCTCCGCGCTACCCTTTATGTTACATATGGCTGGCGGCGCGTTTTTAATCGCCCGCATTTTTCATGCCATTGGGATGGACGCTCCAAACGCCGCTGGTAAGGGTCGGCTGGTTGGTATGATATTGACACTGCTAACGCTGCTCGGACAAGTTGGCGCAATTCTCTTTCTAATTTTTTCCGCATAAAGGACTGCTATTTTGCCTAATCCTGATCTTGTAAAAACGCTGGACGCTCTTTTACTTAAAGCCAAACGCGCCGGCGCAGAAGAGGCTGACGGCATCGTCACCTATGGCCGCGCGCTCTCTGTCTCCGTTCGCGGCGGAGAGCTTGAAGACATTGACAATAGCGAAGGCCGCGATGTTGGCCTGCGCGTTATGATTGGCGGACGGCAAGCTTGCGTCTCAAGCTCGGATGTCTCAGGGCGCTCACTTGACCAACTAGCCGAGCGCGCCGTGGCTATGGCGAAACTTGCGCCGGCAGACCCCTATTGCGGCCTACCCGACGCGGTTGTGAGCGACATAGATGTTAAAGCCTATGATCTTTATGATGACCATGTGCTCTCGCCCGATGATTTAAAATCTCGCGCGCTTGAGGTTGAAGCCGCCGCCCTTGGTGTTGACGCTGTGGCGCAAGCAATGGGCTCTTCGGCCTCTTTCTCGCAAAGCGATTTTACCTTTGGCAATAGCCGTGGGTTTCGCGCCGGATGGGCGTCCTCACGCCACGGCATAAGCACGGCCGCTATTGCAGAGCGAGACGGCGCGATGGAGCGGGATTATGACTATGCGTCGTTCCGCCATTTTGCAGATCTGCCTGATCCGCGAAAGATTGGCGAAACCGCCGGAAAGCGGGCTGCGGCGCGTCTCGGCGCGGAGAAAATAGCCTCCGGCGCGATGACCGTATTTTACGATCAGCGCAAAGCAAGCTCGCTGCTCTCCGCCCTTTTAGGCGCGATTAATGGCAATGCAATTACCCGCGGCGTATCTTATTTGAAAGATAAAATGGGCGAAGCGGTTTTTAACGACAGCATTAACATCATTGACGACCCGCTTATGATCCGCGGGCTAGCCACGCGGCCCTGCGACGGTGAAGGCGCGGCAGTACAGCGCGCGCATCTGATTAAAAACGGGGTCTTACAGCAATGGCTGCTGAATACATCTGCCGCGAAACAGCTCGGCCTCACAACCACGGGCCATGCCTCGCGCAGTGTTAGTCACCCGCCCGGTATTGGCGCGTCAAATGTCTATCTCGAAGCCGGCGCATTAACTCCGGCAGCAATGTTTGCAGAGGCAGGGGCCGGCCTTCTTGTCACCGATATGTTTGGCCCCAATGTGAACGCCAATACCGGCGATTACAGCGTCGGCGTTAGCGGCTTTCTGATTGAAGGTGGACAGATATCCAAGCCCGTCAGCGAAATTACAATCGCCGGAAATTTACTTGAAATGTTTACGTCCCTAACAGCCGCCAATGATTTGAAATTTGATAGCAGTGTCAATGCCCCGACATTACGAGTCGAAGGAATGATGGTTGCCGGCCTCTAGCACATATCAAGATGATCTCGCTTTGATTGAAACGGCCGTTAAAGAAGCTGGGAAAATTGCACGCGCAGGCTTTCACGCAGCCGATACCGAAGTGTGGGACAAAGAAAAAGGTCATCCCGTCACCCAAACCGATATTGACGTGAATAATTATCTCTTGCGTGTTTTAATGCAGGCCCGCCCGCATTATGGCTGGCTGTCAGAAGAAACCAAAGATGATAAATCTCGCCATGATTGCGCCCGCAGCTTTGTTGTTGACCCGATAGACGGCACACGCGCCTTTATTGACCGCAGCCCGAATTTCGCTGTCTCTGTCGCCATTATTGAAAGCGGTCAGCCGATTGTTGCTGCGCTTTATAACCCGCTGAAAGACGAGCTATATACGGCGCAAAGCGGCGCAGGGGCTTTTCTCAATGGCGCGCCCATAAACGCCAGCACATGCAGCCAAATTAAAGACTGCCGCATGGTTGGCTATCCGCGTAAATTCCGGCGCTTAGGCTGGCCGGATATGAATGTCTCCGTCGTTAACTCTATGGCCTACCGCATGTGCCTTGTGGCTTCGGGCGAGGTTGACGGCACCGTTGCATTTACACCCAAATCTGACTGGGATCTCGCCGCAGCGATTCTTGTCGTTTCCGAAGCCAAAGGCCACACAACGACAATCACAGGCGCGCCAATCCGCTTTGACGAGGAAAAGACCTCAAATTTAGGCGTGATTTGTGCTGGCCCGAACATGCAGCCTTTGTTACTAGAACGGGTAAAGCCGCTTATTGATGCTTTTTATAAGAGCGACAATAAGGTGCGAGATTTTTCACATTTGGGCACAACGCCCGAAGATCGACAGGAGAACAAGCGGATGCAACTTTTACATCTGGTTATTGGCGGGGAATTAATTGACCCGATGAAGACAGAATTTAAAGACCTAACAAATATTGATTTTGTTGGCGCCTTTCCAAATTATGATGCCGCACGCGATGCGTGGAAATCTGCGGCGCAGCGCACAGTCGATAACGCCCATATGCGCTATTTCGTGCTTCATGCGCATGAGCTGATTGACCCTGATAAAGACGGCGTTATTGGCTAAGCCCTTCATGGCAACAGACCCGCCTAACACATCAACAGATCGTAGCCGTATTGCGCGGCTATGGTCACATTATATTGCTCCCCAAAAAGCCACGCTGATAATCGCTATTATTTTCATGATAGTCTTAGCCGGCACCCAAGCCGCTTATGTCGCCTTTACGCAATATGTTGTTGATTTCGCCAGCAGCATGAGTAGCGGTGAAGACGCCGGAGCATCAGCCAAAAACTTTATCAAAATCGTCGTCCCTGCTCTGATTGCGCTCACGCTTGTTTCGGGCGGCTCTATGTTTGCCCAAACCGTGCTGACCAATAAAATCGCGCTGAACACCATAGCGGGCTTACAAAAAGATATGGCGAAAAGCGCCCATAGCGCGGATTACGCTTTTTTTGCGCGCGGTACTGTCGGGGATTTATTATCCCGCTTTACTAATGATATGAATGCAGTGACACAAGCGCTCCTGCGCAGCCTATCAAATTTGTTCAAAGATGTTTTCACCATTTTAGCCGTTCTTGGCACCATGTTTTACATGGCACCTAAGCTCTCGGCATTGATCTTAATTATCTACCCTCTAGCTGCTCTGCCGATCATCAAACTGTCAAAAGCTTTGCGCGGGAACGCCGCCGCGGCGCAGGCCCACATGGGGCAGCTCACAGCGCAGCTCGATGAGAGCTTTTCCGGCGCGCGCATGGTCAAAGCCTATGGGCTTGAAGCCCATGAAACGCAGCGGCTTGACCTCTCTTTCAAAGAGCGCGTGCGGCTTTACCTACAGCTTGTCACCAATCAAGCCCGCATCGACCCGATGATGGAAGTCTTTGGCGGCCTCGCGATTGCCGGCATTTTTGCTGTCGGGATTTACCTTGTTAGCGCCGGCGAGATTACAGGCGGTACAGTCGCAGCAATCCTTGGCG